>DAINPB010000001.1:0-12433 GCA_036743655.1 Candidatus Saccharimonadota bacterium
ATAGCTATAACTCGCTGAACCAAATGATGGCCGTGGTGGGGCCTGGCGGGATCACGACGTACAATTACAATGCTCTTTATGAACAAATTGCGTCAACGAATGGCGGCACGACCTGGTTCTCCAACGAAGTCTCGGCCAGCACACTCTCGATTATCGATAACGGCACGAACTTCACCTGGACAAACCAGGTGACGCCGCCCGCTGCCGCCACGACAGGTGGCAACTTGACCGTAGGCGGCACGGTGCTATTCCAGAACACCGTCAACAGTACAACTGCCTTCCAGGTCCAAAACGCCGCCGGCAACATGCTTCTGGGAGTAGATACCACGACTGCCGCCCCCATAAATTACATTGGTGTCACTGGCGCGACAGCACTAGCCGGTACTGTCCACATTGCCGATACCTCGGGCGCTGCCCAGGCTGTGACTATCGGTTCTAATAGTGCCGGTAGCACCACCACCCTTCAAGGCAACACCGGTATTTCGCTGAACTCAGGCACGGTTAACGTTGGTAATGCTGGCGGCACACTCAACCTGAATACCAGCACTGTTACTTTTAACCAAACCTCTAGTATCGGTACTATCCCAGTGGGCAGCGCCATCACTGGCTTCGGCTTAACCCTGCAGGCTGGGGCTGGTTTCGGTGGCGGTACAGGCAGTAACGGCGGTCAGTTAACCTTGAGCGGTGGTAACGCCGGTGGCAGCGGCGTGAATGCTGGCGGTAACCTTCTCTTGCAAGGCGGCGCCAAAACCAGCACCGGTACACCCGGAACAGTACTTGTAAAACCACAAGCCAGTAACGACTCGGCCACGGCCTTCCAAGTCCAAAACAGTACCGGCACCAGTCTGCTGGCTGCCGATACTAGTAACCTACGTATAAACATCGGTGCGTTAGGCACCAATACGCCTACTGGCCAGCTATACGTTAGCGGCTCGGTAGCCAGCGCGGTTCTTTCATCAACAACGGTTACAGCAACCCCTGCAACGACCCCTGGGGCAGTCTATACACAGGGCAACTACGCCTATGTAGCTGACTCAAACGCCGCCACTGGCAATATCCTTGATATTTATGATGTTTCCAACCCGGCCAGCCCGGTCAGCATAGGTGGTTTAGTGTCTAACAATGACGCAGCTGCTTCAGTTTATGTCCAGGGCCGCTACGCCTATCTGATTGATACGAATGGCAGCAATGTCAGCACGCTGCGTATAATCGATATCTCCAACCCGGCCAGTCCGACACAGATAGGCAGCGTTCCAATCACCTCTACTGGTAATGAGGCCTTAGGCCAGATCATAGTCCAAGGCCGTTATGCCTATGTGATCTTTAAAGATAAAACTGCTGTTACTCAAGATCTAGCGGTCTTCAACGTTTCCAACCCGGCCAACCCCGTCCAAGTGGGCAGCGATGTCAATACCGGTGCCAGCGGTGCCGCGCAGCTTATGGGCATTTCTATCCAAGGCCACTACGCTTACATTGTTAACAAGAATGCCGTCACGCTAGCTGTCTACGACATTTCTACACCCGCTAACCCAATCGCCTTGGGCAGCATTGCTACTAATGTAAACAGTGTTACCCAGCCCAGCGGTGTCTATGTCCAGGGCCGCTACGCCTATGTCACAGGGTTTAACAGTAATAAACTTGCTATCTACGATATTGCCAACCCGAATAGCTTGGCCTTCGTATCTAGCGTTAACACCGGTGCCAACGCTGCCTCGGTCTATGTCCAGGATCGCTATGCTTATGTCGCCCAAGCGGGCAATAACACACTTGGTATTTACGACGTCTCCAATGCTGCCAGCATTGCTTCGGTAGGTACTGTCCCTGTCGGTAGTGGCAATACCATGAGCTGGGTCTTCGCTTCTGGCCGCTACGCGTACGTCACTAGTGCTAATTCAGGCAGTAGTAACTTATTCACGATCGATCTCGGCGGCACGTATACCCAACAGCTTGAAGCCGGCGGTGTCGTGGCCGGTACGTTCCAAACGCTTGGCAATGCTACGGTTAACGGCGACACAGTCATTGCCGGCGGCATAACAGTTGGAGCCAATACGCAGCTGGGCGGGGATGTCGGCGTTAATGGTGCCTTGAGTGTTGCCAGTAACATCAACTACGTCGGTGGTGCTGATATTACTGGCACGACTAACGCCGGTACCGGTAACGCTGACGTTAACTCGGTCTTCGTCTCCGGCCGTTACGAATATGTTGCCACGGCCAGTAACTCTGGTACTTGTGCCCAGACCGCCACTAACGCCATCGGCTGCGAACTGCAGGTGTATGATGTTTCTAACCCGGCCAGCCCAGTTTATATTGGCGGTGCCACCTCGGCAGGTTCGACCAACTCCGGCACTGGTAGTGCGGTCTTCAGCTCGGTCTTCGTCTCGGGCCGTTATGCCTTCTTGACCAAGGGCGGTAGTGGTACTGCTTGTCAGCAGAGTGCCGGCAACGCCATCGGCTGCGAACTGCAGGTCTATGATATTTCCAATCCGTCCACTCCGACCTATGTCGGCGGTGCTGATGCTAGCGGTTCTACAAACGCAGGTGGTGGCAATGGTTCCTTCAACTCCGTCTACGTCTCCGGCCGCTACGCATATATTGCTAAAGCTGGCAGTCTGACGGGCTGCAGTCAATCTATCGGCAGCGCCATTGGCTGCGAGTTACAAGTATATGATATTACCAACCCGTCCACGCCAACCTACGTTGGCGGTGCGGATGCTAGCGGTTCGACCAACTCTAACACGGGTAACAATACCTTTAATTCCGTCTACGTCCAGGGCCGTTATGCTTATATTGCTGCAGCTGGTGTTAGCGCTAGTGCTTGTTCCCAAACTGCTGGTAGCGCCATCGGTTGCGAGTTACAAGTATATGATATTTCAACTTCAAGTAACCCGAACTATGTCGGTGGTGCGGATGCTTCGGGTGCGACAAACTCCAACTCCAACAGCAGTGCTTTCAACTCCGTCTACGTCTCCGGCCGTTACGCCTATGTCGCTAAGGGTGGCAGCGGCACTGCTTGTACTCAGAGCACAGCCGGTCTCGGTGCTATCGGCTGCGAACTCCAGGACTACGATATCAGTAATCCGACGGCTCCAACCCTTGTAGGTGGCGCCGACGTTTCCGGCTCCACCAATTCTGGCAGCAGCAACGCCGCAGATATCACGGTTTCAGGCTCTGGCCGCTACGTTTACGTGAGCGCAACTGGTAATAGTGCGACAGCTTGTTCCCAAGCACCTGGAGGCGCCATAGGCTGTGAATTGCAAGCCTACGATGTTGCTAACCCAGCCACCCCAACCTATCTAGGTGGTGCCGACTCTTCCGGCTCCACCAACTCCGGCAGCACCGGCCTTAGCATTAACTCGATCTTTGTCGCTGGCAATGACGTTTATACCGGTAAAGTCGGCAACGCCACTGCCTGTTCCCAGACACCTGGTAACGCCATCGGCTGCGAACTCCAGACCTATAGCCTAGGCGGCATAGAATCTGTCTCCGTATTGGCTCACAGTCTTGAAGGTGGCTCGCTGCAAGTAGACGCCAACGCTTCGGTTGCCGGCCAGTTGACAGTGGGCGGCAGCGTAAACATCGGCGGCAGCCTGGATGTACAGAATGACCTTGGTGCTACCGGGACTGTCTTATTTAAGAGCAAGACAAACTCTGCTGTCGCTTTCCGTGTTCAGAACGCTACCGGCACGAACCTTATAGCAGCTAACGCAAGTAGCAACCTGGTATCATTTGGCGGCGGCAGCGCCGCCAGTGCCGGCGCTGAGCTGTTCACTGCTGCCGAAAGCTTCTCGGCCGGCAGTAACTGGGCAACTAATGGACTAACCGGATCTTCGGCCACGATTACTCATAGTGCCGGTGCCGCAACTCCTATAAGTCCAGCCCCGGCCCTGACAATAACCGCTGGCAACTCTTACCAGGTAAGCTTCACTATCACCGGTAGTCCTACGGCTGGCGAGACTGTCACGCCATCTATCGGCGGCACCAACGGCACAGCCATAACTGGTAACGATGCTACTGAGGTCCAGGTTATTTCGGCTACTACAACCGGTAACCTGGCCTTTACTCCCAGCACCAACTGGAATGGCACAGTCTCCAACATCTCAGTTAAACTCATTACTGTCGCGACAGCATCGGTGAGTATCCAAAGCAATCCATTCCTGGGGACAGGCAACTCCAATGCCTTCTACGGTAACAATGCCGGTTTGAATGATACTACCGGTACTTCCAATACGGGCATAGGGCCTAATGCGCTGGCAAATGATACCTCTGGTGGTAACAATGCGGCGTTTGGTAGTGCTGCACTGTCAGTCGACACCAGCGGCGGTAACAACACTGCCCTGGGTGTGAACGCCCTACAATTCAATACTACTGGCGGTAACAACATCGGTATTGGTTATCAGGCTGGCCAAACGGCTACCTCCGCCAATGCCAACACCACCGGCTCTAATAACACCTTCATCGGCTACAACTCCGGCCCCGGCACTTCTACGCAGCTGCAAAATGCCACCGCCATCGGCACCAACGCCGTAGTGAACCAGAGCAACAGCCTGGTACTCGGCTGTATCAACGGTGTAAACGGCTGTACGGCCAACACCAGCGTCGGCATCGGTACCAGTAGCCCCGGCAACCTACTGAGTATCGGCGCCTTGACGACGGCTCAAGCTGGCTATCAGATATCTGTCAGCACCGGCGGCACCACCAACAGTGGCATCGTCGTGCAAACCGTCGCAGGGCAGAGCAGTGGCAACATTCTCCAGGCCCAAGACTCTACCGGCGCTGCCTTGGCAACCATCGACTACCAGGGCAACCTGACCGTCAAGAATGCCACCATCAACGGCACGCTAACCGTCAACGGCCACATCATCACTGGCTCTGCAGCTCCAACTTCGCCGACAGCCCAGGCCAGTGCCGGTACTGGCGCCACTTGTAGTGTCAGCTCCGGTAACGACACCTCCGGCACCATTACGGTTACCACCGGTGCGGGTGTGACGACCGGAACCTGGTGTACGTTCACGGTGAGCTTTGGCGCCGCGCCGCGGCCGGTAGTATCCGGATTTGACCAAGCCAGCGCCGCCTTGATGCCGTTTATGAGCTCCACCAGCACCACCTTTACCTTCGGTATAGGCGGAGGCACGCCGGCCGCTACTACCTATAAGTTTAACTACTTCAATGTTCAATAATGACAGCCATGGTTTGCAACAATCCAGGATGGTTAAAATTCATGACATATAACAGCCGACAAACTTGCCCAAAACAAAAGAGGTGCGCTTGCTCATTAGCGAGCACTAGCGCTATACTGGTGGCCAGATGAACGGCTCAAACCAAGAATACTTCATAGGTCTCGATATCGGTACCAGCGCGGTGCGCTGCGTGGTTGGCATGTTTGATCCAAACGGCAGCAGCATGCCCTCTATCATTGGCCACGGTCACGCGCCCAATAAGGGGATGCGTCGCGGTGCAGTCGTGCATGTTGATGAAGTTGCAGAGGCGATTGTGCACGCCGTAACCGAAGCTGAGCGGATTTCCGGCAAATCAATCAAGCAGGCAACCATAAACGTCAACGGTTCACATGTCGGCGGCCTCAACTCCGAAGGTGTTATTGCTATCAGCGCCGCCAACCGCGAAATCACGGGCGAGGATCGTTTGCGCGTCGAAGAGGCCGCCACCATCGTCAGCCTGCCACCGAACCGCGAAATCATCCAATTCTTCGCCAAGAACTACAGCCTGGACGGCCAGCGCAACATCAAAGATCCAGTCGGCATGCACGGTGTTCGCCTCGAGGTTGAAGCGCATATTGTGACAGCTGCTTCACCGAATCTGCGCAACCTGGATATGGCGCTCCAAAAAGCCGAAATGCAGGCCACTCACCACACCGTTTCCGGCCTGGCCGCTGCCGAAGCCGTACTAACTCGCCAACAGCGCGAAGCCGGTACAGCCTTGATCGACATCGGCGCCGGTACCACCAATCTGATCGTCCTAGAAGACGGCGAAGTGCAACACATCGCCGTACTACCGTTGGGCGGCCAGCACATCACCAACGATCTGGCGATTGGCCTGAAGACTGACATCGATATCGCCGAAGAGGTAAAGGTCAAACACGCCAGCCTGCGTCCCGGCGCCAAGAAGAGCCCCATCAGTATCAAGAGCGGCGACAAAACCCACACCTTCGACGCCGAGGAAGTTGCACTGGTAGTAGAAGCTCGCGTCGAAGAACTCCTAGAATATATAGACAAAGAACTCCAGAAGATCAAACGTTCCCGCAAACTACCCGGCGGCATTGTCTTGACCGGCGGCACCGCCAAGCTACCCGGAATTGACGAATTTACCCGCGAAAAACTCCAGCTGCCTGCCCGTGTCGGCAAGCTGCAGGGCATTGGCGGCCTGGTTGATACTGTCGAAGACCAGACTTTCATCACCGTCATCGGCTTGATGCTGCTGGACATGCTGCTCCTGCCATCACTACCGCCCGCCTACGGCGGCAAGGCAGCCCAAAGCACCAAAGCTTTACTGACAAATGTGCTTGGTCGCTTCAAACGTTAGACTATGGATTTCCTAGACTGGCTCACGCTTATCGCGTACGCGGCGGTCAACATCGATATGGTGCTGCAAACCAGGCGTATATATCGAACGAAATCATCCGAGGATTTGTCACTGCTCGGCATGACCATACGCTACGTTGCAATCATCATAGTTCTTTTCAAGTTCATTAGCCTAAGTAGCGTATCGCTTATAGTTGGCCAAAGCCTAACTGCCTTGACGTTCACGGTTTACTTCGTCCTGGCCGTTAGTTGTGCACTCCGCCGCCAGCAAGCTGACGCAGTGCTCGAACACAAAAATAGTAAGCCGTAGACGGTTTGGGCAAAGCGCACACCGGCCTGTATACATAAATCACAAAACCGTAAACGGCTGTAAATCCGCCTAGTTTGCCCGGACAAATTTGTTGAACTTAAGGGATAGCTAGCGTATACTACGAAACATAAATCTAGGTGTTGAGGGAATAATTATGCCACAAGTCGTTGAGCCAGCTATCGAAACGTTTGCCCAGATCAAAGTTATTGGTGTTGGTGGTGCCGGCGGTGCAGCCATCAACCGCATGGTTGAGGCAGGTATCGAGAATGTCGAGTTCATCGCCATCAATACTGACGCCCAAGCCCTTCATCACTCCAAGGCCAACAAGAAAATCCACATCGGCAAAGACGCCACCCGCGGCCTCGGTGCCGGTGCCGATCCAGCCGTCGGCGAGCGCGCTGCCGAAGAATCCCGCGAAGAAATCCGCCAAGCCATCGAAGGCGCCGACATGGTCTTCGTAACTATCGGTGCGGGCGGTGGTACGGGCAGTGGTGCCGGTCACGTCGTGGCCAAGATTGCCGGTGAGATGAACGTGCTGGTGGTTGGTTTTGCTACTAAGCCATTCGCCTTCGAAGGCGAGAAGCGCCGCAAGAACGCCGACATAGCTATCGACAAACTCCGCAGTGCCGTCGACACGCTGATTATTATTCCCAATGATCGTTTGCTGCAAACCATCGACCGCGATACGCCGTTGATGGAAGCCTTCAAGGTGGCTGACGACGTTTTGCGCCAAGGTGTCCAGGGTATTTCTGATCTTATTACTGTCCACGGCTTGATTAACCTCGACTTTGCCGACGTCAAAGCCGTCATGAGCAAGGCCGGCTCAGCCTTAATGGGTATCGGTCGCGCAAACGGTGAGAACCGAGCTGTGGAGGCTGCCAAGCAAGCTATCGAGTCGCCACTGCTAGAAGTCTCTATCGACGGCGCCCGCGGCATTCTATTCAACGTCATTGGTGGCAATGATTTGTCGATGCACGAGATCAACGCCGCCGCCGAAGCTATTACTACCGCTGCCGATCCCGAGGCCAACATCATCTTCGGCGCCACCATCAATCCCGATCTGGAGGGCGAAGTCATCATCACTGTTGTCGCCACCGGCTTCGACGCCTCATACTACGCCAAGCGTGCCGATGAGCCAGTCAACACCAGCGCCAAGCTAAAGGCAGCGCCGACCACCAAACAAGAAGACAAGACACTGTCCGAAATCGACATGAACCTCGGCGACGACCAAGAAACAACCGCCCACGACGACTTCCACAAAGATACCCCCATGCCGAACATTTGGGCCATCGACGAAGACAAGAAGACAAGTAGCGACGAAGAAACCGACGACGAAACCCCCAGCATCTCATCCTCCGACGACGCTGAGGTAGTAACCAGCAGCCTAGAAGAAGACCTCGACAAACCATCCTTCCTGCGCCGCATCCGCCGCCGCAAAGACGACGAAACCACTGACTCCGACGACGACGAAACCAAAGAATAAACGCGACGCTTGCTCCGTAGCCCGTTGTTACTCGAGCACAGCCGACGGGTCTCGCTCGGTTGCTTTTAGTTTTCACCCCGATAACAGTAACAGCTTGTTCCTCAAAGACATCACCAAATCCTAAAACCTAAATTATTTCTCTTTTTCTCACTCTCTTGTCATTCCTTTTTGGTGGCAAAAAGGAACCGAAAAAGCCACCGCATGGGCGACAAACGTTACTAAAACCTCACTACCTAGTATTCCGGTTCCTGCGGAACTCGTCGTATACACTCCTCAAACAGTCCTCGTCACGCGGCATACCAGCCAGTGAGGTTTTAATCAGTTTGTCTTTAATGCGGGATATACGGAATGCCCTAGCGGGCATGCTCTCTTTCCCCGAACACCTGTACTAAATAATACACCGTTAAATTGCTTGCAAAGCGCTATAGCTGGGGGTATATTAGGGGGACACACCACTATATGTGGAAAACAACAACATACGGTGTGCGCACATTAAACCTATTGGTGCAGCCGAAAATTACATAATGTGAACGTTTAGCATGAGCACAAATTTTGTAATAGCGCGGGGCTTCGTTCGTGCACGAACATGGCCGCAGAGACTGAACTAGAAGCAACGGTTTTTAGCACGCCGCAAGGCGATTATTCTAAAAACCAGCCGCAAGTTTCCAGAATCTGCCGACGCAGGCACCAAGAATAAGGAGGCAGCATGAAATGCACCCAATGCCAAAGCGACGACATCAAAGTCATTGAGTCGCGTGACGTGGCAGAAGGCCAAGCCATTCGCCGCCGCCGCATGTGCGTAACCTGTGGCTGCCGTTTCACCACGTATGAACGTTTGGAACGGCCGCAGCTGATCGTTATTAAGAACGACGGCACCCGGGAACTGTTTAACCGCGCGAAACTACTTGCCGGACTGTATCGAGCCTGTGAAAAAACAGCCGTCACCAGTCTGGAATTAGAAAAAGTAGTGACCGCCATCGAGCAGGAACTCTACGCCTGTGGCGACCAAGAAGTTCGTTCCGCTCGCGTTGGCGAGTTGGTCATGGAACAATTGGCACGGCTGAATGAGGTCGCGTACGTTCGTTTCGCCAGCGTTTACCGGCGCTTCAAGGATATTGCCGGTTTCGAGAAGGAGTTATCGCTGGTCAAACAGGGCAAGCATATAGTCGAAGATGTCAAATAAGGCCGACAACAGATTCATATACAGCAAGTATCTATGAATCCAGGCAATTTATTTGACAGCTCGCTCCGGTTTCGAATATACTATAAGCACTTTTCGAGGTCGCAGCGAGCTCACGTACAGTTATCCGTTGAGAGCCGGATAACTCGGGGACTCCAAATAAACACTTTAAAACAATAAAAATCAGGACATCCGACCGACGGTTAACCGCCGCTGGCCGAGTGTCGTTAACGAAAAGAGGGTACTACTATTATGGGACAGACAACCAGCCTAGGGGTGGCGCGGTTCTTCACCCCCAAAAAAAGCAAAGCTTACGATCAACTGACGTGGGTGAAGCGCGATTCGATTATTAAGAATCCGATGAATGATACACCGGTGTTTGAGCAACGGGATGTTGATTTTCCGGAAGGTTGGTCGCTCAACGCTATCAATATTGTGGCGCAGAAGTATTTCACCGGTACGCCGGGCACTAAGGGCCGCGAAAGTTCACTCCGTGATCTGATCGATCGTGTTGCAGATACAATTACTCGACAGGGATTGCAAGAAGGATACTTTGAATCTGACGCCGAGGCCGAAGATTATCGCGAAGAGCTGAAGTATGTGTTGGCTACGCAGCGGGCCGCCTTCAACAGCCCCGTGTGGTTTAACATCGGTGCTATCGGACGTTCCCAGCAGGCGAGCGCTTGTTTCATCCTCGGTATCGAAGACACTATGCCAGCCATTCTTAACTGGTATGTCGAAGAGGGCATGATATTCAAAGGTGGCTCCGGTTCCGGCATTAATATTAGTCCTATTAGATCTTCGGTAGAGCCTTTGGGCAAGAGTGCGGGTACTGCCTCTGGCCCCTTGAGTTTTATGCGCGGTGCCGATGCTTCGGCCGGTGCGATTAAGAGTGGTGGCAAGACACGTCGGGCGGCCAAAATGGTCATCCTGAACGTCGATCACCCCGATGTTGAGCAGTTCATCTGGAGCAAGGCCATTGAGGAGCGCAAAGCGCGCGACTTGCAGAGTCTTGGCTGGGATATGAGTCTGGATGGCAAGGATTCGTTCAGTGTGCAGTATCAGAATGCCAATATTTCGGTACGGGTAACTGATGATTTCATGCAAGCTGTTCAGGATGACGCTGACTGGGATCTCAAAGCTGTTTCTACTGGTAAGACAGTCAAGACAGTCAAAGCCCGCGCGCTATTCCGCCAATTCTCCGAAGCTGCTTGGGAGTGCGCTGATCCGGGCATGCAGTTCGACACCGTCATCAACAAGTGGCACACGACGCCGAACGCCGGCCGCATCAACGGCTCCAACCCCTGTAGCGAATACATGCACCTCGATGACTCGGCCTGTAACCTGGCCAGTCTTAACTTGCTGAAATTCCTGAAGGACGACAACACCTTTGATATCAGAGCCTTCATACACACCGTGGAATTAATCTTCACCGCTCAAGAGATTCTGGTCGGCTACAGTGAATATCCGACAGAGCGCATCACCAAGAACGCCAAAGCCTACCGCGAGCTCGGTATCGGCTATGCTAACCTTGGTGCGCTGTTGATGGCACTTGGCTTGCCCTATGACTCTGATGAGGGTCGAGCGATCGCTGCTGCCATTACGGCACTCTTAACCGGTCAGTCGTACGCTACCAGCGCTAAAATTGCGCAGCGGGTTGGGCCATTTGCTGGCTTCAACAAGGATCGCCAAGGCATGCTCAATGTTCTGCGCATGCACCGGGCCGAAGTTTCCAAGATTGACGCTAGTCTGGTGCCAGAAGAGTTACTGAGTGCTGCCGCCAGTGCCTGGGACGAAGCAGTAGAACTTGGTGAACTATACGGGGTACGCAACAGCCAGGCCAGTGTGCTAGCACCCACCGGCACCATCGGCTTAATGATGGACTGTGATACCACCGGTATCGAACCTGACCTCGGCCTAGTCAAAGTTAAGAAGCTTGTCGGTGGCGGTACCATGAGTATCGTTAACCAGACCGTACCGCGAGCCTTGAAGATTCTCGGCTACACCAAGCCGCAGATCGACGCCATCATCAGCTACATTGACATCGAGAAAACCATTCTTGGCGCACCTGCACTGAAGAAAGAGCACGAAGCCGTCTTCGCCTGCTCCATGGGTGACAATTCCATCCACTACCGCGGCCACGTCAAGATGATGGCCGCTGTGCAGCCTTTCCTCAGCGGTGCTATCAGTAAAACCGTCAACATGCCCGAAGAAGCTACCATCGAAGACATCGAGCAAATACACATCGACTCCTGGAAAATGGGCCTCAAAGCTGTCGCTATCTACCGCGACAACTGCAAAGTCGGTCAACCGCTCAGCATGGCCAAGAAAGACGGTGAAGAGAAGACCGATCGATCCAGTCAGTCCAGCCAGCCAACCACCAGCGTCGAAGCCGTCAATGACAAGTTCATCCTCAGGGGTGCTGTCCGCCGCGAGATACCCAAGATTCGCAACGCCAAGACCATATCCTTCACCGTAGCCGGCAGCAAAGGCTACGTCACTGTCGGTGAATTCGAGGATGGCACACCCGGTGAAGTCTTCATGAAGATCGCCAAACAGGGTTCAACGCTGGCCGGTGTCATGGACGCTTTGGCTATATCAGTCAGCTACGGCCTGCAGTATGGGGTACCGCTCAAGAGCTATGTCCATGGTTTGACCAATATGTCCTTCGCGCCTGCCGGTATCACCGACGACAAAGAGATTCGTACAGCCTCCAGCCTGGTAGACTATGTCTTCCGTCGCCTGGCACTTACGTACCTGAGCTTCGATGATCGTCTAGAACTCGGCATGGCTTCAATCGACGATATGCCAGACCCAGGACAAACCAGCCTCCTCGGCGACAACGAGCTAACACTGGCCGATGATCCCAAACCAACCGTCGTACCGGACAACGAAATTGGGCAAATAGCTGCCAGCACCGTCAG
>DAINPB010000001.1:12443-105584 GCA_036743655.1 Candidatus Saccharimonadota bacterium
TAAGCACGTCCGAACCGGCTGCTAATGCCACTGCCCACACCAAGGCCGTCAAGCAGGACGACACCGCGCCCATCTGCTACAACTGCGGCAACCAAACCCAACGCGCCGGCAGCTGCTACGTCTGCACCTCCTGCGGCTCTACCACGGGCTGTAGCTAAGAGCTGAACTTAGTTAGCTAATCGCCGAGCCCGCTTCAACAGATCGGGACTGGCATGGAGATCATGCTGCGAGTAGCTCGTTAAGCCCACGGCTGAGCTGATTTGGCTTGATAGCTCATGCAGTCCAGCAATGCCAGTGTGTTTGTTGTAAATACTGTAGGTCAGTTGGCGAGGAACTGAGAGTCCGAGGAGGCGCAAGGCTTTTTCGGCGGTGACAGCTACTTTCTGCATGAGGGGTGCTTGCTTGGTATAGTGAGGCATTGCGAAGCCGCCGATATGATGAGAGCCGCTGCGGCCTGCTAGAGCAGCTTCGATGACTTCGGCAGCCATCATCGTTGGCAAGGGCGGCATGATGCCATTCAAAGGCTCACTGCCGCTGCCAAATAGGCCGTGCTCTGGCACCGTGTCGCTATGAACCCGCTGATTCTGAACCCAGCCATTTCGAGCTAGCCGTACTAGGCCGTCGAAGCCCAAAATCAGAGCCTGATAGACTTCGCTTTTATTGTAACCCTGGCTGACTCCCATTTCGTCATACAACACCGACCGCGTAATGGCCTGGCTTGCCAATGATCGAAGGGCTTGCATATGAACGGTCTGTAAATCTTCTCTCTGGGTACTGCCGGTTCGCACTGCTGCTGGCACCAAAGCCTTACGGTCTCTGGCAGAAATGTCCACCAGCGGCACTTCCTGCTCGTCACGTACCAGTAAATCCGGTCGTGTCCGATCATTAAGCGAGCAGGTATCAACGCATTCCACGCGCAACCCCATGAGCGCCAGACTGATATCGGTGTGCATCTGGTGGTTCTCGTCACGGCAGTACAAATGGTCAGCCCCGACGAATACCAGCTGCCTATCCGGTGTCGTATGTTCTATTCTGTCCAGGTTGCCGATATGCGGCGAAATTCGAATCCCTTCTGAGACCAACTCCTTAATAGCATCAACATCAATTTCTTCGGCAGTCGGGTGCCGAACTGTTAACCTTAGTTTTGCTCCTGTAGTTGTGTGCATACTACTCCGTTTACGATACTTAAAATTTACTAAGCTGGGCGATTTGAGAATGCCCCGTCGACCACTACTCTTTCCCAGCGCAGTGACCGTACCACACGACTTCCTGCTGGTCGGTTATTGTCCTGGGTTCGGATGATGGCGGCACGATATCCGGGGCGTTTGAAAACAGGTTTCACTAGCGGCTCGGTACCAGATTGAGGAACAGGATACGTCCAGGTGACCTCACAATCTGCTGGTAGCGGCTCGCCCTGGAATATTTCGTCCAAAGCCTCCATTCTGGCTTGCGCCAAGGCGTTTTCTCGTGCAATGGCATCGGTTTCTTCGATTGTGTCGAAACCTGCTGCTGCATCTGCCACGACTGCTTGGCCAAGGATCTCGGCCATTTGGTGGTCTTCAAAACTGACTGGCCGGTGACCGTCAGGGTTAATTATCTCCATTACGCTACTCCTCCAACTCCAAAATTAAAAATCAGGCTTCGGTTGAAGCCTGATTGATTTTCGGGTTGTGCTGGAGCCGCGTCCCTCGGAGGAGGTGCGGGCTAGGCTTCAACCATGTCGAAGCACAACCCCATAAGAACGAGGAGGAGGCGGTTGCGGTGCTTCGTGATTGTAACCATATCTTTCCTAGACTACCATGAATATTTCTATTAAGCAAGACCTTTATGGCTTTTTCTGAAAACAGAGAAAACAGAGAAGGGAAGGGGTCACCCCTGAGTTCCCGTCGTATATTTAATAAAAATTTAACAGATTAGCCTGTCGCCCTTGACCCGAATCATCCCAGCCTATAGGCTAAAAGTATGAAAGTGCTAGTGCTCTATAGACCAAACTCTGAACATGGCCGTGTTATAGAGGAATTTATCCATGATTTCCAGACTCGCCACCGGAGTGAACGCCTAGAGGTCCTCAATATCGACAGTCGCGACGGCGCCGCCACAGCCAGCCTCTACGATGTCATGCAATACCCGGCAATCCTAGTACTCAAAGACGACGGCTACCTGCAGAAGAGCTGGATGGGCGACATGCTCCCCCTGATGGAAGAAGTCGCCAGTTACGCCCGTAGCTAAATTAAAAAATAATACCGTCAAGACAGCATTCCTTACTTTACGGATAGGGAAGGAACCGTTATAGTGTAAATTACAATTTAGCAATCCATCTGTCGTAAATAACGAGCGACAGGAAGCGGCCATCAACCGCAAGGAGTGAGAAGAACAGCGCCCCGCGCTCAGTAGACCCCACCGGGTAAGCCCGTTATCGCTGCAAGTAAGCGCTTTTGAGATATAACCTCAAGGGAAGCTGGATGGTAACACCTCGTATTTCGGGGCTCCAGCAGACCTCAGAGGTTATTTTTATTGTAAGGAGTTATCGCAGTGACAGATCAGCCTAAGCCCAAAAGACATTTTCTAGCCGACATCGAGGAGCAGTTACTCGAGGATTGGGAGACACAAAAGACCTTCGACCAGAGCCTCAAGCAACGCGAAGGTTGCCCCGTCTTCAGCTTCTATGACGGGCCGCCGTTTGCCAACGGCACACCGCACTACGGCCATCTGCTGCAGACCACTATTAAGGACACCGTCACCCGTTACAAAACCATGCAGGGCTACTATGTGCCGCGCCGTATCGGCTGGGATACGCACGGTTTACCGGTAGAATATGCCATCGAAAAAGAGCACGGTTTCCGCGGCAAACAGGACATCATCGAGTACGGTATCGACAAGTTCAACGCCGAGTGCCGCGAATCAGTCTTCCTCTACAAAGACCTCTGGGAAAAGATGTTTCGCCGCGTCGGTCGCTGGGCTGATTATTCCCAAACTTACGCCACCCTCGACGAGAGCTATATCGAGAGTGTCTGGAATGTTTTCCAAACCATTTACGACAAAGATCTAGTCTATAAGGACTTTCGCAGCTCGCCGTACTGTCCGCGCTGCGCAACACCACTCAGCAACTTCGAGCTCAATCAGGGGTATCAGGACAATGTCTCAGACCCCAGCCTATTCGTGAAATTCAAGCTGGTTGACGAGGACGCCTATCTGTTAGGCTGGACGACCACGCCGTGGAGCCTGCCGGGCAATGCCGCCATCGCCGTCAAGCCGGACGCCCAATATGTCTACGTCCAGGTAGCTGACGATGAAGGAAATTCAGAAACCCTCGTCCTGGCGCGCAATCGCCTGGAAGCCCTGAACGTCGAAACCTACCACATCGTCAAAGAGCTCAGCGGCCACGAGCTAGTCGGCCGTTCCTACGAGCCGTTGTTCAAACTAAGCAATCTCGAAGACTATGATAATCGTAGTAATCTTTACAAGGTTTGGCCGGCCGACTTCGTCAGTATTGAGGACGGCTCCGGTGTACTGCACGTTGCTCCAGCGTTCGGAGAAGACGATTTGGCACTTGGAAAAGAGCACAACATTCCCGTGTTGTTGAGTATTGATGACAACGGCAAGGTCAAAACAGATATGGGCCTGCCCGAAGACATCGCCGGTGTATTTTTCAAAACAGCCGACAAGCACATCATTGCCCACCTGACACACCAAAACAGCGTCTATGCCGCCGAAACCATCAAGCACACCTACCCGTTCTGTTGGCGCTGCGACACGCCGTTACTGTACTATGCAACCGACTCCTGGCTGGTGCGGGTTACGGGGGTAAAAGAGGCTTTAATCAAAAATAACAACACCATCAACTGGGTACCCGGACATGTTCAAACCGGCCGTTTCGGCAAATGGCTGGAGAACGCCCGCGACTGGGCCATCAGTCGCAATCGTTTCTGGGGTGCGCCGTTGCCGATTTGGGTAACTGACGACGGCGAAATTACGGTGATTGGCAGTGTTGCCGAGCTCAAGGAGCGAGCAGTTGATCCGAGCAAAGTAGGGGATTTACACCGGCCGTTTATCGACGATGTAGAGATTAAGACCGATTCCGGCAAAATCGCCCGGCGTATTCCCGAGGTTTTCGATTGTTGGTTCGAGAGTGGCGCCATGCCATATGCCCAAGACCACTATCCTTTTGAGAACAAGCAGCTTTGGGAAGAACGCTTTCCAGCCGACTTCATTGCCGAAGCGGTTGATCAGACGCGGGGCTGGTTCTACACCTTGCACGTACTCGCGACGGCGCTCTTCGACAAACCGGCATTTCAGAATGTCATCTGCAGCGGCTGGATTGTGGCCGCCGATGGCCAGAAACTGAGCAAGCGCAAGAAGAATTACGCGCCGATGGACGAGATTTTTGACCAATATGGCGTCGATAGTATGCGCTTCTTCATGGCTAGCAGCCCCTTGGTTAACGGGGAAGATACGCGTTTCAGTACGGATTTCCTGCGCGATGTGCAACGTAAGATTTTCATGACGCTTAATAATATTTTCAGTTTCTATAAGCTGTATGCCGATGTTGATGGCTACAAGCCGACAGCACCACTGGTGGAGCCCAACAGTGACAATATTCTCGATAAGTGGATGTTGGCGCGGCTGAATCAAGCAGTCGGTGAGGTTACTAAGGCGCTGGATGAGTATCGCCTAGATCGAGCTACGCGGCCAATTCAAGATCTGCTGGATGACGCTTCCAACTGGTACGTCCGCCGTTCGCGCCGCCGCTTCTGGAAGAGCGAGGACGACAGCGATAAGCAACAGGCCTACGCAGTCCTGCACTACACCTTGCTGCGACTCTGCCAATTACTGGCACCGTTCTCGCCATTCTTGCCGGATCATCTCTGGCGGCAGCTGGTGCAGGGGACTGATTTACCCAAATCCGTGCACTTGAGTGACTGGCCCAAGGCCAATGACGTAGACGAAGGGCTGATCAACGAAATGGCCTGGATTCGGGCCATCATCAACGAAGGCCTCAGCCAGCGCGCCGCCGCCGGCATAAAAGTCCGCCAACCGCTGGCAAAAATCAGTTTCAGCGTCAACCAAACACAGAGCCAAAACTACGAAGACTTCACCGAGATAATCAAGGACGAGTTGAACGTTAAGGCCGTGCAGTTCCACGACATGGCCAAAACCCGCGAGGAACGCATGGGTAAATCCTTCGGCGGAGCCGCCATCATTGCCATTTCCCAACCTCACGGCGTAAGCCTCGACACCGAAATCACCCCCGAGCTCAAACGCGAAGGCCTGATGCGCGAGGTTATCCGTCACATCCAAAAAGCCCGCAAAGACGCCGGTCTCGACGTCGATAATCGCATCAACCTTCACCTCAAAACAGATGATGAGGCTTTACGCTCAGTCTTGGGCGATGACAAGCTCACCGATGAGATCAAACAGGAAACCCTGACCGTAGCCTTACGCGAGACCGCACCCGAAGCCTTCTCGGCCACCGCCACCATCGATGGTGCCCATCTGACCATCCAGCTGGAAAAAGCCGCCTGAAACGCCCCAAAATGCTCATGGTTGCTATGGATAGAGGGGAATGATAGGGTGGTGGTTATGAATCAGCCAGAATCTCACTCGACAAGTGATCCTTTTGCTTTTGCATCCGTGCGCAATCTGCCGATTGTCGAGGATCTCAACCGTAATTTTGACTGGCATCCCAGGCTGACAACGTCTGAAGAGGCTATCAATAGATCAGGCTTACCAGTAAATTATTATTTCTCACAGCTCGACTACGTGATCGGTGAGGACAATGTACAAGCCAGCCGGATGATTGCCGAGATTCCTCCTGGCAACCGCACGGAGCTGGCTTTTTGGTCTACCGAAGCACCAGAAAAACAGCTGGACATACATAAGGGCGTCGGTCATTTAGTGCTGGCGACGCTGACTGATAAGGGCAGCTATACCTGGAGTATTTGGGAGCTCAACAGCCAGAAGCATTCACGTAACAAGATTGCTCAAGCTACGCTGCCGCCAGGGAGTTTTTATACGATACGTGTTACGCAGCAAAGCGCGGAGCCGTTGATCGTCTCCGGTTTTTACGCCCCAGCCTTAACTTCGTGGGACGCGGTAGAAACTGAGGTCGCCGCCAACCAAAAAACGATCACCACTCCCCAAGGCGAAATTACCGTCCCAGAAGAGCTCGAAATTTTAAACCGCAGCTAGACAACTGTATTCCTGCACCACGTAGTGCGTCACACGCGGGACAGCTTACGCTGTTCCGGTTGCACTACGCTTAACCCTACGTCGTGCAGGAATACAGTTGTCTTAAACTAGACCCCTTTACAGGGGCGGCAAATTTTGATATGCTCTATCGGTAACTTTATTTTCTAAAACTCGTTAGGCTATCAGACACCAGATGAAAAAAGCAGTTATCCAAACCGGTGGCAAACAGTATCTCGTCCAAGAAGGCGAGACTATTAAGATTGAACTTCTCAAGGCGCCCGGCAAAACCGCCGACTTCGAGCCACTCCTAATCATTGACGGCGACAAGGTTCAAATCGGCACACCCAGCGTCGCCAAGGCCAAAGTCACCGCCGAAATCGTCGAAGCTGACGTCCAGGCCGACAAGGTCACCGCCATCCGTTACAAGGCCAAGAAGCGCGTCCACAAGGTTCGTGGCCACCGCCAGCACCAGACCATTCTCAAGATCACCAAGATCGTCTAAGTCTCAAATACGACTAACCCGTTTACGGTAAGCAGCACGCTAGTAAACATATAGCCTATGTGGAAAACTTTTGCATGCTTTTGCAAGAGTTATAATTATAACAACGGCATTCAGGGACTTCAAAAATAAACCACTAGCACAATAACAGTTAAACTCAGGGTAATAGCGCCGAACTGTGAAATAATTAACAACGAAAAAGCACGCAAATATACATATTGACCGCCCTTTCATCGCACAGTATTTTTATTCAAAAAGTCCTTGAACCAGTTCAGCAACCCATAGATACTATAGACATAGGGTTGAAGCTCGTGAGGTCTTCAGTCCTTATCAACAAACATCAGATCAAACTAATAAAAAACCCAAACGAACCCCTTGATTTCATATCAGGGGGTTCTTTAGTTTGGCGTTGACCACAAAGGACTACCCAGCAGTGAACCAACCGGATAACCGGGAATACTAAGACAGCCATATCTAGCGCCACATAGGGTTAAACGTAGCGTGATCGAATTGTCCCGGCCCTCAATCGCGGCTGGCTGGATGGTTCACCGCAAACCGTGCAAGAAGCGGACAGGAAATCTGAGTAAGCGGCGAAAGAGCAGGGCAACTTATCGCCAGAGCCCTAAAATTCGTCAAAGAAAAGCACCAGGAGTCAGTTCGTATGGCCAATCAAGAAATCGCCTCGGCTGTCGTAATTTCAGCCAAACGCCAGGCTCAAGCAGAAGTTCGGCGCTTAGATTATATTGCCTTTGCCCCGTCTGCCATAAAAGCGCTTCATCGGATTCGTGCGCACGAAGAAGCTGGCGTCGGCCAACTCGACGATTAGGATCGTCAATTACTCCCCATTCTGGGAGACTACGGCATCGTCGACTCAAAGGTGTGCGGAGCGCATCCGAGCGAGGCGCGGATGTGTCGCTGCTTTGGCAGGCTGCACTGACCCGCCACGATGAGGCCGGGCATAGTTCGATACAGTCTCATTGGGTACCAAGATCACTCTACGTCAATCACGAGCCAGTAGTACGGTGGTAACGGAACTTATAACTAGCCCAGAAGCTTACACACCCTAAGAGCAGGCAAAAAAGACGGCCTTACCAGTCCGTCGCACAATCAAGTGCTATAGCAGTATACAGCTAGTACAATAAAGCTACTTATCTCTGGTACTGCTTTCATATCCAGCGGATGCTATACTAAGCGTAGACAGGGGACTATGACAAAAAAAATTATCGCAGTGGTGAACCAGAAGGGCGGCGTGGGCAAGACGACGACGGCTATTAATGTCGCAGCCCAACTGGCTGGCGAGAAGTCTTCGGTTTTGCTGGTTGACCTCGATCCGCAAGGAAATGCCACCAGCGGGCTGGGCTTAACAAAAGAGCAGGCCAAACAAACAAGTTATGATGTTTTGTGCGACGGGGCATCACTAGCTTCGGCAGTCCAAGAAACGCATGTCGCACAATTATTCGTTTTGCCGGCGAACGCCAACCTGGCCGGAGCTGAGGTCGAACTGGTCGGCCGGGCCAAACGGGAGTTTGCCTTACGCCAAGCTTTGCAAACAGCCGACTACGACTACATCCTGATTGACTGCCCGCCATCACTCGGCCTGTTGACGATCAATGGCCTAACCGCTGCCAACTTAGTACTGATTCCGGTACAGGCAGAATATTATGCACTAGAAGGGCTCAGTCAGCTACTGAACACTATTCAGGCGGTGCGGGGCAGCACTAATCCACAATTAGAATTACTCGGCATTGTCCTGACTATGTTTGATAAGCGAAATAGTTTGAGTGAACAAGTTGAGCAAGAAGTGAAGAATTACTTCGGTGACAAACTATTCCAAACAATCATTCCACGCAACGTCCGCCTGGCCGAGGCCCCCAGCTACGGCCGCACCATCTACGAACACGACAAATGGAGCAAGGGCGCCCGCGCTTACCGGGCACTTTCCAAGGAAATTAGAGCGCGTACATAACAGAGGGTTTTGCTGTAGTTCAAACTGTGCGAAATTGAAAGTGAGGCTGCTTAGGATGTAGCAGCTGCGATGTCCATTATGACGGCAGTTATATCATCTTGCTTGGCGCGCATGTGATCAAGATCATTGCTCCGCTCTCTGGCTGCCTCGACTAATGACTGAACGGCGACTTCTGTTTCGGGGTGGCCTTGTAGGGCTTGCTCAACTTCTTGGTTCGTCAGATTATCATGAACACCGTCGGAAGTTATGAGGATGCGGTCGCCGGCTTGGACTTCAAAAGTCGAGACGGTGATGGTGGGATTCTTGCCGCCGCCGAGATGACTGGTGATAATATTGCGCCGGAAGAAAGCTTGCTGCTCAGTAGGGCTTAGGTTTGATAGGCTGGTAGCATTAGATAGGGTTTGCTGTAAAACTTTGGCTTCATCGGTGTTTATACCGCCAACATACGCCTGGTCGAGTGTGATGTGTTCAATATGTCCTTGTCTGAATAAGTAGGCTCGACTGTCGCCAACGCTGCCGACAACGGCGTATTGACTACCAGATTCATTCTCAAATATTTTGGCGATGGTAGCGGTGGTTGCAATGTGTTGACCTCCGGGCTGGCTGACGATGGTCTCGTGAGCGGTTTGCAAAGCTTCACGAATGGCAAGAGTGCTAAGCGCAGGAGCGACGGTTGTGGGCACATCGGATAAGAACTCGTCGACAATCTTTGCAGCGGTAGCGGACGCTTCTTCTGACCCAGGTGCGCCACCAACACCGTCAAATACGCCTAAGGCAGCTGCTTCTTGGTTGACGAAGTAGGCATCTTCGTTACGCTCAGGGTGGCGTTCGGAGGCAACGCTTGAGCCAGCGATGGTGATAGCTTCTCGTTTGGCTTCTGTTTCTCTGGAACGTTTTATGGTCACTGCGCCAACATTACGAACTGTTTTGAGTTCAGAGGGTGATCTGTCCAGATATGTACCATTCATTGAGCGGAGATCTATAATTTCAACTTCGTCGCCCACGCGGCTAAGTTTGACGTGTGCTCGAGATGTCGTACCTTTAAAGTTAAAACGTCCATAGTTGTGACTGCGGCTGCGGCCTAATATAGTACTCTCGCCATCTCTCAGCGCTTTGAAGCCAATGCCTTTAGCGACATCGTAAGTATCGGGATCAATAACAAAGCAGCCAATATCGGGGTTGAGATAGGCTTGACGCGAGTCACCTTCAATAACCGGAGGTTCGCTAACAATCTGTAATTTATGTTCATTCAAGAACAAGTCAACAGGGCCGTTCTCGAGAGAGATAATCTCTCTTTGAATTGGCTCTCTTGCGGCTGAAGGGAGGTGTTCGTTACCGGGCATGGGCATATTATACATCATTAACTAATAATAATCAAACCCCTTCATATCTGAATTATAGAAAACTTGATGCTCTAGTCATTACTGACTTCGGGCGGAGATCAATCTCCTCGGGAGAGGGCTATAGATTAGCCGATTTTGGCTGAGAACGGGCTACAGCCGGTTGATGATCTGGGTGAGTTGGTCGTCGGTAGTGAAGGTGATTTCGAGTTTGCCGCCGCGGGCGGTGCGGCGGATGGTGACGGGGGTGCCGAGTTTGTGGCTGAGGGATTTGGTCTCGGGGGTTTCGGTTTCGGTGCGGGCGTGGGCTTGTTTGGTTTGTTTGACGCCTTGTTTGACGCTGACCACGAAACGCTCGGCTTGGCGGACGCTCCAACCCTGGCTGATGATGGTTTGCAACAGATAGGTTTGGCGTTCGGGGTCGTCCTTGAGGGCGAGGATGGTGCGGGCGTGGCCTTCGCTGATTTTGCCCTTGGCGAGGGCGTCGCGGGCGGCTTCGGGCAGTTGTAGCAGGCGGACGGTGTTGCTGACGGTGGAGCTGGCTTTGCCGAGGCGCTGGGCGATGATGTCGTAGGAGAAGGAGAATTGTTGGTGCAGGCGTTCGATGCTGACGGCTTGCTCGAGGGGGCTGAGATCGACGCGCTGGACGTTTTCGATAAGGGCTAATTCGAGCTGTTCTAGCTCTTGGCTGTCGCGCACGATGGCGGGAACAGTGGTCAGGCCGGCTAGTTGAGCGGCGCGCATGCGGCGTTCACCGGCGATCAGCGTATATGTGTTGTCGGTGGCCGGAGTGACGACGAGGGGCTGCATGATACCGTGGCGTTTGATAGAGGCGGCGAGCTCCTGGAGGGCCGCTTCGTCGAAGTGCTTGCGGGGTTGGTGGGGGTTGGGTTGGAGGTCTTTGACGGCGATTTTTTGAATGCGATCTTCAGAGCTGAGTAGCATGCTCTTGTCGAAGTCAGCTGGCAATAGAGCCTCGAAACCCCGCCCTAAACCTCTTTTTGGTGTCTGCGCCATGCTTTGAATATACCATGGGGCGGGCGAGTACCGATAGTGCTGACTGACACACGAATGTTTATTTTATGGTATACTTGCTTTATGAACGTTCTACAATATGCTGCTCGACATCCGTTAGAGACTATCAGGGTAGCACCTATTGGAGTGGGCGCATTTGCTCTCGGCGCTGTGGCCGAAGTGGCGTCTACAATAGAATATGCTACGGGTGGCGAAACACTCAGAGTGTATGCTACTGAACAGTCCCTCTATATGTCGGGAATCGTGCTGGGAGCACTGGTTATAGCTACTCGTTACAAAAAGCAGACGGCTGAGACTTCTCACTCGACTAACGACTGCTAAGCTGCGTAGCTGGGCCAGTGTTTACTTTTCTGATAGCAGTTCTAGAGCCACTTACGGAGACTCCGAAACGTTGACTTACAGATAGCATCATGTTAGTTTAATATTTATGGCAGCTGAGCAGCACTTATGGGACATAGAACATCCTTGCTATCACGAGAGAGGTAACTATTTGCACTCTCCCTTGCAGCAACCCGATCTGGAAAGCCACGTCACGTTTTCCACCTGGGATGAATTTTATGAGTTTGCAACAGGGAGTGACTTTCGTAATCCAGATCTGAATCTTGTATATCGGTGGGACTGGAGGGTGCCAGACCCCGAAGATTATGAAGAAGGCGAAGCGCTAGAATCAGAAAAATTAATGCTCTATGTAATGCAGCAGCGCCGGGCGTTTAATCTCTCTTTTGAGATAGATGTGACTCGTGAGAACGAAGAAGCAGTTATTGAATGGCTTGCAGAACGCGCCAAAACAGTTCGTTCAATTTGGGCTCCGATTCTTGATAAGGCGCTCGAAGAGTCGTAGATCTTGCAGAGCTAGAACGCTTTGGACTGGTTGACCGGGAAGACGCGGAGGATGAGTTTGCCGACGATTTGGGTGGCGTTGATGGGGCCGAAGGCGCGTGAATCGAGTGAGTCGGGGCGGTTGTCGCCGGAGACGAAGAGTTGGCCTTTGGTAAGAGTGACATCGATGTTACCGGAGGTGTAGGGGATGTTTTTGCCGTAGGGTAGGGTTCGATCGGGGTCGAAGCCTTGCGGGTGGCTCTTATTATATATAGTGTAGGCGCCATCCTTGACGACGACGCGGTCGCCGGGTAGACCGATGACGCGCTTAATCAGTTGCTTGGTGTCCTGTTGGCCGAATTGGCTGAGGCCGCTCTCGTTGAAAACGA
Organism: Candidatus Saccharimonadota bacterium; assembly: GCA_036743655.1. GTDB lineage: Bacteria > Patescibacteriota > Saccharimonadia > Saccharimonadales > UBA4665 > DATHNF01. The sequence goes on from DAINPB010000001.1 coordinate 24,681, forward strand.
TCACATCACCTCTGTTAGGAATGTAGGCGTGATGGGTGATACTGGCCCAGGTGCGGGGGACTTTCCAGATGATAAGTTTGTCGGCGTTTTGCAGCGTGTTTTCCATGCTGGGGCCGTCAACCTGGTAGGAACGGAAGACGAAACCGATAATCAATAGGGCGACGGCTATGGCGGCTAGGAAGATGCTGAGCGCCGAGAATAGCTCTTTCCAGCCCGAAGAACGCCTGCCACTATCTGAGGTGGTGGGCACTGGCGGATCGCTAAGCGGGCTAGTTTTGGTATCCATCAAACCTTCACTATAGCATACCTACCTGAGCATAATTGATGGATGGGACGCAGTGATTGGTGCCGATATATTGCCGCATGCGTGAAATTACAGATAAACCGCAGGGCTTTACTCATAAGCAGTATGCATGTATAATCGAAATTAGTACGAGATGGATGCCTCAAGACAAAACTGGCGGACACCACAAAACAAACGCCAAAAAGCAGAAACATTCCCCGGAGATTCCTTATTAGTGACCGGTCATCTTCGAGCGCGCCCCTCGTTAGTGACGCCACGGCGCCCTGTGCAGCCGGTATCGCCGAGCCGCGCTGCCATGGATGGTATGATGCCGCGCAGGAGAAGGCCGGCTGGTGCTGATCTCCATAGAATATCGCCTGAGACGGCAAACCGTTCGATCCAGCCATCTGTTGGATCATCGATGGGCGGTGCATCTGTATTGCCGACGTCTGCTCCTAGCTCAACCCCTGTTTCTACGCCAGCCCCAGCTCCAGACTCGCCCCCCAAAGTAGCCAACTACCAGCTGCCACCAATTGATATGTCACTCCCGGGCAAAGATGGCCCAGACTACCGGCCGCGCACACTGTTAGCACGCGGCAAATGGTATGTGGCGCGCCGTTGGGCATTTCGTAGCGCCAGCGCCCTAGTCATCTTGGTGGTTGTTGGCGGGGGTCTGTTATTCAGCCAGGGTTATATGAAACTGCACAAGGTCTTCAGGTCGGGTACGGCTTCGGCGGCAGCGCTCAAGGCAAATGTTAACCCTAATCTGTTAAAAGGCGAGGGCGATGGCCGGATTAATGTCTTGCTGCTTGGTCGCGGCGGCGGCAGTCACGATGGGCCGGATTTGACCGATACCATGATGCTGGCCAGCATCGACCCGGTTAATCACACTTCGACGCTGTTGAGCATTCCGCGCGATTTATGGGTGGATATGCCTGATGCGGGGGCGATGAAGATTAATGCTGCTTGGGAAACCGGCGAATTCAAATACTTAGGCAAAGTTGCTCCAGGCAGCACCAACCCCCAGGCCATTCAAGCTGGTTTCGACGAAGTGGATCAAACGGTCGAAAACGTCCTCGGCGTGACCGTTGATTACAACGCCATGCTCGACTTCCAGGCCTTCCAGCAGGCGGTTGATACCGTCGGCGGCATCACGGTTACGGCACCAACTGATCTGGTAGACCCGACCATGGCTTGGCAAAACGGCGGTAGTCCGGTACTGGCCAAGGCTGGCGTCGACAGCTTCACCGGTAAACAGGCGCTTAATTATGTTCGCTCAAGGGAGACCACCAGTGATTTCGCTCGGGCTCAGCGGCAGCGAGCGGTACTGATGGCGCTGCGGGGCAAAGTCGAGACGCTCGGCACTATCAGCAATCCGCTGAAACTCTCCGGCCTGCTCAACGCCTTCGGTAATAATGTACAAACCGATCTATCGCTGTCTGATGCCAACCGGTTGCACAGCATCGTCAAAGGTATTAGCGACGCCAACACCACGTCGGTGGGCCTGGCGGATGCGCCGAATAACTATGTTACTACCGGGGTGTTGGCGGGGCAGTCGATTGATTTGCCGAGTGCCGGGCTGTTCAACTACGGCGCTATCCAAACCTTTGTTCGTACCCAGCTCAAAGATCCATATATTATGAAGGAGCACGCCAAGATTTTGGTGCTGAATGGCACCACCATACCTGGTATAGCCAGTAACGAGGCAGATTTATTGAAGTCATATGGCTACAATGTGGTCGGAGCCACCGATGCGCCGACCACTAGCTGGTCACAAACCGTACTGGTTGATTTGACCCACGGCAAGGATAAATACACCAAGCACTATCTGGAGCAACGCCTTAACGGCACGAGCACCGGCCAACTGCCGGACACTTCTATCCAGACGAATGGCGCAGATTTTGTTATCATATTAGGTAGTGATGAGGCTACTACTCCGCAAACTTAAGCCCACCAGCGGTTTTGCATACTTCTTGCATATCGGTCTGGTGTTGGTGCTACCAGTGGCAGTTTTTGTGCTGGTACGGCTGAATTTTGTTCAGCTAGCCCTCAGCGTGGTGGTGTTAAGTAAGTGGCGTATGTTTGCTGTTCGCCCCCGGTTTTGGGCCGCCAATGTGCGTGCCAATGCAGTCGATCTGATGATCGGACTGTCGATTGTGCTATTCATGGCGCACGGTGATACGGTAGCGCTGCAGCTGCTCTACGGTGTGCTGTACGCGGTTTGGCTGGTGGCGATTAAGCCGGCCTCGGGTCTGTTCATGACTTCTTTGCAGGCATTTCTCGGGCAGTTGTGCGGCCTGACGGCCTTGTACATGGTATGGGTTGCGGGGCCGGTTTATGGATTGACGGCGGTGGCTGGTTTGATCTGTTTCCTGGCGGCTCGGCATTTCTTCGACACCTTCGAAGAGCCGTACGGTAAGATGTTGTCATATACCTGGGGCTACTTCGGGGCGGCTTTGGCCTGGTTACTGAGTCACTGGCTGTTGTTCTATACAAGCATTGCGCAGCCGACGCTGTTGCTGAGCACCTTGGGCTATGGCTTGGCAGTGCTGTACTACCTTGATCATACGGATCGTTTGAGCAAAGGGGTGCGGCGGCAGTTTATCTTCATTATGTTAGCTATTGTGGTGGTCGTTCTGGCATTTTCTGACTGGGGCGACAAGGTCGTATAAAGGTTCAAAGGGGGGATGTAATGGCAGATGACGGTGCTGATGATAAGCAGCTAAAGGGAGATGAGCGCACCGAGTTCTACAGCGTTTCGAGTGGCGCGGGTCGTCCGCCGCGAACGGTGAGCTTCCAAGTACCAACCTTGCCTCGACCGCGCTTCAAGCCACCCACCTCTGGTCGCTGGCGAAACGGTGTTATGGCGCTGCTTCTTATCGTCGTCGCGGTTGTCAGTGGTCTTGGCGGCGGTTGGCTGGAGAGTCGTCATAACCAGACTGGTTTACTAACCAGCAGTGTTGGCAACGAGAAGAAGATTGTCACCAGCCAGAGCCAGCTTATCAGTCAGATTGCCAAAACCGTTGGGCCGAGTGTCGTAAGTGTTAACGTGAATATCACGGCGGCTAGTTCGGGTACGGGCGGCTTCGGCCTGTTCGGATTCTCTCAGCCAGAGGCGGAGCAGGCGGCCGGAACGGGTATTATTATTTCTTCGGACGGCCTGATTGTTACCAATCGTCACGTGGTACCTGACGGGACAACAAGTGTCAGTGTCACACTAAGCGACGGCACCGAGTTGAAAAATGTCTCGGTTGTTGGGCGTACCAGTGACAGCGACAGTCTGGATGTGGCTTTTCTCAAGATAAAAGATGCCCAAGGGCACAAACTAACCCCAGTCGTCGTCGGTGATTCTTCCAAGGTGCAGGTTGGTGATAACGTGGTGGCCATCGGCAATGCGCTGGGGCAGTTCCAAAACACGGTTACCAGCGGTATTATCTCTGGCTACGGCCGCAGCCTGCAGGCCAGCGATGCTTCGGGCAGCGGGGCTTCGGCCGAGAATCTCGACGATTTGTTCCAAACAGATGCGGCTATCAACGAAGGCAACTCCGGCGGCCCCCTGGTCAACCTCAATGGCCAGGTCATCGGCATTAACACCGCTATTGCCGGAAATGCTCAGAGTATTGGCTTCGCCATTCCTATCAATGATGTGCGGGGTTTGATTAGCCAGGTACTCAAAACCGGCAAGTTCACCCGGCCATACCTGGGCGTTCACTACATACCGCTGACCGCTGATGTTGCCAATCAGTATCACCTGACTGTCCAGAACGGTGCTTTTATTGCGCCAAGCAGTGACCCGGCCAGCTCCTCAGTTGTCTCTGGCAGTCCAGCCGATCAGGCGGGCTTGCAGGAGAGCGATATCATTACCGCTGTAAACGGCACGACCATCGACCAAACCCACTCGCTAACCAGTCTGCTCGACCAGCATCAAACGGGTGACAAGATCAACCTGACAGTTATACGAAGCAATAAGACGCTGCATATTGGTGTAACGCTGGGAACTGCGCCGAGTAGTTAGTGTCTCTCGAAGAACTAATCTAGATTAGGCCGCAGTTGCGCTGCTAGCTTTTGTTGAGTTGTAGATATGCAGGACGTCTGGCTCTTGGCGGAAACGTCGTTCTCGAGCTCGAAAGGCGATAATGGGATACAAACGAAGTAACGCTTTTTCTGATAGTCGTGCATCAAGGACGCGAGGGATAACACTGTCTTTCTCGTGAATGCTGTATTCGCCACATATCATTGGCAGCGGGCCGCGTGGTGACGAGAGGCGTATGCCGCAATCATTTCTAATAGAGTAGTTGGTTGAAACTCCTCCACCTTCGATGCTGAACCACACTGCTTTGTGAGCTTTCCTGCCTAATGTCTTGTGTCTAATGCTGATTGCAGGCTCATTGCCGCGTGCATCACTATAGGCATGAACGTTTTGCCTTTCGCTGGTTATACCGACAGCATCGTCGATCTCAACAGCTAAGTCGTATAACTGATCGAAGGCTTGCTTACTGATAGGGCCATCAGGGTGCGGTCGAAGGCCCGCGAATCTATAAGAATCTTGGTAGTTACCATCACGTTCAGAATAGCCCCTTATGGTTTCGCAGTATTGCATATCACCACTCTAGCGAATCACGCTCGCGACTGCAAGCACGAGTGATTTCGCAGGCTTGTAGTGGACTGGTCGGTATCTTTCGGCTTCACTCAAGATAACACAGCTTGAAGGAAGTTTCGAGAAGGGCTGTCGACAACATAGTTTTGATGTTTAGATCAGAAAGTTATATAATCCAAGTTAATGAGCTTCGAGTATATTGATCACTCAATAGAGGTAGCACAAAGCGTCGATGCTGAACAGCTAGGGCAGGCTGAGCTTGGCGAGATGATTGGTGACCCGGGTAGCCCAACGCGCTTTTATGCACTCGAAGAAGTGGAGGCTATTGATCACGTCGCCGTCGGAATTAAGGTGTCACCTCCAGCAGATCGCTTCGCCATCCGTAATCAGTTACCCCAAGAGCTGGCTGCCATCAGTATACTTACCCAGCGCGTACCTGAGCTTATGCCTAAGGTGCCGCGGTTCATGGCGCAGCTTGTCGTTGATAGCGAAGTTGTGGCGGTGCTTACTGAGGATGCAACCGATGGAGGGTTTAAAGATGTAAGCCCACAACCTGTTTCAAAAAGTGTTCGGAGGAGGCTCGCATCGGTTTTTTGTTCAGGGGGTGCGACGTTAGCTGACACTTTTGACGTAGCATTATTCGAAAATGGCCTGGCGTTCAACGTAGCTGGAGAGGAAAGGCTGCTCGGTTTTGACCCTTTGCCCATACGTCAGAATCGCAACGACGAAAACATACTTGACCCAGAGGGCGTACACCGGGCATACATTCAGGCTAACCTAGCGAAACTATCCATTACGCTACCACCGAACTCGCCACTGGGCAGGACGCTACGGGCTAGTAAAGACCTGGATGAAGTCATCAGACTGCATTAAGTTGTAGCCGTGTCCTTGAGCGATCTTTTTTAACAGCGTGTGTTGCGGCGGCAAGGCCTCAGTTAAAATATACAACGGTTTTCCGGACAGGTTTGAGATTTGCTCGAAGAGCATTCGATACAAATCAAGCCCATCAGGGCCACCAAAGATAGCTATCCTCGGCTCATGAGAGGCCGCCTGGTTAATCGTATGACTATCTGGGACATAGGGGAGGTTGCAGAGTAAGATGTCGTAATGACGACGGCTTGCTGATAACAGATCACTTTCAATAGTGTTTATGTTTAGTGTAAATTTATCTACGTTCTCTTTGGCGACTAGTAAAGCTTTTTTATCAATCTCGAGGAGGTCAACCCGTGTATCTGGTAGCTCTAATTGAGCGGTTATACCGAGCGCACCACTGCCGGCACCGACGTCAGCTATCGTTACTTTCCTGGTTGGTGGTGATGTCTTGTGGCATTGACTAGGGCTCGGCGCTGAATCGGTGTGTCTGCTTGGCTGGTCGGTTCCTGGGCGTTGTTCAGAGGGGTGTGATTTAGGCTGTTGGTGGCCGAAATAAGGCAGTGTTTTGAGCAGCTCAATCATGGTTTCGGACTCAGGCCGCGGCTCCAGCACGGCCGGTGTGAGTACAAATTCACGACCATAGAATTCAGTCATGCCGCGGATGTAAGCCAGCGGCTCATGTCGCGCACGCCGCTTGAGTAACTTTTCGAGTTTCGCGGTTTGCTGCGGTTTGATTTCCATGCTCGGCTCGGCTAGTAACTGTGCGCGGCTAATTCTGGTGACATCCTCGAGCAGCACCAACGCGTCCAGTCGTGCGGTTCCGATCCCGGCCTGTTCAAGCTTTCGAGCCGCTCTGCTCAAATACTCGTCTGTAGTCATGCTGAATAGTATAGACTACTTAAAATAGTATAGAATTGACAAAATGACTAAAATTTGCTATTATATGTATTAAGTTAATAAATAAAAAAAGGAGTACCAAGAAATGAAACCATACGTATCCGAAAGAGCAATCCTTGAATCACGAGGGCCAGAAGGCCCAAAGCGTGGCCGTACAATTACTAGGCGATTAGGTAAGGCGGTACTAGGGTTGCCTAAAGACATGCTTGACACTATGCCTGCTAAACGAGCTGTCAGACTACCCTCGCCATTTGGCTCTGAGCGAGTTGGTCAAGCTAACTTGGCTGTTACAGATAAAGCCCTACGGCTGACCCACAAATGGGCTAAGGCAGCCAAAGAAGGCGTCACCCTCGAAACAACCGGCCTACCATTCAAGTTAACCGCTAAACCCGGTTCTAACATGAGGGTGGTTCCTGAACGTAGGAGTGAAGCAGAAACTAATTGGCAACTGCACGTTACTTCTGCCAATGGCGGAGAAACAGATATGGAAATTTTGGTACGCGAAGGCGGCCGGCGACATGACCCCAAAGTATTCCTCGGCATGGTTGATCCAGTCAACGGCACACTACACGATCAATACAGGTATAGTACTGAAGAACAGCATGCAATGAATGCTACGGCTTTCATACTGCTTGAAGCTCTTGAATCGCAAAGCGCAGCCGGCGCGTTACAAGTTACCGGCGGAACACTTGCTGAAGCCGCAGTAGCAGCCTAGCCACACGAGAGATTATTAGCTGGTCTGTAAGAGTTCGTGTTCGGCGGCTTGTGACTAGTATAGACTAGCAGATTTTAAGGGGCGGGCTAGGAAGCATAACTTGACAAAAAGATAATAAATTGCTATTATAGTATTATCAAAAGAATTCAGAATTTCAGGTAATACTATGCAATCACAACCTAAAGAAGAAAAAGCCGCCGAAAAAAGATTATGGGATCGACTGCGAAGACCTGTTCTTGCGACTTTGGGGGTAATTGCTCTCGGTGGGACGGTTTTAGGGCTAAAAAGCGTGATAAAGCGATACCCTGAGTTTGAGCGTAGTGCACTAACACGAGTAGTAGAGCATGATTATATACCTGAGCACAGTATTATTGACGCCGGCGTACCAATAAAAATTTCTCCTGAGTACGACCTAGTCGTCGAGCAACACCAGCCAGGTACTTCAGGTGCCGATAAGGCAGGTAACGTGCAGTTCATCGTATCTGTTAGCGCGGATGAGTATAAGGCAGATCAAAACGGCGCAATAGTCTACCTTACAGACGTTGAGGCTGACATGGCCACCCACCCTGAGTAGAGGCTGCCTTAGACGCGTTATTTAAGCAGCACGAAGTAGCTGTGTTGCAGCGGACGTACAGATAATTGCCATAATCTGTAAACATGTTAATATAATTATATGACGAACTACGAGATAGACGGTGGGGATCAAGGGCCACAGTCAGCGGCTTACGTCTCCTTCATAGAGCAATATAATCAGGCTGTTTTCGGCTCGGTAGTGGGCGAGGCAGCTATAGATGTTGGGGGTGATGAGCACTTCTCGGATGTTAAACTCTTGAACGTTGGTGTGGCGCGGGTACAGTTTTTGGACGACTTGGAGACCGGGAAAAAGGGGCTCTATGTAGACTTTGATCCCAGGCGGACAGGCCCAGAGCAGCAGCAGATACAGGGTCTGTATAGGATTGATACGGAAGAAGCTAAAGTTTTTAAAGGGCGATTAGGCTTTGACAGAAACTGGCGCGATGCGACAGAGTTTGAATTACGAGGTATAGCTAATGTGTTGCGGAGAGCGAATGAGTTACATACACAAGCGGAAAGCGAGAGGCTTCCCGAAGTACTGCAAAATCAACTCAAAAATATTTACGAAAAAATTCTTAATGGGCACAGCAACCACCCGCTCATCAAGATGAGTTCCTTCACAGGTGAGCACGGTACTTCCATCAAATCAGTCATCGTCGATACGGGAGTTCATTTGGAGCTCTACAGACATTATCAATCCAGCGGCTATGTATACAACACTATTCGGCTCAGCGGATCAGGTATACCGGAAGAACTGCAGTCATCAACAATAGTTTTGGACTTTGATACACCCCTGTTCTTCGCGTGGGACGAAAAGCGTGCTTACTCTAGTGAAGAGAGACTTGTCTATATTGGCCAGAAGCCTGCCAAGGAAGAGGAGGTAGAGACGCGGACTTTTGACGGGGGTGGAAAAACCTTGCTCACTGGTAGCAGTGCCGAATATGTAATCGAGCTACTGTCTCGATATGAATCAGGCGAAGGCTTTGTCATCGATGCCGATCGTGAAGCAATTACGCCACCAACTGCCGAAATTCGAGAGAGGTTAGCTGGGCAGCTCCGTAGACTCGTCAGGGGTGAAATCGCTGTCGAGGGTATGAATTACACACACGAGCCGGATCAGAAGTACCTTACGCGCACAGCCAGCTTGATCATTAGGGGTATGATCAAACGTAAGCTGAAACTTCTGACGTCAGAGAACCAAGATGGCAACTGCCGGATAGCGCTTGGAGGGCTGAGAGTGCCCGATGCCATTGATAATCTAGAGTTTAGATTTAACTTTTCTCGCAATAGCTTTACGGTAAAGCGTACGCTGGAGGACGTAAGTTCTTTTAATCCCTTCAAGGAGGGTTTCTTGGACTCGCGGCAGAGCTACCGTATACGTAAGGACTACTACACGCAAGACTATATGATGTCGCAGCAGCAAGCTAGAGTGCTGAGTGAATTTTTGGAACAGCTAGCGGCTGGCGAAATCCAGCATTAATTAACTTTGGCTGAGGAGTTCGTGTTCGGCGGCTTGGAGCTTCTCGATGAGGTCGTCGATGTCGCCGGCTAGGGCGGCGGGGATGTTACTGCGGGAGTAGCCGATGCGGTGGTCGGTGATGCGGTCTTGGGGGAAATTATAAGTACGGATCTTTTCAGAACGGTCGCCGGAGCCGATAAGCTTCTTGCGGGCATCGGAGAGGGCGGCGGATTCTTCGTCGATTTTCATTTGGAGCAGGCGGGAGCGCAGGACGCTCATGGCTTTGGCTTTGTTCTTGATCTGGGATTTTTCATCTTGGTTGCTGACGACCAGGCCGGAGGGCAGGTGGGTGATGCGGACGGCGGAGTCGGTGGTGTTGACGGATTGGCCGCCGTGGCCGCCGCTGCGGTAGACGTCGATGCGGAGGTCGGCGGGGTCGATTTCTATGTCAGTCTCCTCGGCTTCGGGTAGGACAGCAACAGTGGTTGTTGAAGTGTGGACGCGGCCTTGGCTCTCAGTTACGGGCACGCGCTGAACGCGGTGAACGCCGGCTTCGAACTTGAGGTTTTTGTAGGCATCAACGCCGTGGACGGAGAAGGTTATTTCTTTGAACCCACCAACTTCGTTTGGCGACTCGCTGATTAGTTCGGTCTTGTACTGATGGTTTTCGGCCCAGCGCATGTACATTCTATAAAGTTCGCCGGCGAACAGGCTGGACTCGTCGCCACCGGCGGCAGCTCGGATTTCGATAATGACGTCGCGTTCATTGTTGGGATCTTGAGGAGTGAGTACCTCGATTAATTGGGCGTCGTTCTGAGCAATTTGTTTGTCGAGCGCTTCGAGTTCGAGTACGGCCATTTGCTGCATCTCAGTATCCGAGCTGTTTTTTAGCTCTTCGGCTTCGGCCTTGTCGCTGGCTAGTTTGGCCTTGGCATCGAAGAGGGCGAGGATGTCGTCCAGCTGACTTTTACGCTTGGCGAGCTTGGGATAACTTTTATCGCTAAAGATAGCCGGGTCTTGGAGTTTGGCATCTATAGCGGCCAGTTCGTCTCTTAGCTGCTGTTCTTTTTCGTTCATCGTATATTTACTATACCACCTCTGTTTGATATTGACAAAATTGCTATTTTTTGCTATAGTCTAAAATAGCTTAAATAAAACAAAAATAACTACCAAAGGAATAACCATGCAAGAAGTTCACCCAGCTTACGATTTTCTCCCCGCACCAGCAGCCCGGATTGAAGATAGGACGCAGCCAATGGGCCCGCTTGAAGAAGGCGACCAGGCTTTAGTCGATGCCACGCACTTACTTCCCAAAGGCCGACACGAAATCCGGCATGATAACGGAGACGTGACTTGGATCAATAAGTCCGAATCCCTTGGACAGGACATTGCGGTAGTCGATACCGTTACTTCCGATGGCGCTCACGGACACGCCAGCACACTCATAAGTAAAGTGCCAGTACATAAAGGACCAGTTAACGAAGGAATCAGTGCAGATATAGGTCACTCAACGGTTTGGGATCAAGCAAGTGGTAGCAAGGCTTATGTTGCTGGTAATAGGATCGGTGGCGACGTTACCCGGATGAAGGTAGGGACTCATCGCACTGAAGCTCAGGCTATCAAGCTTGAAATAGCCAGCCAGATTGATACTGCCCGCAAGCAGCTAGGTCACGACGCTGTTGAAGCCGCGCAACGCTAGTATTCTTGTATGGTATTACTTCTTGACTTTGGCTTTCTCGGCCTCGGTTCCGGGCTTCTCGAGCTTGCCGGTAGCGGCATTAATTAGCCAGCCCTCGACTTCGGTCATTTGTTCGGGTTGCAGACCGGCATCGAGCTCGGTTTTTACGACCAGAGTTGGTGCGCCTTGAGTATTGCTGCGTACTTTGGCCCATCTGAATTCGAGGTCGGTGACAATGTCGTCGATCCAGGCGACGGGACGGTCGCCGAACAGGGCGGTTATGGCCATGGCGCGCAGTGCGTGATCGCTCTTCACTCTGTTGTGGTAGGGCCAGATGTCGATCCAGTCAAACTTCGGCCAGTCGTGAATCTGGCTCATGCTTGTATGAGCGTCGGCTCGCAAGTCACTGATGTAATAAATGTCAGCTAGGGCTTCGTGAACATGGCGAATCCACTCACCGTGAATTGGGTTGTAGTAAGTTGTTTCTCGGAACATTCTCTCGGGACGCGGCAGACAACCCTCTGGCGCAGCCTTGCTCCAGATATTGAAAACACCGTCGATATCGACCACCAGCGCCGGACGCTCGCTGTCGGCGGCTGATTCTACCATAGCCATAGGCGATTACTTGCTAGGCTTGGTGTTCTCGGCCTTGGCTTCGGCCTTCTCGATCTTGGCGGCTTCGCGCTGGGCTTGCTTCTTGGCGGCGGCGGCGCGTTTGTCCTTGGAGGCTTGACCAGCGGCGGCGCGAGCTTTGAACTTGTCAACGCGGCCTTCAATGTCAAGGATGCGCTCTTCGCCGGTGAAGAAGGGGTGGGAAGCGGAGGTGATGTGGACTTTGACCAAAGGGTATTCTTTGCCGTCGTCCCACTTAGTCTTTTCTTCGGCAGCGACAGTCGAACGTGTCAGGAAACGGAAGCCGTTATTGAGGTCTTCGAACACGACAAGTCGGTAATTATCGGGGTGCAAACTCTTTTTCATAATCAGATAGGTAGTATACACATCTGTTAGGGTTTGGTCAACAGTCTAGCTATATTATCTTATGCATGGTATAATTTGGTTAAAGCATAGCAGGAGACGGATGTGGAGTTAGTAGACTTACGTACACTACAAGAAGTTACGGCTGGAGAGGCCTCGGCTGAGTGGGAGAGAGCCACTCAAGAAGAAGCACGTCGCAAGGAAACTGCCCAGATAATCGGAGCCAGCAACGAGTCTCGATACGCGAATATGGTGGGAAGATTTCAGGGGCTATTCTGGTTGCTCTATAACGACCGACTTGAGGCAAATACCAGTGATATCATTACTGCTACCCCAGAAATTGTGCTGGCGGTAACTGCTCATGGGCCTATTACCGCTACGGTTACTACGCTTTCACATCAGGCGCCAGAGATAATTCACTATACGCTTGGGCCGCGACCGGCAGTTGAACAGCTGCCCGATTTTCGAGAGGCTGAGAACTTTAAAGTCGTGTATCACATTATGTCCGAGGGTCAGAAGAAGGACAAAGAAGAGAAATTCGCTGCAAAGCGCAATGCTACAGGCATGCCCGCTTCTTATCCTTGGCCCGCCGAGGGCGAATGGATCTACCACCGCGCAAAATCAATTGAGACTGAGCTGGATAACCTACTGATTGCGGCTGATCAAACGCTCTCTATGCTGAGAACGTCGATTCTGTGTCCTCCTAGTGCGGAGCTTGAGCCGGTATCGTAGTGGGTTCGGGTTTCGCCCTCTTTTGAACCTGGCTTTATTGATAGTCAGCGTTGAAACTTACAGATGAAAACATCTGTAGTAGAACGGTTTACAGCTAACTTAAGAGAAGACGGGCTTACTTGTTGTCTTTGCCCTTGATGGCTGCTTCGATGATATCTCTGGGTAGAGCTGCTGTTGAGAGCAGGGCGTCGCGGACTGTCTGGGCTGCGCTGCCGCCGATAGTGGTGGCTGCGTCGAGGGCTCCGTTGACCGCTGCCTTGGCTGCTTCTGAAGTGTCTTCGCCGGTGTCGCCGGCGGCTTTGATGGCGCCCTGAACTGCCGAAACTGCTGCCTGGCCGATATCGCCGCCTGTTTCCGCTGTTGCTGACACGATACCTTGGGCTGCGCCCTGAATGGCAGAAATTACGTCGCCACTTACTTGCTTAACGCCCTGGACAACGCCGCTCATAGTGCTGGCAATAGTTTCGGTCAGGGAAGTTCCCACTTGTCCTGCGCCTTTTATAGCTCCATCGGCGACTGAGGCGATGGCTTCAACCCCGCTGGTGGCTACTTCGCCGGTACCACTGAGTACATTTATCACCTGGCCTTTTACGGTATCGGTAAGTGCGTCCAGAACGTTATCGACACCCCTGATAGCTGCGGCTACTGCGTCCGTTGCTTCGTCTATTATTCTTGCAAGCATGAGAGCTCCTTTTTATCTTATTTTACTTTTTATGTAAGCGTAAACATATAAACAATATAGCATAATTATTATGTAAAGCTAGAGCTTTCGCTGTGAAGATTTAACCCCTGAAATGTTAGGGTTTAATATGCCAACAATCAGGTGGTTCGCCCATGTCTGCCTTTTCGCGAAGCCTTGAGTAAATCAGGGGCAGATGATCTGGGGTTGAGAACTGGCTCCAGAGTTTGTATACTAGGCAGCAGAACAAGGGTGGCGTAATGCATTGAGAGGATACATCCGTATGGATTCGCAAGGTGTTAGCGAAAGATTAGAAGAAGCGGGTCGCCACGAAGCTGAACAACGGCGGGCGCAGTCAGCAGAGGAGCGACGGCAGGTGGAGCAGTACGGAGGTAGGCTCTGCACTTGGGAGTATGATGCCCAGAATCCTACTGAAGCCGGGCGTGAGTGTATTGATAAGATAACGGCTATGCAAGACAGCTATGAGTCGTTTTGGCGGCTGCTGGTGCATGGAAAGACGGCGAGTAGTGCTAGAGTGAATCTTGGCCAAAGCCTAGTGCTTGAAAGAGGCAAAGAAATAGACGGACTCGGCAAAGGCATACTACTGGCGACCGTAGCACCCGGTGCCTATGATCCGGCCGCGGACGAAGCAACAGGCAACTTTGGCGTATCTGTTGCGTTCGTTGTTGGGGGCGAGACGGCATATTCGGAGCGGGAAGGTAAAATCGGCTCGGATGCATTGTGCAGGGATATTCATCACAATGAGTTTGAGCGCCACCATTTTCCATTCGACCATTGGACATCTGTTTGGTCTGTCGATAAAGTCGAAAGAGCACGGGCGTATCTTGAAGGGGAACTTCCGCGCGCCCAAGCAACCTTGGATTGGTTGCTGGAAGCGGCGTGCGACCCGAACTTAAACCCTGCAATTGTCGAACGCGCCCAAGCCTATCGCGACGACTTGCTCGCAGCCGCCTGATCTGTTACAATGAACACACAATTAAGTAAGCAGGTTGGGGTTTGATCCTCTTTTGCGGTAGCCGTGCAGGCCCGCGGAAGCTCCCAATCGAAGATAAAGGAGATACTCATGGCGACAGACGTCGATATTAAGCAATTGCTGGAGGCGGGCGCGCATTTCGGTCACAAGACCGAGCGTTGGCACCCCAAGATGGCGCAGTACATTCACAGCAAGCGAGGTGGTACGCACATTATTGATTTGACCAAGACGGTGGCTAATCTTGAGGAGGCTTTGGCCTTCCTGACCAAGACGGCTGCTGACGGCAAGCAGATTCTGCTGGTTGGCACCAAGCGCCAGGCACAGGATATTATTCGCAAGCTCGCCGAAGATACCGGCATGCCTTTCGTCACTGAGCGTTGGCTTGGCGGTATGCTGACCAACTGGAACACCATCGGCGAACGGGTCAAGCACCTGCAAGACCTAGAAAACCGCATGGCCAGCGGCGAACTAGCCAACAAGTACAACAAGCTCGAGGTACAGCGCTTCCAAGAAGAAATTGACCAGATGAACGTCCTCTATGGCGGCATCAAAGAGCTCAACAAACGACCAGGCGCAGTGTTCGTCGTCGACATTGTTCACGACGCCAACGCCGTGCGCGAAGCCAACAAGCTCAGTGTGCCAATCGTCGCGCTGGTCGACACCAACGCCGACCCCAGCCAGGTAACATACCCGATTCCAGCCAACGACGATGCCATCAAGACCATTCAGCTGGTGGCTGATTACGTCAAAGCGGCTATCGATACAGGCAAGGCCTCATCTAAGAAGAAGGCTGATGTTCCTGATAAGAGCGAAGAGACCAAAGAGTAATCATTAACGGTTTGCTGTTTTCCGTACGTTTTCCATGAGCCGATACCCACGACATGCTACAGAAAACAGTGTACGGATATTGCGCAGCGAATAATCAGTAGAAAACGGTAAACGAACGAATAGTATAGGAGAAATTATGGCAATCGACATAGCAGAAATTAAACGACTCAAAGACCTCACCGGCGTCGGCCTGACCGATGCCAAGAAGGCGCTCGAAGAAGCTGATGGCGACTTCGACAAAGCCCTGGCCGCCATGCGCAAAAAGGGTCTCACCAAGGCCGAGAAGCGTGGTGAACGCGAAGCCCGCGCCGGTCAAATCGGCACCTACAATCACGACGGCCGGATCGGTGTGTTGGTAGAAGTAAACTGCGAGACTGATTTCGTGGCTCGCGGTGATATTTTCAATGAACTGGTAAAAGATATCGCGATGCACATTGCTGCTTCGGCGCCCGCCTATGTCAGCAGCCAGGATGTACCGGCCGAAGACCGCGACAAAATCAAAGCTGAGTTTGTTGATAAGACCAAGAGCGAAGGCAAACCTGCCGACATGATCGACAAAATCGTTGACGGCCAGCTCCAGAAATATTTTGCTGAGCGCTGCTTGCTCGACCAGCCTTTTGTCAAGAACCCCGACATCACGGTAGCTGATCACGTCAAGCAAAACGCTGCCTTGATGAACGAGAATGTCGTTGTCCGACGCTTCTCGCGCCTTGCTCTCGGCGAAGTTGGCTGAACAGTTCTGGTTGATAAGCTGCTACTAGTGGTTTAGAATTAATCCAGAAGATGTAACGGAGGAAGCTCGGATGTCGCTAGATTTGGAGCGGAGCGGTGGAATAAGTGCAAGAACGCATCATGGCTGGGCTGCTACGGAGGCTGGCCCTTTTCACGCGCTCTGGTTGATGGGCGGTGACAAACATGTAGAAGTTCCCATGAGCGTGGCGACCAAGGCTATTGAGAAAGTTGTCGACGATCCGACGCGCAGTGATGACCCGGTGATGAGCGGACTTCGTCAATACATGCGATCGCTGCATGTTGAGGAGCAAGAGTACTCACCGTGTGATAATAAGAGCGAGCGGTTTATGCCAGACTCATTGGGTGAACGAGCATTGCGGGGGGCTCTGACTGCTGCTGAAACTCGCGACGAGCCTTTGGAATTTCTGCAGAACAAGATTGCCGAGGCTGACTTCGTTTACCTAGTACATTATGTAATGACCAACACGCCACTCTGGCTGGAAATGCCTACGGACACCGAAGACCCGCGCGTTACCATGATTCAAACCTTTCGAAACGGTAATTAGCAGTGAGTCCGAATCAAATCATTACAGACGCCCAGGCCAAATTTAGCCAAGCCGTCGAACGATTCAAAGAAGGCTTGAAAAGTCTGCGAACCGGACGAGCCAGCGCCAGTATGCTAGACGGGGTGACGGTCGAAGCCTATGGCACGCCAATGCCGCTGATCCAGGTGGCGACGGTGACGGCGCCAGAGGCCCAGCTGATTCAGATTACGCCGTTTGATCCGAACAATCTGGAGGCTATTGCTACAGCTATTCGCAATAACCAGAGTCTCGGTTTGAACCCGTCTGATGATGGCCGCGTGGTGCGGGTACCAGTCCCGCCTCTGACCGAGGAGCGCCGCCGCGAGCTGGCCAAACAAGTCGGCCAGAAGCAGGAAGAGTGCATGATCTCACTGCGGGCAGTTCGCCACGACGCGTTGGATCTTATCAATGAGGCCAAGAAGGATAAAGACATCGGCGAAGACGACGCCAAACGCCTCACCACCCAAGTCGAAGACGCCATGAACAAAGCCCGCTCAGAGGCCGAAGTAGCGGCCAAGGGCAAAGAACAAGAGATTATGACGCTGTAATTCGCTGCGCGTACTCCCTACTTCTCCACACCTTACCTAGCACAAATCACAACCATACAGTCTTTGTGCTGGTTATGTATGTACGTTACAATGGCAGTAAAGCTGGAGTGGCGGCCTGAACATGTAAATGAGGAGGGTATGTCATCATGACTGAAGCGCGTAGTGCTGGACTTTGTATTACGAGCGGCAGTACATACCCAGAGTTTGCCGAGAATGTTGCTGGTCATCTGGGGGTTGAAGCAACTTTGATGGAGCGGCGCCGGTTTTCTAACGGTGAGCTATTCGTGCGCTACGAGGAATCACTACGCGGCAAGGATGTTTTTGTCTTTCAGACGCATGACGGTCAATCAACAGTGCATGACCGTTGGTCAATTAATGATGCTATTCAAGAACAAATTTTGATGATTGATGCTGCTGTTGGTGCTTCCGCCGACCATGTGACGGCAGTTTGCCCGTACTTTGGCTATTCGCGGCAGGATAAAAAGACTGACGGCCGAGTCGCAATAGCGGCTCGTCGAATCGCTCGACAGCTTATTGATGCTGGAGCGGAGCGTATCATATCAATGGATCTGCACTCGGCGCAAACACAAGGCTTCACGGATGACAATAAGCCATTCGAAAATGTCTATGGTTCGTCGGTAATTTTGCCGCGGGTTAAGGAGTGGGCAGCCGACAAAGACCCAACCGAGATTGCCGTGGTAACTCCTGACACGGGCGGCATCAAGCGAGCAGCTTATTACCGCAAAAAGTTGAGCAGAGACCCAAAGGATCATGCAGAAGTAGAAAAAGTTGAGCTAGCAATCATCGACAAGGATCGTTCGCCAGATTCCAGCAAGGTTGAGGCTGTTTACCTGGTGGGCAAGGTTGCCGGCAGGCACTGTGTTGTAGTCGATGACATGTTTGATACGGCAAAGACGTTGGCGGCAGCGGGCAACTTCTTATTACAGCGAGGTGCTCTCAGTGTTATTGCTGCCGGAACCCATGGATTATTCTCTGGCTCAGCGGTTGACTACCTCAACGATTCTGATTACGAGAAAGTTATTGTGGCTGACACTATCTCGCAGCATGCAAAAGAGCTACGCATACCAAAACAAGAGACGGTTAGCGTAACGGAGATATTTGCCGAAGCCGCAAAACGTATTCATTATAACGACTCAGTTTCGGGAATGTTTGAAGATGGTCAGCTGTAGGCACAGCACCGAAACTTGTATCACGCGTGGGTGATAACAGTAGTACCGATCGGTGCCCAGTCGTAAATCCATTCGCCGTCACTGACCGGTACGCCGACGCAACCATGGGAGCTATTGATGGCGCCGAACCAGCTCAACGGGTGCCAGTAGACGCCGTGGACGGCGTCGGCTCCGGTGAAGTAGTTGACCCACGGTACACGCGGTTGGAAATATTTGGTGCCGTTAACGTTGTAGCCTGACATGTCTTGCGAGACGTACTTAGCGTAAATGTGGAATTCGCCGACGGGTGTTGGCGTAGCCGGTGCGCCGGCGCTAACAGAGAAAGTGCGTACCAGCTGACCGTTTTCGTAGGCGTACATTTGTTTGGTCACTATATTGGCATCTAATAACTTGCCGAAAGCAGCCGGTGTTACTGCCTGGGCTGGTGTGGTTTGCAGTGGTGTGGAGAACTGTAGGCCTTTGGCGTCCATGACGGTTTTGGCGACTTGTTGGGCTTGGGTCTTCAGCGTGTTCGGATTGCTCAGTGCTGTACCAGCGCGACCGGCGACCACCACTTGATCAACGCCGGCTTCGTTGACGGTAACTTCGTTGATCGGTGCTTTGACGAACTGGTTGGCCAGCTTGGTGAGGGAGGTGGCAATGGTGTTGGGCTTGATGTGGATGTAGTCTTGGGACTTGTCGGTGCTGGCATTGATTTGTAGCCAACTGCGAATGGTGTCACTGCTGATTGGCACGGTTTGATCACCGACAGTGAGGGTCGCTGGCTGCGTTGTGATGTTGCGCAGTTGGACTTGTAGCTGACTATTGGGAACAGTTACGTTAAGTCCGGCAATTGGATGCGCGGTGCTCGGAAGGGTTTGTGCGGGCTTGATCGCGTCCATAGTGTGCGCAGACCAGTAGCGACCGCCTACTTCGATACCGGCTCCAGCCACGAGCAAGAAGAGCAGGGCGAAGGCCGCCAGGCTGTATTGATGCAGTAGTGTCATGAAACGCTTCGGCGGAGTGGGTGTTGATGGCGTGTCTGCAGACGAGCTAAAGTTGTGCGGTTGCTCCAGCGGCACGACCGGCGCAATGGGCGAAGCTACCACGGGTTCGATGGCAACCTCCGACGCCACCACCGATGTTGCGAGGTGCAATGGTTTATACTGGAACGCAAACTCGTTACCCACGGAGACAATGGGCATGCCTACTCGACTCATTTTTTTGACCTCTGTTTTTCACACATGGGCTAGGATCACCCTTACGCTTTTACTATACGCTGTTCAAGGCGTTTGTAAATACTAACTAGTGTTATTTTCAGGAATATTTAATATTTATCAGCGCGCACATGCTGGAGGTTGTTGCAGAAGTGATGATGTACTGCCGAGTACACGTATTTTTAATGTATAGGCAACGGCTTGCCGAGCAGCATGGGATGCGGTTTGAACATTAGCTGGAAGACCATTTTGTCGGTAGAAAAGATCTCGCGCACCAGGTAGCTGATGGTGTAGTCGCGCGTCGGGTGGATGGCGATAACCCCGCTGTTGGCCACGCCGAGATGCTGGCAGGTGACCATGGCGCGTGGCAGATGATAACCCTGGCTGACCAGTGTGGCGCTGCGTACACCGAAAATGGCGTGTGCCCGGTAGCAGCTGTCATAGGTATCGAAGCCGGCGTCGTCAATCACGATGGCTTTGGCGGGCACGCCGAGCTTGCGGGCGTAGTTGCGCATGGCGCGCGGTTCGTCGTGTTTGGCCACGCTGTTATCGCCGGTCATGAGCAGGATGTCGGTGCGGTGGGCTCGGTAGAGTTTGACGGCTGTTTCGATGCGGTGTTGCAGGTAGGGTGTCGGCGTGCCATTTGCGTAAATACCAGCACCGAAGACTATCGTCACATGATGAAAAGGCACGTTGTTGACCGACGTTCGTGCCAGATCGTAGCGATGACCACGGGTACTCGTGTAGGTGTAGATTATCGGCGCAACCAGCGCAATCACGCCCAGGCCAATGAGCAGCGCAAGCAGGTATTTGTACTTGCATAAAATTGTCACTATATAAGAAAAATACGTTTTCAGCCGAACCATCGCCCATCCATTGTACCCCATCACTAAACCATGCCCGTCAGAGTATTCCTCGGCCTCAGCAGAAAAGAAAACAGATAACAAAAAGCTTATTCTCAGCCAATTTGCTACAATAAGTAATAATGTCGATATTGTTATTAATCGTGGGCGTCCTGCTGTTCATCGGCTTGGTCGTCACGCACGAATACGGACACTTCATAGCTGCGCAGCGCAATGGTGTGGAGGTGGAAGAGTTTGGTATTTTCTTCCCGCCGCGACTCTACAAGCGCAAGACTAAGGGCGGCTGGCTGTTCAGTATTAACGCCTTGCCACTCGGTGGTTTCGTCAAGCTGAAGGGGGAACACGACAGCGACACTGAACCCGGCACTTTCGGTGCTGCCAGTACCTGGTCGAAGAGCAAAATCATGGCCGCCGGCGTCGCCGTAAACCTCCTCACCGCGCTAGTACTACTGACCATCTTGGCGGTAGTCGGCATGCCGAAGCTTATCCCGAACCAGTTCACAGTGAAGAAGGACACGCAGCTGCTGACCCAGCGCGTACTCATCAGCTATGTTGAACCAGGCTCGCCAGCCCAAAAGGCCGGCCTGCAGCCCGAAGACGAGATCACGGACATCAGCCTGCCCGGTTACAGCCCGGTCGGCGTAACCGACTCTAACAAACTGCCGGCGGTTACCAAGAATTTTGCCGGTAAAACAGTCAATGTTTTTTACACACGCGGCGGCCATCAACACGCGGCTCGCCTGACGCTGCTGACAACCAAGGTAGTAGAAGCCAGTCAGAAGACCAACAACCCCAAGGGCTATCTCGGCATTTCACCGACCCAGTTCACGCTGCAGCGCTCAACCTGGTCAGCACCTGTTGTGGCGGTCGGCCTCAGTGCTCAGATAACGGCTTTGACATTCCAGGGGCTCGGGCATGCCCTCGGCGGCTTGGGTAGCCTGATTGCCGGCCTCGTAACGGGCAACACTACGGCGCGCCAGAATGGACAGACCTCGGCCAGTTCGCAGGTCTCTGGGCCGGTCGGCATCTTCGTGATCCTCAAGAACGGCAGCTTGCTGGGCTATCAATTCATGCTGTTTATCATTGCCATTATTTCGCTGACCTTGGCGATTATGAACATCCTGCCGATTCCGGCGCTGGACGGTGGTCGATTGTGGATTATGCTCATAAGTCGTGCGCTGAAGCATCCTTTGTCGGCTCGTCGCGAGGAGGCAATTAATGCGGCCGGGTTTATGCTGTTGATTAGTTTGGTGGTGCTGATTACCTTGGTTGATGTGCATCGGTTTTTCTGAGTATGCGGATTAACTAATTTTATAAACTTTGGGCAATATGTGAATTTTTAATGAATCAAATTCTTGCAGTTTTGGAGTATCGTGCCATTGAAGATGTAGCCCAAAGTACAAAATTCAAAACCGAGCATTTGAAACCACCCCCGCATTCACTAGAATAGATACCACCAATGGAACAAACACCCCCACCGCAGGATCAGCGCCAACCTAATGTGCCACTAGTACCGTGGCCGTGGGGAGTCGGCGTTGCTTTCATCATCGTGATATTTTATGCGTCCCAATTCTTCGGCGGCATGCTGGTGTCGATATATCCCATCCTGAAGCACTGGTCGCACGCCGATGCCGTTAGTTGGCTCAACAACTCGGTTGACGCTCAATTCTTTTTCATTCTGGCCGCTGAGGCGTTCTCGATCGGCGCGATCTATCTTTTTCTCAAACGCTATAATCTGGGCTTCCGCATAATCGGCCTGCGCCGCCCGCAGTGGCGTGATCTGCTGTATGGCCTGGGCGCCGTGCCCGTCTACTATGTTATTTATTTATTGACGGTCGGCGTTGTCAGTCATCTGGTGCCCAGCCTGAATGTTAATCAGTCGCAAGATATTGGCTTCACCAATGTGCATGGCGCTGCGCAGCTGTTCGTGACCTTCTTAAGTTTGGTGATCTTGCCGCCGCTAACCGAAGAGATTATGGTGCGCGGCTTTCTCTACAGCAGTCTCAAGAAGGGTTTGCCCTCCATTGCGGCGGTTATTGTGACGAGTGCTATTTTTGCTAGCGCTCACTTGCAAGAAGGCGGGGCGGCCGGTCTCTTGTACATTGCCGCTCTAGATACATTCGTCCTGAGTCTAGTGCTGATTTATTTGCGCGAAAAGACCGGAGCTCTCTGGGCGAGCATGACGCTCCATGCTTTCAAGAACGGCGTGGCGTTCCTGGCGCTGTTTGTATTACACGTAAAATAGTGCTATGATACGAATTATGAGCAAGAGACTACTCAACGCATCTGTACTCCCGCTGCCGCCGATTGAGGCGTAGTTTCACTTTTATTTAATTTAGCAAACTCTTACGCCTCCGCTTCTCACGAACGGAGGTTTTTAATTTCTTAAGGAATACAACATGGGCACTATAGAAAAAGATGTAGCCGGGCTCAAATGGGGCTCCGACCTGGTCGCTGACGAAGCCACCGGCCAGATAAAGCATGACGAACTGGATCACTACGCGGCTCAGGTAGCCGAAGTCAGTCAGGAGTTCTGTCCAGTTATTTTCACCTCAGGCGCCAGTGCAGCCGGTAAGGCCTATCTCGAAGGCCAAGGCGTCGATACGAGCAAATTCGGGTCTCAGGAGTTCGCAGCCGCCGGTACGGATGAAATCAGCAAAGCCTGGAAGCAGGCGCTGATCCGTCACGGCATTGTCGGCGTGCAGGTACTAGCCAATCACGATCAGATGAAACCAGGCTCGATCCTAATGCGAACGCTATTGCATGGCATCGGTCTGGGCATCGTCTACATCATCAACGAGAATGATCAGGAGAACCTTTTTGAGCTCAAATTATACGAGCAATACGAACAAGCGCAGACCGATCAACAGATGCAAACCGCAGTCCGAGTCAAAAAACCGGGCGTGGACAACGACTTTCTAGCCGCCCGCGGCATGCTGGCACTCAAAAAAGAACTGGCAGCAGAAGGGCAGCCCGAGCTGGCAGTGCACTTGGCGCTGTTCACGGCCATCGGCGGCTTCGTCCTCGACGGCGCCATTCAACCGGAAATACGCAGTACGAAGCGCGATTGGCTGGTGCAGCAGTGCGACGGCAAGAGCGGGTTGGGTACGGGCGGCATGGAGTTCAAGATTGATGCGGCGTTTCTGGCGGCGAAGGGTGGCGTCCACACCACTATTGCCAGCCCAGCTCATGGATTCTTGGATATCTTGAAACCTGTGGACGGCGAAGATACGCCCAGCCGAACGCTAGTGTTACAATAGGTTGCATACCAGGAGGGAAGCGTGCGTTCATCAGAGCTATTCACCAGAACCAGTAAGACCGTACCGGGCGACGAAACGGCGCGCAATGCGCAGCTATTGATTCAAGCTGGCTTCATTCATAAGGAAATGGCTGGGGTTTATGCCTATCTGCCGCTTGGCAAGCTAGTGCTCGACAACATCGCTGCCATTGTACGTGAAGAAATGAACGCCATCGGCGGTCAAGAAGTCCAGATGACCATTCTGCAGCCCCGCGAACTCTGGGAAATAACCGACCGCTGGGACGATGCCAAAGTCGATAACTGGTTCAAGACCAGGCTGAAGAACGGCACTGAATTGGGCGCCGGCCTGACGCATGAAGAGCCAATTGTCGATGCCTTGAGCAGCTATATTAACTCCTACAAAGACTTGCCGATTTACGTCTACCAAATCCAAACCAAACTGCGCAATGAGCTTCGTGCCAAGAGCGGCTTGCTGCGCGGCCGCGAGTTCTTGATGAAAGACATGTACTCGTTCGCCCGCAATCAAGCAGAACACGAGGAGCTCTATGAGCGGGCTGCCGTCGCCTACGACAAGATATACGAGCGGCTGGGCATCGGCGGCCAGACTTATCGGACGTATGCTGACGGCGGTATCTTCACGGATAAATTCAGCATTGAATTTCAGACGCTAAGCGACATCGGCGAGGATACGATTTACGTGCACGACGGCAAGCGCATCGCCATCAATCAGGAGATTTACACTGATGAAAACTTAGCAAAGCTCGGCCTGGACAAAGCCGAGCTCGTCGAGAAGCAGGCCGTCGAAGTCGGCAACATCTTCCCGCTGGAAACCAAGTACACCGAAGCACTCGGTGTGCGCTTCACCGACGAGCAGGGTCAGGAGCAGCCGATCATCATGGGCTGCTACGGCTTCGGTGTCAGTCGCATCATGGGCTTGCTAGCAGAACTCATGGCCGATGACAGGGGTTTGGTCTGGACAGAGGCTGTAGCACCAGCCAAACTTCATATCGTTCGACTCGGCGATAAGCCGGAAGTCGTTGCTCAAGCCGATGAGTTATATAATCGCTTGACAGCTAATCACGTTAGCGTATTATATGACGACCGAGATATGCGAGCTGGCGAGAAATTTGCCGAAGCTGATCTGATTGGCATACCACAACGGCTAGTCATTAGCGACAAGACGATTGCCGCCGGCGCATACGAATTAAAAGCTCGGCAAGCTAGTGAATCCCGGCACGTAAGCCCGGATGAATTGTTGAAAATAGTAGGCATCAGCAGCTGAGACTTGCTATAATAACGGTAACTTATTAATGCGGTCACCAACACGGCATCATTGATATAAGGAGGGAGCTCACATGAAGAAGCTATTTCGGCTCACCCAAGCTGGGGTCGACGAACTAAAGGCTGAGTTAGACAATCTGATCGCCAAGCGAGCAGGTATTGCTGACTCCATCAAGACTGCCCGCGAACTGGGTGATCTGGCCGAGAACGCCGAGTACCAGTCTGCCCGTGGCGAACAAGATCGCAACGAGGCACGCATCTCCGAAATCGAAAACATCCTTCAGAACGCCGAAATCATCAAGAAGCCCCGCGGTGCTGCCAAAGTCCAGCTCGGCTCAGAGGTCAAACTCAAAAGCTCCGGCAAGACCAAAGACTTCCAAGTCGTCGGCACCGTCGAAGCCGACCCCCTCAACGGCAAGATCAGCGACGAATCACCCATTGGCCAAGCACTGCTTGGCAAGAAGGAGGGCGAAGCCGTCAACATCGTCACGCCCACCGACACCACCACGTACAAGATCGTCAGTATCAGCTAACAGCGTGTAGAGGAGGCCACCGATGCAGACCTCATATGAAGTGTTTCAAGACCGTTCAGCGCTGCTTGAGGGCATAGAGCGGGCTGCCGGGCAGGGCTATGCTTTTGTGCCCAATGCTATCTCTGAGACTATGCTTGGCGAGCTCGAGGCGGAAGCCCGCGGGTTGGATTTTGAACTGGGCGACCACGTCACGGCGCCTATCAATGAAGGTAGCAAACAGCAGGTTACCCAGATGCACGAACGGGCGTATTTGCCGATCGGCCATCACAGCATACCGTTTGCCACCTTGGTAACAGACGCCTTAGCACTGCAAGCCAGCCGATTATATGCGCGCCATTTCGAACTTGGCGGTTGGCGGGCTACCGAAGCCGGTTATCAGCTGTATCGTGATCCGAACCACCACATTTCCAAACATCGAGATCGCCGCTCTGACGAACTACTGGCGGCCACAATCACCATTCGCGGCGCAGCCCGGATTGGTATTCACGAGGCTGTCGATGACCCTGATGACTACGCCAACACGCGACCAATCGAAGTCTTTCGAGCCGCGGCCGGCACCATCATGTTTCTGCGCGCCAAAGGGCTCGGTAACGGCGAACGAGTTATTCATGATGTCTCGCCGCCCGAAGAAGCACCGCGCCTCATCCTCAACCTCCGCATGCGCCCCGACATTCTGCCAGCGCCTGCTGAAACAGCCTAAAATAGCGTATACTGGAAGCAATTATGGCCACACTGAAAGAACTGCGGGATGAGCGTTTGCGGAAGCTTGAGGAGCTCAAGCAGCTGGGCGTTAATCCGTATCCGGCGCAGGCCAAGCGGACGCACGACAATGTGCAGGTGCACGCGGATTTTCTTGACCTGGAAGGCAAGGACGTCACGGTTGTCGGGCGGATTGTTTCGATTCGCAAATTCGGTAAGATAGCGTTCATCGTTATTAGAGATGACAGTGATGATTTGCAGCTTTTTTGGCGACAAACCGAGGATGCGGCGGCCAACCGCCAGAATAGCGAATTGAGCTTGAGCGATATCGGGCTGTTGGATGCCGGCGATTTCGTAGAAGCGACCGGCAAGGTGATCAAGACGCAAACCGGCGAGGAGTCAGTTGAAATCCAGCAACTACGCCTACTGTCTAAGTCGTTACGGCCAATGCCGACCAAGCAAGACGGTTTCACGAACAAGGAAGAGCGTCTGCGCCGTCGCTACGTGGATATGAATGTTAACAAGGATGTGCAACAGCGTTTCATTCGGCGCAGCAAGTTCTGGCAGGCGACGCGGGATTTCCTGAATGACAAGGGCTTTATCGAGATCAACACTCCCATACTGGAGCACACCACGGGCGGCGCTGACGCCAACCCATTCGTGACGCATATGGATGCGCTGGATCAGGATTTCTACCTGCGGATTAGTCATGAATTGCCGCTCAAGCGGCTGCTGGGTGCTGGCTTCGAGAGGGTGTATGATATCGGGCCGCGTTTCCGCAATGAGAACTACAGCGATGAGCATTTGCCGGAGCATGTCGCTATGGAGTGGTACTGGGCGTACGCTGATTGGCGCGACGGCATGCAGTTCCAGACTGAATTATTCCGATATGTTATTGATCGGGCGTTCGGTACGCTACAGTTCAAGCTGGGTAAATTCGAGGTTGATTTGAGCAAAGATTGGGAAGAGTGGGACTACGCCGAGACCGTCCAGAAACACTACGGACTTGATCCTTTCAATTGCACACTCGACGAAGTCAAACAGGCGCTGGCCGAGCACAAACTAGAAGTCGAGCAGAGCGAGAACAAAGCCCGCGGTATCGACAAACTCTGGAAGAATATTCGCAAAGACGTTGCCGGCCCCATCTGGCTCATCAACACGCCGACCTTCATCAGCCCCTTGTCCAAGGTTAATCCCGACCGGCCGGAAACCACGCAGCGCTTCCAGGCGGTGATTGCTGGCAGCGAAGTCAGCAACGGCTTCTCGGAGCTCAACGATCCGCTCGATCAGCTGCAGCGCTTCCGTGAGCAGCAGGCTATGCGTGATGCCGGGGACGACGAGGCTATGATGCTGGACATTGATTATATTGAGATGCTGGAGTATGGCATGCCGCCGGCTTGTGGACTGGGTTTCAGTGAGCGGGTGTTCTGGATTTTCGAAGGTGTCTCCGCCCGCGAAGGCGTGCCATTCCCGCACTTGCGCCACGAAATCGACGAAACCACCAAGACCATCTATCCTGATCTGAAATTCTAGGGCAAGGCATGACAAATATCACCGATGAAGAATTTCAGCGCCTGATTGATGAGGCGCTCGGCGAGTTGCCCGGTGATCACGTTAAGAATATACGCAACGTGGCGATTCTCTATGAAGAAGATCCGACGCCGGAGCAGCGCGCACGGGCAGAATTGCGGCCGAACCAGACGCTGCTGGGATTGTACGAAGGCACGCCGCTCAGCCAACGCCAAGGCATGACCCGCTTATTACCGGATAAAATTACGCTCTTCAAAGGGCCCCTGAGCCGACAAGCAGATACACTACTGGCGCTCAAAGAACAGATCAAACACACCCTGTGGCACGAAATCGCCCACTACTACGGCCTCAATCACGCACGTATTCATGAGCTGGAACAATAGCTCGAAGCAGGCAATCGTACGCTGTCATTACGGAGTGCGTTACACGCGGAACAGCTGACACTGTTCCGGTTGCACTACGCTTGACCCTCTGTATTGCCGGTGTACGATTGCCTTGAAATATCCAGGCGACTACGCAGCTTTTTTAGCAGCAGGCTGCTTGAGATAGCTGCTACGGATTTGGAACAGCAGATAGAGACCGATGGCGGAGCCGATGACTGTGGCGATTAAATTGCCAATGCCGCCGTAAGCGGTGAAGGTGATGACTACGCCGTAAACAACATTCACTAGTAGCGCATAGTACAGCAGGCGCCAACCGGACTCCTTGCGGTCGCGGGTGGCTGGAAAGGCAGCGATGTAGAGCAGCGCTTCAAACGCCAGCACAAGCAACCCCAGCCATATTCCGAAGCCAAGGCGGTGGGTCGCGATAGTCGGCCCGCCGTAAGCAGCGCTAAAGGTGTTGGCATAGTTGACGAGACTATTCACGGCGTGCGCCCAGTGCCAGACGATGTAGACGGTGTAGAGAGACAAAAGGCCGAGAATTAGGTTGATCCATGGAAGGTATTGCACCAGGGCTTTCTTGCCGCTCGGTGATAGCGGCGGGGCTTTTTTGACGAAGATGTCGTCGAGGGTTGTCTCGAGTGATTTTAGTAGTGTTTGCATCGCCTGAACTCCTTATTTATATGCATCAATGTAGGCGCTCTTAGTAAATCTTGCAACAACTTTTCCACATTTACCGATGGCCCATAGTCCGCTATACTCTGGAGCAGTGATTTATAACACAAGAACTTCCAGTCAGGCGCGCAAACGATGGCGCTAAAGCATGCCCCCCGCGATCAACGAGATCTTTGGGACAAGATCTGGCGTGATCACCATGGCACGGTAGTACTCTTCCAGATGCCCAATGCTTGGTTGATCGCTTGGATAATTTTCACGCTCATCTCCTTATTGTCGTCGTCGAAGGGTGCGGCAAATGTGTTTTGGTGGCTTTCCAGCGGTACGTTGGTGATCTGGGCGCTGCTCGAAGTGTTTCGCGGGGTTAACTACTTCCGCCGAGCACTGGGTGTGGTAATCCTGCTCATGACCATCGGTTCTGTCTTCGGCATCGGCCTGTAATACATAGCAAAAAATCTGTATTGCCAAAACGCAAATTCTTGACTATGCTGAACGTATGCCAGGTGAGCAGCTATTTCCAGAGGTGGAGCCGTCAGCAGGTGCGCGGCTGCATGAACGTCTGGTGGATTGGAGTGAATTCGCGGGACAGGCCAGTGAGGCAGCATTTGCCGAGCATGCCCAGGCAGCGATTATGGAGCTTGATGGCTTATGGGAGCAGCAAGGTCTAATGCACGCCGTCTGCATGGTGAATGGCTATGGTTCCTGGAGTCGGCAGGCGGAACGTACCGAAGAAGACGCTGAAGCGGGCGGTATTGCCGAGGGTTTGCCACAGTAGTCGGGTTTTGTGGTGCAGTCGGGCGAAGTGGAGGGAATGTTTGGGGTTAGTAAGGGTTTTGTTTTTCTTAACTTATACGAGGATGAGCCGCCGCGGCTATATTATCAATTTGAGCTAGGTAGCGGCAGAGTCAGCCCGCATCCGACGGTGCTGCACGAAACGACGCTGTATCTGTATGTTGAAGCAAGCACGGGCTCGGTAGTGCCGTTAACCGTTTTTGAAGAGCCGTTCGTTGACGCGACATCCCAGTCTGTTGCAGTAACGAATATGGGCAAGCCCACGAGTGAGACTTTGGAAACGCTTGGTGGGTGCTCAGAGGAGCTGGTGCGCCTCGTCACTTCGACAGGTTTCCGGCGACAAAAGCGTCAACGACAGCTTAGAAACATTGATCGCTTGGTTGAACGAGCGCACAGCGCAAGCGGTATTCGTGAGTCCGAAATTCTACTTGAGGCGGAGTATGCCTATACGACTGCACCGACAGCCGAAGGCGGCATACAGTATGACGTGATTGGCTTGCGTCAGCTGGTAGTCAGCGGTGTTTGCTTGGGCGTGTCCATGCTGGGTGCTGAGCAACTGGGGCGAAAGGCTATCCGTCGCGACAGTGATTTGCTGAACAAATACGATGGTTTATCAATGGCCGTAGAGCTGGACGAAGGCGTCAGCCTGCCTGAGTATCTGCAGCTACAAGCCGGCGATATCGTCCACGTGCCAATTTCCAGCCAGCCCATCGACATACTCGTTGAACAAAGACCGGGCATACTCCAGGTGCTGGAAGCGCAAGATAACGGCTCGGCTGGCGATACAGCGTAGTGCAATTGTCTCCGTCTGGTAAGTATCTTTGACAGTTCCTGCCATAGGCCTGCATACTGGTTTCTGCAAAGGAGGGCACATGAAAGCGATTTGGAATGATGTGGTTGTTGCGGAAGCCGACAAGGCGGATTTAATTTATATTGAGCAGAACTGGTATTTTCCGCCAGGCAGCGTCAAGCAGGAATTTTTGCGCCAGAGTGATACGCCATACACCTGTCCGTGGAAGGGCGTTTGCCAGTATTTCGACGTTGGTCAAGGCGACACCTGGAGCAAGGATGGCGCCTGGAGCTACCCCGATCCCAAGCCTAGTTCCATCGATATCGTCAAGAAAGACTACACAGATTACGTGGCGTTTTGGCGGGATGTCCAAGTTACCGAATAAGCTCATGCTTGCAGACAGCTAATGCGCATATTATAGTACGCATAGAATAAGGCAAGGAGATGTGATGTCTGGAAGCATGGCTGAAATAGCAACGAGAGAACATTCGCCGGAATTTTATCTGGAGCGACTGGCTGAGAGTAGAAAGCAGTACTGGAGCAATATTCGAGAAATCCGTGACGAAGTGTTGCGTGATGAGGACATCGATCCTATCCACCGAGCTATCCTAGGAACGGGCGGATCTATAGATCAACTTGATGAATACCGACGACTGGCCCGGAAGATCGGTAGCAGCATTGGTGAGCCTCTGATTTGCATAGAAAGATTAGCTAACGATGAGATTGATCAGGCTCTTGGTGGTATCATTGCCGGGCCAGTAGCGCTTAGTGTCGAGCTTCCTCCTGTACAAACTGAACCAACGCGGAACGAGACCAAGGTAAGGCTTGTGGTGCCAATTCGCAATGCCGTTGACTACTACGCTGGTCGAACGCATGTCACAACACCGCACGGCGATGAAGAAGCTGATATTGCCGACTTCGTATGGCATAACAATGGCAGAACGGCCAGAGATCCTGCCCAAGATTTTCACAGCCAAATAGCCATAGAGCATGTCTTGATAGGGCGGCCGACAATCTACAACAGTCCGTTTTTCAAGCAAGGATTAAGCAAGATTCTATTAGCGGTTGAGCATTCGGTCAGGGAATGTCCGCCAGCAGAAGTGGCTACCACAACAACGCCTGCTTGAATGTGTAGTGTTTGTCTAAATTGTCTCAGAGGGTGAACCCCTGTATAATCGGCCATAATGAGTGAGAAAATAGCCCTAATCGGTTTCGGCGGTACGATTGCCATGGTACCAAATGCTGAGGGTGCGCTGTCACCGGCTACCTCAGCCGAAGAATTGGTTGAACACGCTCCCGGGCTGAGGCAAATGGGCGATGCACTAGATGTTATACAGCTGGTTAACAAGGACAGTACTAACATCAACCCTGCAGACTGGCAGCTGCTTATAGATAAGGTCGCTGAACTGCAAACCGAGTACGATGGCTTCATGGTCACGCACGGAACGGACACCATGCCGTACACGGCCACGGCGCTGGCGCTGGCTTTTGCCGAGCGTTTGCCGAAGCCGATTATCTTCACCGGGTCGCAGCTACCGATTATTGATCGCGGTACCGATGCACGGGTTAATCTGGAACGCTCCATGAAAATCTTGCTCGAAGTTTTGGATCAGGGCATTTTGGAAACGATGGTAGTCTTCTCCGACAAGGTGCTGCGGGCGGCCCGGACGGTCAAGATTAACGAGGCCAGCTTCGATGCTTTCGATTCGCCAGCTTTCCCGCATCTGGCCAACATGACGGCAACCCAAACGGTCTTCTCGCCGCTAGCCTATCACGGTGATCGTCAGAACGCGACAGCAGTTGTGCCCAAGCGAGAGTTCGAATCCGGTATCGTCAGCTTGGACGTGCGGCCAGGCCTAGAGCCCGATGTTTTGCGCACTATTACCGGTTCAAGCCATTGCGCCGCCCTTATCCTGAAATCTCTCGGTGCAGGCAACGTCCCCTCAGAGGGCAAGTACTCCTTGCTGCCCGTCATTCGTGAAACCGTCGAGAGCGGCAAACCAGTCATCATCGCCACCAAATTCGTCGGCGGCAAAACCATCCCCCAGATTTACGAAACAGGCCGCGAAGCACTGAAGGTCGGCGCGGGCCACGCCGGCAATATGACCAGTGTCGCTGCTGAGGTGAAACTGATGTGGCTGATGGGTCAAGGCTTACGCAGCCCGCAAGAAATCAACGAGGCCATGCTTCGCCCGTACGTTGGCGAAGTTGATTAATCAGATTTTAATTTCGCAGCAAATTTCTGCCGAAGTTTTTGAATCTTAGGATCAATAACCACCTGGCAGTAGCCGACGCTGGGGTTGTTATCGTAGAAATTTTGGTTATATTCGTCAGCAACCCAGAACTTTTCAAACGGCACAATTTGCGTCACAATCGGATCGCTCCATGACTTGGCGGCGAAGTTGGCGGTCACGGCTTCGGCGATCTTCTTCTGAGCTTCGTCGTGATAAAAGATCACCGATCGATACTCATCGCCAACATCATTGCCTTGACGATTGAGGGTGGTGGGGTCGTGCATAACGTAGAATATCTCGAGTATTTCCTCATAAGAAATCACACTGGGATCAAACTCCAGCTGTATAACCTCGGCGTGGCCGGTATCGCCCCGATACACTCGCTCAGTAGTTGGATTATCAACATGGCCGCCGCTGTAGCCCGAGGTAACAGATGTGACACCCTGCACGCGTTGATAAAACGCCTCCAGACACCAGAAACAGCCACCCCCAAGCGTCGTCAATGATAACTTCATATACCTATGGTACGGAGTTTGCGAGCTGGACGCAATGTAACGCTTATGACACTTTTTGTGTACACTGTAGGCAATGGCCGCAATTATTTTTGACTTCGATGGTACGATTGCCGACAGCTTCGACTATATTGTTGATTTTCTGGCCAAACAAGCGAAGCTGGAACCGCTGAGCGCAGAGCAGAAGCAAAAACTACGGGGTTTATCGATGGTCACCATTGCTCGTCAGCTTGGGCATGCCCGCTGGCGTTTGCTGGGTCTTTTCTTGAATGGCCGCCGTCGTATGGGCGCCACCGTTCGACACGTCCAACCATTTGCCGAAATGCCTGAGTTGATCCGGAAACTACACGCTGAAGGTCACGAACTTTTCATTGTCACGAGCAACAAAGCACGCACGGTACGAGTATTCTTGCATACACAGCAGCTCCACACATATTTTCTGCAAATCTACGGCGGAGTAGGGCTGTTCGGCAAGGCACCGGCACTGCGCGGACTATTACGCGACCAACACATTGATCGAAAAGACGCCGTCTACATCGGCGATGAACTGCGCGATGTCCAGGCTGCCCAATCTGTTGGCATGCGCGTCGTCGCGGTCACGTGGGGTTTTGCGCAACCTGCAACCTTGGCCGCCAAGAAGCCCACCGGCCTGGCAAACACCCCGGCCGAACTCATGGCCATCCTTGAAGAGCTGTAAGCCTTCAATTACTATAGACACATGCCTGACCAAGCGGGACTAACCACGCCACCAATAGCCGAAACCCCTGTGCCAACTCCTGCTATCACTCCAACCCCAGCGAGTAGTGGTACCGATACGACACCCACTCCGAGTACCGCCCAAACCGTTAACTATCGAGCTCTCGACAACCCGCCACATGTTTCCAGGCTAGGGCTGGTAGTTTCGCTCTGTGGCCTCGTCCCATTGCTTATTATTTTGGTGCTTGGGCTGAGCGGCAACCAGACGGTCTTTGGCGCCAGCAGTATCGGCGGGGTATTCGTGATATTCGTGTATGGCGGGTTCGGGGCCTTGATAGCCGGCTTCGTGTTGTACGCCAGCAAGCAGCGGCAAGCGCACCTAATAGCTTTTGCGCAATTCCTGATTGACAATAATTGGGCGCCCAGCGACGAGACCTCATTCGATAATGTGGCTACCTCTTTGCTCGGTGTAGGGCACAACCAGGAGATACACCAGGCATTCGTCGGCATCTACCGCGGCCTACCGCTGCACGGCGTCGTGTATCGCTATATAACTGGCAGCGGCAAGTCTCAAGAAACGCATTATTTTACTGATTTATGTTTGGAACTTGCGCAAAATTTCCCACTGATAGTGCTCGACAACAAGCGAAATAACGTCTGGCGTTTCAGCGATTTACCCGAGCGCGTACCCGGGGGCAAAACACTGCAACTGGAGGGTGATTTCAATGACAGTTATCGAACGACGGTTCTGCCCGGTACCGAGCAGGAGGTTCTGACGCTGCTGACGCCGGACTTCATGGCCGAATTACTGCAAGTGCCCAAACAAGCCGATATCGAAATCGAAGGCAACAAGCTCTTCGTCATCACTCCCGTCAACAGCTTCAAAGGCCCCGCAACACACGCCCTATTTGCCACTGCCGACATCGTCCTGAAACACCTCAACGAGCTGGCCGACAGCTGGCAAGCCTCCGATTCGCCCGATGCCGTATCGCAAATGGCCGCCACCGCCCTGACGCCCAGAAACAACATCCTGCTCAGGCCGAAACACATCAACATCCTGGGCTATGCGGGCATATTCCTGTACGCACTGTTCTTCGTTTTTCGGGCTAGCAGCGGCGCGGCCGGCGTGGGCCTAATCGCCGTGCTACTCATTATCATAGTCATCTTCGCCGTGTATCAACGCCGTTCATAAGTGAACTGAACTAGCAGCTGCTACAATAGTGGCAATGGCATACACGAGACAACGGTCGCTGCCGTACCAACCAGGGCAGGCGGCAGCCTTCAAAGTAAGTCGATCCAAGATCGAGCTATTCATGCAGTGTCCGCGTTGTTTCTGGCTGGATGTCCGTTTGAAGATTGGCCGACCGAGCAGCCCGCCATTCAACATCAACAAAGCTATCGACGAACTATTCAAAAAAGAATTCGACGTCTACCGCGCCCAAGGCAAACCTCACCCCTTAATGACAGATAACCAGATCAAAGCCGTCCCATACCAACACGCCGACCTGGAAACGTGGCGTTACAATTTCACTGGCGTGGTCGCATTACATAAGTCCACCAACCTGCACGTCTTCGGTGCCATCGACGACGTCTGGGTCAACGATGACGGCGAGCTGCTCGTCGTAGACTACAAGGCCACCGCCAAAGCCGCAGAAGTCGGCATCGATTCCCCCTGGCAAATCAGCTACAAACGCCAACTAGAAGTTTACCAATGGCTGCTCCGCCAAAACGGCTTCGCCGTCAACGACACCGGTTACTTCGTTTACACCAACGGCCGC
The DNA here is from genome assembly GCA_036743655.1 of Candidatus Saccharimonadota bacterium. Lineage (GTDB taxonomy): Bacteria > Patescibacteriota > Saccharimonadia > Saccharimonadales > UBA4665 > DATHNF01. The sequence continues at coordinate 60,236 of DAINPB010000001.1, forward strand.
TTAGATCTCGACGGCTTCAACGACCGCGTCGAATTCCGTACCAAGGTTATTCCTTACAAGGGCAGTGACGCCTGGATCGAACCAACCTTGGCCAACATGAAAGCCTGCATGGACAATGACGACATGCCCCCCGTCGGCGACGCCGCCATGGGCGGCCCCTGCGAATTCTGCAGCTACGCCCGCGCCCGCACTGAGCTGACGCTCAAAAACTTGCAGCTAAAAGCTAAGCCGAAGCCTGCAAAAGCTCAGCGTGCTGCAACTGATTAGCCAATTTCTTATCAAAAGTCAGCAGCGGCGCAGCCTCGTTAAGCTTGGCGTACACCGCTAGGCAGCAGTCGATAAACGACAGTTTCGGGTGAGCGATATAATGTGGCAAGACCTCTGCAAAAAGCTGGCGATTCATTATGAGATTCGGCTGGGCGAGTAGCATGTCTACGGTTTTGACAACCTGCGGACGAGCCAAACCGTAGAAGCTTTCAAGCACATAGACGGTTTCGCAAACCGCGATGTCAGCAACATGGAACGTCTTACCAGAAACCAAGAGAGCCGTCGCAGCGTCTACTTGCTCCGGGATGTCGTTGATACAAAGCCGAACGAGTATGCTGGTATCGAGCGAACGAATCATTTTGATGTCTCGTGCTGGGATCGTTTCCATCGCTCTGTGTACATGCCAGCACGAACTTTGTTTACATCTGTTAACGGCTTAATATTTTTTGCCAAACGGGCATTTTCGAGCTGTATGCTGCGTAAGTTGGGTACAGTACGTATTTCGACGGTTTTAGACTTCTCATGGTACGACAGCAAGAGTTTATCACCGGCTTTGGTGATGCCGAGTTCTTTGCGCACTTTAGCAGGCAAGGTGAAGGTTCCTTTGGAAGTGACAGTAATGGCTTTCTGAAACATACTTACATTTTACTAAATGTAATACTTTTTGTCAATTACTTACTTTTCTGAACAAGGTGATGCGAGCAGGATTCCGCGCTGCATGCCGAGGCGTTGCCTGAAAAGTCGTCGCAAGCGACTAGTCCCGCCCGTACGACCGCGTCGCCCACACTAGCGCACCCGCGCCAATAGCTGCAACAGTTTGGTCGTGCAGTACTTGGTGCAGGGCTTGGATGTCTTCCCAGGCGTCCTCGGCAAGTGCGTCGGGTTTGAGCCGCTCATCGTCAGAGGGACTTGAACCGAAGTAGCCATAATATGATTCTTCGCGGTCGCCCTCTGTCAGTTGTAAGACGCGCTTGCCGGTATTACTGACGCCAGCCACCATGTGCGATAAATATCGTGCCGGAATATCCTGGGCCTCGACCGGAGGTATGCGCATTATTTCTTCCAGTTCGTGGACTACAAAAAGACTGGTGGTAAGTCGGCTGCCGCTGTCGCCAACCATCGATTCCACGAGCTTGGCGATGTCCGAAAGATTTTTTGATTTCTTCTCCGCGAAGTCATCCATCAGCCCGGGGCTGGTTTGTAGAAGTTTGCCGACGTAACCGGCGCGCTGCCAGCCCCAACGCGTGACGCGTGCTACCTCTGGATTCGTGTCAGCCAATTGCGCTAAATCTGCCTGGTATTGTCGAGCACCGGTTTCATGTTCATTAAACAAGGACGCGGTGTAGTGCTGGAAGAGTGAGCTGAACCAGATCTGGTTCGGGGTGAAGTAAATACTATCGACCTTACCTTTTTTGTCCAAATCTTCGATGAAACGTATATCAAAACCGGCTGACGCTTCTGCCATGCTCTCAACTCCTGTTGCTAGAACATAAATTTAACACATAGTAACTATTATTACAAATAGGGGCAGGGCGGCTGCCGATTTTCTTTACGCCTGGGCCGCTAACTCTATATAATAGGGCGCATGTTAGATATCCAGTTCATTCGAGACAACCCCGAGGCCGTGGCCGAGAAGTCGCGCCAGAAGGGTTACAACGTCGATATTCAGCAATTGTTGGGCTTCGACACCGAGCGCCGGACATTGCAGCAGCAGGCCGAAGGTTTGCGCCAGCAGCGCAATGAGTTAACGGCCCAGACCAAGGGGCAAAAACCAAGCGACGACCAGATCAGCAAAGGCCGTGAACTACGCGATCAACTGAACGATATTGAACACAAACTTGCCGCCGTCGACCAGGAATACATAGTGCTGCTCAAGCAAGTGCCGAATATGCCTGCCGATGACGTGCCTGTGGGTGCTACCGAAGACGAGAATCAGGTTACGAAGACCGTTGGCGAGCCAACCCAGTTTGATTTTGAGCCCAAGGGTCACACCGAAATCGCCGTAGCCAAAGGCTGGCTCGACAAAGAGCGTGCCGCTAAGGTTACCGGCCCCCGCTTCGCATATCTGAGAGGTGATCTCGTCAAGTTGCAGTTTGCCATCATTCAATTCGTGATGGCCAAGCTCAGCGACCAGGCGTTTATCGACGAAGTGATCAGTGAGAACGGCCTACAAGTTAGCAATAAGCCATTCGTACCCGTATTGCCGCCATTCCTCTTACGCACCGAACTCTACGATGGTATGGATCGGCTAGAACCGCGCGAAGATCGTTACAAGATCGAAGGCGAGGAGCTCTGGCTACAGGGCAGTGCCGAGCACGTTTTGGGCAGCATGCACGCCGACGAGATTATTCCAGAAGCCGATTTGCCGCTGCGTTATGTCGGCTATGCCACTAGTTTTCGCCGCGAAGCCGGCACCTACGGTAAGGACATGGAGGGCATGTTCCGCATGCACCAGTTCGACAAACTCGAGATGGAAAGCCTGGGACTGGCCGAAGCGGGCCTCCAAGAACACCTCTTCCTCGTCGCTATCCAAGAGAAACTCATGCAACTGCTCGGCATTCCGTACCAAATACTGACAAAGTGCACCGCCGACATCGGCAAACCAAACGCCCGCGGCATCGATGTCGAAGCCTGGCTACCCGGCCAGAACAAATACCGCGAAACGCACACCGCGGACTTCATGACCGATTACCAAGCCCGCCGCCTCAAAACCCGCGCCCGAAGAACAGACGGTACCATCGAGCTGGTCAACACCAATGATGCAACGGCGCTACCCCTGAGCCGTGGCCCCATCGCCATCATTGAGAATTACCAAACTGCCGAGGGCAATGTGGTCATTCCGGAAGTTTTGCGTCCCTACATGCAAGGTAGAGCTGAGGTATAAATTCCAACAGCGGCACTAGCGGAGCAGGCGTATACTGATAGTACGTTCTTTGACAGCACAAAGTAAAACAAGGAGGACATATGTTGCAAAAATTCGAAATCCGAGGCGTACACACTACCGTCGATAATTCACTACGCAAATACGTCACCAAGAAGATCGGCGGCCTCGACCGCTACATTTCCCGCCACAACCGCGAGAGCGCCCACCTCGATGTCCACCTCAAAGAAGGCAAGACTAAGAATCACAACCACTGTACCTGCGAAGTCACGCTGCATCTGCCGCACAGCACAATTGTAGTCAAAGAGAGCGCCCTCAATATGTACGCCGCCGTCGACATCGTCGAAGCCAAGCTCAAGCAGCAACTCCAGAAGTACAAAGACCTCCACGGCAACGGCAAAACCCACCGCCACCTCTTCGCCCGCTTCAACCGCCGCAGCGCCTAGGCAGCACTGTTGGCGTACAACAGCGCAGTTTTCATTACCAGCTCATAAGGATGAAGGTTTATAATTCCTCATATGTCTAGTATTGATAAGCAACAGCAGGCGCATTTGCAAGCTATCTTGCATCCTGCACAGATGGGATTGCTTGTCATTGATCTGCAGAACGATTTTTTGTCCCTGGATGGCAAGACAGCCCACTGGCATCAGGATCTTGCTTCCATGCAGGCCATACTGCCTAAAGTAACAACGCTAATAGACATTTTTCGCGAGCTACAGCGGCCAATCATCTGGACAAAAGATCATGAAGATCCTGAGTTCCGTACCGCTGCCGGGCTTGATCGATTTCTATGGTTTGAACAAAACGACCTGAAAAATGTCGCGTGCCTGAAGGGCAGTCCTGGTGCCGACTTCTGGCTACAGCCTAACTCAGAGGATCATATTATTGAGAAAACCAGAACTTCTGCATATGTCGGTACAAATTTAAAAGATACTATTGCCGCAGAGAACATCAAGACGTTAGTCGTTGTTGGTGTAAAAACTCAGCGCTGTGTCGCTCGCACCGTCCATGATCTTTACGACAACGAACCGGATCTCCATGTAGTTGTACTCGAAGACTGCGTGGCTTCCGACGATCTGCAGCAGCACAAAACCGCCTTAACTGAGCTAAAACAATTCTACCCGCCGGTTATAAGCTCACAAACCCTCATAGATTCTCTAGAACTGTCAGCGGCTGCCAATTCCCAATAGGTTAGTAACGCAACAACTCGACAGCCATCTTCCGCGTCAGTAAAATTGACTCAATCACCAATACAATTTATAATATGCTTAATATGACAGAAGTTTTGCAACTGACTGACTTATTTGAGACAGCACAGCGCACGCATCCGGATGTGGAGCCAGCCATAGCTGTAATCGCCGAAGCTGACCCGATTCTTTTGGAAGATTCCGTCGCTCGGGTTATTGAACAAGACCGAACGCTCGGTTTACAAGAACGCGCAGCAAACAGGGCTCACAAAATTGAAGCCGCCAGATCAAGCAGAATACGTATTTCCCCAAACTTATGCGAAGCCGCCCAAGCAGCTATCGCTGCCGAAAGTAACAGGGCGACCCATCAAGAAGAAACCCAGTTTGCACAAGAAGTGCGGGCTTCGAAGTACAGGCTATCAAGTCCCATGCGCGTTACCGCTACCGTGCTCTGCGCACTGGCATTCGCAGGTGGCGGGGAAGTCAAACTTTATGAGCAAAATAGAAACGATCAGACAGCTCCAGACGGAGTAATACTGCACGGTGCGGAACTGGAAATAGAGAGTGGCATTATAAGTTTTATTGGCGGAGCAATGGGAGCGGTACTAGGCGTGCTTGGCGGTGTTAAATTCTCAGATGTTGAAGCCCGCCGCCGAGCTCGTAGGATAGTCAGCAAACAAGCGTCTAGCACTAGTCGCGTCGCTAGTATCTAGTACAGCCTCCTGCATACGATTTTTCTAACAGCATACGTCGCGAGTACTTGCGGGAGAAGGCCGCTCGTGGCATGATGCAATCATGAGAGCAGCGATTGTTCATGAAACATTTGTTGTGGCTATTGGCCATGATGAGGCTTGTAGGTTGATGGCTGGCGAGACTATCGGCGACCGTATTAATCCGCTTGATCCAGATGCCAAAGTGATTGTTCGTCCAATCACCGATCTTGACCCGACATACCAGCCGGTTGAGAAGTTTAGAAGCCCGGCCTACCAGGAGCGTTTGCGCACGGCACGCTGCATCGCGCATATGTTGGGTGATCGCGATGTGGTTATTTACGTGCCGCCGGAAGTGCCACAAGACGCTGCTATCGCCGCAGAGCACATCGCTCGTGATTCCGTCAAAGTCTTACTGAGTGATTCCGAAGATGCATTACGAGCAACCTTGCCAGCCAACGGTATCATCTTACGCTTCGACAGCGGCATCGGTGATCGCGAATTCTTCGAGCTCCAAAACCAGGGAGATTAAGCTAGATTGACAATCTATTAAGTTTATGCTAATATGCAAGTATGTCTAACACCATTAAGTCCAGCGAATTTGATCCAGAATCAGTGATGCCTATAGTACTCGGTCCAAGGGGCACAATCGCCCAAGATGACCAAAGACTTTCAAGAGGCTTACGTGAAGTGTCGCCACCGACACCCATTCAAGTGCTTGAATTAGGGGACATAGCTACCCAAATGGCTGCCAGTGATGGGGCAGCAGGACGATCTCCTGATGAGGATACTGCGATTGTACAGAAACTCCAACTCGATCCAGCTCCCGAACAAAACAAATAAAGTAGTTCCAAGCCTGCTCAGCCACACCCTGCCAAACGTTTGATCAAGCTCGTCAAGCTACGTAACCTCGTGACCAGGTGTTTGAGGTGATTATAATTGGAAGACACAGACATTAGATAACCGTTTGGGTGAATAAGCCTCGACAAGACAGTATCTACTTTTGAGAAAACAGAGTCGCATTCAAGGCCGGAATCGGCTATAATTATGGCTATAGTTGGTAGCATTTCGTAACCGGGGGAGCAGATGAGGCGTGAGAAGGCTTAATGAATAGTGTCTTTAAGAAAATTTTGGGAGATCCGCAGGCCAAGACGGTCAAGCGGTTGCGCAAGCGTGTCAAATTGGTCAACGAACAGGCCGACAAGTATAAGGACATGACCGACAAGCAGTTGCGTGAGCAAACAGATGTGCTCAAGAAGCGCCTCAAGAAAGAATCGCTGGACGGCATTCTGCCTGATGCCTTTGCGGTGGTTCGTGAGGCGGCGACGCGGGCGCTCGGTCAGCGGCATTTCGATGTCCAGCTGATCGGCGGCATGGTGCTGCACGAAGGCAATGTCGCCGAAATGAAGACCGGTGAGGGTAAGACGCTGGTGGCCACGGCGCCGGTGTACCTCAATGCTTTGACCGAGAAGGGCGTGCACGTCGTTACCGTTAATGATTACCTGGCACAGCGCGATGCTGGTTGGATGGGGCAGGTCTATGGCTTCTTGGGGCTGACGACCGCCGTTATTATTGGCGATCACAGCCTCATCTATGATGCTGACTTTGTTAACAAAGAGCACGAAGACAAGCGTTTCCGACACCTCAAGCCGTGCACTCGTCAAGAGGCCTACGCGGCCGATATCACCTATGGCACCAACAATGAATACGGTTTTGACTATCTGCGTGACAATATGGTGCGCGAGGAAGATCAGCTGCGTCAGCGCGATTTGCACTACGCTATCGTCGACGAAGTTGACTCTATTCTCATCGACGAAGCGCGGACTCCTTTGATCATCAGTGCGCCCAGCGTTACTAGCGGCAATGCCTATGCCCAGTTCTCCAAAGTCGTGCGCCAACTAGTCAAGGAAAAGCATTTCGAAACCGACGAGAAGCGAAAAACGGTCATCCTCACCGATGCCGGCGTCGAGAAGATTGAGAAGATTCTCGGCATAGATAACCTCTACGGTTCCGAAAACATCCGCACCATCTATCACTTGCAGCAAGCTATGCGTGCTTTCGCGCTCTTCACCCGTGACAAAGATTATGTGGTGACCAAAGAAGGCGAAGTAGTCATCGTTGACGAGTTCACCGGCCGTCTGTTGGCTGGCCGACGCTACAACGAGGGGCTGCACCAGGCTATCGAAGCCAAAGAGGGTGTCGAAGTGCAGCAGGAGAGCATGACGCTGGCGACGATTTCATTCCAGAATTACTTCCGTTTGTATGAGAAGCTGGGTGGCATGACGGGTACGGCTTTGACCGAGGCTGAGGAGTTTCACCAGATATATAAGCTCGATGTGGTAGAAATTCCGTCCAATCGGCAGATTGCCCGCAATGACCGCACCGACCGGATTTATCGCACCGAGAAGGGCAAATTCAAGGCCATTGCCCGCGAGGTCAAAACGCTACACACCAAGGGGCAGCCTGTGCTGATTGGCACCGTTTCCATCGAGAAGAACGAAGCGCTGGGCAGCTTGCTGAATAAGGCTGGCATACCACACCAGGTGCTGAACGCCAAGAACAACGAGCGCGAGGCCAAGATTGTCTCCAGCGCGGGCGAGAAGGGCGCGGTCACGCTGGCTACCAATATTGCTGGTCGTGGTACTGACATCGTGCTGGGCGAAGGCGTCAAAGAGCTGGGCGGTTTGTTCGTGCTGGGTTCGGAGCGACACGAGTCGCGCCGGATTGACAACCAGCTGCGCGGCCGTTCCGGGCGGCAGGGCGATCCGGGTGTGACGCAGTTCTTCGTGAGTACCGAGGACGACCTGATGCGAATCTTCGGCGGCGAGAAGATTTCTAATGTCATGGCTCGCTTGAATGTCGATGATGAGACGCCGATCGAGAACCGGCTGATCAGCCGGTCGCTGGAGGGCGCTCAGAAGAAGGTCGAAGGCTATCACTTCGATCAGCGTAAGAGTGTGGTGCAGTATGACGATGTGATGAACCGGCACCGACGGGCGATTTATGCCATGCGGCGGGAGATTCTGCGCTCCAGCAATATTAGCAAGCGGATTAAGATTTTGATTGACGATGAGGCGCATGCTTTGGCGACCTCTTCGTTGGTTACCAGCGATCAGTTTGAGGATGTGCTGCGTGAGCTGTTTCCTTTCGAGGAAGCGACACTTGACCGGTTGTTTGACTCGGAGGCTGACAAGTTTGAAAAGGTGCTGAAGACCGAAGTGGCTGAGCTGTATGCGGGTCGCGAAACAGCATTCACCAAGGATGTGATGCGCAAAGTTGAACGTGATATTTATCTGCAAGTACTTGACAACCTCTGGATGCAACACCTTGAGAACATGGATCACTTGCGTGAGGGCATTCACTGGATGAGCGTTGGTCAGCAGGACCCGCTGGTCGAGTATCGGCGGCGCGGCCAGCTGCTATTCGATGATATGCAGAATAGCTTGCGGCATGATGTGCTGCTGCATTTATTCCATGCCGAACCGGTTAGCCAGGAAGACTTGGATCGAGCGACGGAGACTGATTTGACGCGCGCGGCCCGGGGCTCGGTTGATAACGCTTCGCAGATTACGACGGCGGAGACGGAGTTTGAAGCAGCTGACTTTGCCGACAAGAAGGTAGTGGGCGCCGCCAAGAAGAAACAGGACACGGTGCGCAAAAAGGCGCGTAAAAAAGAACGCACGCGCAAAGCCCAAGGCCGGAAGCGAAAGTAGATCGCAGCATAATGATAATTTTCAAATCTAAACCCTCCTTGACGCTCGCGTTGTCCAACCATCACTCCGGAACCCCATGCGCCATATAGTCAACGAGACCATCCTCAAAAACGGCGCCAAAGGCTTGCTAATTCATATTCCCAACGCTTCAGTGATGACCTTTGACTTCAATTTTCGCGCCGGAGAATATCTGGTAGAGCCTGACAAATGGGAGGTGCCGCACCTCATGGAACATGTCTTGCTGGGGGCTAATGAGCTGATTCCGCGCGCCCGCGACTTCCAGGCTGAACTGGAGAAGAACGGTGCGTATAGTAATGCTTCTACCGGGGTGTACGACATTACGTATGACGCGGAGTGTGCTGACTTCGAGTGGGATCGAGTGCTCGGCTTGTTGCTGGTGGCGATTACCAAGCCGTTGTTTCTGCAGGAGGAATTTCAGGCTGAATTTGGCAATGTCCAGGAGGAAATGGCGGCCCGCAGCAATAATCATTTCCGTCGCTTGAGTCTCGAAATGCGTGGCGCCTTCGGCCTGATCGCCAAAACCGACGCCGAGCGACTGGAACTGATGCGCAACGTCAAGGTGGAGGACGTTCGCAAGCATTATCAACGGACACATCGTACGCCTAATATGCGCTTCATCATTGCCGGCAATCTGACGCCCGGCCGGCGCAAACTTATCGAGCAGCTGCTCAGTACGATTGATCTGCCGACGGCGGGGGAGCGCTTCGCCTTGCCGGACGAACAGCCGCACCGGCTTGATCGGTCGGTGTATGTGCCGAATGATACAGTGGAGAATATTTATTTCTATATTGATACATTCTTGAAGCGTCGCCTAGGCGATCCCGAAGCAGACGCCTTGAACTTAGTGAACACCATGCTGACCGAAACGTTGTATTCAAAAATTCTCGGCACGGCTCGCGAGCAGGGACTGGTGTACGGTATGAACTCTGGGCTCAGCCAGACCTCGACAGCCAGTAATTGGTGGTTCGGGGCGCAAGTCTCCGACAAGAACGCGCCGCCGCTGCTACGCATCATTGTCGATGAGCTCAACAAAGTACTGGCCAACGACATCAAAGCCAGCGAAATCGAAGCGACCAAACAGTATGCCCTAGGCCGCTTCCAGCGCAGTGCGCAGACGGTTGGCGGCACGGCGGCCGGCTATGCTGGGCGTTATTTCTTCGACGGCGTGGTTGATGATTACTACCGCGTGCCGGAACGGATTCGGGCGGTCACTAAGCAGCAAATTATTGATGTCTCGAGAGCGATGTTTGCCGAGAACATCTGGGGTTTCGGCGTGCTCGGCAACTGCGGCCCCGATTTCACCGACAAACTCCAAGCCCAACTCGGCACCCTCTGGCAAAAAACCGCCTAAACAAAACCATGCCCCGCCAGGGGCATTCCCCTGACCCCGCATTAAAGACAAACTGATTAAAACCTCACTGGCTGGTATGCCGCGTGACGAGGACTGTTTGAGGAGTGTATACGACGAGTTCCGCAGGAACCGGAATACTAGGTAGTGAGGTTTTAGTAACGTTTGTCGCCCATGCGGTGGCTTTTTCGGTTCCTTTTTGCCACCAAAAAGGAATGGCAAGAGTAAGTGAGAGAAAGACAAATGATTTAGGGTTTAAGATTAGGTGATGTCTCTGGGAGACAGACTGTTATTTCTCGGCATAAGGCCAAAAGCAAGCAAACGAAACTCGTCAACTACGCTCAAGATGACAGAGCGAAGCTATGGATCGAGGCAGTGCAACTGATTGGCATGTACCAGACTTACCCCCAGACCTTGCTATACTTTGATATATGGAAGAACAGCGCAAACAAGCCACCACCCTGCAGACCGAAATCAATCAGGCGCTCGAACGGCTGCATATTAGCGACCTAACCCAGCAGCTAGAAGAACTCCAAGCAGCCAGCCAGCAGCCCGACTTCTGGGACGACTCCACGAAGGCTCAAGACATCATGAAGCAAATCGCCAAGCTGGAGGGCAGGGTGCAGCCCTGGCAAAAACTGACCAAGAGCATCACCGACAGTGTCGAATTGCTGCAGCTCAATGATGCCAGTCTGACTCAAGAATTAACGGTGCAATTAGCCGAAGCCAGCCAGCAGTTTGACGCGCTAAAAGAAGAGCTGAAGTTCAACGGGCCTTATGATGACCACGATGCCATCCTGACACTATCCGCCGGTGCCGGTGGTACCGATGCTCAGGATTGGACACAAATGTTATTCAGAATGTATGTTCGCTGGGCAGAAAATAACAGATACAAAGTTACGACGGTCGACGAATCAGCCGGTGAAGAAGCCGGCCTTAAGAGCATCACCATACAGATCGACGGCCCCTTTGCGTACGGCAAATTACAGGGCGAGCACGGTGTTCATCGACTGGTGCGGCTGAGCCCTTTTAACTCCGATAATCTCCGGCAAACCAGCTTCGCCAAAGTCGAAGTCATGCCCCGGCTCGATAAGCCCGACGACCTCCAGATCGACGACAAAGAGCTCAAGATTGACGTTTATCGCAGCGGCGGGCACGGTGGCCAATCAGTCAACACCACCGACTCTGCCGTGCGCATTACTCATGTCCCGACGGGCATAACGGTCGCCATTCAGAACGAGCGCAGCCAGCTCCAGAACAAAGAAACGGCCATGACCATCCTGCGCTCCAAACTCGCCCAACTGCAAATGGAGCAACACGCCGAAAAACTCAGTGAGCTCAAAGGCCCCAACCAGTCAGCCGAGTGGGGCAATCAAATTCGCAGCTACGTGCTGCACCCCTACAAGCAGGTCAAAGATCTGCGCACCCGCTACGAAACCTCTGACCCCGACGCCGTGCTCGACGGCAATCTTGATCCACTGATCAATGCCTATCTTGAGCACAGCCTGGCGCAGTAAGTTGCAAATAAGTATTTTTACTTTATAATAAACTTTATGAGACGCCACCGACGAGAGGTTGCTGTCAATGACCGCCATGCGCAGGACATCGACAGATACCAGAGCATTGCCGAAAATATCGGGCGGAGAGTGCAGGCCATGCTGCCGGATGTTGATAGTCAAGACTTCGATGCAGCATTTGAGCAAGTCTTCCATGAAGTGGAGGTTGATGAGCTTCGGCAAAGGCTGCAACTGCTTTCAGAGGCGGTACCAGCAGAGCAATTGCTAGGTGCTTTTGCGCGTCGGTTGGGTGATGAAGAAGTTAACGCAGTCTTCCAGCAAAGATATGAAACAGAAAAACGGCTCTTCCTGCTCAAAGAAAAAGCTGCGAGTACGGGCACCTTCGATGTCACCCAAGTTGCATTCGGAGAAATTATGAGCTTGAAGTTAAAAGACCGAAATATGGGTCGACGCAAGATTGATTTTAGACGAATCAGTACCGAAGAGCCGATCTTTGTAGCACAAAGCGACTATCATGACGACTCGTCATCCGAGGAGCAGCAGTTTCGTCGAAAGGTCAAACTTATCCCTGACCATACGGTACTGAGAATCGGCAGCCTGATGACTGATGGCGATGAAAAAGTGCTGCAGTCTGAGCTAAATCTAGCCACCGAAATCAGCTATCAATCACTGGCTGAATGGGCCGTGCCAACTACTATTAGCGACATGCGACTTTACGAAGTGCAACTTGGGGGCGTGAATATTATGGATCGCCATTTCGTCTACGACTTCCGCTAGCGTAACGCAAGTTTCTAGACTAAAAATACTAATGAATATCACCAATTCGGTGAATCGTCTTCTGGATAATTTCTAGATTCTCACCAAGGTCGTACACGCGCACTTCGGCCGTTCCAAGCTCAATGGCTTCTACTTCGCCAACCGGAATATTTTCGAGCTCTTTGACATAGGCGCGCAGCGGGTTGTTGCTGGAGATAATCAGCGCGCCGTTATCGTCGTCAGCCAGCAAGTGCGGCCTGACGATCTGGTTGTGGAAGCGGGTGATGCTGCGATGTTTGTCTTTGAGCGTTTCGCCGCCCTCGATCGGGTAGTTCCAGGCGCGGCGGATAAGTTGAAAGGCCTCATCGCCCTCTGCTTGCCGGACCTGCTCTTTGTTTTTACCGGTGTAAATACCGTAGTCCCGCTCGTTGAGAGCGGCACTACTAACAACTGGTACGGGCTCGAAATTGTCGCGGACGGACAGTATGCCATCTAGGGTGCTCCGGGTGCGCTGGAGCTCTGAAATAAAAGCGGCGCTGATTGTGAGGTCGGCTAGGATCAAACCTGCACGTACCGCTTCGCGCTGACCACCTTCGGAGATATCAATATCGGTCAAACCAGTCCAGCGACCAGCTTCGTTATAAGGAGTGCGCCCATGGCGGGCGAGAATTAATCGTGACATAGTAAGTATTCTAACCACAAGTGATGCAAATGAAAATTGCTCACGTTTACTTTTGTAGGCAAGGGTAGCTCCCGGATTGGGCAACCGCAGCGTGCTGCCAGGTAGGGTCAAGCGTAGTGCAACGGAACAGCGTAAGCTGTCCCGCGTGTAACGCACTACCTGGCAGCACGGTGCGGTTGTCCGAAATCGCCGAACCGCGACAATAAATGCTATAATAAGGCTAATGATTCTGCTCGACCGGGTAACAAAAACATATAGTCGCAGTATGGGGCCAGCGCTTGACCGCATCTCGCTGCACGTTGACCCCAAAGAATTTGTCATTGTCGTAGGGCAGAGCGGTGCAGGCAAGACCACGCTGCTACGTTTGCTGACGCGCGAAGAACGACCGACCAGCGGCAAGATTATCATCGGCGGCATCGATTATGACAAATTAAAGGACAAAGACATCCCGCTGCTGCGCCGCAAGATCGGCGTCGTCTTCCAGGATTTCAAACTCCTACCCAATAAGAATGTTTTCGAAAACGTCGCCTACGCCCTAGAAATCGTCGGCATGGGCAACCGCGAAATCCGCCACACCGTGCCCAAAGTCCTCGACATCGTTAACCTCAAAGGCAAAGAGAAACGCATGCCCCGCGAACTGTCCGGCGGCGAACGCCAACGAGTGGCCATTGCCCGCGCCGTTGTCCGTCAACCCCGCATCCTGATTGCCGACGAGCCGACCGGCAACCTCGATCCCAAGCACGCCTGGGACGTCATCAAGGTGCTGGAAAAGATCAACCGCTACGGTACCACCGTCTTGCTAACCACCCACAACCAAGACATTGTTAACAAACTAAAGCGCCGCGTCGTCACCATCCAAGGTGGCAAAATCGCCAGCGACCGCGCCAACGCCACCTATAGCGGTAAATAAAGACCATGATTTCTTCCACCAAATTCCATACTCTACATACCAGCTTGCAGGCCAAACCATCGGAGACCACACCATGAAACGCCGCCTCATAATGTTCTGGCGCATTGTCCACACCGGCATTGTTAACTTCATGCGGAATATCAGCCTGGCCATAGCCGCCATGGCCGTCATGGTAGTGACGCTGACCATCGTGCTGTTCTCGGTAATTACTAACGCTACCTTCACGAACACCATCGCTCAGATCACTAACAAGATCGACATTTCAGTCTTCTTGAAAGACAGCGACACGCCACTTCAGACCAAAAAACTCATCAGTCAAATCGAGCATTTGCCAAACGTCAAAAGTGTCCGTTACCTGGACAAAGCCGCCGCCCTCAAACAGTACGAACAGCAAAACGCCGGCAACGAGCAATTGCTCACCGCTATCAACGAGACCTCCAATCCGCTGCCAGCCACCATTCTCATTAAGCCCATCAATCTCGACCGAATCTCTGACATCAAAACTTTCCTGAGCAAGCCCAGCGTAACCGCCATGCAATCCGATCAGCCGAGCTACAGCGGCGACCGCAAGGCTGCAATCGACAAGATTACCCACGCTACCGATGTGCTGCGCGAAATCGGTGTTGTCACCGTCCTTGTTTTTGCTGTGATTTGCGCCTTGATCATCTTCAACACCATTCAGATGGCCATCTTCAACCGGCGCGACGAGATCACGATTATGCGTTTGCTGGGTGCCAGCACGGGCTATATTCGCGGGCCGTTCATCGTGGAGAGCGCTATTTATGGTGTTCTGTCGGCCTTCGCCTCAGTCTTCATTATTAACGCTGCTTTCTTGGCGGCTAGCAACGCCCTGCAGGCCAGCAGTCTCGGGCTACTCGATATTAACTATGCTAACAATTATTTCGACAATCATTTCCTGTTCCTCTTGGCCATACAGCTTACGCTTGGTATAGTGTTGGGAGCGTTATCTTCAGCCATTGCGACCAGACGCTACCTAAAGTTCAAAACGAAATAAAGGGAACTTTCACAAAACGCCACATTTCGGGCGAAAGCCTGTGCTCCGATGCTCACGTACCTTTGAGTACGCTGCGCTTCGGTGCTCGTCTTTCATCCCAAACTGCACCATTTTGTGCAAGTCCTACTCATCTGGTTCTGCGTCGAAACAGCAACACGCTTAAAATCATAAACAGTAAATTGCTCACCGGGGTGGGCAAGGAGGGTGACAAGTTTGACGAAGCATGCTATAATCATAAGTGGTATAAGCCAAAACAAAACCATGAAAAAAACAAAACCAGTCACCACTGTGTACCGTAAACTGCGCACCGCCGGATTACTACTGGCTGTAGCCGGTCTCATCGGTGGCGCCAGCGTTGTGCACGCCGATCAGTTTGATGATCAGATTAACAGCCTGCGTACCCAGAACGCGGCCACCCAAGGCGTCCTCAACGGCTTGGAATCTCAAGCCAACAGTTACGAAGGGGCTATCAGCCAACTGCAAGCTCAGATCAGCGCTGTTCAGAGTCAAATTGCCGCCAACCAAGCCCAGCAAGCCCAGCTACAACAGCAGATTGCCGCCGAACAGCAGCAGATCGACCAGAAGAAACAACAGCTCAGCGCCACCATCAAAGCTATGTACATCGATGGCCAAACCAGCACCATCGAAGAGCTGGCCACCAGCAAAAATCTCAGCGATTATGTCGACAAAGAACAGTACCGCACCACTGTCCAAAACCAGCTGAACGGCGCCATTACTGAAATAGCTGCTCTACAAGCCCAACTCCAAAAAGAAAAGGCCCAAATCGATGAGCTAGTCGCCTCCGAGACAACCCAGAACAACCAGCTCACCAGTGACCAGGCACAGCAAAACCAGCTCCTAGCCTACAACCAAGATCAACAGTCTAACTATAATCAACAGATCAACTCCAACTCCAGCAAAATTACCGAGCTGCGCAAAGAGCAGGCCATTCTCAACGCCAAGTACAACATCGGCGCCTTCAAGAGTAGCCCCGGCAACGGCGGCTATCCCGATGTCTGGGCCAACGCCGCCCAAGACAGCCTGATCGACAGTTGGGGCATGTATAACCGCGAATGTGTCAGCTACACTGCTTTCCGTGTGCACCAGGATTATCTCGCTGGCCGAGACAGTCACGACATGCCGTACTGGGGCGGGGTAGGTAACGCCAACCAATGGCCCGGTGACGCTCAAGCGGCCGGTGTTCCGGTGAACACCACTCCGACGCCTGGCTCAATTGCCATCAGCACCGCCGGCGCCTTCGGCCACGCCATGTATGTCGAAGCCGTCAACGGTAATGAAATTTACATCCAGCAATACAACCAACAGCTCACCGGCCAGTACTCAGAAGGCTGGCGCTACACCACCGGCCTCGTCTTCTTGCACTTCTAAACTCAGTATTCGATCTCAGCGATTTGGGTCGAGTTGGACGCCAAAGCCTTTGAGCAACTTGGCAGGTAACTGCGGCGGTATAACAGTGAAACCGCAAAGCACAGTATATTCGCTTAAATTGGCATGGAGCGCTTTTTGAATTTGCCAACGAGCAGAGGTAAGTTGATCCTGACCGATATGCTCACCAAAGGGTACATTTTCGGAAGGTAAAGGAGCGCGATAGTATAATGGCCCTGAAACGTAATTAGTGGATGCGATGAAACTCTCGCCACTGTGCGTATGTTCGCACGCGTCTCGAGAGCTGTCGACCACTTTTAAGCCAACGATATCCACCGACTCAATGCTGGTGTTTACTCCGGGCACACGAGCACGTCCCAGGTACGTCCCATCTCCGCCAACCGGATGAGAGATATTATTGTTTGTAGCACCGTAAATGAAGACTTGTTGACCCGGCTTAGGCAGCGGCTTGAAATGGTCTGCCATCGGAATTGCCGATACTTTTTTATATGTGAGTGTAGCTGAATATTGTGGCGTTGGGTTGATTCTCAGCATAGTTACATCAGGCGCCATTTCATTTGCTGGTTCAAAAAAGCTAGCTCCGGAAACCCTGCCCAGAATTTTGCCGATATATTGCCGACTCTTGCTAAGGCGCGGGTCGGTAATAGCGTAGTGGGTTTTATCGCCGGTGAGACCATCGGCAGCCCGTGGTTCAAGCGGAAACTTGTATGAAAAATTCAAGAGATGGAGTGCGGCTAGTACGTAATTGTGACCTCGATAGGAGATTTTCGTACCCGTACCATCACCACCCCAGCGGCGATCACCAACAGCCCCCGCCAGAACGGCGACGGTAGCTCGCTCAAGTTCATTACGCTGTGCCTTGGTCACGGTGTTGGCGGCGCCAGAGAGCGGGGGTATAGTTGGCAGTCCTTGGCCGGTCATATCTTCTGGCTGCACGCCGTATAAGCTGCCAGTTGTACCGAGTATTTGGTTGGCCTTGTCGTTGATGCTATGGACGTCCCATTCATGGACTCCTACGGCTAAAATGACTGCGCCAAGTGCCAGAGCACCCATCTGTCTCAGTTTGGCAAATCTGCTGGTAGCAAGTTCTTCGGGCTGGGGATTGGGGTTTTCGACTGACAAAACATACCTCCGCTAAGTGCAAAGCCATTATTACCCACCCGTTCTAGAAACAGTGTATGTTTTTTTACCTGACAGGCCAAATTAATTGTTTGCTATATTTGCTATACTAGAAACAATGAGACTAAAACTAAAAGGTGGGTCGGGAACACGTGCATGGCTGCGTCGGTTGGCTTTGCTGCTGCTGGCGGTCGTAATCTTCCTGACTGGTCTGAATGTTGGCAACGGTCGAATCGCGGTCAAATTCCTGCATCGCAATACCGCAACCCACGGGCTGCCCAACGAACTGGACTACACGACGGTCAATCAGATCTACCAGTCATTGAAGCAAAACTATGACGGCAAACTAACCCAAACCCAGCTGCTTGACGGCTTGAAACATGGCCTAGCCACGGCCACGAACGATCCGTACACCGAGTATTTCACTGCAGCCGAGGCCAAACAGTTCAGCGACCAACTCAACAATAATTTCAGCGGTATCGGCGCCGAACTTGGTGAGGATGCCAGTAACAACCTGGAAATCATCGCGCCAATCAGCGGCACGCCAGCTGCGCAAGCCGGCCTCCAGGCACAAGATCTAATTGCCAATATCAATGGCACCAGCACGGCTGGCATGAGTGTCAGTCAAGCGGTGAGCAAGATTCGCGGCCGAGCTGGCACCAAGGTTACATTGCAAATCGTACGCAACCACGCCCAGCAACTAAGCATCACTATTACTCGTCGAACCATCACCGCTCCCAGCGTGCTAACCAAGACGCTGGCCGGCAATATCGGCTACATGCAGATCACGACATTTGCTGATGACACGACGACGTTGGCGCAACAGGCTGCTGATAAATTCGCCAGCAGCCATGTCAAAGCCATTGTGCTCGACCTGCGCGATGATCCGGGCGGTTTGCTGAAGGCGGCTGTTTCGGTTTCTAGTCTGTGGCTACCCCAAGGACAGGTGATTCTGCAGCAGAAGCAAGGCAGCGTCGTCCAAGATACGAGCTACGCCCAAGGCGGCGATAAACTCCACGGCATACCCACCGTAATTCTGATCAACAGCGGCAGCGCCTCAGCTTCCGAAATCACTACCGGTGCGTTGCACGACCACGGCGACGCCTACGTTATCGGCCAGAAGAGTTATGGCAAAGGCGTGGTACAGCAGCTCATCAACTTCGGTGATGGCTCTGAACTAAAAGTCACCGTCGCCAGCTGGTACCGCCCCAACGGCCAGAACATCAATCACCGCGGCATCACTCCCGACAAAACCGTCGTCGAACCCAAGGACGCCACCACCGCCAACGACCCCCAACTCCAAGCCGCCGAAGCGTATCTCGCCAACACGCGATAAGGGGTACAAGCATAAATTAGGGTATAAAATAATGTTGACAAAATGCTAATGTTTTGCTAATATAAGTATAGCGTTAAATCAAAACAAAAAGATTAGATATTATGAGCAACGAACATCCTAAAGACCCAAACGAAAATCCATGGACCGAAGCTCAACAAACATTTCTTCGAGCCTTAGAACATGGTGTTCTTAATAGCGACCACAATTTTATTAGCCAGATCGATAACGGACAGTCCGTATTGCGACCTCACGAGGTAGCTCGATACATGGATGGTAGGCGTCGACACAACGAAGATAAATCTGAAGCAAAGCTTTGGGACGAAGCCACCGAGGAATACTTAACCAGGTTGGATGGTAAAGATTTTCCTCCAGACGAATTGGAAGCACTGAATGCTCTTACAGAACTGAGGAGGCTAGATCGCGCGGCCGAAAGGGATGCAGCGCATGAACGCCAAGAAAAATTTGATCAGATTGTCCAAAATCCGGAGACCGCACAAGAACCCGTAACAGCTAACAAAAGATCAGTCGCAGGGCGCGTTATAGGGAGCAAAGTATTGGGTGCTATAGGTGCCATAAGAACCGGGAGAGGTAAAGAGACCGAACAGCAACCCGAAGCTGATTTAACTAGGGCCGAATTAGATAGGCTTAAGAGAGGCTTCATGAAACTCCCAGTTTTCCGGGAAGCGGAGCGTAGTGCAGTTACGGGCAATTTTCAAGAGGCGCTACATATTATCAGAGAACATGCCCCAAGTTCTATGGTAGGAAGTATGGAGAGAGTTCTAGACGAGTATACGTATGCTGCTGGAGAGCGTAGTACAGTTATGGGCAGTTTTGACGAAGCGCGAAGAATTATCACAGAGAATGCCTCTAGCCCTAGGCGAGGCGAGGCTATGCTGGGGCGCTTGGGACTATCCTCGGGTACACTTAGAGATGAGCCTAGCCGCAGACTTAGTCGCAAGCGATGACTATAATGATCGGCGCCGAAACGTACTTGAATAAATAAGCGCACTCGCGGCGTAGAATAGCCGGTGCCACCAAATAGTTCGAATCCATCAAAACAAGAAGTAGTGCGTGGCAGCTCTTAGCTATCGGCTAGCTTGTCCAGCATTTCGTCATAGGTGCCAGCCAGATAGACTTGGTCTATAAACTGAGTTTTGGCAGCCTGGAAAGCTTGCTCTCGACTGTCGGGTGAATCGTTCGGTTGCGTCGTGAGAATCAAGCTCAGTAGATAGCTGTGTATGGCATCCTGGCCGATAACCAACACGCTCTCCCAGTCCCGCGAGCTGTCGCGTATCGCCTGAGCCTCTTCCTCGCCGGTGCTGTCGCCGAATAGTATATTTCGGCCCATTTTCAGATCGAG
Source organism: Candidatus Saccharimonadota bacterium (assembly GCA_036743655.1). Lineage (GTDB taxonomy): Bacteria > Patescibacteriota > Saccharimonadia > Saccharimonadales > UBA4665 > DATHNF01. The sequence goes on from DAINPB010000001.1 coordinate 80,465, forward strand.
TGCGCCGGATTCTGCCTGGTCGATTTCTCCAACCTGCCGAGGAATTAGACCGAACTGGACAAAATCGCAGGAAACCAACCGGATCGAGCAGGAATGGTGCGGCCGCATTGGCAGCGCCACGAGGTTCTGCTGGCCATCGTTTGGGTGGGTGCGCCCCAGTGTGATTTTATAACGATCGGAGTGTAGAAAGGTTCGTGGTGTTGGATCTCCCAGTATCTCAACGGCGCTCGCCAGATCGTCCTCGAAGTTGAGCGAGTAGCGGCGAGGTACACGCGTGTAGCCAGACTCAATCGAGGTTAGCTCTTCTCTGGGAATGTCCTCAAGATCGGCATGTGCTTCGGCGTCACGTGACGAATCAAAGTAGTCGAATTCCTGAGAAGTGATTACGGTGTAAAGCAAGTCACTTGCCGTAACGTTTAGGTTTTCTAGAGCAGCGCGCTTACCAGACATCCTTGAACCTCCTTGTTAGTAAAATGATTATCGCATAGATTTTACAAAGTGTAAAATGATGACCGCAGCAATCACGCTCTAGCACCGCTTATCTGGTTTTTGTAGGGAGCAGAACAGGACTGCCAGCCAGCCCAAATAGAAGCCAGCTTGCCAAACAGCAGGGAAATAGGGTAGCATTAGAGCAATTAAGAGAGGTGTGTGTACGGTGGCTGCAAAGGCGACTCAGTATGTGTTTGTGACAGGTGGAGTACTTTCCGGACTTGGAAAGGGTATTACGGCCGCCTCAATTGGCAACCTCCTCAAGGCCCGCGGGCTCAAGGTCAACCTCCAAAAGTGTGACCCCTATCTCAACGTTGACGCCGGTTTGCTCAATCCGCGCGAGCACGGCGAGTGTTTTGTCACCAAAGACGGCGCCGAGACCGATCTTGACCTCGGTCATTACGAACGTTTCATTGACGAAGAATTAACTTCGGCCAGCAGCCTGATGAGCGGCCGGGTACTGCTCAAATTAATTCAGGACGAACGCGCCGGCAAGTTCGAGGGCGAAGACGTCCAAATCATCCCGCACCTGACGGGCGCCATTCAGGATTGGATTGCCAAGGCGGGCGCCGGTTACGACGTGCATATTGTAGAAATCGGCGGCACGGTGGGCGATTACGAATCGCTGTCATTCATTGAAGCCATCCGCGAAATGGGCGTACGCGTCGGCCTAGAGAACTGTGTCTACGTACATGTGGTTTATTTGCCTTATCTCGGTGCCAGCAATGAGACTAAAACCAAACCAGCCCAAAACTCAGTCCGCGAACTGCGCGGCCTGGGTATTGCGCCCGACATTCTCGTGGGCCGCAGCGAGCAACCAGCCAACCAAGGGGTCAAACAGAAACTCAGCCTATTCAGCGGCGTCGCCGAAGAAGCCATCGCGCTATTACCGAACGCAGCGAGTATCTACCAAGTGCCGTTGACACTCGAAGAAGCTGGCATCGCCGATGTTATCACCGACCACTTGAGCCTGAAGTCGAAGAAGCCGGACCTCAAAGACTGGAAAGCCGTCGTCAAACTAGCCACAGCGGATTACCAGCGCAGCGTCAAAGTCGGCTTCGTCGCTAAGTACATGGACAACACTGACACCTACATGTCGGTGTTCGAGGCGCTCAAGGCGGCCGCCTGGCATAATCGCTGCACGATTGATATTACCTGGATTGACGCTTCTGAGTTTGACGCCCCCGAGAACGAGATCGGTAGCAGGCTGGATGGCTACGACGGCATTGTGGTACCGGGCGGCTTCGGCCAGCGGAGCCTAGAAGGCAAGATCAAAGCGGCGCAGTATGCCCTGAAGCACAAATTGCCATACCTCGGCCTCTGCCTCGGCCTCCAAACAGCAGTCATCGCAGCAGCTCGCAATGCCGGTCTGGAGCAGGCCACGACCTTTGAACTCGACCCAGACAGCCAGGATCTCATCATCACCACCATGGCCGATCAGAAGGACAAGCACATGACCGGCGGCACCATGCGTCTCGGTGATTACAATTGCCAACTCGAGAAGGGCAGTCTGGCAGCCAAAGTGTACGGCACGACCAAGATTGTCGAACGTCACCGCCACCGCGGCGAGTGCAACAATGGCTATCGTGATCTATACGAAGCTTGGGGTATTCGAGCCAGCGGTATCAATCCCGACAATAACTTAGTAGAGGTTATCGAAGGCATTGACCACCCATTCTTGCTGGCCAGCCAATTCCACCCCGAGTTCAAGAGTCGGCCGCAGCGACCGCACCCGATGTTTGAAGGCTTCATTCAAGCCTTATTGACCAACTAGCGGTTTTGGGGTAATTTTCAAACCTCCAGTTTTGCAATGTTCATTCAATTCTCAAGTTTCCAATGACTCAAACTTCTACATGTTTGAGCCTTACGTTACCGAGCATTAAAAGAAAATTACCAAATTGAAAATTGAAAATTCTCTGTTTCTAAGGTACCATGAGCACTATGGAACCAACACAAACACCACCCCCAATACCACCAACACCGCCAGCACCACCCACAGACGGCCTCAAGCGCATTCTGCTCGTCGAAGACGATGACGCGCTCGCCAATGTCTATGTGACGCGGCTCCAAGCCGAAGGCTTCGACGTACGCCGCGTCGCCAATGGCGAAGAAGCCCTGGCCACCGCGCTGAGCTACCATCCTGACCTCGTAGTGCTCGATGTGATGATGCCCAAGGTCAGTGGCTTCGACGTGCTCGATATTCTGCGCAACACCCCAGAGACCGCCAACCTCAAGATCATTATGCTGACCGCGCTCAGCCAGGAGAGTGACAAAGAACGCGCCCAATCACTCGGCGTCGACGATTATCTCGTCAAATCCCAAGTCGTGATCGCCGATGTCATCGACCGCATCCGCCACCACCTAACCAGCTAACCGAACCACAGGCCAAATTGACACTGTATAGATAGTGTGTTATCATAATATTATTAACTCAAATATAAACACGGTACCGACTAATGAACGAAAGTAATCTGCCAGAACTGCCTCCCATCAAGCGCGAGCCTGAACTGGTCGGTATGCACGATGATAACGGCGGGTTAGAAATTATTGACACTGCCATTCCTGACGATTTGCGGGTCGCTGATGTGTTGGGTGAGCGCACGGCAAAACGAACTATGGGCGTAGAAGTGGATGGTGTTGGACTGTTCTCGGCTGCCGAAGACGGTACGCTAGTCGCAATTGGCGCTGACGGCCAGCTTAAAAGGTACAATCCTGCTACTGGGCAATGGGAAACAGCCCCCGACGCCTAGACTCCGAAAATATAGCTTGTTAGTTAACAGTTACTTCAGTGCCGAAACAGCCCAGCGGGCTGTTTTGTAGACACGAGCGAAGCGTCGTTAGCGGTTTAGTTAACAGTTACTTCAGTGCCGAAACAGCCCAGCGGGCTGTTTTGTAGACACGAGCGAAGCGTCGTTAGCGGTTTAGTTAACAGTTACTTCAGTACGACTGACAGATCGCCCACTGAACAAACGGACTTTGCGTTTCTGGTAGGATACGATGCCATCACGAGCAGCGTGGATGGTGAAGTTGCGGCTCAGCTTGGTGCCGACACCGGCGCGCTTAGTGAGGCCGACCTGGCGTACGATAACTTGGCCGACTTTGACCTTCTCGCCACCGTATAATTTGACACCGAGGCGTTGACCCGGACTATCGTGAACGTTTTTGGCTGTACCGCCGGCTTTGACATGTGACATTTAAGCAATTTCCTCTCTTTCAGTTTCAATAAAGGCACCTAACAGGCGACCAAGTTTGTGGTAATCCGTATCTCCGGGAAGGTATGATCGTTCGGCAATGGCGTAGGGAGAGGTTAAAGTGGCGACTCGAGCCTGCTCTCTACCTTCACAAAAGCCAACAAGAAGACTGCCAACATCACCAGACGAGAGGGCTTTGCGTAGCTCACTAAATAGTTCCTCAAAGTCAGTATCTCTTTGAGCGATTAGCTGATCCCAAGCTGGTGTTAGAGCGGCTTCTGGCATATTTTACTTCCTTGTTAGTATGAGCAGTTGGCGGGCGACGATTTGATCACTCCGATAATAGAGTAAAGCTTCGTCCCGGACATGCTCTAGAACCACTCGATTATAGCCCAAATCGCTTATCTGGTCAATAAGGGGCAGATATTTGAATTGGTCGGGTTTGGTTTGCCAGGCGGGGATGGCTAGGCAGAGGCGGGCGCCGGGTTTGAGCTGGGGGTGGACGTTCTTCAGGAATTTCTTGATTATCAGATTGCACTCGGCGATGGTGCGCACTAGGATTTCAGGTGTTGGCGGGGCGGTGAACGGTCGTCCCAGATAGGCTTCACTGGCTACGAAATCAAACTCGTGCGGCCATTGATAGCTGGTGGCGTCAGCGGTTTCGAAACGGGTATTGTCGCCGGTAACGGGGAAGTCGTGCGGCATCCAGGCGGCATTTTCACGGCTGTAATCGACCATGCGCGGCTCCAGGTCGGTGCCGTAGACGCCGTAGCCCATGAGCATGGCTTCCATGAGGATGACGCCGGTGCCGCAGAAGGGGTCAAGGATATTCTGGCCAAGATCGGGGACGGGGATTGGCTGGCCGGCGGGGATGTCGCAGATTGATTTAAGCTTGTCCTCGGGTAGCTGGCCGACGGCGAGATTGATGATGATTTGGGCTAGCTTGGGCGGCAGCATGCCGACGCGGGCATCGCGTTTGGGGCGGCTGCGGTCGCGGTGGGTGTAGGATTCGATGTCTTGGACTTTGACGGTTTGGGCGACGATGGTCTTGTCGCCGTCGCGGATGAAGACCAGTTCCCAGCCGGTGGGGCCGGTCAGGTGGTTGTGCAGTACTTGGGCGCTGTTGAGCTCGGCGGCCTTGTTGGGGATCAGGCGAACGGAGCGGCCGGTTTTGCGAATGGCTTTTTTGAGACTCAGGCCGGTGGCTTCGATGCGCTTGGCGGTTTCGTTGAGGCCGTAGAGGCTCAGGCCGAGCTGCATTTTGCCTTCGGGCATGGTTTGACTGTGGCCGGGGGAGACTTGGAGCAGGAATTTCTCGATTTTGCCCCAGTTGGTGGTGTCGAGGGTGGTCAGGATTTTGCAGAATTTGATGCTGCCGCCGAGGCGATCGAAGGCCAATAAACAGGGGTCAACGTCAACCACAACGGCCTGCTCGCCAACCGCCCGCAGCTTGTCGGCGCCGTAGAGGCTTTCGACTTCAGCTAGGCCCAGTGCGGGCTGCCGTCCCAGGACGAGTAAACTTTGCATAGCTCTTAGTATAACTGGTCGAACTCCCCGGGTTGCTATAATAGGCTGATATGAGCGAACACAGCTGGCTAAGACAGCGCTGGAAATTAGTACTGAATGTGATCACATTCTTGGCGCTGGCGCTGTTGATCTATGCCACGCGACATGAGCTGGGCAGTACTATCCGGAATCTGGGGAAGGTTAATGCCTGGGCGCTCTTGCTGTTACTGCCGATCGAGGCGATGAATTATCATGCGCAGGCGCGGCTGTACCAGCGGCTGTTTGGTATTGTTGGGAATCGTTTGTCGTACAAATTCTTGTATCGGGCGTCGCTGGAACTGAACTTCGTCAATCACGTGTTTCCCAGCGGCGGCGTGACCGGGATTTCTTTTTTCAGTGTGCGGCTGCGCAAGGGGCAGGAGCTGACGGGCGCCAAGGCGACACTGGTGCACATTATGAAACTGGCGCTGACTTTCTTCTCGTTTGAGGTGGTGCTGGTCTTCGGCTTGCTGTGTCTGGCCATCATGGGACGAGTTAATAATTTGGTTATTCTGGTAGCCGGGTCGCTGTCGACGCTACTGGTGGTTGGGACGATTGGGTTTGTCTATATCCTGGGGAGCAAACAGCGGATTAACGGTTTCTTTACCTCGGTGACTCATGGCTTGAACTGGCTGATCCATCTGGTGCGGCCGAAGCATCCGGAAACGATCAATGTTAGCCAAGCGCGGCGCGTGTTCGATGATTTTCACGACAATTATCAGGAGATCAAGAAGAGTTATCGGCAGCTGGGGGCGCCATTCTGGTACGCCTTGTTGGCTAATATAACAGAGGTGCTGGCGGTGTATGTGGTCTACATTGCTTTCGGTAAATTGGTCAATCTGGGCGCCGTCATTCTGGCCTATGCCATTGCTAATTTTGCCGGTCTGATATCGGTTATGCCCGGTGGCTTCGGTATTTACGAAGGGTTGATGACGGCCGTGCTGGCCAGTACGGGCATTCCGCCGGGTGTCAGCCTGCCGGTGACGATCATGTATCGGGTGGCTAACACGGTGGTGCAAATACCGCTTGGGTACTATTTGTATCAGCAGACCTTGCGGCGGGGCGGGGTCAAAGAGGCTTAAACTCAGTTCAGTAGTATTCAAGACGCAAGTACTCAGGCGGCTAGCCCCTGCCAGCAAGTAGGGTCAAGCGTAGTGCAACCGGAACAGCGTAAGCTGTCCCGCGTGTAACGCACTACTTGCTGGCAGGGGATAGCTGCCTGCACCCAGGAATTTAAAAATTAAATGAACTTTGCAAAAGTAAAGATTTGAAAATTAAAACCTCATGGCGTAAAACTGCTAGAATAAGTGCACCCCCAAGACTTAGAAAGGACGCCCCAGTGACATCAAACACTCCCGTAGTCGAGCTTGCCGTCAGTGAATTCGTGGCGCTGCTCAATCAAACGCTGGAGTACGCCTATCCGAACGTAGTTATCACTGGCGAGCTGGCCAATTTGCGGGTTAGTAAGAATAGGTGGCTGTACTTCGACCTCAAGGACGAATTGGCCAGCGTGAAGTTTTTCGGAACTATTTATAACCTGCCGGGGCCGCTGGAGGATGGTATGTTGCTCAAGGTGCGTGGCCAGCCGCGGCTGCACCAGCTCTATGGCTTTAGCGTCAATGTGCAAACTATTCAGCCGGCGGGCGAGGGGACGATCCGGCGGGCGGCTGAGTTGCTCCGGGCCAAGCTGACTGCCGAAGGGCTGTTTGACGAATCACGCAAACGCGCTGTGCCGTACCCACCGGCGCGCATCGGTCTGATTACGTCTGCACAGTCAGCGGCTTACGCCGACTTCGTTAAGGTTTTGGGTGCGCGCTGGCAGGGGTTGGATATTCGACTGGTGGATGTGCAGGTACAAGGCGAGGTTGCACCGGCGCAGATTACTGCTGCGCTGGAGCAGCTGAATGCTGAGGCGGAACCGCCGGAGGTGATTGTTATTATTCGCGGCGGGGGCAGTGCGGAGGACTTGGCGGCTTTTAGCAGCGAGCAAGTCACGCGGGCCGTGGCGGCCAGCCGGGTGCCGACACTGGTTGCGATTGGCCACGAAATTGATGTGTCCTTGGCCGAGCTTGCCGCTGACCGACGCGCCAGTACGCCCAGTAATGCGGCCGAACTGCTGGTGCCTGATCGCGCCCAGGTGCTCGACGAGTTGCGACGGTACGGCCTACAGCTACAGCAATTAAGCAGTGCAAGGATTGCGGCGGCTTATCATAATTTGCAAGAGTACACGACCGCTCTCAGTCAGTCGGTAACGCGGCGTTTGGAGCTGGCGGAGGCGGATATCAAGCAGTTTCAACATCTGTTAGAAGCCTTTAACCCCGCGGCGGTGCTGCGCCGCGGCTATGCGATCGTGCGCAAAACCGGTCAGTCCGTGCGATCCATCGATATGGTTCGGCCCGATGATATAGTAGAGGTACAGCTAGCCGATGGACGTTTTGGAGCAACGGTCGGCACCAGTAAGCCGGGAGGCCTTTAAGGATTATGACGAAGCCAAAAACCAAGCAGGACACACCGAATTATCAAACACTCAAAGACGAGCTGGACACCATCATGGCCGAACTGCAGCGTCCCGATCTCGATGTCGATCAGACGCTGGAGCATTACCGGCGGGGGCTGGAGCTGGTGGCGCAGCTGCAAACCTATCTGAAAACAGCCGAGAACACGGTGCGTAAGCTACAAACGGCGTCGAGTACGTAGGGCGTTGGTTCGCAATGCTAGTAACCATCATTCTCATTATTTTGCTTGTTTGTTTCGCCGGCGTGCTACTGGTCGGCGCGCCGTATTTGCCCACGCTGCGTCCCCAGGTGACGGCGGCACTGGAGCTGGCCGATTTGCAGCCGGGCGATACTTTGCTCGAGCTTGGCTGCGGTGATGGGCGCGTGCTCCTAGCGGCGGCGCGGCAGGGGCTCAACGTGGTCGGGTATGAGCTGAATCCCTTGCTGGCGGCGGTGGCCTGGCTGCGGACACGGCGCTATCGACGACAGGTGCGGGTTATATGGGGTGATTTGTGGCGAAAACCATGGCCCGAGGCTCAGGCTATCTTCGTGTTTTTATTGCCCCGGTACATGCCGAAACTGCATAAAAAAGTTATACAATACAAGTACAAACCGGTCAAGCTAATCAGCTTCGCCTTCGTCATCCCGGATTATCAGCACACGGCTCAGCGCAAGAGCATCTTTCTCTATGAATATCCCGCCAAGCAGGCAAAAAAGAAGAAAAAATCTAAAGCATAAGTATTTTTCATAGTGTAAAGATAATTGTATAATTCCTGTATGTCTACGGAGATACCAGAGAACGAGCAAGGAACGAGCGTAGTCAATAGTAGAGCCTACCTCTACGAAACTACTACCGATATAGTGCCGTATGTACTGCTTGGCACTGCAGTGCGGGCGCTCGGTAAGGGCTGGAATGCAACAGCACTTGTCGCGCCGCGAATAGCTCACCTGGAGTTGTTTCGTGATTTCGGACGTCTCTTGCTGGATCAGCGGCAACTGGCAATGAAGGAGCCATATGATTTGGCCGATATATCGAAGAAGTATCAAATCGCACTCATCGACAGCTCGGCAGGAGGCCTGGAAGGGTCGTATGCCCGTGAGCGTATCAAGCAACCTGCGCATGTCATAGTGGCGGGCGAGGATATACATAGTTCGGATTACGATCTGGTGTCGCACTTCCTCAAGGACAAGCTGCACCGCGGCGGTGTCACCGCACTGACTGGCACCGGCAAAGGCAAGAGTACAGCGGCTTACGGCTTGGCGGCTGCCGCGGTGGCACGCGGCCAGAAAGCGGCAGTGGTGCAGTGGTTCAAGGAGCCGAAAGGGAAGCGGGGGACATGGTCGATTAATGAGCATTACTTCCCTGAAAAACTGCGGGAGCCGGAGCGTTTTTCGTTTCATCCCATGGGTGCGGGATTCTATGGATCGCCAAACCTCGACAGGGTAAAGGGCGACGCCGAAAGCGCCTACCAGGCGCACAGCGCAAAAGCCAGGCAGGGGCTCAGGTTGGCCAAGAAACTTTTGGCGTCACGTGAGTATGCCGTGCTGGTGCTGGACGAGTTTGTTGATACGCTTCAAGCAGTGTCGGGAACTATTCCACGCTCCTTGTTGGAGGTGTCGGCGGTGCAAGAGTTGCTGGCAGCGGCGCGCAACATTCCCGAAACCCAAGTGGTTGTTACGGGGAGGAGCGTAACGCCTGAATGGGAGGCGTTTGTCGGCACTTCATACGTCACCTGGCAGTCCAAGCATCCCTTGTCTCATCAGGGAAAGTCTGGTGTTTCCGGGCTGGATTTCTGAAGTTAGTAGGCTGTAGGGCGGGTAGTCTGCATTGTTTTTTGCCAACTGCTGCGGTACCATTGACCATATGATTAAGCACAACCAAGATGGGGCTGTGAACACTATGGTTATTTCTCTAGTGTTTAGTGTCGTACTATTGGTGGCGGCTATCGTGTTTGGTGGTTGGGCGTACAGCGGCCGGCAGGATTACAAGGATAATGTTGATGCCAAGATCGCCACGGCGGTGACGGCTGCCAAGGCGCAAGAGGACAAGGTCAACAAGGTGCAGTTTGACGAAGCAGCCAAGAAGCCGCTCCGCACCTACACCGGGCCCGAAGCCTATGGTAGCGTAGTCGTTAATTATCCGAAAACCTGGAGCGGCTATGTTAATGATGTAGCGACGGGTCAGACATTAGTGGACGGGTATTTCTACCCGAATATCGTTCCTTCGACGACTGCGCCAAACGCTGCCTTTGCCCTGCATGTCCAGGTGATAAATCAACAGTACTCGGCATCGCTGCAAACGTTGTCCAGTACGCCACCCCAAGGCCAGACCAGAACGGTGACACCCTACAGTCTGCCCAAAGTGCCGAGTGTGGTTGGTATCGAAGTAACCGGCTTGTTGAACGGTGATAAGACAGGAACGATGGTGGTGCTGCCGCTGCGTTCAGATACTTTGGAAATATGGACTGACGGCAATACGTTCCTGAGTGACTTCAATAACAATATTTTGCCTAATTTCAGCTTTTCGCCTTAAGCTGGGTGGCTAACACTGGTCGTGACACCAGGCAGCTACCTCTTCCCAACAAGTAGTGCGTTACACGCGGGACAGCTGACGCTGTTCCGGTTGCACTACGCTTGACCCTACTTGTTGGGAAGAGGTAGCTGCCTGACGCTTGCTGTGTTGAACGGAGGTCTTGGCGTGTCTTGCCAGACCGGACCACCACGCAGTGCTATACTGAAACGAGATAAGCGAGGGAGTAGCGGTTCATGGGGCAGCGCGGTACGGGGTCGTCAATTTTGTCGCAGCAGCTCTTGCTGAGCGTGGCCGAAAAGCTCAAACTACCCCTGATGCAAATAGCCCGCCAAGCCGAATACGGCAAACTCGACGGGCAGACTGACCTGGCTACCATCCAGGCAACCGCCGATCACGCGCTGCGCCTCTTGGACAATTACGCACTGGGGGTGCGCCTGAACCTTGAACCTCAGTTGTTCGATCTGGAATCGGTGTCGGTGTCCTCGGTGTTGTATGACACGGGTCAGCAATTGGCTGGTTTGGCTAAGAATTATGGCGTTGAACTGGAGATAGATATAGCTGGCCGCTATGGGCCGGTGATGGCGCATCGCCAGGGTTTGCAGTCGGCTTTGGTGAGTCTGGGCGCGGCTTTGATCGAAGCCCTGCCAGCGCTGGAGACGACGCAGCTACGACTTCAATTAGCCACGCATCGGAGCCGGTATGGCATTGTGGCCGGTCTCTATGCCGATGCTCAAGGGCTGACCAGCGAGGCTTTGCAACAGGGGCGCCGTTTGCTCAGTCAGAGTCGCCAGCCGCTGCCGAATATCAGTCACACTAGTGGTGCTGGGATCTTCGTAGCCGACACTATCCTGCGTGCCATGGATTTGAATCTGCGGGCCTCTCGACATCATCGGCTGTACGGTTTGGGCACTGTGCTGCAACCTAGTCATCAGATGCAGTTGGTGTAATAGCATGAGTCGCATTCTCCTGATTGAACCTGATCGGCCGCTCGCCGAGAGTTACCACCGCGCCCTAACCAGAGCCGGCCACAAAGTGGTGGTCTGCGCAGGTGCCCAGACGGCTATCTTAGCGGCCGACAAACTCCGGCCGGATCTGGTTATCCTGGAGCTGCAGCTGGTTGAGCACTCCGGCATAGAGTTTCTCTACGAATTTCGTTCGTACACTGATTGGCAAACCATTCCGCTGATCATCCAGAGCCAAGTGCCGCCCGGCGAATTTGCCACGAATTGGCAGTTGCTAAAAGACGAACTGGGCGTCCAAGCCTATCTCTACAAACCGCATACCAGCCTGCGTGAGCTGCTAGCCCGCGTAGAGCAGGGACTGCTGGTCGAACAGGAAGCTGGGCAGGGTTTGCAAGCCAAGCCCGCATAATTTATGAACCAAATCATCACCCAAGCCATCGTGCTCAGCCGCACCAATTACGGCGAAGCCGACCGGATTATCACGCTGCTGACGCCCGATCACGGCAAGCTGCGCCTGATGGCGCGCGGGGTGCGCAAGGTCAAGAGCAAACTGGCGGGCGGCATTGAGCTGTTCAGTGTGAGCGATATTACGTATATCCAGGGCAGGGGAGAGATTGGTACCCTGGTTTCTGCTCGTCTGGGCAAGTATTACAGTACGATCGTCAAAGACATTGACCGCGTCCAATTGGGCTACGAATTAATCAAAATGCTGAACAAGGCCACCGAGGATCATCCGGAGCCGGAGTATTTCGGGTTGCTTGAGCATGGCTTCCAGGCGCTGGACGAAGCAGGTATTGAACTGGGCTTGATCCGTTTGTGGTTCGAGTCCCGTTTGTTGTATCTGGCGGGGCATTCGCCGAACTTGCAGACCGATACCGAAGGGCAGGCGTTGCTGGCTGACGCTGCCTATAACTTTGATTTTGACAGTATGGCTTTTACGCCGTCGCCAGAGGGCAATTTCTCAACGGCGCACATTAAGACGCTGCGGCTACTCTTCAGCCACAATCTTCCCCAGGCCATTAACCGGGTTCAGAACATCGGTTCGCTCCTGACTGATCTGGAGCCGCTGATTCGTACGATGCTGACTACTTCTATCAGGATGTAGGCGCTCTAACGAAGATCTGAAGGGCTGTCCTTGCGTTACCATCAATTAAATTGTATTATGAATATAATATATTGAACTGGAGACAAAGTTGAGAGTTATTCCTCGAGCGGCGGTAGCGTTAGTAAGCGGAGCTGTCGTTGCCGGCGGCGGCTATAATCTAAGCAAGTATACGGACATACCGTCGAGCGAGGTGAATGCTCATGTCAGGGCTTGTGTACCGGAATTGGGGGCACACGCTATGCAGGCCAGCAGTGTACCACAAGGTTGCACGGAGGATTATTTCGCAGCTAGCTTTCCTTACCAAGAGACAACAGTGCAGCTCATTAAGCCTGGCCCTAATGGTGACATTGCTTCCTCTAAAACACTTACCGATATTAAGCTGTTTACTCTGCCTAGTGCCAGCAGTTTTTATAAGGCAAACTTTGTTACTCCGGCTGAAGTCCGCCGATTAGACAATACAGACAAAATAGTCCCGCTTATTGGTGGCGGTGTGCTGACGGTCTTTATGTTTGCTGGACTGACCAAGATTGAACGAGTGAGGCGCCGAGAGCAGCAACGCGAAGCAGCGTCACCACCCACAGCGTCCGCAAGCTAACACACGACTCCATGAATGCTATAATCCCATTGAAAAAGCCGACTAGCAAAAGGAGTTTTGCATGAAAGAAATACTACGGGCAGGAATCGGCGTAGGGCTAATGGCAGGAGTGCTCACAATCGGCAATGCCGAGCACCATGGTCATCCGCCAGCCTTCGAAGATCGAAGCAAAGTCGACGATTGTGCCGGGCAACTGGGTAGCCATGCGGTGCAACAGGCTGCTTTGTCGTCAGCTTGCGCTCCGTTTCGGGCAGCATTTCCTTACAAAGGTACGGCTGTTAATGTCTATAAGCCATACCAAGACGCTTTGTATGCCAAAGAGAATACCCCTGGCGACACCACCAGTGCCTACGGCAAGGTTACATATAGCGCATTCAGCCCTAGTGATTTCCGTCAATCAGTCAAGGTGGCATCGGCCGAGTGGCACAAAGACAACAGTCTGCCCATCGGTTTAATCCTGTTGCTCGAGCTGGGCGGTGCAGTTGCTGGAATAAAGGCACCGGACATCTGGAGAAACTCCTTCAAGTCAAAGTCCCCGACCTCCAAGTCTGCCGCTGAGCAGGAGACCACTCCTTCAGCGCAGGCCTGATAGCTCAGACCCAAGCCAGCAGCGACGCAATCCATCCTTCAGGGCTGTACGTCGACCCACTATCTGGGTATAATCTGTACTTACGATGAGCGACGTATCCCTAGAAACCATTGTCAGCCTGTGCAAGCGCCGCGGCTTTGTATTCCAAGCCAGCGAAATCTACGGCGGCCTGGCCGGCTTCTACGATTACGGCCCGCTCGGTGTTGAGCTGGTCAACAATCTCAAGCAGGCGTGGTGGCAGGCCATGGTGCGCGAGCATGGCAATATCTTCGGTGTTGACGGTGCCATTATTCAGAATCCCAAGCTCTGGGAAGCCAGCGGCCACGTCGCCGGTTTCACCGATCCATTAGTCGAAGACACCGTCACACACAAGCGCTACCGTGCCGATCATCTAGCCGGTGTCGACAGTAACAACATCGCCGAGCTCACCAATCTGCTCAAGGACAAAAAATCCCCCGACGGCAACCCCCTCGGCCCCGTCCGCACTTTCAATATGATGATGAAAACCTACATCGGCCCCGTCGAAGACACCGAGAGCACCGCCTACCTGCGCCCCGAAACAGCCGGCTCCATCTTCACCAACTACGAAAATGTCCGCGAGACCATGCGCGCCAAACTACCGTTCGGTATCGCCCAAATCGGCAAGGCCTTCCGCAACGAAATCAGCCCGCGCGACTTCGTCTTCCGTGTCCGCGAGCTGGAACAGATGGAAATGCAGTACTTCATCAAGCCGGATACCCAAGAGGTCGATTACCAAGCCTGGCGCGAATTCGCCTGGAAGTTCTGCACCGAACGCCTCGGCATCGCCGAGGAACATCTGCAGTGGCATGAGCACGGCGAAGACGAGCGCGCCCATTATGCCGCTGCCGCCCACGATATTTATTTCAAATTCCCGCAGGGTTTCAAAGAGCTGTGGGGCACGCATAACCGCACCGATTACGACCTGGGCAATCACCAGCGGGTGAGCGGCAAGGAGCTCAGTTATTTCGACGACGAAACCCGCGAACGCTTCACCCCGTACGTCATAGAATCTTCTGTCGGCGTCGGCCGCATGCTGATGGCCGTCCTGACCGATGCTTACCACGAAGAAGAGATCAACGGCGAAAAACGCGTCGTCCTGAAACTCAAGCCCGAGCTCGCCCCCTACCAATACGCCGTCTCGCCACTCCTCAAGAACAAACCCGAACTTGTCGCCAAAGCCCGCGAAGTCTACGACATGCTGCGCACCAACCCCCGTACCACCGGCGGCGTCATGTACGACGACAACGGCAACATCGGCAAACGCTACCGCCGCCAAGACGAAATCGGCACTCCCGAATGCATCGTCATCGACTTCGACACCCTAGAAGACGACACCATCACCATCCGCGACCGCGACACCACCAGCCAAACCCGCATGAAGATTGACGACCTCAAGATTAAATCCGGATTTGTCGAGTTCAAAAAATGAGCCTGGAGCAAACAGATTTAACGATCGAGGTACTAACGCGCCACGTACATGAAGCATATGATAGAGACGAGCCAGCCACATTAGTGGTGAACGGTTGGCCGTATGCGCACGTACTCAGTCTTGAGCCAGTTTGCTTTGAACGCTATGGCTTTTTCCGGAATCGAGGTCCGCACTTGGTTGGTCAGTACGTGGTGCGGAGTTTGCTGCAGAGTACAGATGATGAGCCTGGCACTGGCCGCAAAGTTGTGGCTGTGATTGAAGCCAATCAAGACATGTATGGCTTCTCGGCTTGGCCAGAGCAGCTCGAGAATTTGGCTCGTAAGGTCGGCGCACCTGCTATGAACTTCTTTCCTGTCGAGCCAGCATATTAGCAAGCTCTGCTTAGCCCAATATGCCCACTGACCTCCGGAGGGGTATCTAAGTCACGCTCCAAGGCTGCTATGATTGAAGCACATGAAGCACACCAAGCTAATCATTCTACGAGGGCCGTCCGGAGCCGGGAAAAGCACAATTTCAAAACGGCTTTTTGAATCGGCCAAACGCAACACGGCGCTGATTGAGCAAGATCAATACCGGTTTATGTTTAGCCCACCTGGCGGGGAGCTGAACTCCAAGACAATACATGAGATGATTTTACAGAATACGTTGACGGCATTGCGCGATGGGTACGATGTTATCTTGGAGGGTATCTTAAATGTACGGTCGTACGGCAAGACTTTTGAAACGTTGATCCGAGAACATCCGACACAAAATTATTTGTTTTACTTTGACGTCAGCTTTAATGAGACCATACGACGCCACCGCACACGCCTGGCTAAGGGTAAGTTCAAATTTACCGAGAAAGATATGGAAGGTTGGTATAAACCTCGAGATATCACTGGTTACGATTGTGAACATATAATTAGCGAACAGAGCAGTCTTGAAGAGACGGTGGCAAAAATTACGCAGATAACTCAAACACAATGAGTTTATGGTTGCATTTGCCTAACAGAGAGAATAGTATATACCTAACTAGTATAGGAGTCAGATAATGCCAGAATTCGCCAAGCCAACGCCCGAAGCACCCGAGTATGCTAATTTAGCCCCAGAAGTTCACCGCACCATTGATCAGCTGCTCGATAGTACCTGGAGAGGCGAGGGGGCGCTGACGAGATTTGACTTCCGTGACCCTGATTCGGCAGCCACAGTAGTGTCGACGTTGCAGGCGTCTGTTGGCTCCCAGCTGCCGCGGTATGGTTTCAACGAGCAGAACGAGTATGTGAAGCTAGGCATGACGCGCGTTATTGATGAACGTGATAACTTCGTTATCCAGGGCGATCCTTATGGTGCGCAAGACCCAAGTCAAGCCGGACTGTGGTCGGTGTGGCTGCGCCGAAGCATGGCTGCCGATGAGCTTCCTGAGATCCAATCAGCCCAATCAATCGAACTACCCAACAAAAAAGAAGCCGGCGGCTTGCTGACCACACTTGGTCTCTATGGTTTAGCTGGATACCTCTTGAGCCGTGGGCAGGACGAAGCTGCCACAGGTGCTTTTGTGGCTGGCGTAAGTCTAGCTGGTGCCTCCATCATAGCTTTTGTTTATCGAACCTTGGGTCGAGCTCCGCAACAGTAAGCTGCGGCGCCAGCCCATTAGAGTTTCAAATACGACCTTCGCAATAGATAAGATGTTATGATTAACCCATGAGTGGAAGAACTGCCGAGCTACACCCCTTAATTCTGGATCTCGACTGGCTGGATATGGAAGGGCTTCGGGATGGAGACGTAATCAAGACATGGGCAGGCACCATAGTTGCCCGGCGCGGTATTGAGCGTGCGAGTGCCGAGGTCTTCCTAAACGATTTTGATGAGCCTGAACCCGAGGTGCAAATGATAATACCTGCTGATGTTTCTTTGAAGACCCAGTATGAGGGTGAGCCACGTGTAATTTGTTCAATTGCCAAAGAAGATATCAAGGCCTTGCCCGGTCACGATTCAGCTATAGTCACGGTTTGGCTTGATGCAACCGGCGGTACAGACGCAGTTATCCTTCGCGCGGTAGCATAGTAGCGTCCAGTCGGTTGGGATTATGTAAGGTATACCATAGCAGGCTTGCTCGCGCTGGTGCTATGCTGGAAGCAGCATGAAAGCAGTTGATTTTAGCAAGACGCTCAAAGCAGTCGATCAAGACCTCCAGCCATTAATTCACGATGGAGCGTTGACGCTGCAGCTACCACAGCTAGACGAGGAGAAACTCGACCTCGCCCAAAGAGAGATCTGGAGACGAGTGCAGTTTATGGAATTCTCCGTTGCCGGGGTTGATGATGGCTGCAAAGCCTGCTGCGAAATGCTGGCCCAGGAAGCCGAAACTACTTCTGAAACAATCCACAAATACCTAACGGGCAAGCTAACCAAGGCTCAAGAAATCGGCAGTATCACCTACGAGAGTATTGATAAATCCGCCGCAGCCACCATCATGATCACGCTCGAAGACGGCGAACCGCGCGTTATCTCAGCACCAACTGAGCTGGCCAAGCTGGTTCAGGCGGCACTCACGAACCCGCCCCAACAGCCGGAAAACCTTGCCGCAATCAAGCTTCCGCAGACCGTCAACGACTACCATCCCGCCGCCGACAAGCTATTCGAAGCAGTTTTGTTCGAGGAAGAGCTTGTCGGGTAAGCGCTTATCAGGACATATCTATGGATTTTCTGACCATAGAGGCATATACTCCAAAGCATAAGTAAATAAGGAGTTTGACATGAGTGTCGATATCAACTTATTGGGCGTACTGCTTGCCGGTATAGCTAGCATGGTTATTGGAATGATTTATTACGCCGACGGACTGTTCGGTAAGGAGTGGAAAAGCCTGGCCAAGATTAATACCAAGCGGTTTGAAAAAGAAATGCCGCGCGTCATGCCCCTAGTGTTTGTAGCCGCGCTGATTACCGCCTATGTGATCGCCTACGTGGCCTTCTTGTACAAGCACTACTTCGATACCTCATGGTTGATGGCCGGTGCCGTGACGGCCTTGATTCTGTGGCTGGGCGCCTCGGCAACAACAGTCTATGTGCACAACTCGCTCGATCAACGACCCTCGAAGCTGACCGCAATCTCGCTCGGCAACCGTCTGGCATCAATGCTGGCCATGGGCGTAATCATCGGCTGGTTGCATCCATAAGTCTAGTAATCGACGCACCGGCAAAGTTTAGCAAGCGCAACGTACTATAGGCCCCTGATCGTTGCCGCGTAGAACAGATAGACAATCATGTGATTATCTTGTATAGTGATGTACAAGAGGATTTATGGCGACAGTACCAGGCGAAATGCCCCTTTTCGATTTTGGCCCAGAGCAAGCGTATAACGTGGAGCTACTCACCGATACGGTTATCTGGCCGTTGATAGACCATTATGCGCGCGCTGATTGGCGAGCTCAGAGCCAGCCTAATGACACTTTGAGCGTGCCGAGCCATGGGCAGCACCAGGGGAAAATGCTTGATATCCTGATTTCGGCAGAGTGCGGCACGGAAGCAGTCAGTGATGAAGCATTTCGCAAAATTCATACCGCCCGATTACAGATTGAAGAAACAGCTCTCGAACCTGTTAAGGGCATTTTGCTCCACAGCGTCCAGGGCGCTTTACAGGAGTTCTACGAAGCTGCTCCCGACGATCACGACGAGGATGAACACTATCACGATTTGGTCGAATGGTTGCAGGGTGACGAAGACGATTTGTTGGTCAAAAAAGGCGCAATCTACACCTTCGACAGCGACAACCATTGGAATGTAGAACTATTCAGAGCAGTTCAAGATGCCTGCCAGCAGGTCAATGTGCCGGCCAGCCGGGCAGAACGCGACGTTGTGTCGCAGGGCAAATTATATCTTCCTGAACTGGAGACCATCCAGCTCGGCTTGCTCGCGTTGAAAGCCCCCGAATCAATGCTGCAGGCCATAGAGAACGTCAAAGATCGACCCATCGCGTATCATTAAGTATTTCAGGAATCGGTAAAAACCTGAGTCTCAAGCCTTAATACTTTATTAAATTAGCTGTGATTTACGGCTTAAGCTGCTACAATCGAAATCTATGCGACAAAAACAGGCTTTAGCGGTTATGATGGGCGGTGCCAATGTTTTCTTGACGGGAGCACCAGGGGCGGGCAAGACCTATACGCTCAACCAGTTCATCAAACGAGCCGAACGCGCGGGCAAACGAGTGGCTGTGACCGCCAGCACCGGCATTGCGGCCAGTCACATCGGTGGCACGACCATTCACTCCTGGTCTGGCCTAGGCATTCTGGATCAGCTGACCGATGATGATTTGCGGCGACTGGGTGCCCGCGAGCAGCTGGTCAAGCGCTATAACGCTACCGATGTTCTGGTTATCGACGAAGTCTCCATGCTGCACGGGCAGCGGCTGGATATGGTCAATCAAATGGCTAAGTTGTTACGTGGCTCGGACGCGCCGTTCGGCGGGATGCAAGTCGTTCTGGTCGGTGATTTATTCCAATTGCCGCCGGTCAGCCGCGGGGTGGCAGAATTCGACTTCGCCTATCTGTCAGCGGCGTGGCAGGAAGCTGATTTGAACATCTGTTATTTGACCGAGCAGCACCGACAGGAGGACAGCGACAAACTACTCGTCTTCCTGGAGGCGATGCGCGATGGTCAGCTCGACGAAATGCACCGCGAAACCCTCCAGCAGCGCTTTCAGCAAAAACCCGCCAGCAACATCACCGTCACCCGCCTGTACTCGCACAATATCGACGTCGAAGCGATCAATCAGCGACATCTGTCAGCTCTACCCGGCGAAACCAAGTACTTCGAAATGAGCACCAAGGGTGGCAAAGCCAAGGTCGAGCAACTGTTCAAAGGCCTATTAACGCCGGAGGTGCTCGAGCTCAAAACGGGCGCCGAGGTGATGTTCGTCGCCAATAATTTCGCCGAGGGTTTCGTCAACGGCAGCCGGGGCCAGGTGATTGGTTTTGAGGACGATGGCACGCCAATTGTGCAGCTGCTCAACGGGCGCAAGATATACGTCGAACCGCACAGCTGGAGTCTGAGCGAGGACGGACGAGTCCGCGCTGAAGTCAGCCAGCTACCCCTGAGACTAGCCTGGGCCATCACTATTCATAAGAGCCAAGGTATGAGCCTGGATGCCGCCGAGATTGATCTGAGCCGGGCTTTCACACCGGGTATGGGCTATGTGGCGCTTAGCCGCGTTCGCAGCTTGGACGGACTGTACTTGCAGGGCATCAACGCCATGGCGTTGACCATGCACTCCCAGATTCACGACCTCGACCGACAACTCCGGCAGCTATCAACACACTTGGCCGACGATACAGACGACATCGCCGAAGAAATCATTGCTCCCAAGGCGGAGGCTAACGCTAATGTCGATCAAGAGCTTTTAGCCAAGCTCAAAACCTGGCGTCTCCAGCGCGCCCAGACAGATAGTGTTCCCGCCTACATCATCGCTCACAATACCACGCTCGAGGCCGCCGCAGCAGCTGCACCGACCACGCCGCAGCAACTCTTGGCGCTGCCTGGTTTCGGCTCGCGTAAGGTTGAGACCTACGGGCCTGACATTCTGGCGGTTATTCTGAGCCACAACGACACCAGTAAATAGCGCATAAATCCCCGCCAATTATTAATTATTCGTTAAGCGCATATCATCCCCGTAACAGATAAGAAGACGCTGTTCTCAGGTTGTTCCTTCGCAAATAAACAGCAGAATAATTGACGCTGTACCTGACTGACTGCCATGATGGCCGCAGTAATTTTGAGGAGGTCAATAGTCATGAAGCGGTTCAGTAATTTTAAAATTTTGGCGCGGGCAGTCGGCGTCATTGGAGCAGTGGTTATCGTTGTTAGTGGCGTGACCTTTGCGGCGCTCCAAAGCCAACAGATCAAGCTGACGGGCAATACTATCGAAACGGCCACGGCCAATTTACAAATCAGCGCCGACGGCACCACCTATGCACCATCTCTGGCTGGATTTGACTTTGCCAATCTGGTGCCAGGCGGCCAGCCGGTGCCGCAGAATGGCTACACGGTATTTCTCAAGAACACCGGTGCCACGCCATTAGCGCTCAAGCTGGCCATCAGTAGTACGCCCAGCAATCCAAATGGTGTCGACACCGCAAAGGTCAACGTTATACTAACGTCGCTTGCTGGCGGTGGGCCACAGAGCTTCAGCCTGCAATCGTTGGTAGCGGGCAGTGCTACGAGCGGAGTCAGTATTAATACCCCGAGTATTTTGATGCCAGGGCAGGCGGTGCAATACGTGCTCCAGGCCTCCATGGCTATTGACGCTGTTACTGGTTCGAGCGCTACAGTGGGGAATATCGACTTTGCATTCAGCGGTCTGGCTGTTTAGGGCTGCGGGGTACATCTCATGCTGCGAATCCATACTCGACAAAACAGGCTTAGCCAGATACTACGCTTGATAGCCGGGAGTTCACTAGTCGTATTAGCGGCACTGTCAATCACAGCGGCTCTCGGTCTCCTGATTGTCAGAATCAACGGCGAGCAACTGCTCAGCGTCCAGACAGGCAGCATGCAACCAACATTCCGCCCAGGTGATGCCGTTCTGGTACAGCCCACCACGGCGCGTGAACTCCATGCTGGCGAAATCATCAGCTACCAGAGCCTACATGACCCCGGGTTGATTATCTCCCATCGCCTGACGCAAGTTGATCAAACCACCGGCTGGTTAACCACCAAGGGCGATGCGCTCAAAACGGCCGATCCGACATTCCCGCCGCGCCTAGTAGTCGGACGAGTAACGGCCTTCGTCCCGCGGTTTGGCCTGGTCTTGAACTCTCTGCGCCAACCCCTTGGGCTTATCGTAGTCATCTATCTCCCGGCTTTGATCATCGTCGCGAGTGAAGTCAAGCGGGCGCTATGGCGGTACGGGCATGTCCACTATCGCTTGACCACGTAATTTTAGAGGATACGCTTAATGGCTTCCAGATGAGCAAACCAACCAAACGCTGAAAGATGCTAGACTAGAAGCATGCCACGCGGAAGCAAGAAGCTCAATAATTATGCCTTTATCGACAGCCAGAACCTGAATCTTGGCACCCAGCGCATGGGTTGGAAGCTTGATTGGCGCAAATTCCGGCAATTCCTCAAGGACAAATACGACGTTAGTCAAGCTTACATGTTCATCGGCTACATGAGCGAGAACGAGGCCCTCTACGAGTACATGCACGAACTCGGCTTTCTCGTCGTCCTCAAACCGACCGTCGACGTCTCGCAGTCTCACGAGAACCTCCAGAAGGCCGAGCATGCCGCCAAACCCAAAGACGGCGAGGAGAAAGAGAAGTCGATCGTCAAAGGCAACATCGACGCCGACTTAGTTCTCTACACCATGAAAGAGCTAGCTAACTACGACAAGGCGATCATCGTCAGCGGCGACGGTGACTTCTTCAGCCTCGCCGAGTATCTGGAGCAACAGGGTAAACTGGATCACATCCTAACGCCGAACTGGCAGTACTCCAGCTTGCTCAAATCTTTCGAATCCAAAATCGTCCGCCTCGACCAACTCCGCCGCCAGCTCGCCTACCACGACCGCAAGAAGAAATGAAAGAAGCCTTTTCCGTAGCTGCCGGTATCCTAGCGATTGCGGCAAGCGTGCCCTATGTCATCGACATTATCAAAAAACGCTCAAAGCCCAATATTGTCTCATGGTTTACTTGGACGCTACTGCTGGCTATAGGTACCACCGCTGCATTTGCAGCACACCAGCCTCGTACCGCTTTTCTGACGCTTGGTGATCTTATCGGTACCGGTGCGGTCTTGTTGTTGGGCCTCAGACTAGGGATTGCGAAACTGTCATGGTTTGACGGGTTTTGTCAGATAACGGCTATAGCTGGCCTGATTCTGTGGCAGGTATTTAACTCTCCAGAAGTGGCCATTATCGCAGTAATTGCGGTAGATTTATTGGGTTTGGCGCCTACCTTGCGTCATTCCTGGGAAGCCCCAGAAGAAGAGACGTGGCAAACATTTTTTGTCTTGGTATTTGCTGCAGCTTTAACACTGTTCTCGTTGACGCACTATTCTATAACCAGCTTAAGCTACCCGATCTACCTCTTGGCTGCTAACGCTGCGGTCGCTGGAGTCGTTGTGTTTCGGCGTCAACAGCGTGGGCTGAGCTTATCAAGAGCAGGTGAGTCAGAGTCGTTGCACGGCTAGCCCTACTGCCGTTATGGTGTGACCACCGGGGCAGTTAAACGCGCATTATACCATTACGCCACGTAATCCATAGAAGGAGTTGAATTTAGTTTTGCTATTATTGTGTCAGGTATAACTATTAAAGGACTACATGACGCTTGAAGTAATAGCTTCCACACTAATAATCGTTACAGCTTTTTTTGGTGAAGCAGTTTTTGGTTTTGGTGGCGGGTTAATATCAATTCCCCTAATGACCTTACTTATAGGCGTGAAGGATGCAGTTAGTCTTATTCTTCTCTTTCAATTTTGCATGTGTCTTCTTATTTTTAAATCTTACAAACAAATTGACTGGCAAGTTGCTAAACCAATGACCTTTACTGTTGCTATAGGAACAATTGTGGGTACTTTTTGGTTATCCCGTGCCAGCCCGAAGTTCTTAGAAGAATTTCTAGTATTTACCATCCTGCTGTTTTTAATAAAGTCTTTGTGGTTTAACCACTTCACCTTTAAAAATACAAAAGGAGCTTTAACTGCGGCCATTGCAGGTCTAGGAGGAGGTGTAATTTCAGGTGCTATTGGTACGGGCGGTCCTGTAATAACCATGTATTTAACAGAGTCAGTTAAGAAGAAACTACAGGTAAGGGCAACGTTAATATATTTGTTCTTTGTTATCGGGCTGGTTCGCATTACCGTGGCCATTCCGGAGCATCTTTATTCTAAATATGTCTTACAGTTAGCTATATTTGCAGCGCTGCCTTTTTTAGTCTCTATATATTTTGGTCAACACATATATAAGAAAGTTAAAGATGAATATTATGGAGTAGGCATTAATATTTTATTGGCAGTCTCGGCAATTATACTCATATTTAAATTGTTGAGCTAACTTTATATTATAGATGTTACGTGGTGTAAGGGGATAGTTGCGAGTTAAACTATAGTGCAATATAATGGGTTAAGTTGTATAATATATAACAATCATGGAAGCCCACGAGTACGAACAAGTACATGCTGAGGAAATGGCCGAAGTCAACCTCATCACGCCAGACAGGCAGTTCAATATGGAGTTGCAAGAGCTGATGCGTATCGCCAATGGCATAGAAGACGTTGATATAAAAGGAGCAGCTAAGCGCATAGGGCATGCGCTCATGGCTGGTATAGCCTCCGCCGGAAACCCCATGGCGCTTATGTACGGTGGCATGGCACCGAGTAGCTTCAGGGCCGAGATCCCATCCCCGCACAATCGCCGCAAGCGCTAACCCTGCATAGCGTATACTGAGAATAGATTGTAATCAGGAGGGGCGTCATGGCAGATACCAACTGGGATTTCTCAGGCTTAAAAGCATTATTTTTCAACGGTACACTCACCAAATCGCCCGAAGACAGTCACACCGATCGCCTTATCAAAATCAGCCAGGGCATCATGCAAAAACACGGTGTAAAAACCAAAACGATCCGCACCCTTGATCACCCTGACATTGCCACCGGTGTTTGGCCAGATATGCGCGAACACGGCTGGGAGACCGACGAGTGGCCGGAGATTTTCAAGCGGGTCATGGCCGCCGACATCCTGGTCGGCCCCATCTGGCTCGGCGACAACAGCAGCCAGACCAAGAAGATCATCGAGCGGCTGTATGCATGCAGCAGTATTTTGAACGACCAGGGCCAATACGCGTTCTACGGCAAGGTTGGCGGCTGCCTGATAACCGGCAACGAAGACGGCATCAAACACTGTGCCATGAATGTTCTCTATAGTTTGCAGCATCTGGGCTACACCATCCCACCGCAAGCCGATGCTGGCTGGATTGGCGAAGCCGGCCCGGGCGCCAGTTATGGCGACGACGACGGGAAGGGCGGTAAGACCGGTTTTGACAATGACTTCACCAACCGCAACACGACGTTCATGACTTGGAATCTGTTACACATGGCGAAATTACTCAAAGACAACGGTGGTATCCCTTCGTACGGCAACCAGCGCTCGGAGTGGGACGGCGGGGCTCGTTTCGACTTTGCCAACCCCGAGT
>DAINPB010000002.1:0-67706 GCA_036743655.1 Candidatus Saccharimonadota bacterium
TTTACTTGCGGTCTGGGTATTTTGGCGGCACGCCGGAGCGACAAGACCAAGGTGTTGTTCTGGTTTGGTGTGACTTTCCTGCTCGGGCTGGCCTTCTTGATTCTGGAGCTGACGGAGTTTCGTCATCTGGTGGTCGAGGGCAATAGCTGGCGGCGTAGCGGCTTCTTGTCGGCCTACTTTACCCTTGTTGGCACGCATGGGCTGCACATTACGGTTGGTTTGCTCTGGATGGCGGTGATGATGGTGCAGACGTTGCGGCGTGGCCTGACGGTAGGTAGCGTTAAGCGCTTGACGCTGCTGAGTTTGTTCTGGCACTTCTTGGATCTTATCTGGATATTCATCTTCACAATTGTCTATCTTCTGGGGGCATTGCAGGTATGAGCAACCGCGCTATTGTGTCTCGTCACGAGACGGATCAGCCGACGCTGCGGGCTTATGTGACGGGGTTTGTGATTTCATTATATTTGACGATTACGGCCTATCTGTTGGTGGCCCACCACCTGCTGTCGAGAGGAGCGGTGATTGCTGCGGTTGTCGGGCTGGCTTTGACACAGTTCTTGGTGCAGCTGATTTTCTTCTTGCATCTGGGACGGGAAACCAAACCGCGCTGGAAGCTGATGGTGTTCCTGTTCATGATTCTGGTGGTTTTGATCCTGGTCTTTGGGAGTCTTTGGATAATGTCGAACTTGAATTATCGAATGACGTCCGGGCAAGTTAATACGTATTTAAGAAGTCAGGACGGACTGTAGCTTTGCCTAGTCGGCGTGGTAGCAGTCTGCTTGGGACTGTCTGGCTGACCGGGGATGACAAGAGATATCTATGATTCGGGAATACTATAGCCTGACAAAACCGGGCATTGTCTATGGTAATTTGCTGACGGCTGCGGCTGGCTTCTTGCTGGCGGCTCACTGGCATGTTCGGATTGGATTATTGCTGGCGACATTGGCCGGCACGACGTTAATAATTGCCTCAGCTTGTGTCTTCAACAACTATATTGACCGGGGTATTGATCGTCGCATGAGCCGTACTAAGAAACGGGCGCTGGTGCGTGGCCTGATCTCGCCTCGCCGGGCGATTATCTACGCTACGGTGCTGGGAGTCGCGGGTTTCTTGGCGCTGGCTCTGTGGGTCAACTGGCTGGTTTTCGGTATTGGTGCGGTGGCTTTCTTTGATTATGTGGTGCTCTACGGTCTCGCCAAACGCTACTCGGTGCATAGCACGCTGGTCGGCAGCATATCTGGTGCGGCGCCAGTGGTGGCTGGGTGCTGCGCGGTGACGGGGCGTTTCGACGTCGGCGCGCTGCTCTTGTTCCTGATCTTGGTGCTGTGGCAAATGCCGCATTTCTACGCTATCGCCATGTATCGATTCGATGATTACGAGGCTGCCGGACTGCCGGTTTTGACCGTTAAGCACGGTATGAAAAATGCTAAATTACAGATACGGCTGTACATTGTTGCCTTTATTGCTGCCAGTGCCCTGCTGACTGTTTTTGGCTATATAGGCTTTGTGTATTTGGTGGTAATGCTGGGGCTGGGTGCTGCTTGGCTGTGGCTGGCCGTGGGCGGCCCTAGAAGCGTTGATAACGCACGCTGGGCGCGCCAAATATTTCGCTTCTCGCTGATTGTTATTTTGGGATTGTCGCTCATGCTATCTACTAGTTCGCTACTGCCGTAAGCTAAGCTGCTGCCTCAGATGCTGGGAGCGAAACGGTGGCGGTAGTGCCGTGGCCGGGGCGGCTGGCGACGGTGATGCTGCCGTGGTGGACGTCGGTAATCATCTTGGCGATGCTCAGGCCGAGACCGAAGCCCTCGGTGTTAATAGCCTTGTTACGGGAGCCGTCGGCGCGGTAGAAGCGGTCAAACACGTGTTCCAGAGCTGCGCGTTCAATGCCGACACCATGGTCTTGGACGCTTAGCTTGATATGGTCGCCGTCACGACGGCTGGTTAGCGTAATCGTGGCGCCTTCGGGGCTGTACTTGATGGCGTTATCGAGCAGGATAATTAGTAATTGCACGAGGCTGTCATGGTCGCCTTCTACTGGGGCGCTGTGGACGCTATTCTTGAGCGTGATGTTGCGGAGCTGGGCGACTTTTTGTACCTGGTCAAGGGCTTCTTGGGCGATAGCATCCGCTTCGAGTGAACTAAAGTACTGCTGCAGTGTGTCGGCCTCTAATTGAGTTAAGCGTAATAGATTGTTGACGAGGGCTTCTAGCTTGGTTACTTCTTCGAGGTTGCTAGTGAGGGTTTGGCGCAATTCCTGCTTACTGGTCTGCCGATTGAGGAGCGCGACTTCGCTCTCCATTCTGAGGGCAGTTAAAGGGGTACGCAGCTCGTGACTGACATCGGCGGTGAAGCGCTTCTGTTGTTCATGCGCGGCTTCAATCGGCTCTAGCGTGCGCCGAGCCAGCCAGTAGCTGGAGAAGCCGGCACCGAATAGTACGACGATATTGAATCCAACCAAACGTAGCAGGATACGGTGGGCGCCATTGCTGTAGTCCGGGCTGGACTTCAAGAACGGATCATCCTGGAAGACGGGAAACTGGGTAAAAATACGCTCCGTCTCACGATGCAGACTTCGCGACAGTTCACCGGTTGTCACGTGGTACAGGACAAGGCTGAATATCAAGCTGATTGCCATAACCAGCGCGAGATACCACATGGTGAGTTTGAAGGTGGCAGAACGGAACATAGGGTAAGTCTAGCGCTCCTTAGGCACTTAATTTATAGCCGAAGCCCCGCATGGTCTGCAGCAGCGGCTTAGCATCTGGAAATGGCCGGTCAATCTTGTTGCGGAGATAGCCAATGTAGACTTCGATGGTGTTGGGCAGAATGTCGGCGTCTTCGTCCCAGACATGGTTGATGATCATATCTTTGGTAATAACTTGGCCCGGGTGGTGCATCAGGTACTCCAACAATGCAAATTCTTTATGGGATAGTTTGACGACGTGCTCGCCGCGCGTAACTTCGTAGTTGGCGGTGTCGAGCTGGAGATCATCGACCTGTAGCTGGGTGCCGACCTGGGCTTGCGGGCGTCGCAACAAGGCGCGGACACGAGCGGTCAGCTCTTCGAAGGAAAAGGGTTTGACCAGATAGTCGTCAGCGCCGCTGTTTAGGCCGTCTACTCTGTCGCCGATGGTGCCGCGAGCGGTCAACATAATGATTGGGGTGTGTATGCCTTCTGCGCGCAAGGTTTGGCAAAGGGCGACACCGTCCATGCTGCCAGGTAGCATGCGGTCCAGCACAATGGCATCATAGCCTGGATCAGTGCCATAGGTTAGGCCGCTGTCAGCATCGTGCACCATATCGACAGCGAAGCCTTTTAGCTCCAGGCCGCGTTTGACGGCTTGGGCTATCTTGGGTTCGTCTTCGATAACGAGTATTCTCATCACATTCTATTATAGGGGGTTGGATGAGAAATAGCTGTAGGGTTGGGGTGAGTTTTTTGTTTGTCTCCTAGAGACATCACCAAATCTTAAAGCCTAAATCGATTGTCTTTCTCTCGCTCCTGCTATTCCTTTTTGGTGGCAAAAAGGAACCGAAAAAGCCACCGCATGGGCGACAAACGTTACTAACAACTAACTGATTCATATCCGGTTCTTGCGGAACTCGCCCTAACGGGCTCAAACAGTCCTCATCACGCGGCCTATGAATCAGTTAGTTGTTAATCAGTTTGTCTTTAATGCGGGGTCAGAGGAATGCCCCTGGCGGGGCATGATTCATTTACAAATAGCCGCGGCGTTGGACGATGTTGAAGGCTATGGCGCCGGCAGCGAGAGCCAGCCAGTAGCTGGCGAAGCGGTAAGCCAGTACGGCCGCTAGGGCGCTGGCGCTGGGCATGTGATAGGCTACCAGCCCCGCAACCAGGCCAGCTTCTATACCGCCTAAGCCACCTGGAGTTGGTGTGGCCGTGCCCACTACTTGGCCGAAGCTGAATACCAGCAACACCGCTATAAATGAAACATTGCCATGGAGCGCCTGTGTGCACCACCAAAGACTGCTGACCGTCACCAGCGTCAAAGTCATGGATGTTGCTAGCGCTGCCACGACCCGCTTGGGCCGGCGGCGATAGTAACGTAACTGATGGCCGGCTTGGGCGATGGCGGTCGGTATGTGTTTACGCAGGAAAATTAGCGCCGCCACTAGCCCTCCGCAGAGCACTACGGCAATCGGGGCTAGCCAATGATGGATCCAGCCTGACGGCGTATGTAGCGGTGGCAAATGGCCGCCCCAGACACTTAGCGCCAAGATAACCAGCGAAGCGTGTCCGACTATGCCTAGCAGATTATTGACCGCTACCACACTGCCTGCTGCCCCAGAGGTATGCCCTGCCCGGCGCAAATAGGCAAAATTAGCGCCAATGCCGCCAATGCCGGCCGGCAATAAACGATTGATGAAAGTGATCGCCAGCTGCACCAGTACTGTCCGGGCGTACGGCAGGCGTTTACTGGCCAGCAAACAATAGGTAGCCGCTGCGCAGCAGTATGTCAAAGCTGTGAAGATGACAGCTACCGTCAAGTCTGCCAGATTAGCGTGCCGCATAGCATTCAGGCTGTGCCGAAAACTGCCCAACTGCGGCAGCACTACATACAAACCAATCACCAGCGCCAATAGCCATAGCCATTGCCGACGATTGGGGGCGGTTTTGAGTTCCGGCTCGGTTGAGTCGTTCATCCAGTCTATTATCGTCAAGCCGGCCTCTTAACACAAGCACCTTCTGCACGGTTTCACAATCGTACAAATTATCACAACAGCAGATGAGCCTCAGATTAGATATAAAGGAGTTGCCCGGGCGGTTTATCAGGTTACTGCTCATGCTTGGAGATGGCGTAGCCTTGCGCTACACTTGATTTCATAAAAATCTAGTCAGGGATAACTACTTATGAGCACACCAGAGATCACGCCTGAAATCCAACCTGAAGCGTCCGTGCCACCGTCGGCAAGACATGGCCGCCTCGCAGTTCTATGCGCGATGG
The DNA here is from genome assembly GCA_036743655.1 of Candidatus Saccharimonadota bacterium. GTDB lineage: Bacteria > Patescibacteriota > Saccharimonadia > Saccharimonadales > UBA4665 > DATHNF01. The sequence goes on from DAINPB010000002.1 coordinate 4,974, forward strand.
GTCTACTGACTGTCGGTGGAGGATACGTTGGTTATGACTTGAATGATAGGTCAACCGCGCACTCAGAGCGTACCGAGCGTGCACAGCATATAAGGCTTGCCCGAGAGGATCAAAACTGTATCGCTTTTGTCCAGAAGCAGGCTAAGCCCGGGGCAGATACTGCTGTTGTCCGATTCAATACTTTGACGAGCGCGCAGCGAACCACCTGCTTCGCAAACTGGATATCGGACATGAGTAGTGATACAAACACGGGGCTTGCAACATCTATCGTTGCCTCATCCCTGCAGGTTCAGCTGCCCAGTATCCGTAGCCTGCAAGCTGATGCCCGTAAGGAATACGCTAAAGCTAAGGATGTGAGCGGCTCTACCGCAAACACTATCGCCGCTACCGGTCTCGGCGCAGAACTTGGCTTGTTCTCGGGCTTATTGCTGGAAGGGATTAGACGAGTTAGGCGGAATAAAAGATTACGAGCGCAACAAGCAAGGCGCCGCCAAGAGTCGGCAGCACCCCCATCTGTTGACGAAGCGTCGGCCTAGCCTTTTCTTTAGACTAATTTGGGCACACGATTAACAGAGCTCAGTCAGCTGTTACATTTCTTACGAACGAATAGAGAGCAACGTGTTTTAATGGTGTTATACAGCGGTAGTTTGTATACTATTGCTAAACTTACTTAAAGGGTTTTGCTGTATGAAGACTGACAAGTGGAGCTCGTACCCGACCAGGCATGCTATGCGGGCGCTGGGTATACTGGTTTTCACCTATGTCATATTGATCTTCGCATTGCCAGCCAACAGCCAGGTGACACGCCAGTATCATCTGAGCGGGCTGGAGTACCATGTGCTGCTATTCGCGGTAGTACTGCCCTCTTTGGCGGTGTGGTTTACGGCGTTTTATAGTTATTCCAAGTTGTACCAGTATGCTCGCTCGATTCCAAAAGCGCCTGAGGGCAGCGACTTCAAGCGTCTGGCCGATGGCTGTACTTGGTTAGCCTGGAGCTTACCGGCACCGGCGATCATCTCGTTGTTACTTTTTGCAGTGGCCAATACCCATCAAGGATTCCGGGGGACGGCTATTATCGTTGTGAATTACGTCAGTCTGCTGATGCCCCTGATTGGTTTCAGTTTGATCGGGGGTGCTGCACGCAGCCTCGTGGGGCGCGCCAAGGTACACTTCAAACCCAGTAGTATCCGCGCCGTAGTGCTCTTCTTCGTAACCGTTGGTGTGCTGTACTGCTACCTGTCATTTAGGCATCTGGATTTAGGCAGTTTGGGCACAACCCATAACCCCTATCACTTGCCGGTCTGGTTGGCCGTGCTGACAATTATCATACCGTACCTGTACGCGTGGTTTGTCGGATTGTTGGCAGCGTACGAGATTACTGTCTACAGTAAGCAGGTGCGTGGGCTACTGTACCGTCAGCCACTACAGATGCTGGTCGGGGGTTTGGTGATGGTCGTAGTCAGCTCAATCGTTCTGGAGTATATTAACGCTGTCGAGCCGCGGGTGGGTCATCTGGTTTTGAATCTCAAACTACTACTCACCCTAGCTTTCCGCATAGCGGGTGGCTTGGGCTTTGCGTTGATTGCTGTCGGTGCCCGCCGTCTAAAAAAGATCGAGGAAGTCTAAGTCATGCCAGCGTCAAACTCCACTTCGCTCTATGACCAGCTTGTCCGGGTAACGCATGTCTACCTCGGGCCGGCCGCTGATCGCTTCATTGCCCGACAGGTGCAGAACCACCTCAACAAGCCGCCTGATCAACTCTCCAAGGAGGACTTACGCCGGCTGATTGACTGGATACAGGTAGCTGTTTCGCTACTGACCGAAGATAGCGAAATTGTCGAAGAGTACGCTGCCCAACTAAGCAAGTTAGCCCAATCTGATGGCACATCCAAGAAGTCTCGCTAGGGATAATTATGCCTGAGAGCCACGCAATCGCTCCCGATCATCTACCATCCGAGCAACGGGCTGAGGCGGAGGCACTGTTCACCAGTATTGGTGATGGCGCTATCTCGACTGATGCTTTCGGCCGGATTACCCGCATCAACCCCGTTGCTCAGCGCATCTTAGGCTACCGCGAAGATGAGTTGCTCGGCGGGTGGTTCCCCAAGAAAATCATTGCCGTAACTCCTGATGACACCGTCGTTAATCTCATCGATCGCCCGATTAGCAAAGCCTTCCTTACCGGTCACTCAATCTCAGAAAAAATGCATTACCGCCACAAGGATGGCCGCATAATCCCCGTCGCCATCAGTGTTTCGCCTATTCTAGTCGATAACAAACCACTCGGTGCTATCGAAGTGTTCCGTGACATTACGCTCCAAGAAGAAATAGACCGCATGAAGAGTGAATTTATCTCCCTGGCCTCGCACCAGCTTCGGACACCGCTCTCGGCCATCAAGACCTATTCCCATATGCTGGTTGACGGCTATATGGGCAAACTAACCGCCACCCAGAAGCAGTCACTGCGCACCATTATCGGTGCCGCCGACCGCATGAATGAATTGGTCAGTACCTTGCTCAATATCACGCGTATCGAGAGTGGGACTATCGCGGTGACTCCCAAGCAGGTGCAGCTCTACAAAGCTGCCGAAGAAGTGCTCAAAGAGCTGTCCCTGCCAGCCGCCGACAAAGCCATCACATTGTCACTCCGCTGCCGCGACAAGAGTCGAGCTACTATCAAGACCGATTCGCTCATCTTCAAAGAAATAGTGACTAATCTCGTGTCTAACGCCATCAAGTACACACCAGAGAACGGCAAAGTTACCGTGACGGTGCGGCCGCGCGCCAAGGATGTCCTGATGCAGGTCAACGACACCGGTTGGGGTATTCCCAAGTATGCTCAGGATCAGATCTTCAGTAAGTTCTTCCGGGCGCAGAACATCGTTAAGCGTGAGACTACCGGCACCGGCCTGGGGCTGTATCTCGTCAAAGGCCTGGTTGATGCCCTCGAGGGCACTATCTGGTTCAAAAGTGATGAAGCGACGGGCACAAACTTCTATTTCACCATTCCCCGCAAAACCAAGCAGGCCGTGCGGCCACGCCGTCGCCGACCAACGGTTTCCAAGCAAACTACTAACGAGTCGAATTAATTGTAAGAAATTCGACACATTTGCAGTTCAGCGTATGATATAAATGTAAGCATATTATTTGAAAGGAAGCGCGGTGGCTCGCATACTCATTGTCGAAGACGACCGAGATCTCAATAATGCCTATTGCATCATTCTTAAGAATGAGGGGCATGAAGTTGCGCTGGCTTTTAATGGCCAGGAAGCGCTGAAGAAGGTTCAGAATTTTTCGCCGGATCTTATATTGCTCGATTTGTTGATGCCGATTATGGGCGGTCTGGAGTTTTTGCAGCACTATAATCGACCGAAGATACGCAAGAACGTCAAGGTGTTAATCTTCACTAATATGGAGAACTCGCCGGAGGTCACGCAAGCCTACAAGCTCGGTGCCTACCGCTGTATTATCAAGTCCTGGACTGCGCCTCACAATCTAGCACGGGTCGTTACCGAGGCCCTGCAGGCTCCGGCGGCGGCTGCTACAGCTTGATCTGGAGGTCTTCGATATATTGATCGTTGAGCAGGCGCATCAAGACGCCGAGATGCAAGCGGTAGCGCTTGCCTTTGTCGTAACTGATGACGCCACGGCGCTTCAGCTTATTGAGCTCTGTGGCTGCTGTTTCGCGAGTGAGGCCGGTTAGGTTGGCGAAGTCCTGATGCGTCAGGTCTAAGGTAATTTCAACTTCTTGCGGCCCGAGCGAGGTGCCATGGCTGAGTGCCAGATAGTGGAGCGTGTACAGTAGCTTGTCGCTGGCTCGCGAGTGCTGGAGGGCGTTGAGACGCATGGAGGCGCCCAACTGATCTGTTAGATAGCGTTGAAGCTCTTGATAGAGCAGCTCTGGCTTGCTTTTGACAAAGGCTAGATATTCAGCCCGGTCGACCATATAAGCGCTAACCTCTGACGAGAAAGCCTCATAGTAGTAGATGGCATTGGCTAGTTTGCCGTATATCCAAGCACCGGGAAAAGCCGCATCGGCCGAATAGAAGGCGATCGGTTTCTCGTCGCCGCCAACGCTCAAATTATAGGCTTTGACGATGCCGCTCTTGACCACAAAGGCATTCCGCGGCGCCTCACCTTGGAAGATGATAATCTCACCTTTCTTAAACGTCCGGAGGACATGACGCTTGAGAAACGTGTGGAGAGGATCGGTGGGGCTGGCCATAGGTCTAGCTATAGTACCATCGTAACGACTGCCTGAACAGGCTTAGTGACGGCAATCATACCCTGTCCCCACATAGTGCGTCATGCGCGGGACTGTTGACGCTGTTCCGGTTGCACTACGCTTGACCCTACATGATGCCGGGATGGTCGCCGTACGCAAGGAATTAGTTGGCCGTGCTGGCCGCCGTGGCCTGATCGCCGCCCAGTACCACGATGAAGTCTGCCTGGTACATATTGACATAGGGGTTGGTGGTGGTTACGTTGTTGCCGAAACGCTTGACGAGCAGTGTCCTGGTGGCTGCTTTCTTGCCGTTGGAGTTATCGATGATGGCTGTGGTCGCTTGATCAGTCAACGCGTCGCCAATAGTGCTAATGTTGAGCCCCATAGAAGTTAAGGCCGTTCGCTGCTGTGAAGCCAGGCCAGAGGTGCCCGTGGCGTTGAGCAGAACGATATCGGCGTTTTCGCGGGTTACGGGATTGGTCGAGGTTTGCTGTCTTATATATGCTTGAATGGCGCTGAAATCATCGACGCCCTGGGCTGGTATCAGCGCTTCTTCGCCATCGGCGGTGTTGTAACTGGTGAGTAAGTCCTTGCCGTTGGCACTGTTGAGGCTGAGCGACTGGATGGCGCTCGATTTGATAGGTTTGGTCAGGTCGTAGAGCCGGCGGACTTCACTGAGCTTCATATCGGTGCTGACATTGCTGCCGATTGCGTCGGATAGGCTGCTGAGCTTGGACGGGTTTGTCAGGACGCCGGCGCTGACGGCCTTGGTTTTGATGGCTACTAGCATTTCGCGCTGATTCTGTGTTCGCTCAAAGTCGCTCTGGGCGAATCCGTATGAACCATAGGCGTCACCGCGTGCACGAGCTAGATCCAGCGCCTGCTCCCCTTTTAGCAGATGCGGCCCATTGCTCAGTTTGACCAGCGGCCCATGCGTAACGAAATCGATGCTTGGATCGTACAGGCCACGCGGGTCGCTGCTGTGAACGTTGACGGTGATACCGCCGACGGCATTCACGGCATCGCGCAAGGCGGTGTAGTTGACCAGGGCGTAGTAGTCTATCGGTATGTCAAAGTTTTGGGAAACGACCTTCTCGAGTAGACCCATGCCGCCGTTCGGGTAGCCTGAGGCGCTGAAGTGATCGGTCTGACCGACGACGTAGGCAGCATTTATCTTTTGATGGCCGCCGCCCGGAATATCCACCCACAGATCGCGCGGGACACTGAGCAGAAATGCCGTATTGTGCTTGGTATCAATACTAATAATCATGATGGAGTCTGTCAGATTGGCGCCATTATGCCCGGGATCATCTGACGAGTTACCGGCCAGCAGGATGTTGACCCGACCGCTGTTCTCGCCCTTCAGCCGCGTGCTTGAGAGTACGCCCAGAATGCTGCCACCGAATATCTTATGCGCGTTGTAGGCAAACTTCAGCCCCAGCCAGCCGCCAATACAGAACCCAACAACCAGAATAGTAATCAGTGCTCGCTTGAGCACTGACTTGCTAGCGAAACGCCGCCAACGGCCACCCTTGACCACCACACTCTGACCTGGAGCGCGTCGCTGGCGATCTCGCGGATCATATTTGTAACTATGGAGCGTCATACCGACGCTGGGAAACTGGCTGGCTTGCTGTTTGACCATGACAATATCCTGGCCAGGCCGAGCTTTGGCGGACAGTGCGGAGCGAGAGGGGCGATGAGGTGTTTGTGGCATTGAGAGTGTACTTCATTATAGCGGTTTACTGCCTGTGGCGCTAACGTTTTTGGTCTGGATAGTTGACAGTATTCACGCCGAGCAGATTGTATACCATAGACAGCTGAGCTGAAAGCAAACTGATAATTCTATGGTTAGAGCAACCGGACGGGCTACTATTTAGTACCCCTGTAGCGTATACTACTAGCAAGTTTTAATATATGAAATTAGTCGTCCAAATCCCCTGCCTAAACGAAGAAGCCACCCTGCCGCTGGTACTGCAGAGCATACCCAAGAAAATCGCCGGCGTTGACGAGATTGTGATCCTCGTCATTGATGACGGCTCAACGGATCAAACCATAGCCGTGGCCAAGCATCACGGCGTTCGCCACTTCGTGCACCATGTCCGGAACCAGGGTTTGGGGCGCTCATTTCACGACGGTACGCTGTACGCGCTCGAGCTGGGCGCGGACATCGTTGTTAATACCGATGGCGACAACCAATACCCGCAGGATCGGATTGGCGACCTAGTACAGCCTATTCTGCGCGGCGAAGCCGACATTGTGATTGCCGATCGCCAAACGCACACCATTGAGCACTTCTCGGCCACCAAGAAGCTGCTGCAGCGCCTCGGCAGTGCCGTAGTCAGCTGGGCGGCCGGTACGCGTTTGCCGGATGCGGCCAGCGGTTTCCGCGCCTACAGCCGCGAATCCCTGCTGCGCCTGAACACCATCACCCGCTTCAGCTACTGCACCGAAACCATCATCCAGGCCAGCAACAAGGGTCTCCATATCACCAGCATCCCCGTTGAAACCAATCCTAAGCTGCGCGAATCGCGATTATTCAAATCAACCGCCGAGCATGTGCGCAAGTCCGCCATGACAATCATTCGAGCCTATGTTATGTATCGTCCGTATATTGTTTTCGGCTGGTTGGGCGGCTTACTGTTTGCAATCGGCCTGATTCCTTTCGCCCGCTTCGTTCTGTACAGCCTGGATGAAGGCACCACGCGCGGCCACATTCAGTCGCTGCTCATCGGGTCGTTGCTGATGATTGCCGCCTTCCTCTGTCTGGTGCTCAATATCATTGCTGATCTGATTCGAATTAACCGCGTGCTGATTGAGGATAATTTGGAGCAGACCAAGCGCGCACGCTTCAAGCGCCCAGCTTAGCGTAGGAACTCGGTGGGTGTTTTGTAGCCAGGTGTTAGCGGGCCTAGTGCATGTTGCAGGTCGTAATTGACCGTTTGGACGGTGTGATTCGGCCAGTACCAGGCGTCGTTGCTGCGCAGAATAAAGGTCATGACACCACCGCCCCATAAGAGACAAAAGATGGCGAGAGTAGCTACGCCGATCGCTATATTCCGCCTTTTTCGGAGCGCTTCATTACAAGCTAGGCCAACAAACACGAACAGCAATAATATAACCGGCAACAGATAGCGCCCGTTAATCGCCACCGGCTGGCCTGTCCGCACATAGGCCTGATACTCGTCAAGCCAGAGTACTGCGATATAAAAGGCGCTGACCAGCCCGAAGAGCCCCAGCACCGACCTATCATAACGCCGCAGAACACGGCGTCCCCAGCCAATACTGACCACAACTCCCAGTCCGGCAAAGACAATGGCGCCAATGGCCGGCACCGGCAAAGGCCCACGCGTCTCAAAGTCGGTGTTCGGGCCACCTACGGCGAAGAACAGGCGCAGCCACATGCCATTCAACCAGTCGGCAGTGAACACAAACGGACTATGCTCTTCGTCCACCTTGTTAATGGCAAAATTATAGTCACGAATCCAAGGTCCATAGGCACTGCACTGTTTGACACTCAGCACCTTACTGCAAGCAGGCACGGGCGTATGATAGCGCACCAGATTTACGCCGTACCGCTGGGCGAACATGCCAAGACTGATGACGAGCAGAATGAGCAACAGACCACGCGTTCGGCGCGTCATCAGGGTCAAACCAAACCCCAGACTGAGCCAGAACTTGTGCTGCTTGGCATAGGTCTGTCGCAAACAGATAGCCAAGTAAGCAAATGTCGCCAAAGCAATCGGCAAGAAGGCATACTTGACCAGGCTGCCCAGCAGACAGAGCACCATCAGCCAGATCAGCCGCTCGGTATTGATGCGCTTGTACTGCCGCAGCTCCTGAGCGAAGTTTACCGCCACGAGCAAGACTAGTGCTGTCAGTGGTAACAGCAAATTATCATAATTGATCTGCGCCGCCAGAAACGGCACAATCGGTATCAGTACCAAGAGTGCCAAACAGGTGTGCACGAGCGCCCGGGAAGCACCTGTTTTCAGTAACAAACGACGGTACAGCGGTAAACTCCCGGCCAGTAGCGCAATATTCAAGCCGCGTAACACCAGCACCTGAATCGTCTGATCATGCGTTAGCGCACTCACCAATCGATAGGGGAAACTCATCAGGTATTGATAGAGATACGAGGGATCACGCGCCACAGCACCGTAGACGTCGGCTCCAGGCGGTTGACTACTCCAAAACGGACTGAGATGGTGAGCATACAAGCGAATAATACCGAGGTGAAAATCTTCGTCAAAGGCCATCGGATAACGACCACTGAGTGCAATCCAGGCGGCCTGCAGCACCAGCACCCCGACAATCAACCGGAAAAATCCGGGGCTGGCGACCAGCTTGACGACGCGGCGCGGGAAGGTATTTTTTTGCTGCATGTTAGATCTTGCAATCTATTATACCTACAAAGCTGTAAGCCAGCTTAGCTAAGTCTGATTATGGTCAAGACTGCCGCTATGAGCTACTATGGATAGCATATGAGGCTCTTCGCCCGGTTCTGGCGCCCGTTCCTCGTGATCGTCATTTTGGTGGTCACGATCGGTGTATTTATCAATTATTTTGTGACGCATCCGGCGGTACGCCAAGAGCTGCACCGTACCTCCCCGGCCACACTCTTGCTGTTGCTTGGTTTGTATCTGTTCAGTATGGTGGCGCTGGCGCTCATCACGATTGCTACCTTGCGCCTCTGTAGTGTGCGCATCCAGACCATTGAGAGCACGCTGCTAACCGCCTACACAGCGGTGATTAACTTCTTCGGGCCCTTACAAAGCGGGCCCGCCTTCCGCGCTGTCTACCTCAAGAAGAAACACGGCCTCAAATTAAAGGATTACACCGTCGCGACGCTGGCTTACTACTTCTTCTACGGCTCATTCAGCGGGCTATTCCTGCTCTCGGGCTTGCTCAAATGGTGGCTGATTCCGCTTATGCTAGCGGGTGGCTTGGGCATGCTCGTTATCTGGCGACTTGGCTGGCTGGCGCCGCGGCTGCGCGGACTTGATTTGCGCGGTTGGTACTACCTGGCGCTGGCGACGCTGTTGCAAGTTTGTATTATCACGCTGATTTACTACACGGAGCTGCATAGCGTGGCCCCGGCAACACACTTCTCTCAAGCCATTATCTACACGGGTGCTGCCAATCTGGCGCTGTTCGTGTCAATCACACCGGGCGCTATTGGTTTCCGCGAGTCGTTCCTGGTGTTCTCTGGTCATCTGCACCATGTCAGCGACAGCACCATTATCGCTGCAAACATTCTCGACCGCTCTATGTACATCGTGGTTTTGCTCATCTTGGCCGTCTTCATCTTCGCCACGCATGCCCGGCGCCAGCTCGCTGTTCCGAAGTAAGTCCCGGCAGCCCTAGCTCAGAATATTAACAGCTCGCGCCGCCACCAGCGCCACGGCTACGAGTGATACGGTAGCTTGAATCAGCATCAACATCTTGGCCCGCCGGCTGAGCGGCATGGTATCGGTGGGGCTGAAGGCCATGCCATTGGTCGAAGAAACATAGAGATAATCGATAAATGTCGGCCGCCACTTGGGGTGCTTGAAGTCCTCGTTTTGATTCTGTGGGAACAAGAAATCCTGTTCATGCTTGGCCGCCTGTAACCGCTGCCCTGGCCCGCCGGCATCCATTTCCCAATACCACAACCCGAAGATAATGATATTCGTCAGATAAATATTCACGGCGGTCAAGATAAGCTCACGGCCATTGTGAATGCGTCCGGTTTGCAGCAGCTTGCGGGCGACTTCAATCAGCGAATAACCATTGGCTACACCTGTCAAAGCGATCAGCGAGAAGACATTAATCCGGCGGCTCAGCGACCGGAAAATCTGTTCCTTGGGTGTGGTGAACGACATGGCAATCAGCAATAGTACTTCAATGCCGACTAACAGATAGCGCGAGCCGAACACATATCGATCGGGGAGCAGTAATTGCAAGACAATGGCCACCAGCATAGTGACCTGGACGTGCCAGATGGGTTCGTGATCCCGATTTTTGTTACCCAGAAAGGTGCTCATCTGTAGTTATTGTAAATCATCAACTGGCAAAATAAAAAAGAAGAGCCGTTTAACGGGCTCCTCTTCCCTGTAATTCCATTGCTGAAACTACAGACTACCTTGCGGTAGTGTCACCTCACAGTGACAAGTATCAGTGTAGGCCTCCCCTCCCCGGCCTGTCAAGTAGCTGTGGATAAGTACTTGTGGAAAACTCTCAGATCAGGCTCTAAGCCGCTGGTATCTTGCGCTAACGAGGGAGCGCTTCAAGCGGTCTGCGGCTCAGGATTGGTACCAAGACTCTTGGCTATCTGGGCCTCAATATCTGACATATTATTAAGCTGTCTATTTCCTATGGCCACAGCTCCAACGCCAAGTACGATCGATGTAACGCCGCCACCGAATTCTATGTACGGTATGGTTTGGTCAGGAAAAAGAAACATATTCGCAACGCCATACAGTGCCGGCGATATGCCAGCGCATAGCCCGAAAGCCCCAAGTGCAAACGACGTCACCCCCTTCGATAAATGTCGCTTGCGAGACTTATTCATCTCCGCAAGATTGGTTGACGGTACTTGTTCACTCATATTGGCACCTTGATCTCTTTCTATCTCTGATACGCTTGTGCTCTTGAAAAGCCTATGAGAGATGTTTACCTGACACATCGCAACGGATGAAATGTAATCAGTTAGTATAGTAGCATAAGTATTATATAATGTCAACTATACGTACTGATTGCTGTCAAGAATTGACCCGCGCTCTTAGCAATATAAGTCTTAACGTTGTTAGTTCCTTTAGGGCTGGCGGCCGGTCAAACCAAGCAGCTTGTCCTGCAAGCTGGCGCTCTCGTGTATGGTAACTTCGGCACTGAAGACGCCAATCTTGCGCCACGCCTCGGCGTTGGGGCTGACTTCGTCCCAAATCCCTTGCACGAGATCTTCGGGCAGCTGATCATCGGCACCGATAACCTTGGCGATGTCGCGGGCGCGCAGTGCCCGGAACTGATTGATTTGCCAGAAGTAATCACGGGCTGGAAAGTCGCCGAACGAACAGTGCACAATCATGTCCAGATCGGTGAACTGCTCAGCGGCCTGACAGGCCTTGTCGACAATGGCGGCAAAGCTGGCCTTGGGATCATCGCCCAACAGATCACCGTCGAACTTGGCCTTGCCTACTTGGTCCATGGTCTTGCCGCTCAGCATGTCAGGCACCCAGGCGTCATCATAGGCGTGATAATTGATAAGCTCGCGCAGGGTGAGATCGGCCTGTTTGGCGCCGCGCGGCAGCCAATCCGGCACCTTACTGCTCCACTGCTCATCGGTAATCTGTGCGATGACGCGCTGCAGCGCCCGATCGGCTTGTACGAAAACTTCTGGTTCACTCATTGTCCCCTCCTCTATGCTTAACACCTCCTAGTATTGCAGATTATTGAATTTGGTGACAGCCATTTGTGCGGCATTTACGACAGAGGCGACTCTGCACTCAAAGCAAGTAGCTCTAGTTGGTCGGTGATAGAATATCCAAGAAATAATCTAGACTTTGTATAATGCACTACCTTAGTGAGGCGTTATACTTTGTAAGATGAAACTATTCAACTATTTGCGTGAAAACAGAAAATTAGCCCTTCTGCTTATAGCATTTATATCCCTCTTTGTGTTTAGTATCGGCGGGTTTATAACTGCTCCTAATAATGATAAATACGGAGTACATAATCTACTAATTATCGGGGTGGCTTTTATTGCAGTTATAGTTCAAAAAGAAGTCGCTGCGTCACAGAAGTGAAGACGACAGAAGAAGTTAGGCCCGAGAGTAGCTTACCCCTTGTGTAGGGCAAATGCAGCAACGCCGAATACGGTTGCTGAAATAATAGTTACAATTAAGCTTGCCATACTTTCAATTATACACTTTTTGTAAAGATAGTGCATAAAACAAATATTAAAAATTAGTAACACGATTTAGCCAGGGATTGTTAAATTTCTAAAGGGTTGCATGCTTGTCGTTGCTATAGGAGACAAAAATGCAGCCAAAAGAACTAACCATAGTTAAGGTAGTCCAGCGTAGCTTATTAGTGCGCGAGGTATACGCAGTTGACCCCAAGGGTAACGTCTGGAAGCGTTTAGAGGGCTTTGAGGAACAGGAGTGGGGATTGTTTAGGAAAAGTTAAAATGACTAGAATTCAATTTTATGTTAGAGCTATTAATGCTATACTTTTTAGTACAGTTAAACTGAAAGTGGGCGATAGCATGAGAATTTGGAACAATGGCAAAAAAGCAGAGTCTGTTATCAAGGGTGGCGAGGTACGCCCTGTTTCCCCTACGGCTGTTGTACGTCCTTTCCCTGTCAAAAAGCCCTAAGATGGCTAACGATTCAGGACTAGGAAAATATGCTCAAGAACAAGCTGAATACTACGAGCGATTGACACCTGCTCAGCTAAAAGTAAATGACGAATTACAAGCCTACGCTAATCGAAAAATTTCAGACTTCGAGACCAAGAAAAATCAAGTAACGAGTGAAGTAAACGAATACGAGCGCCATTTTAGCGGTTATTTTGCGCTAGCTATATCTTTTATAGTGAGCGGCTTGCTCGCTAATGTGGTTAAAGGTCACGACAGCAAGGGTGCAAGAGAGTTTTTCTTTATAGCTATAGTTACTTCTTTGGTTGCTGCTTTGCTCCTCTTTCTTGAGTATATACTCACTTATAAATTATTTAATAGCTGGCAAAAAAATATCGAACAGGCAATCGAATATATTTACGACCAGTCTTGGTCAAACCCTAATGCGCTAGAAGCTTGGTTAAAAAAGCATCAGGAGATACCTGAGCGTTCAACACGATACGTACGAATAGCCGAAATAATACTCATGTCAATCGCATTTATCTCTTTAGGTTCCTGGCTTTACATAAGACTTTTTACCTACTGACTAGCTGAATCTGTCCCTACTTGCTTTGACTGCATAGTTGCCAAATAACATGGTGGGCTACTTGCTTTGAGTGCGGCATTTGTGGCAGAAGCTTTACAAGAAGGTATTATAAAGTTAAAATAAACTTAAATCACACAGGTACTCAAAAAAGGCTGCCCACCGAGGAGGGCTTCGGCAGCCACCCAAACAGCTAATCTAACACGAAACGGGAGTCAGGCTTCTTGAAACGCCAGCATCGCCAGCCGGTCATAGTGCTCAGTGCAGTCATGCTGGTTGTGCTACTGGGCGTGATTTTTCACACAAGCATCGACCGCCAAATGCATGACTGGAAACTCCTCCCCGAGCCAGAACGCCTCACCGAGCTCTACTTCACCCACCCGAATTCCCTACCCAAGCACTACACCCCCGGCCAGACACAACAGGTAACCTTCACCGTCCACAACCTAGAGTACCGGACAACCGACTACCACTACCGCATCACCGAAACCAGCCAGGACACCAACCAATCCCAAACCCTGGCCACGGGCAGCTTCACCCTCCCCCAAAATGTTTATAAAAATCAGGTTGTGAGTATTCCCACAGCCAACCTAGGATCACATGTTAAGGTAGGTGTAGAACTCGTCAACACCAACGAGTCTATAGACTATCTGCTCACGAGGGAGGGTGCATGAAAACCATATCAATTGTTATACCGGCGCTAAACGAAGAAAAAGGCATCGGCCCAGTGCTCAGAGAGATTCCTATCAAGAAGCTCAAAGAAATGGGCTACAACACCGAAGTCTTAGTTATCGACAATGGTTCTCACGACCAAACGCCACACATTGCCCGCTCTCACGGCGCTCGAGTTATCGTTCAGCCAATTCGCGGCTACGGCAATGCCTACAAGGCCGGTTTCGCCAACGCCCACGGCGACATTATTGCAACTGGAGACGCTGATCTCACTTATCCTTTTAGTATCCTGCCCGAAGCTCTGAAGAAGCTTGAGAAAGACAGCTTGGACTTTATCAATACCGACCGTCTCACCACGCTACGCAAAGAAGTTATGGAAGGTTCCCACGTCTTCGGCAACTGGTTATTATCATTCGGCACTCGGCTACTCTTCAAATGGCCGTACAAGGACTCTCAAAGCGGCATGTGGATCTTCAAGCGCCAAATCTGGTCTCACCTAGATGTTCGCTCTTCGGGCATGCCTTTCAGCCAAGAGCTAAAGATCGAAGCTCATGCTCGCGGTTTCAAATGCGCTGAGATACCCATTGACTACCGCGCCCGTGCTGGTGAAGTGAAGCTCAACACCATCACTGATGGCCTCGGTAACATCCTCCACTTGCTAAAGAAGCGCCTACAGATTGGTATGCACGTAGCTAAAGCCGATGCCGAGAAGATTGAGCGTGAGTGGATTCCCGTGGCGGAGAGAGTTAATCGCCATAAGACAGAAAAAGAGTGGGGGGAGACGGCGACTGCCCAGTGAGTAAGTCTAAGGTCGCGTTAGTCTATGACGTTATTTACCCCTACGTCAAGGGGGGCGGTGAACGCCGCTTCTACGAGTTTGGCACCCGACTGGCGGCTAGTGGCTACGAAGTCCACTGGTACGGCATGAAATATTGGGATGGCCCGCGGACTATTGAGCACGATGGTATGATTTTGCATGGCCTCTGCAAAGCCCGACCACTATACACGAAGTCCGGCCGTCGTTCTATCAGTCAGGCGCTTATATTCGGCCTGAGTTGCTTTAAATTACTCTTCGTTGACTTCGATGTTATCGACTGCTGCGGCTTTCCGTACTTCTCACTCTTCCCTGCAAAATTGGCAGCTCTAATTAAGCGTAAGCCACTGTTCGCTACTTGGCATGAAGTTTGGGGCAAAGCATATTGGCGTGAATACCTGGGCCGGGCTGGTATTATTGGCTTTTGGATCGAGAAGCTGGCAGCAAAACTGCCTAACCATATCATCGCTGCCAGCCAGCACACGGCCGATTTGTTGCAAAAACAGTTGGGGGTCAGAAGCAGTTCCATTGTGCTCAACGGAGTAAACGTAGAGAGTATTGCAAGCCTTAAGCCAGCAAAGACTCACTCGGATATTATTTACGTTGGTCGACTGATGGACTTTAAGAATATTCACCTCATTATTGAATCTCTTGCTGCGCTAAAAGAAAAAGGCTCAATACTAAAATGTGTCGTTATCGGCAAAGGCCCGGCTAAGACTAAGTTGCAACGCCTAGCGAGCCAACTCGGCGTTACTAACCAGATTAAGTGGTTGGGAACCCTGGAAAGCTACGATGTCTATGCTCATATGAAGGCTGCAAAGGTGCTGGTGCTGCCTTCCAAGCGCGAAGGCTTCGGCTTAGTAGCCATCGAGGCTAATGCCAGTGGCACACCGGTCTTAACTGCCGACTATACAGGCAACGCAACCAAAGACTTAATCGAGGATGGCGTGAACGGCTATGTTTTTCAACCAACTGCCGAGAGTCTAACGAGTACTTTAGAAAAAGCTTTCAAGCAAGGCAAAAAACTTGAGCGTTCAACCTTGGACTTTGTTAAGTCCTATGACTGGGACAACCTGTCTCATGATTTAGCTGGAGTCTACGCGGGATGAAAATTATGTTTGTGCCCATGCTGCCTACATTATATGGAAGAAGATACCAGCTCTGTAAGCATTTAGCTAGCTCAGATAATGAGGTGCATATGATTTTGTGGGACATGCCCTACCCTGTTAATTGGCAGAATCTAATGACAAGTTTTAAGAAAAGCTGGAGAAGATACTCATACACAAAAGACAAAATTCATATACACAAAGTACGGCGTTTACCTTTTTTCTTCCCTGTTATTAACCGGATATGGTTTCAGCGACAACTTAAGAAAATTGCAAATGAGTTCGGCATAGAAGCAGTAATATCTCAAAGCTTTTTTAACGAGACCGAGCCGCCCAAAGAGCTACCCCTCTACTTTGACCTAAATGATAACTACGAGGCCTTCGCAAAGATATACGGCTCTTTCCTGTACAGGTTATCGTATAAATTATTAGGAGTTAGACGTACAGTTGAAAATCAGTTGAAGCGTTCTAAGGCAGTATTCGCCGTGTCTGACATGCTCGTTGATTACGGGATGAAGTTTAACAATAACGTGTATAAGATACCGAACGGAGTTGATCTGTCTCAGGCCATCAAATCCAGTCCAAGAAGATTAAAGTATGGGGAACACTCATTGATATACGTTAGTACTTTTGGAAAATGGTCTCAAGTCGCGGACGTTATTCATCTGGTTAGCAAAATGAAGAAAAAACTGCCTGACATACGCCTGGTTTTGGTGGGAGAGGGTAGCGAGCTTAAGGCTGCACAGAAACTTATCAAAAGGATATCAGGCAGCTCATACATAGAGATGCTAGGACCTATCTATGATCGGAAACGGCTGCTTACGATCATTAGCAACTGCAAAGTTTGCTTAAATGTATCAGATAAAAATGAATTTAGGGATTCAGCAAGTCCCATTAAGGTTTTTGAATACTCGGCACTGGGCAAGACTATTGTTTCAGCCAACTTAAAGGAGGTGGTGAGCTTGGCTCTACCGAATGTAATTACCTATGACGCTAATGAGAAACCGATTCATCTAGAGGCCTCTATAGCCGAGGCTTTCAAGAGACAACGAGATAATTCAGACGTGCAGAAAGAAATCATGGATAATTACAATTGGGATGTTATAACAGGTAATATGGCAGCAATCGTTAAAGGGATTGGTTAAAAATAATGAAACTATCGAAATATTTTGCGACCATCCATGGCCCAAAAGACATGATGATTGCATTTAAACAGCGACTACTTACTCAGCCTACAATTGTGAGCTTCGTTATGGGCTGGCTGTTAGCTGCAAACCTATCATATTTATTTTTCAACAATCCTTTAGGATGGCTCATCACCCTTACTTTTTTCTTAAGTGTACCGGGCTACCTTCTCATGTGCCTTTTAAATGGCCTGAAGCTGGCAAGACCGCTAGTATTAAGTTTTAGTGTTGGCCTGAGCATTCTTCTCCTTATGGCGGCAGGGTTGCTGCTCAATACGACATTTTTGATTGGCGTTAATCGGCCGCTCTCTACAGCTAACATTTTTATTATCCTTGATGTAGTAAGTGTTGTACTTCTTCTATTGTGTAAAAAGAACCTTGGCGGCAGAAAATTACAATGGTTTAAGAGGCCCGGAACTACGAGTTTGACCATCATTCTTTTATCTACAATGATGCCAATTTTAGCAGCACTAGGTGCTATTAGGCTCAATAATGGTGCTTCAAATGTTTTAACACTTGTCTTGTTTGCATTCATGGCTGTAGTTTTTGTATGGGTGGCTGCTAGATCAAAACTCGAAGGTTTATTCCCCTATGTGCTATTTTCAATGGCTCTTGCAATTTTGTTTACCACTTCTTTGCGCGGTTGGTATAACACGGGCCACGATGTGCAAGCGGAATACTTGATTTTTCAACTCACCGCTAAAAACGCCCATTGGAGCATTGCGGCTTTTCGCCATGCTTACAACGCCTGTCTAAGCCTGACAATCTTGCCCACTATTCTTTTGAAGCTCACGCATGTACCGCCCCTTTATATATTTAAGGTTATTTACCAGGTTATTTTTGCTTTCTCAATAATGCCCATCTATCTCTTTATGGAAAAAGTGAGCAATAAAAGAACAGCCTTTTTTGGGGCATTCATCTTTATTACTTTACCTGCATTTTTGAATTACATGCCTATGCTTAATAGGCAAGAAATCGGTACCCTTTTCTTTGCCCTGCTCATGCTCGCTATATTTACAACAGAAACAGCATTAAGTAATAAAGCACGGAAATCCTTAATTATTTTATTACTTTTTGGATTAATTCTTTCTCATTATTCCTCAATGTATATTGCGATTGCGCTCTTGTCTGCTGCTGGGTTAGTAGGGTGGATTCTAGGAAAGGCTTACAAAAGAAATAACGGATTGCGCCCTCTCGTCGGCTTTAAGCTCATAGCTATAGCATTCTTATTAACGCTTGGATGGAATTTACAATTTACCAACACCGGTCAGGGTATCAACGCGGCAGTAAGCTCTACTGTTCAAAATCTATTAGATCACACGGGTCAACAGTCGAACTCGGTTTCATATAGCTTAATTGGTCGGCAGACGCAGAGTCCTCCCGAGTTACTCAGCAATTACGCTAACCATACTGCGAGTCAAGTTCAGTACGCTGGGCAACCCAATTTGCCTCCTACGAAGCTCGGTAGCTTTATGGGGCATCTACTTAGTCCAGAAAGTTTTAATAATATTTTACGGGTCTTAAGTGCTAAAATCTTGCAAGTTCTCCTATTGCTGGGCGCCGGGGTGCTAGTCATTAGGAGTCGTAGGAAGCTGCCATCAAGAGACGAGGCGTACTTTTTGGCGCTTATCGGCGGGTGCATGGTTATTTTGGCGCTACAAACACTGCTCCCGCAGTTATCAATAGATTATGGTACGCTTCGTTTCTTCCAGCAGATGGCAATCATTCTAGCCGTTCCTATGGTTATAGGACTTCAGAAGTTAATAGCCTGGCCTAATAAGAAAACAATTATAACGGCAGTATTTTTGGCGGGACTATTTTTAGATCTCTCTGGATTTGTACCTGAAGTCACTGGCGGATACCCGCCTCAATTAGCGCTTAATAATAGCGGGCTATATTATGAGTCTTATTACGTGCACAAAGCTGAGCTGTTATCATCAGGCTGGCTTTTGACGAATAAAAAGCCAGATACATCAATTGAAATGGATAAATACGCCAAATTTAGATTTCTACCTGCGATCATGTTCGACAAGTTAAAGATAACCTCATTAACCTCAATCAACAAATCTGATTACATATATCAAGACACGGCTAATGTCGCCACCAACACTTATCAAATAGCTATTAGCGGTGCGCAGATTCGCTACACCCTGAAACAGGACATAAATAGCCAGAAGAACCTCATATATAGCGATGGCGGGAGTAAGGTTTATAAATGAGGGTCTTTCATATTGCCCCCTATTATCCACCACACCTTGGAGGTCTACAACAGGCTGTAAAGAATTTGGCTACTGCGCAATCAAAGAACGGACTAGACGTTACTGTAATAACATCAAACAAACCAAAAAAAACACCTTCACGAGACAAGCCTGACGATGGTGTAAGAGTAATTAGGTTAAGGTGCGTTGACGTCGGGCACACGCCATTAATGCCCTTACTGCTCTTTGTATTGCTATTCAGGATAAAGAAGGACGATATCGTTCATGTTCATTTTGCTCAGTCCTATGTCAATGAAGTCGTGGCGTTATTCTCGAAATTGACAGATCATCCCTTTGTCTTCCATTATCATGGCGATGTGCTAGCAAGCGGACCGTTGGGTAGATTGCTGCCTTTCTACAAAATGCACATTTTAAAGTTTTCTCTTCAGCAAGCTTCGACAATAATATACCCGTCGGAAGACTTTAAGCAACGCATACTTAAAAAATTTCCTTTTCTAGAAGATAAAGAGAGCTTCGTGATGCCAAACGGTATTGATTTACCGAAAATGGATCAAACAAAGCATCGTGCAAGCAATAAGTTTTTAACAGCTAGCAGACTGTCGAAAGTTAAGAATATTGGTGCAATGCTGGAAGCATTTGTAGAGGCTAGAGGCAAAGCGCCTAATATAGAACTGTATATTGCGGGAGAAGGAGATGAAGAAGCGTCGCTAAAAAAAATAGTAAATAGATTGCAGGCTAACTCCTATATCCATTTTTTGGGCAACTTAGAGCAAGGCGAACTAAAGAAACACTATATGAATTCGTCTGTTTTCTTAGTTACAGCTAAGCGGGAAAGCTTTGGAATGAGTATTGCGGAGGCTATGTCTTACGGTTTGCCCGTGGTCGCCTTTAATGCTCCGGCAGTGCGAGAACTGATTAGAGATAACTTTAATGGGTTGTTGATAGATAGGTTCAGTAAACATGATTTTGCCAACAGCATTGCCAAGTTAGCGATTGACCCTAAAGTAAGAAAACGCTTATCGGCTAATGCACTTAAGACTGTTGAAGTGTTTGAGGGCAAGGAGGTTGCTGAAGGCTATAACGATATCTATCGGAGGATAATGAGTAGTCCGCTCAAGGTCGAAGTGTAGTAATGGAAGAACCGTTAGTAAGCGTCATTGTACCCATTCATAATGTTGAAGGCTATATCCAAAAATGTGTAGGCTCCATCTTGCAACAAACCTATACTAATTTAGAGATCATCCTGGTAGATGATGGTTCAACTGATACATCGGGAGGTTTGTGCGACAAAGTAAAGCTAGTTGACCCCAGAGTGAGGGTAATACATAAGCGTAACGGCGGCTTGTCGGATGCCAGAAACGCAGGTATTCAAGCTTCGAAGGGCGTCTACTTGGCCTTTGTAGATGGTGACGACTACATACACAATGAATTCATAAAGACTTTGCTCAGTACTGCTATCAAATACAATGCCGACATAAGTGTGTGTAGCCTTTATAAAGTCTATGCCGATCAGTCGAAGACACGAAAAAATAAACGGCAGCGGCTTGCAGTTCTTAACAACGTCCAGGCAATCCAGGATATCCTATTACCCTCAAGTTTGTGCGAAGTAATGACCTGGAATAAGCTGTATAGAAAGAACCTATTTTTTGAAAACCACATAGAATTTCCGGTTGGGAAAATCCATGAGGATGTATTTACGACCTACAAATTGTTTTTCTTTGCTAACAAAATAGTATTTGTTGACAAACCACTGTACTTTTACATTCAGCGAGGCTCTAGCATACAAGGAAGCGGCTTTAGCCGCAAAAATCTAGTTAAGCTTGAAGCGTGTGAAGATATTGCAAGGTGGGTTGATGACAAGAAACTGCCTCTTGAAGAAGAAGTGGCGTATTATAATGTCGTCTCAAGACTTGACTTAATCGACAAAATGATTAGCAGTAAGACTGGCAAGAAATATAAAAAGGAGTGGAAAGAATTAACAGAATGGATCTCAGGTCATCGCAAGGAAGTGTTCTTCCACAATAAACACATCACTCTTGTGCAGAAAATAATGGCCTGCGCTGCGTTATTAGGTAGACATCAATATATTTCTTTGCGCTGGCTTTTTGTGCATACAGCAAGAAGAGAGCAGCTGAATGTTAAGCTCGCAGGCAGACAGTAGATGAAACGACAGCTCAAGAAGATACTGCTTAAAGTTTACGCCTTGTATCTATCTAGTGCTGTTGGCCTCGCCAGACTACGGAGGAAAAAGATCGTATTCGTACCTGGTACCCCGCTGCATAGCAATTTAGGAGATCAAGCGATTGCTCTTGCCGAAATCGAGTTTATAAAGTTATATATGCCTAAAATGGCGGTAGTTGCTATACCCAAGCAATTTATCACTCAAGAGAGGGTGAATATTCGACCGAATTTAGTGCACCCAGACGACATCATTATCGGTCTCGGGGGCGGTAACCTGGGCGATATTTACATGAGTGAGGAGCTTTGTCGTCGCAAGTTTATACAACTCTTTCCCGAAAATAAGATTGTTATTTTTCCCCAAACAATGCACTTCACAGATACAGAATTTGGGCAAAGAGAACTAGCAAAGACTAAATCAATTTACTCTAAGCACAATCACCTAACTTTAATTGCACGCGAGCAAACGTCTTATAAAATGATGAAGCAAACTTTTACAAAAAATAGCGTGGTGCTAACCCCTGACATTGTTTTATCCACCAATAAATCCGCAACGGCGCGCAGGAGAAACGGGCTGTTGCTTTGTTTGCGCCAGGATAAAGAAGCAAACTTAAGTCAAAAGGATAGGCAGGCGATCAAACACTTCTCGAGAAGACATTTTAAAACAGTGAGGCGAACTGATACAATTTCAAAACAAAAACTCTTCTTTGTGCGTTCAAAAACCGCAGCCATTCGAAGCAAGCTTAAAGAATTTAGATCTGCAAAACTCGTGATCACTGATCGCTTGCATGGCATGGTTTTCTCGGCAATCACAGGCACTCCATGTATAGCGATGGCGAATTTTGACCACAAGATAGCTGATACGTATAGATGGATCAGCTATTTACCGTATATAAAATTTTGTGAGCACACTAGCCAACTGGAAGCTCTACTGAAGGAGCTAGACCTGAGCAAAGCCTATAGCTATACTCCTGATCATTTCAACAACTACTGGGCCAAGATTAAGGAAATATTGGTTAGTGATGCCGAATAAAAGAGACGAACTAGCCAAAAACACCCTCATCATATCGTTCGGTGGTCTCTCGGGTCAGGTGGTGGCGTTTTTGCTACTGCCCTTGTATACGGCTTATCTTCAAACAAGCGCATACGGTACTGTTGATTTAATCATCACGTACGTCGCCCTACTGACTCCAGTCATAACAATACAGTTGGGCATGGGTGCTTTTCGATTCTTAATTAACGCCCGCGGAAACGACAAAGAGTTATCAAGCATTATAACCACAGTGGTACACACTGCCGTACTGCTGGTTGTGGTGTTCGCCGCCGCATCTTTACCTATTCTTAAACTTGTTCATATACCGTATGCATACTTGGTGTTACTGAGCATTTGTACTGGGGCTTTCTCTGGAATTTTCATGCAATTCGCGCGTGGATTGAATAGGAACGGTGTGTACGCGTTAGGGGGGATCGTAACGGCCCTTACTACGGCTACACTTAATGTTATCCTGCTTGCTGTTCTTCATATGGGGGTCAAAGGTGTCTTCGTGTCCGCGATACTTGCGAACTCAGCATGCGGCGTGTATTTATTCATGACTTTAAGACTGCACAAGTATTTGAAGTTTAAGCGACACGAAAAGAACATGCAAAAAGAACTACTCAAGTATTCGTGGCCACTCGTGACCAACGGCATCTCGTGGTGGATAATTAATGCAGCAGATAGGACTATAATCGCGATATTCCTCGGACTTTCATCTAACGGTATCTATGCCATTGCGTATAAATTCCCCACCATATTTAATACGCTTTCTTCGTACTTTAATCTATCTTGGACAGAGTCTGCATCTGTACATATAAACGACGATGATAAAGACCAGTTTTTTTCAGAAGTTATGGGTTCAAGTGTGCGTTTTTTCGGTTCCTTGGCTGCATTGATGATAGCTTACACCTCTTTGATATTCGGTGTATTCGTTAACCATCGATACGGCAAAGCCTACGATTATATTCCTATTCTCGTGGTTGCTTCGTTTTTTAGTGCTGTAGTCGCGCTGTACGGTGCTATTTACATTGCTAAAAAACAAACGAAACAAGTGGGAAACACCTCTATGTTCGCGGCAATTATAAATATAGTACTTACTCTGGCGCTCGTGAAAATTATTGGTCTATACGGTACTTCCTTGGCAACGGTGGCGGGGTATTTTGCGATGACTATTTATCGCCATTATGATGCTAAGAAATATGTAATGGTAACCTACGAGAAGAACCTGATAGTAAAACTTGTAGTTTTTTACGCTTTTGCCTCAGCGCTGTATTACTACAACAACATGATCTTAAACTTTATTAATGCAATAGCAGTGACCGTTATTGCTATCTTCCTGAACAGGTCGGTTATAAAAACCTTGAGGCATAAAGTTTATAGTAAATTAAAACGTCTTTCCCCAGAACAAGAAATTGCTGAGATGTCGGATATATAGAAATAGCAAGCACTTACTATTTACAGGCTGTCGTGCATGAAGTGGCGGTAGGTTTTGGTGGCTAGGGTGGTTAGTTTCTGCACCCCTATAGTGTATCTGTTTTCTTCCCTTGTCGCCAGCATAAGCACTTCCCGAGAGAGCTGCCTGCTTTGCTCTGCGTCGGACGGCTTAGACTGGGGCAGCGGGGGTCAATAAGCTTTCGACTCTTAAGATTACGTCATGGGCGTTCTTGAAGGCCTTTTCGACCTCTTTTTTCTTGAAGTAGTCGTTCGAAGACTTTCTTAGACTTGAGAGATGGATGGTGTTCCTCATGGATCTTAGCTCGTCGGCTTTTTTGAAAAGTTTGTCATCGAGCAGGCCAGCGTTTTTGGCTGCCTTATTGATATCATTGAAAGAAATCTCGTCACCCGACTCGACCTTTGGCACTTTGGCTTTCTTGACAACGCATAAACGTGACTTATAGAGATCGTCACAATCGTGCTTTATCAATCCCACTTCAGTGTATTTTGTAGCTAATCCAAAGATATCATTCGGCGCTTTACCTTGGAGTATGTACTTCCTGGTTGCAAATTCTAATATACTTTCGAGGATGGAGGCGGTAAAGATTATGATATCTTTGTAGACCGTGTAAGCAAGTGATTCGAGTTTGTCATCCTCGCTCAAAACTAAGAGAAAAATGATGTAGCGTAAGTAGATCGTGACATTCTCATGCAGAATAGCATTGTCGACGAATGCGAATCTTTGCAAGAGCGCTTTATGGGTGGGTATGCGCTGTAGGAACTCGTCTGTCATCAGCTGCTTGGTTATTTGGCGGGCAGCAACAGATCACCTAGGGCTGCGAAGCCCGCATCCTTCAGCCAGGCGCTGGTTTGTTCCAGGGTTGCGCCGCCAACGTCAGGGCCATAGATTTGCTGAATCTTCTTGATCTTGGATGTTCTTGCGGGCTTAGATGTTGTTTTTTTGTTCATATCACCCCCATTTGGCTGTTAGTTTATTACAGGTTTATACTATGTGTTTATTCTAGCAGTTTCAATCCCAATAGAATACTAATTTAAGAATAATTTAATCTTTCAACAAGAGTGTCTAGATGGCGGTAGGTTTTGGCGGCTAAGGTGGTTAGTTCTGCACCCCTGTAGTGTATCTGTTTTCTTTCCTTGCCGCCAGCTCAGCGGCTCGTCGGTTTGCGGCCTGCAGCTTGAGAGGTCTTTTGTTATTTGACTAGTTGGACTTTTATCGGAGATAGATCCTTGTAGGCAGTAACGAGCGTTTTATCGAAAGTCATGAATTGGTTGCAGCCGTTCCGTATAGCTGTCGCTAATTGCAAGGCGTCTTCGAAGTCATCATTGCGGAGGTTGGTGAAGGCCCATTCGAAATCTGCGGCTTCCAGCGCGAGAATCGTGTAATCGGCGAGAAATTTCCTCAGCACGCTAAGCTCAACAATCGCTTGCCCAAAATGCGTTACTAAATGCGCAGTCAAGGCCGAAATACATAGATTGTCACTGTGTTTTTCAATTATTTTTCTGGCCGTAGCTCCGTTCTGCCTGTTGAGCAGAATCTCAAGCAGTATGTTGGCGTCGAGGAATACGCTATCAGCCGACATGCTTGCGAAAGATAGATTCGTTGTAGAGTTGCTTAACCGACTTGTTAGGATCAAAAGGAGAGCGGCGTTTCGGCGCAGCGTCAAAAGCACGCAAGCCGGCCAACTTGTGTGAACCGCTGGCGTCGGGCGAACGAAAGGCGCTGAGCCGTACTGGATCCTTGAAGCGATGACGTATGACAATATCTTCCCCGCTGAGCACTCGATCGAGCACTTGGTCGAGATGTAGTCGCAACTCTTTGGCGCCAATAGTTTTCATGTTTTAAGTTTACCTTAGGTTTAACCTGGTGTCAAATTGGTGGCTTGACGCCAGCCACTTGTCTTTGCCCCCTAGCCTCATGAAGAGATTTGAAAGTTTTTGTATAAAAAGCTTCTCGCTGGGCTTACCAGCTGAGAGCTTTGATCTGCCGACCTTGATCGGTGATGGCTGCTTTGACGGCTTTCATGTCAGATTTAAGCTCGTAGACGCCTGTCTCGACGCGAACCAATCTTCGGTTAATATCGGGTATGTCTTTGACGTATTCGTGAATAATTTTTAGTTCATTAGCTAACACTTCGCCGAACACCAGTTTCCTTTCGTCATCGCTGAGACTTTGCATAGGTACTATCGTATGCTGCCGGCTAGCGACTTAGCAAGTCTTATGCACAGTAACTAAGATTTATTTAAGGATTTGAGGCCGGTGGTTAACGGCGTTTGAGCTGGCGGCTGTGGAGGCTGACAGTCTTGGTGAGGTTTGTTTGATTCGTTTCTAAGAGTTGCAAACGTGTGTCATGGTTCTGGACCACCGGCCTTACACCTAGGCCGTCGCTGAGCAGCTCCAGCGCTGCCTTGAGGTCGGAATGCATATCTTCTTGGATGACCGCTGTGCGATAAGTTTCGTGCTTGAACTCGTCAATGTCCTGCCGCATGATCTGCTGGCCTTTGAGTAAGCTATTAGTCAGGCTCTTCAGCTCGTCGATGTCGTGACGCATACTTTGCTGGTCTTTGAGCAAGCTATTAGTCGAGCCCTTCAGCTCGTCAATGTCCTGCCGCATGATCTGCTGGCCTTTGAGTAGGCTATTAGTCGAGCCTTTCAGCTCGTCAATATCCTGTCGCATGCTTTGCTGGCTGCGGGTCAGACTCTGCACTTGCTCATCTAACCCGTCAATCTTCTTGTGGGTACCGCAAATCTCTTCGCGAATCTCTTCACGGACAATCGTACGGATCTGGTCGGTGTCGGAAGCGGTTAGCATTTAGTGCCCAGCTTTCATGATCAATGGCTGATCTACCCGATCAAATCGATTGGCTGTGCCGCAGACTAGTTTTGTAGATTTACCCGTACCCATAGTCCCAATAGTATAGCAATCCGGGCAGTCAGCTTGCTAGTGAATTAAGGAAAATTTAATCTTTGAGCATCCAGCGATAGCTGACTGCCCAAAATAGCATTGAATATAAGATGAAGAAGACCATGCCGGCGTACGTGTGAAAAAGGCTGAAGGCGATGTGCGGGTTGATGTAATAGCCAGCCGCGATCAGGAAAGCCACGCGCAGGATATTAAAACCGAAGAGAATAATCAGGGCCGCCGGGAAAATATACAGATACCGTTTGTGATTGAACCGCGGCCAATCCAGCACGCCAACCAGCGCGTACAAACCAGTAAATAGCGCAATCGACTCAATCCCCGAACAATACTGGGCGACTTGAATGCCGAACTTGTTGAATACCAGCGTGCGTGGCGGCAGAATCATAGCGTGCAGACCGAAGATTCCCAGCAGCCACTGGACGCTGTGCAGCACTCCTGCCGCCAGAATGGTCCATAAGCCATAGACTAGCGTCAGGAAGCCGTAAAAAGCCAGAGCCAAACCGATTGCCAGCAAAGCTTCGCGCTTGTAAGTCCGTAGCAGCAGGCGCAGGTTAGCTGTGCCGAATACGCCTCCGGCCGCGAAGACCAGGCTCGATAGCAGGAAGACATGCGTGCTCACTATGTTATAGCCGGTGGTCTGCCCTTGCAACAGATGAGTGACACCTACCCAGGCGCCTATGAAGGCCGCCACCGCCAGGCCCAGCCACACCAGGTTGTAGGGCCGCCAACGCTTGAGTCGTATATCGAAGCCCCTACGATACGTTAGCAGCATGAAGCCTGCGGCCGCGAATAGGACGGCCTTGCCGCTGCCGCCATAAATACCAAAACCATACTTATGTATGATGCCGCCACTGATAATCCGCGGCCCGATCAAACCTGACAGTACTACGAAGATAGCCAGCAGCACAACCGTTCGCGTAACAAGTGGAACGGCTGACGGAGGGATTATCTGGCGTTTCTGTCTAGGCTTGGTGACCACTGAGCTGCCGACGGCGTATTACCATGAAGGCGCCTCCGCCGATGATTGTCGCTCCGCTTAAGCCGATCAAACCGTACTCGGGCACCGATACGTTAATGATGGCGACATTGAGACGACAGTTGTCTTTGTGTGATTTGCCAGTCGAGGTGCCGGTTATGCCATTGACAGTAGCGGTCACGGTGATGGTATCATTCTTACCACATTTTTTCTCGAACTTGACTGAGTAGACGCCGTGCTTGTTGGTTTTGTCCGTACGTACGTGGCCATCGCAGGTTACGGTTACTTTTACACCTTTGCCAACATGCACACCATTGAAATCAATAACGCCTGTGACGCGCGTAGTACTTGAATTTGCGAAACTGGTTGCCGGTACTAGTAATACGGCCAATACCGTCGCCACCATGAGTGAAAGCTTCTTCTTCATACTCTATCCTCGTTTACTCCTAAATATGTTCATACTATGCGCTGTGCTTTACAAAAAAGCAAGTTTAAAATTTCCACGAGCCTGAGCCAGTATAACTAAAAACGCGCCACCGAAGGCAGCGCGCTGTTAGTCTATCTACTATAGCTGTTGCTAACTAAGCCTGGTTCTCAAGCTTGCGTCGGCGCATGACTACGAAAGCTGCACCACCAACGAGTGTTGCTCCAGTCAAACCGATCAGGCCGAACTCAGGTACGACACTGACATCTACCGTTGCGATGTTCAGCTTGGTGCTGAGTTTGGTAACTTGGCCACTGTTGCTTCCACCGAGGCTACCCTTGGAGGCACTGGCTGTAGCCGTGCTGCCGTCAGGACAGTCGGCCTTCGGGAAGGTTACTAAGTAACCGCCACCGCTATCAGTGGTGTCATTGCCTGTGACACTACCACAGGCAACTGTCACGTTAGCACCGTCTACTGGTGATCCGTTGTGAGTCACTGTGCCACTTACTTGCGTTACTGCTGGTGCAGACGTAGCAAATGTTGCTGCTGGCAAAGCCACCATTGTTAATACTGTTGCGATAAAGAGCGAAATTCTCTTCTTCATAAGCTGTTCTCCCCTGTTCCCGTGGTTAATAATTGTAGTACTGCCATTACTATGAACGACGCTTTACAAAAAGGCAAGTTTAAAATTGGGAAAATTATTAAATAACTTAATAAGTTATCCACAGTCAGATACTACTAGTAACAGAGAGCGCTTATGCTTGTACTTATTGTTTGGGCTCTGGCTTTTTTGGCTCGGGCGACGGGGTAGTAGCGCGGCTCGGGGCACGTTTGCTATTAAGAATATCTTCTAGCTGGTGTTGGGCTTCCGGACTTAGGCTGGCTCCCGGCGTCGACCGAAAACGATGCCTGCCGACCTCTATGCCGTGCTGTCTGATCAATCTGTCGAGACGCGACTTCTCGATCCCAGTGATAATAGAAACGCCCGAGACGCTTCGGTAGCCGGGGGGCGCTGGCTCAACTCGTATTTCGTCGAGCATTGATAGCACCTGTTCTTGCTCTTCGAGGTTGAGACCGCGAGTTATTACCCGCCCAAACATGTAGTTCTTGGCGTCAATACCATGCTCCCCGATAACAGTGTCGAGCTTGCCTTTGCTGATGCGATGTTTGCGGGCGAAGTCCTGACCACTCATTACACCTTCGGGCGCTTCGGTAATTTCGTAGCTTTGCTCATTATATTCGGAAGAAACTGTCCGCAAGTAGGCCTCGACGATATCGCCGAGTTTTTTATTGTTTCGGTATGCTTGGGCGGCTGCTTTGGCTTTTGGCCTAGGCTCGGATTCAAACGTGTGGCGAATGGCTCCGAAGCCTGCAGCTAGCCCCTCCATCTGCAAGCCAGGTAGTTTCCGGCGCTTACCTTTGAAGCCACCATTAGCATTTACCCTTGCTGTTAGGAGATTACCGGCAACGATCAGGGGTAATAGCCCGAATTTGTAGCTACTGCGCCGCCGGGTAATGTATTTCAGTATCTGACCTGCTTCGTCGCCTTCATGTTTGCTCATGGCCTCCAGATAGGCCTCTACGCCAAGCTTACCGAGCTCAAGTTTTCTATCGGGAGAGACGTTAAAAGGTTGTGCTTCTTTGCCGACAAAGGTAGCGTGGGCTGCGGTAAGTTTCTCCTGATATGACGTACGTCGGCGAGTAGGCAGCAGCAGGTTTATGAAGATTTCAGCGTCTGTGCGTATCCTAGGTGACTTCTTCTCTGGTGCCGGTGTGAGCTTTAGGGCGCTTATGCGGTCGGCGTAGGTAATGGTACGCGCTCTGTTCTTTCTGGATTGTTTGGGATAGTGGGGCGTTATGGTGGCGAAACCTGCGCGTTCCACAAACCCTTTGCCCCGATCCTTGATCCAGCTGTCGCCGTTTTTTAGGGGTAGAATCCCCTGGTTCAAGCCATCTGCCAGCTCGCCGGCAGCTTTGGGTGTCAAAGCTCGATGTCTGCGGGCAGCCTGGACAAACATATATATCAGCCCTTCTTTGCGCATCGCGGTCTTAGAAATTGCCTCAATTGAGTGAATAGGCTGCGTCAACATCGAGAAAACTTGCTGTAAATCGTGTGCTGCCGCTGTGAACTTAGCACCTTCTTCGGCCCCGACCGCCATAAGCAGGCATGTTTTGCCTAAGCCGAGATGTAGCTCACGGACTCGAGCCTCTTCAGCTAGCTCCTCGCTCTGTAGGGGCTGATCAGGCTGCAGGCAGGAAGTTACTTCTGAAGATTGCTGTTGCAGCTCGGTGTGGCGCTGTTTGACAGCTCTATCGGTGACCGTGTGGTATATGATGTGGTCGTCGCTGCTGCAGTAGATAGCCGCTTCACCAACCCTGTGCAGTATGCTCAGTGTCTGAAAACCAGTCATGGCTTCTTGGAAAGCGATAATATTATAGTTGCTCTTGAAGGAGTCTGATGGCAGCCAGAGCTGGAAATTTTCTTCGAGTGAGGACACGGCGTCAATTCCCTCCTTGAGCGTCCGATACGATTTCACCAACCGGCTCCCAGACGTATTCGTTGGTTCCGTCGGTTGCCTCGCCAACGTGCTCAGCTACTGTGTAGTTCTTGGCTAACAGGCTGCGTACAACTCGCTTTTTGGTAGCGGGCTTGGTCGGATCTGTATCAGGTTTGGATATCCAGCCGCGTTGCAGCACCAGCCCGCGATCGAGTAACATTTGATACACCGCCTTGCCAGCTGTTTGCTTCGGGTTGGTGGCTGCTGTCATGGTAGCGTGTTTTTTTGCCGTATCTCTCGAGTCGTTCAGATATACCACGTCTGCCAGCGCGGTAACTTCAATGGGATACATGGCGAAGGAGTGACAGTATTCAAGGAGACGGCCTCGTGGTGTGGTTTTGGTCATTTGTCGCAGTAGCTCACGCATCGGCAGTGGCTGGTTGTGCTGGGTCGCACGAATTGCTTGCTCTTGGTCGTCGGCTGTTTCGTGGGTTGCAAAGTATTCTAGTAGTCGATTGCTGGCTGCCGACCATCTGATAGGTGTTGCCAGTACTGATTCCAGGGCAGTCAGCGTCTCTAGGCGCGCTTGGCTGGTGTCGTCTAGCACCGACTCATGCTTGATTGTTATTGCAGTGCAAATTTCTGCAACTTGCTCACCGATTTTATCGGCTATAAAAGGAAGCAATACGGCTAGTTTATCCCCGTACTCGGTAAGGCTAGCACCTGCCATTCGGCTGGCCAGACTAGGTGCTGCGACAAGCGCCCGTTCAGCAATGACTTGATCACCAGGGATACTGCCCGCTAGCTCCCCGAGCTCCAAGCATAGTTCGTCCAGCGGCTCTCTATAAGCCAGTGTTGTGGTTCTTCGAAAAAAATCACTGCCCACTTGAGACAGCGCTTGTGTGCAGTGCTCTAGGGCGTCAATCTCCTGCAGTTTAAGCGCAACAAGCTCGCCCGTAAAACTTGCCATCTCCAGGCTGTCGGCATCC
Source organism: Candidatus Saccharimonadota bacterium (assembly GCA_036743655.1). Lineage (GTDB taxonomy): Bacteria > Patescibacteriota > Saccharimonadia > Saccharimonadales > UBA4665 > DATHNF01. The sequence goes on from DAINPB010000002.1 coordinate 36,589, forward strand.
AAATGCTCCATCATAGGCCTCCTGGTTGGGGGACGACTTGTTGCCAGTCAATACTATGAGGAGTGCCGTCTATGGTAAGCCGTTGCCGTACGACATTTTTATTTTTTATTATTTCGCTGTCGTCATTCCACAGCTTACGATAGACTACGCTGGTTTCGAGACTCCTTAGGGGCTTGCCGGTTTGATCGGCTTGGTAGAGACTTCCCCTTTGAATATATCCGTATGATACAGCGAAGCGTTGGCTTAATGCCCCAAACTGCTCAAACATATCGTCAAAATAGCGATAAGCGGCTGGACGATCGGCTACATAAAGGTCAGGATACAGCGCCTGGATGAGTTTGGACTCATGAATCAGTCCGTGCCTTAAAGAGTGTAGTATGTTGGCTGCACGAATGAACTCGTTGGATAGGGGATCCAAAACTTCGGGTTCCTGCTCTGCAGCTGCCATGGTATAGATTGGGTCGGGATGGGCGCCAAGCGGTCGTTTGACGATTGTTTTGACCGCTGACACACTGGCTCTTCGTTCGGCGAGGTTATGCCGAGCTTGTAAACTTTCTCTCACGGCTGCCGTGGCTGCTGCCTCCAAAACTTCGCGAACGGTTGCCTGTTCTTCGGGGCTTCGTTGGGCAAAGGAGCTGCTCCCCAAGAGGCCTTGCAGATCAGACTCGTAATCCTGGGCAGCTCTGTGCTTTGTCGCAGCAGCCCTGGTCGCGGTAGCAACTTCACTTTCTCGAGTTATATTTGCGTCGTGAGTTAGCCCCGCGCGCCTAATCTCTGAGCGCAAGGCTGATGCCTGTTGGACTTCATTTTGCCGACATGCTAATAGTGTGACAGCCGCGAACTGCCGCAAAGCAATGTGGTGTTCGTCGTTAGGAAACGTCGCGGAGAGCGCTGTAGCTTCGTATTGCAAATAGTCGTAACCTAAGACTGTGTCAATGCGCTGATCTAGCTCATAGATCGGTTCGAACGATGGTTGGCTTAGTTTTTGTGCCATAGGCAGCCCTACTCAAAGGGTGTAATTTCCTCGGTGTAACCTTCGCCTGGTGCATCGTAGCCGATTAGCTCGCTCTTGAGTTGATCAATCATATGACCTAATCGTAGCTGATGGTTGAGAGCTCCCAGCGGATCGAGCGTCATTGGCTTAAGCCGAGCTACTCGACCGTTACTGGTGCCCTCTCGGCGAATTTCAAGGTCGTGAATGACGTTCATGATACCTGTGCGGGCGGTGACGTTTTCGTAGATTGCCTGGGCATTTTGAAATCGATAGCCTGGTCTAGCGGACAGTGGACGTGTCAAACGAAATTCCTCGGGTAACTCGGACAAGAGGTCGCGAGCCTCTTCGAGCCATGCTGCAATCACGCCAGAGTTTTTCATAAATCGCTCTTGTGCTGAAACCTGTTGATCCGACCGGCGGCTAGCCAAGACATCAAAGGCAAAATCGTCAGCCACGAACTGGTACACCCACGAAAGATCGGGTTTCTTAGGAGAATGGTCGCCAACCTCAATGACATAGTTTTTGAGATGAGTATTTTTCGCGCCACCGGCAAAGAATCGGGCTCGCATAGTATCGCAGGCTCGGTTAGCGTGCTTGGCTAGGCTATGCCATGTCATACCAGTCCTGCCTGGTTCATCTCGCTCCATGCGCTCTTGAGCGCCCCGAATGTCTTGCGATACTCCTCGGTCGAGCAGCGGTATGGCGGCGGCTGCTTTGTCAAGAATCTGACCTTCTAATTGGTTGAAGTCGGGACGATTCTTTCGACTAAATCTATTAAGTCTTTTTGTCAGCTCGAAAATATCTTGAGCTTCGTAGACCTCTAGAAAGCTAAGATCGTCAGCGTTCATTAAGAATCGGCGTCGTAAGACGAAGACTGCTCGGCAGAGGTTGTCCTCTTCCTCGCTTCGCTCGGTTTCCGGCTTGGCTACGGCCCGATCCAGTACTGCTTGCGCTGTCTCAATTTTCTCATAGATATGAACATGCGCCGAAGTTGGCCCTTCGAGACGATCGGTTAAGTTCGGAATTTTATTGGCCAATTCAGCGTACGGCCCTGGGATTTGCTCTACCGCGACTTGACGTTTGGGCGGTTGGGGCGGCGGCGTGCCGGCCAAGGGCTCTGTCTCGTCGTCAATCTGGTCTACACCATCAAGATCTTCTCTGGCACTGTACTTCTCAGCGACAATTTCAAGTACAGCTTCCGAGTATGGGGCTACCGGCCAGGCAGTAGCGACGGCGTCAATAGTGTCTGCTAGCTGTTGGTGCTCATGCGCGAGTCGTGTGCGGGGACCATCAAATGACTCGAGCTGCTTGGCAGCTGCCCGCTCTGCAGCCGTCCGCTTCGTTGCAATAAGCGCCTTGGCTTGGGCTAGTTGGCTGGGTCGTTTTTGTGCAAAAGTTGCCCCTAGCTTACTCAGGCGACCCAATTCAGTCTTCATGGTAGCGGTAATCGTCTGGCGCTTGCTATCAATAGCTTCTATGGCAACGGCCAGTCGAGTATCCTCCTCGAATAAGGTTTCGTAGGGTACGTTCTCGGCGCATTCATTCAAAGAAGCAATAGCTGCATGGCGATCTTCGGGCTGAGCTAATAAGCTGCCGATATGCTGTGTCATGCTCTCGCCGATGGCACGGATTGCCTCGTGGTCAATAGAATACTGTTCTTCAGGACTGCTCATATGGTGATTATAACATCTTATAACTGGTTAAGCAATTATCCCAGCGGCTCCGCATTAACAATGTCAAAATAGTTCTGCAATTGATCGCTCAGAGCGTCGATAGTGGCTTTGTCGGCACGATAGGCTTTGAAGAACTCGTATTCGACTGTTTGAATTGCTGACTTACGGGGGACAGGCTCTTTTAGCGGTCGCCAAACAATATGCTCCAGCTCTTGTAGTCGTTCTTCCATAAGCTCCACATCCAGCCCCGGGTACTTGGCCGCGAAGCCAATTACTAAGCCTTCGGCAGACAGCCAGCGCCCATCCTTAGCCACATAAGCTCGATCTCTTTGAGACTCAGGTACCTCTCGCAGGAGTTGAACGCTTTGGCCAACATCATATAACACTCGAATGGTGTAGTTTTGACGTCCCAGTACGACATCTGGCTCTATAGCTTTCATCTCCCAGATTTTTGCTAGTATCTCTTCGGTGATTCCTGTGTACTTGCCGCTAATTTTCTCCGGAAGTGAATAGTGGCCTGCCCGGTGAGAGCTTACTCTGCCCGAGACGATTGGCTGATACTGGGCCAGCGTGTCAAAGAGCTTACTGTAATCGGCAGGTGTGTGTTCAGCCAGAACGGCGTGTTGTCCCAAAGCCTCAACAAGGCCAGCAATGCGGGCGCGCTGTTCGGCGGTAACATTGCCATAGATTTCTCCAGTAGCGAGGTCCTCGCCGTCCAGTATGTCGGGCAAATTAAGCGGCGGATTGAGCTTGTCGTAGTCGTCCAGGATGTCTATGACCACGGCAATATCGCCGGGACGTACTATACGACCGATACGCTGACGCTTGGTTATGAGCGAGCGCGTCGGGCTGGCTTCAATAATGGCTTTGGCGCGGGTACTGTCCCAGCCCTCGCCCAATAGTCTTATATTGGTCAAAACGTCAATCTCACCAGCTTCAAACTGTTCGTAAATTTCGTTTCTGCGACCGGTGGGTATGCTGCCGTGTACGGCTGCCGCAGAAATGCCCCTTCTGTTGAGCGCGTGAGCCAGTAGGCGTGCGTGCTCAGCATCCCTGCCAGGGATACAAGGTATGATGGTGCCAAAGCCTGCTTCAACAAGTATCTGCGCCGCATTCAGAATGAGCTCATTGCGACTGTTGCTGGTTCCCAGATGGGATAAGCTACCTTCTTGGTAGTCACCTTCTTTGTCGAAGAGGTCGCTGCCTTGGATTTTGCTATGCGTGCGGATGCCAATGCTAGCCACCGGAGCCAACAGTTCCATGGCGATAGCCTCTTTGAAGGTCAGGTCATGTATCTTGACGGGGAGGTGATCATCGAGACGGCGCTTCTCATTGGCATCTGGTGTCGCCGTAAAGCCAATAATGATCTTTTCTTTGCCAATTGATTCAACCAGAGCACTAGTGGTGCCGCCCAAGACATGGTGCGCCTCATCGAACATGATGACATCGAAGCGATCTAGCAGCTTTCTGCCAGTCTCTACCTTACCCATCCGCCGGATCATACCGTCTAATTCTTCAAGTTCACCATATAGTCCAAGCTTATGCTTGCCAAACGATGGCGCAAACGCGGTGAGCATTTCTTCTAATTGTTGCTCTTTTTCTTCTTCAGTTTGATCGCGAACCTCATACCGAGACGACATAAGCGTCAAAGAGTCATACGTTGTTACGACAACATCTGCTCGATTAAGATGACGCCTGTCTTCGGGGGTGCTGTCACTGTAGAATGAGGCGACCTGTAACTCCGGCGCGAACTCACCGTAGCCTTTCTTGCCGCTACGCCCCAGCGTCTGATGCACTAGATCCTTGGTCGGTTCGACTACCAGGATTTTGGGCGTCCTGCCGGCTGTTTTGCCAGCTTCAAGCAGAGCTTTGCTCAGCTCGACAAAGATAACTGTCTTGCCGGTGCCGGTAGGCGCAGTAACATAGCCTTTGGTTCCGCCCTCACGAAAAAAATCTTGAATATCGCGGAATATAACGTCCTGGTGCGGGCGAAGGATATGCTCTCTTCGAGCGTCAGCCAAATATGTATCAATGCCGGCAACATAGTCAGCGGCGGTTACTGGCTCAAAAGTTTGTGCAACGATTTCGGGCTGCTTCATGACAGGACTCATATATAGATACATTACAAGATTACGCACAAATAGTCAATTATTTTTCAGGGGTAGCATATGCTATTTGTGAATGTTTCAGGTGGCCGGGGCGTGCTGCTAAGGCCTGGGTAAAACTACTCCCTACTTCACAGAGGAGCTGTCATGCTGAGTCAGCCACAGTTATAACGGCTTAAGCGGTAGTGTCATCGGGTAAAAACATAATCATTGCATAGGATAGCTCAGCAAATCTGCCTCAGCGACTGGTATAATGTTTGCTTATGACCGTTCACAAAGTTCTCAAGGCCTTGACTTTAACATTGTTCATTTTCGGCTTTGCCGGCTGGGTGTACATCGTTATTAATTCCGAAGTACACATGCGGACGCTTGGCTTGCAACTGACCCATTTCGCATCATGGCCCCACGAAGACACCTTCGGTGAGATGTGTTTCGCTATATCGTTTGTGAGTTTTTTCTTCTATCAGCTGTTGCGCGACGAACCGAAGCGCTAGCCCCTGTTATGGTATAATGATATTAGTATGAAGAGCACCACTTTTAGACTGGTTGTATACAAAGAAGGAAAGCACTACGTTGCGCAGTGTTTGAATGTTGACGTCTCAAGCTTTGGTGCGTCCGAGGCTGAGGCCGTGCGTAATCTCCAAGAAGCACTCGAGCTTTACTTCGAAGATGCCGATGCGACCGTGGTTGACGTTGCCGAAGCGCCAAAACTCCGGACACTTCGCTTGCAGCATGCCTAAGCTCTACTCTTCAAGGCATATTATAGCTGTCCTAGTAAGTCGTGGCTTCAGTAAAGTTAGCCAAAAGGGCAGCCATAGCAAGTATCGAAAGGCCGGGAACCCCACGCTTACGGTGATTGTCCCAGCCAATAAAAAAGAGATCCCGCTCGGGACTTTTCGATCAATTGTTCGCCAGGCTCATCTTGACGTGACTGACTTCAAGCAAGTGTAAAGCTGTTCGGAGGTGCTTTAGCGCAGGATGAAGGTGGCGACCAGGCCGATGTAGGCGAGCTTGGCGGCGGCGTTGATGGTGGTGGTTAGAATCAGGTTTTGCTTCTTGTAATAGGTGAATGACAGCGTAGCGCCCAGTAGTAATGCGGCCGGTATGCTCAGCATGGTGTGGTGATCAATTGACAATAAGACGTAGAGGATGGTGGTGCCGAAGGCGGCCATGGCCGGGTGGAAGAGCTTGCTGCCCTGCTGCTGTACCAGTCCGCGCAGGAACATTTCTTCGGCGAAGGCGAAGACCACGGCGGCTAGCGCAATCAGCGGTAGCGAATAACCATTGTATGGATAATGATGACGCAAGAAGAGGTAGCCAATGGCACCAACTGCTTGACCGCCGACAATCATCAGGGGCAGTGCTAAGCCGTAGCCTTTGAGGGTCAGCTTGGTCTTAGCTGCCGGCTCATCAAACGTGAAGATATAGCGATAGGTAATAGCCAGTAATAGCAGTGCTGCGTACAGCACACTGGTCTGGCCGATGACGGTGTGGGGCATCAGGCTGGCGGTAATCATGGTGGCCACCGGCAGAATAGCCATGCTAGTAGCTAGGGCGCGGGCTGCCACTTGCGTTATAGCAATTGTGACTAGGCCGGCCAGGGCGACCGCATTAATATAGATACCGACGCGCGGTGCCCAGATGAGGGTTGCTTGAGCGGCAATCAGTAATCCTATGGTGAGTATCCAGAGGTAGCCGTGACGGGCCAGCGGCGCAACGGTCTTCTTGACGGCGGTCAGGTACTTACGAATGCCGGCGGCGGTGAGTAGTTTGGTGCGATCCATCTTATAACCCGTTCCTTTGCACGTAAATGGCGTATATCAAGAGGCCGGTCAGGACGACGAACAGTGGATAGAAGTAGCGTAGTTCACGCCGTTTTTTCGGTGCTGCCTCAGAGTAAACTAGCTCGACCACAACCAGAGCCACGATCAGTAGCACGGTATTGATCAACAAGGCTGTTTGTCGTAAGTTGCTGGTGATTAGCTGTGGGAAGTGAAAAAACACGAAAACTCCTATATCGTAGGATTTACGATACTACAAAGTTAACTCTACGTCAACTAGATTGTCTAGCATTAGCGCTTAAGAGGCGGTGGGGCCTATCTTGGGGTGCTCATGCTTGACGAGCTTCATGGCAACTGAAAAAGTCAGGAGTGCTAGCGGCCATTCTATGAGGACCGCCAAAACCACCGCTTGCCACAAGCCATGTCCAGATCGGGAGCTGGTAATGTCAAACCACGTATCAGTTAGCAGCAGCGTGGTCGTGGCTGTCGCTGACATGATCAGCCACTTAGATTCTTTATAAGCGTACAGAGCGTTCAGGAGTAGCATACAGATAATCGCAATGTCCAAGCCGACCCAAGCCACATCCCAGTGGCTGGACAGGTGACGCGTCGGTAAACTCACGCCCAAATACACTGTCCACGGCACCGTGAGTAGCGCCAGCAAGCCATACAGCCAGGCAATCCAGTGTGGCAGCGCCGGAAAGATGGGTTTCGAGACGTCCATAGCTACATTATTTCATACTTTGGGTTTGGCTTCATATGCCAAACAGCAATGCCTAAAACTAGTTAAAACAAAAGCCTGAATAGCAACACCAGGTACAGTAACAGACTAACCGTTATGCTTCCGACCTGCACCCACAAGGCTATCCGGGGCTTTTTACATATCTCGTCCTGCTCTCTATTTAATGATCGCTCAAGCTCATCGGGTCTTTTGTAGTTCCGCTCCTTGATTATTGCAGCACATCTATACTGAATTTTAGCCCAGGCGTCATACGATCGTTCAATCCTGAGATAGTTGAGTATGCCAGCAAATGTGGCGAGGGCTTCTAGCAGCAAAATGCAGAATACATACTTCTTCTCGGCATGAGTAATTTTGCTAACTATATTGCTATCACCTAACGCCAACACTGTTGCAGTTATAAGTACGGTGGTGAGTAGGATCAACTGTCCCGATAGCGAACGCTCGGTTTCATTGCCTTCCGAGCTATTTGTTTCGCCCAGGTGTTCAAACTTATTTTGTAACGCCTCCAAATCCCTCTTCGTATCAGGATTTTTGAAGTCGTAGTCGGCCATTGGCTATTTGCTTATTTAGCAGGAGGTACGTTGATGATTGCAGGGAAATTCGTGCCTTTTTTTGTAGGCTGGCTTGTATTCTCAGTCTTGAATAGTGCCATGTATAACAGCCCCTTTTGCGTTAATTGATACAACGTCTAGTGTAGCTGATGCAGCAGGATAGCACAAACGATGCGTAGTTTTTTCGCGGTAGGCATCTTCAGGAGTTTCAAAGCACTATACTGCTGAACTGTGAAGTAGTAAAACCCTAGCTAGACTCGGTTTTGCCCTAACGTTGGCGCAATGCAGCGTATCTTTACATAGTTATCTTATTGGTGAATAATAAGTATTACTAAAGAGGAGGCACTGTATGGCTAACGGATCTGAGATGGCACCAATCACCAATATGGATAGTGAAAGGGCCGCGGAAGCGTTTGCCACCTGCCTCGACTTGTCAGGGCAAATTGATACTGCGCGAGCTTCATTGGCAGATTTAGAGCGTCAAAAAGGCCAGCAAATTGTAGGTTTGCACCAGGAACTTGCTGCCGACACGCTCCCGGATGACGCCAAAATCCTGGTAGCTGCCCTGCTTCATCACGGGAGCGCCGATACAGCCGAGGACCTAGAGCAAAATGTTATGGTGTTGGACGACATCGACCAGCGCGTCAAACAGTTCAGGGGTCAGCCAGCGCTGTGGTTCAGTAGCCAACGAGAAGTGACCTTGCATCGCTCTATTGGGCCGAACGAATACCAGACGTTTCATTATCTGCACATCGGTATGCTCGCATCAGATGCTCAGTTGCAAGTGGGTAGACTCGGCCAATTAATCGTGCCACTCACCAAAGACTTGCGAGCTCCGATTTCACTAATCAACGAACACGCTACCGACCGAGCGCCCGAGCAGTCGCTTGAGCGCTTGCTTTCGCTTAACGCGGCAATAGCAGAACCGGCGCCAGAAACATTTCAGGCAGATTGTCCGCATATTGCCATTGATGCCCCAGAAGGTCTCGACAAATTTGCGCTCATTACTGGTGACGCTGCGCTCGAAGAAGCTTTTTCTCACGTCAGAGAGTCTGAGCGAGAAGGCTTGATTGAGCTCAAGGATCGCCTTGCAGCTATGCTTTTTTAGAGCCAAACTCTGGCTTAGCGCTTCGTAAGTCTCGTAAGCGAAGCGACCGTGGGTACTAGTAGCGGCACCGCTTTTTTATATTGTTGATAGGCTTTGCGGTCACCCCAACGCTGATCGGCGGATTTCTCAAGTAGTGGTATGCCACTGACGAAACGTAAAAGAGTGAATATAAACAGCGGGCTGAGCACTCCAATGAGGCGCTCAGTAGGGCTTAGCGACGAAAATGCAAACAGGTATACACCCAGCCAGACCATGATCTCGCCCAGATAATTCGGGTGGCGCGTCATACGCCAAACCCCGCTGTCAATCCATGTCGTGTTGCCTGCAGTCTTAAATCGATACTTCTGAATATCGGCTAGCGCTTCAAGCGAAACACCCGCTGCAAACACTACAAGGCCGACGATTGTCAGCACGCCGACAACAGTGACCTTTCGTTCCCATAAGAGTGTGCTCGCTAGTAGTACCACGAACACCGTAACTCCTTGATACAGCCAGAAGCGCAGAAACCTGAAAAAGTCTTCGCGCATCCCGTCGAAACGCTTATCCCGTTTCATCTTGTGAATTCGCAAGAACAAAAAACCGCCGAGGCGCAGTGCCCAGAGCAACACCATCAGAAAACAGATGATTTGGGTCGAAGTTCGCTTACTCGCTAAAAAGCCGACCGTTGCAACCGCAATGAATGTTGCAGAATAAGATATGTCCGTTAGTTTATCGGTCTTATACAGATAGGCTGGTATGAATAGTATGAGATTCATTCCTATAGAGACAATTAAGGCCAGAAGAACGAGGTTCATACACTAAGTATACAGCCAACCGCAAGCGTTATGGTAAAGATGCTGAGCGGCGAATTTACTCGGTGTCCAGAATAAACAGGGCTAGCGCCATAAAAATCAGGCCAAAATCGCGGAATGTAATAACCAGGCTGTTCAGGTTAAAAACAATAATCCCGGCTAGAAACACTATGGCGATACTTGTCGCATACTTCAGATATTTCCCACTGAGTAGCACCAGGGCAAGCACTAGCTGGATGATCGAAATAACATCTAGAGAAACCTTGGCAGCAATAAACTTGGTAGTAAACGTCGGCACGAACGATAGCCAAGCCTCCGGCTGCCGAAACGCCGAAATAGCCGCATAGGCAAAAACAATCGCTAAACCAATTCTGAGCAGCAGCGATACTTGTTTGATGTTTGAAGCGGTCGGTGCGCGTTTACTGGGCATAATTAGCAGTATACTGCTAACGCTTAATCTCGTACAAATTCAGCACACTCTTATGGTAATGGCACTCCTGCGAGACGCTTTTGATATGCTACTTGTTCTTGTAGGAAGTCATGTATATCGAGTGGTAGGGCTGCTTTCTCGACGGTTTGGACGCGTTCAAAGAGGCTTTGCGCACTGTCGTCGTTCTTTACTGCTACGGCGTGCTCTCTGTATATGGGGCCGCGGTCAATGCCTGACCCGACGACATGGACAGTGTGTCGAGAAGTGGGCATGCCCAGCTCTAGGACGCGTTCGGAGGCGTGAATGCCGTACGTATCAGCGGTTTCCGGCAGTGGACCGGGATGTGTATTGAGGATTCTGGCTTGGTAGAGCGATTCGAACGATGGCTGCCAGCCATACTGCTCCACCAGATCACCACGCAGTATTTTCAAATAGCCCATCAAGGCCACCAGCTGGAAGCCGTCGGTGACGACACGCTCACAAATGGCTGCCGATTCAGCCAGCGTTTGACCGCGGCCAACATTCCCCTGGGGATGGGTTCGCCCGCTAATTTCTACAACTTCAATGTCGAGGCCGTAGCGTTGGTTGAGCTTGTCGATTCGAGCATAGATACCTGCCTTTTCCGGAGGATTGTTGCAAACAACCAGCCCAACTGCGGCTGCGACGCGACCATCTTGCGTCGCCTCGATAAAAGCTTCGGCGGTCGTGCCATTTCCCGATGCCAAAATAGCAACCCCCGGAGTCTGTTCGTGAATACCCTTACTCATTCATGTCGATTATAAACGCCAGTCGAGCGAAGCCAAAGGATAAGCGCGTCGCCAAAACATTGCTAAATGACAGTTCTCCAGTAGTACCAGAAGTGCGTCAGCAGCAATATGAAGATGAAAAGATACCACGAAACAAGCACATCACCGTGATGACGGCGCAGAAAAGCCTTCACCTTGATAGGCACGAAACCCAGCTTCACATTACCCTCAGCCAGATTGTACAGCGTCAGATACCACAGCAGCGGCGGCATAATCATCCAGATAATGAAGCAGTACGGACAGATTGCATTAATCCGGTACACACCCTGGAAGAAAAGATACAAGAAGAAACCAAACCCGCCCAAAACCCCAAGATTTATAGTCCGCCACAGCCATTTTCGATACGAAGCACCAGCCAGCAGTGTCAGACCCAGTACGATGATGCCGCTGAAGCCCATCAGCCCAAAAACAGTATTAGGCACGCCAAATAAGCTCGCCTGCTGGGTCTTCATAACAGAGCCACAGCTCAATATCGGGTTGATATTGCAAGCTGGTCGGTATGAAGGATCCTGGAGTACGTGGATCTTGTCATAGGTTAAGGCGAAGGAGGCAATGCAGCCGACAACACCGACTACCAGGAATATATACGGCAAGGCCTGCTTAAGCGTTATACGGGTAAGTTTTGATGATTGATAAATTTTCATAGAGCCTGGGCGGCGTTTCAAGGATTTGCCACAATCGACCACCAGGGCAGCCGTTTGGCAATATAGGCATCAATTGACCACTTGCTTTGAGCCGCCAATTTGTCCAGCCCATACAGGGATAAGAAAACTATGGCATAGATGATTCCCGTGCCGATGTCGGTTGAAGTGGCGCTGTATGGGCCACCGAACCCCTCTGGGATAGCCCATATCAGTAAGCTCCAAATCGCTGCCGACACATAGATCGTTCGGCGGGCAAACCCAAAAATCAACGCCAAGGCAATGAAGGTCTCGATAATCGTTGCCAGTAGTGCGAACAGATGCGGATTATGCGAAAGTAGCTGTATCCAAAAATGAAACCATCCGTGTAGCCAGGCTGGCTGTCCAGCGGCCGCAGCTGTAATCTGATCCAGGAAGCCATTACGAAACGCTGACTGCCATTTAAAAGTGGCGTTAATGGCCCACATGAGCCCGAAAACAATACGCAATGTTGCGACATGTTTTGCTAAGTAGGCAGTTGGTTTGGCGGCGGACATGGTGGTAAGCATGAGTATATAGATGCCTTCATCTATAATCAATACTGCGTATGTCTCTTGGAAACATGTCTACCTTGCTGCTGGTAGCGGCACACATCTTGGCAGCCGCTGTTTTATTGTGGTAGAGTAGTGTTTTAAGTAAGGAGCGCCGACCATGTCTGTTAACCGCATGAGTACCGTCACGGGAGAATACTACTCGCGTGTCGGCAGTTTGAACGGCTATCGTCACGTGCCCGCCAAGCGTCTTCTCGACAGAGCTCTCGGCCCAAACGCCTGGTACAAGGCGGAGTTCGAAGATCCCAAGAGCGGCATCAGCTCGACGATAATGGAGTGGCGTCACGGCATGGCTGTCGATAGCTATCTCAGCTCGCTGACCATCAGACAGAGCGGCTTGGTTGTCTACTCCGCAGACGTAAGCTACTACAATGTTCAAGATCACATAAACCAGCGCTATAATCGTGATCCAGACTGGCTCACTGAAGTTATTCAGCTAACAAGTCTGTACAGCGACGCTCGCTTAGCCCGCGCCTAAAACCCCAGCGGAGCAATCACCACTTTCGACCGAGCCACCCCTTGCATTTATATTGATCTTATGGCAATATATTATTAATGGACGCTACCTCAAAAGAACGAGCTTTGGAAATACTCGACACCCACGCCGAGGCATTGACGCCGTTCTATGACGATTTGCATGAGCGATTACAGAGTAGCGCAGCTGCTAGCCACCTCCTAGGGAAGCAAGCTGAGCTTGCGCACCGACAAGCAAACGAGGAGCTGGTGCGCAACATTATAAGCCTGCTGCCCGGTAGGTCTGGGACGTGGAGTGTTGCACCGCAAGCCGCAACTATCTCAGAGGCCAAAATACTCAGAGAAAATATTGTCCATATAGCCGGTAGGTCGTCAAGTGAGGATCCGGGAGAATTTTGCTTCATTGCGGGGAGTCGGGATGATACGCACGAGCAGTCCAAAGGAACAGCAGCGACACAGCTGCTGCTTTACCCCATGAGAACACTAGCACCTAAGGTTGTAAAGGTTCTGAATGAAGACATGGACGCGCGTGACGAGAAGGTTCGCCAAGATTTAGCTAGAGAGCACTCCGAGCAGGAAATTGATTACATGTTCAGTCCGGGTATGGGGCTCGGTACTATCGCCGTACAGTCCTACACATCTTGGAACGCCAAAGCGCGCATGCTACTGATTGAGAGTATTGTGCCTCGGAGAAGGCGTTACCACGAAGGCCAGATTCGACGGACAACGCGCTGGGCGCGAGGATCAAGCGTATACCTGGGCTCGGGTATGAGCGACCAAGATCTGGCCACTTTCGGTGTGCTTCGCCGGCTAAACGAGTTATCAGTTGCCTTCGGCGTAAAAGAACAAGCACGGCAAATCATGCACGATTATTCCGTCAGACCCGACACTGACGAAGTCGTACTGTAAGCCCTGACCTTTTTTAAGAACTAGTTGTAAATCGCAGCTGCTCAAAAACAGCTCGCTACAAAGACCAGGGATCCTGCTGAGGATTAATAGCAATCAGCTTACTGTGATCTCGGGTAATATAAGCCACCTGGTTTCGAGCCAGCGCGTACCGCAGGCCAAAAAAAGGCAGCGGAACGCTGATGCCAAATATCTCAGCTTGCTCAAGAATGGCTTGATTATAGTCAACAAACTCTCGTCGCTCGGAACTGTCAACCATTTCGCACTCGACGATGCCTTGGATATATCTCCCCTGCGTATTCCGAAAAAGCATTCCGTCGCGTTCTCCATCAGCTAATGGGCGATCACTGATCCGCGATTTCCCGGTCGGGCTAAAGGTAGCCACCTCACCATCGCCCAAATACATTTCTCTAAACTGCCACTTCAGACTCGTCACGCTGACATCTCTCCCGTTAAATATCTACGAATAACATAACACACCTGGCGCTAAGTTGAGCCAGCGTGGCCATCTGCCTAGTCGGCTGGTTCGCTTCACTTTCGTCCTTTTGGACTCGTCAGCATGAACACACATTCATGGAGTGATAGACAGGCATACATACAAAGAAAGGAGATGAAGTCACCGAAGTGACAAACAATATCCAGTCATGTATGCATGCCTGTCTATCGTTTACCTCCAATCGGTAGTGTAGGGTTGTGTGGCGAAGGGGTTCAGCAGTAGTTTACCGCGATGTAGTCCGTGAGGATTTCGATCACAGCAGCCGCCGCATCGTCCCGATCGAACAAGTCGTTCGCCATGATGAACTGCCAGTTGTAACCGCCGTTGTCGCTGTGAGCGTTGTACACTCCCGGCACCTGCTCTTCGAGCTGCTCTTTGAGCTCGTTGCTCTCCTCCTTGGAGAATCGGTGATTGGTCGCGACGCACAGGAATGAGTCGATCGACTCGTGCCTGGCGTAACGCTTGATCTTGAACGGCTCCGTGCACTCGTCGTCTGAGTAGAAAGCGTCTATCACTTTCTGCGCACGGTTACGAATCCGGTTGCACGACTTCTCGGTCGTTTTGACCTGGATGTTGTAGCCGCCGGCCTCGAACTCTGCGCTCTTGAACGGTCCACTGCAAGCAGCGGTCAGTTTCTTGAGCAGCTCGCTGTCGGTGTGACGGTAGCTGGTTGTGATCTTCCAGGTGTTCGCGCGGTGTGGAACCGACTGTACCTTGACGCGAATGCAGGCTGGGGGTGCCGGCTCGTTGCAAATGATTGCACGAACAAGCTCCTCGGCTGCAAGGGCGATCTCGCACTTGTCGAAGAGGTCGTTGGCGACGCCGATTTCGAAACCGCTCGATGATGCAGAGACGTAATGTACGCCCTGCAACTTCAAGAGTTCCGCCTGGACGCGCGCGACGACCTCATTGCTCACACCCGGAGTGACCGTTAGGCGTATGCCTAGCGTCGAGCTAGGGTTAACCGTGATGGTCGGCGTATGAGTACACTTGCGTCTGCGTGGCATGAGAACTCCTTGATCGTGACTGTAAACAGTCAGATGGACACTTCACCCACTGATGTGAGCTGCCAGAAGACTAGTAGCTAATCTCCTTACAGCTCACATCAATTTACACTATATGTATTGTATGCTTGTCAACGTGCGTTCGGAGACGCTATTGCCTCAACGAAACCTTATAATATTAGCATAAAAGCTAACAAAAGTCAATAACTTGCTCCTCGAGAATTGAGCTGATTTGATGCAGCTCCAAAAAAGCTGTATTTATTTTGTACAGCGGAGAGCATCAGAGCAAGTCGGCTCAACAGCCTATGCCCTACCAGCTGCCGTTGCAGCCGTTTTGATCTGGTGGGTTTTTCTGGATGCGCATGGCCACGAACACCTGTTCTTTCGGTGTGGCGTCGGCGGCGCTTTTGGGCATGTATTTGGGCGCGTAGTACGTCCAGTTTGTGTTAGAGATGCCCAGGCCGCCCGAATATGACGACCCGCGAACATACCAGTTACCGGGTTCTTCGCAATTGTGAACCTTTGTCCAAGCCGCCAGTTCGGCTGCGGTCACCGTTCGCGCAGCTTTTTGGGCTCGCGTCAGATGGGTTTGAGAGTGTCGTGGATTATGTTCGGTTCTCGCCGCGCGGGCGTGCTGAACAATCCTATGTGAGCTAATATGTTCACTAACAGGCCTGGTACTTGAGACGTATTGCAGGTGGTTTGGGGTTTGGCTATCGATGGGTCTAACTGTCAGCGCCACGAGCGCAGCAGTCGCCATCGAAATACGCGGTAGTCTGCTACCACGTAATTCAGGGTGCATAGGCATATGCACCTCCCTTCTATTGATAAATTATTAAAGTGTAACGCGTGGGCTGTGTTTTAGTGCTTGCCATCTAGATCTTGCGAAGTGGTACGGATACCAGGTTTTAATCAAGCTAGTAAACACTATTGAGTACAGTCACACGCTTTTATTATAGATTGAACGGCCTATAAATAAAAGTGATATATTTTACAATATGTTTATTTGGGGAGGGATGCTCTCGCTGCAAGCTTGATTCACGGCTGTTGCATGTGCTTCTACCTCTGGAAAACTGCACCGAACAGAGGGGCTAGTTGACATTGCCAAAGCTTGCTGTATAAGTACATGTATGACAGAGATTACTGCTGAACTCCGTGTGGCCAGCATGCCGCCAACTGAGATTGCTGAGGGCCACCCCGCCCTACTAGCGCTCCGTGACCCCAGTCGAATTGCGGCACTCACTGGAGCTAATGACAAAATATCGAGGCGAGGCAGGGAGTATGACAAAAAAGTGATTGAAGGAGTCTTCCTTGCTCACGATGGCTTCCCTGGTACAAGTATAGTCGAGGATGGCTACCCGCTTAATGGACAGGGGGCAGGTAACGTCAAACCTGGCGACCAATCAATCCAGGTAATCCGCTTTCGACCGCGCCAGGAAGAAGATGCTGTATCTCCCCATGAAGCTGCGAAAATCGGTGCGATAGCGGTAAAGGTTATACGGTCGCTGGCTTTCTTCGACGCTAGCCAGAGGGATGTCGGGCCCTTCAGCCTCAACTCTTTCACCTATCTTGCCGTGCCTGAAGAGTATGTTGAAGCATACGCAGGACAAGCACCGGGCGATCATTCGGCTCATCTATGCGTAGATCTACTGCTTGATGTACCAAATTACTGTAGCGGCTTGATGCCATAATAACGCAACCTAGAGCCCGGGGCTTCCTATGTGGATCACAGATAATGCGCATCTGTTACCGACTTAAGTTTCGCCAGGCGAAAACGCTATTATTATGAATCCGCACACCTTTATTGATTAATGAGCAACTCAGTGATAGAATATGTAAAATATGGCTAGCAACTTAGGAGAACAACGGGCGATGGAAGAGCCGTCAATCTTGGGCGCTGCCATTGGCTTTGAGTTTGAGTGTAGTTTTGCGGCGGCTGAGGCTAACAAGGCGGCGCATGAATTACTAGATGAAAGAGTCAATCAGCGTGACATAGATGAGCGCCGCAGATCTCAATATCATGAATGCCCTCCCTATCAAGAGATTCAAATAGTTGGTCAAGCGTTTGACCTGCAAAAAACAGAAGTCATTGATCTCGACTGGCATCCCGTATTAGCCGAGCAGCCTGTTAAGCTTGCTCTGTTGCAGCCAATTATAAAAACTAAGCGAGCGATAACGGGACGTACTAAATTCTTGCGGCGTACCGTTAGCGCAGAGCATGAAGTCGAGCAGACTGGAGATCCAGTTCTGGCGGCTATCTTCGGCGACGTTGCCTTGCCTTTGGCGACTTTCTCCAGGCGCAAGGATGGTAATTGTAGCTATGTTCAAATCGGTTCAGAAGTTAAGGACGATAACTTTCATGTTATGGCCTCGGATGACAGAACCGGTCGACACGTAGTCATTGAGGCCGTGCGAAGCATCTTAAACCCAAGGCAGACCGAGCGGCTTATTGAACCCGATCATATCAATAGCGAAACAGAGGAACAGCACAAGATAGCCCTGGAGAAACTCCTTAATATTGAATTCCGCCAAAATATTGAACAGCTGACCGCAGCATTCGAGGCTCAGCTTGTACGCAAATGCGCAGAGCGGCTGGATACTAAGTCTTGGCGCAGACTAACAGTCTTCGACGACCAAGGACAGCGTCTCGAGCAGAGATTTGCCACGCGCGTCATAGTCGACAACACCAAGCTCGTCGATGGTCGGGTTGCGCATTTGATGATTGGTGCGCCAATCGAGGGAACCAACCAGGATATGCTGCAACTACTGGCTGTTACGCGAAGTAAACTAGCCATCTCGATCGCAACCTTGAATGCCTCGACGGGCAAAATAATTTTTGAAAATGCGAACATTGCGCCAAACAGTCAGCTCCGCAAACAGGTGGTCTACCAATTCCTTTCAATCTTGCGGGGTGAACCTCTGGTTACTCACGGCAATCATAGAGTTACTTTTACTGCTGAAAATAGCGAAGCGCTTCAAGGCAAATCAGGGCAAAAGGAGAGTGCGAAGGCTAGAGCACGCATGGCTGCGGCCAGAAAGGCTATAGGCGCAACAGTCCAGCAAGCTCGCTACCAACTAGCTAACTCCGAAGAGGACAGAGAGATTGCCTGCTATTTTCATAATTCGAATCGTAACCAGGGCCTTTTTGTTGAGGGTGAGTTACCCGATCTTCGCAGTCAGGGTTGGACGGGTACAGTGGTCGGACCAATTAATAGATTTCTTAAAAATCCTCAGATTGTGGCAAACCCTTACCCAGACTCAGCAGTTATGCGCGTAGCCGTTGAACGGCTGAATCGCGAGAACACTGTCCGCCAGAATATTTTTAATCAGTTTGATATACAGGCAAGATTCTCCGATATATTAGGTGAAACTTCTATTAACGATGAAACGCTGGTTGATGAACTGTACAACTTAAGATGTGACTCAGAGACGCATCGTGGCGTGATCAAAGCCGTAAGAATGAATAATACCGCTGCAAGCGCCCTAATAGAGCTAAAGGTACTACTTGAAGGCACGTTATATGCTGTAACCGTGAGTGGCAAACCTGAAGCTATGGACGATGAGCCACTCAAGGTCTTGCCAGCACTTTGCTTTGAGTTTGATAGCGCACGACCGATACAGGCTCAGCTCAACGGTAAAAGCGATTCGATCCAAGAGTTACGGAGGGCATTTACCTCACTCGCGCCAGTCAAGGCTGAAGTTACTAAGGCTGGTTAGAGCTAGGCTCGGGGCTTTGGGCTTGTTGGACTGGTGCTGGCATACCCGGTAGCGACGGAGTTGGAAGCGTTGTTTGTGGTTGGCTTTGTACTGGGGCGCTGCTAGCGGGTTGCGTGGGCTGCGGTGCGGCAGCTGTTGGTGGCAAAATCTGAATGGGCTGATGGTCGCCCGGGTCTAAGCTGACGCCTGGTACATCGGCCGAAGCGTGCACAGTGTAAAGGTAGCTAACGTGGTCGAAGTTTTGGGCAACTGCTGCCACTGCTTGCAGCGCAGTCCCCAGGCCGCCGCCGATATTGGCTACTTGGCTCATGGGATTGCCACTTGCAGCGCTGCCACTTATGTACAGTTCTAGATTGATGGTCTTTGTCTCGCCGGGAGCTATGGTGAACGGCTCTCGGTTTTCGACTTGGGCTATGGTTTGAGGCATGCTGCGGCTTGATTGCATACCAACACCGCCGTTGGGGCCGCCTATATTGACGCCCTGCTCTTTGGCCTCGGCCCGGATTTCTGCCTTAACGCTATTGATGGTTTGCGAGCTATCAGCGGTAATAGTTACGGTTACGGGGATAACCTGATTTCCTGGCACTGAACTCGGTGCTTGTATGTGAACTTTGACGCCGCCGTGGTTCATATTTTGCTTCAATTTACCAAATAAGCCCATGATTACCCTCGTGTTATGTCCTTTAACAGTAGCTCAGATTCTGGATTGTTGCAATTGTGCTCGTGTTTGCTGTGAGGTTACAGCCGTGGGTGACCGTATTACTTTTCTTGCAGCACGGCAAGTATGTTGCCGGCCGGATCCTTGAACCAGGCAATGTCTGGGCCTTGGTTGGCTTTGATGCCGCGCAGGATACCCTTTTCGTCTTGTGTCGCGGGCATGTCATCGTAGCGTTCCATGCTCACGCCCTGGCTCGTCAGCTCGGCAACTGCCGCATCGATGTCATCGACGACGAAGTTCAGAATGGTGAAGGTAGCCGGTTGATGGTCGTCCTTGCTGTAGATAAACGCTTGGCCACCCCCGGGGAGCTCCAATTGCAGGCCCATGGTCTCGTCTTTTAGTTTTAACCCCAGTGTTTCCGTATAAAATTCTTTCGCCTTCGCAAGATCGTCAACAGAAAACCCATTAAATACCGCTAGTGTTTTGAGCATAATCACCCCTCCTTATTATGACTTTCGTAGTTATATCGTAGCATGCACTGAGTGTGCCGACGGCTCAATCCAGTGAAAACGGCCTATGACTGTATTCGAATAATTTATAGCCTAAAAGTAGGCGTTTAGGTAAATAGAATATATACCATGCACTACTGAGCCAGCTCGTCCAGCACATGATTGCCGAGTGCGAGCAGTGCCTGATGCGTGAGCTCACGCTCTCTAGCGCCAATCGAGGTATTTCTAGTAATTTGCTTCACTTCGGTGGCGGCAGTATAAAATGCCGCGATGGCTTTTTCGCCAAACACCCAGGCGCCTGCTTTTATGGAGCGGCTGACGATCTCTGGGGCGGCGGCAAGGTTTTCGGATGTAAGTATTTGGCGAGGTATCTCTGAGCAGAGTATGCCCTCTTCGGAAGGCGTCATGTGAACTTTAGGCTTTATGTGGGGCATTGAAAGCTCGCGGATTTGCGTGCTGGTAATGCCCTTCAGCGGCACATAGGCGTAAGCTTCAGAGCCATCTGTCGAGGTGTCAAAGTACAAACCGCTTTTATCGGTCGTAGCTCCCACGCTCAGATCCACGGCACCATCAAATATAACCACGGGTATGTCCGCTTGGCTTGTCTATCCAAACAGTAACTGGTTAGTAGCAATGATTGACTCAACTATGAAGAGTTCCAGCGGCAAGAAGTTATCTTTCATCTGTGCCAGTTCAAGGTATTTGTAGTAGGCATACTTTCTCTCCTTGGCAACTAGCGGAGGGGTGAGGTTAACTTTTAAGGCTTGAGCTAACATGAGTAGGCGCCCAACACGACCATTACCATCACTGAAAGGATGAATCTTCTCAAACGTTGCGTGAGTAAGTGATAGAGCTTCAATCGGATCTTTTGGTACTTGCCCAATGTTCATTACTAGTTGACCCATCAGGGCTGGGATTTTCAGGTAGTTTGCAATTGTTACATTGGCGCCCATAATTCGTACGCTATGCTGGCGATATTGTCCGGCATCACTAATAATCCCATTCATAAGTCGTAAATGTAGTTCTTTAACAGTGCTCTCCGTGATAATGAAGTCTTTTGCTTGTAGCTGCTCAAGAAGCCATAAAAGCGCTGCTTGATGGTTACGAGCTTCAGCCTGTTCAACTTGTGTTCTGTTTGTAAGAACTTTGTGCTTAAATAGTACATCTTTCGTATCGGCCAGTGTCATAGTGCTGCCTTCGATAGTGTTTGTGTTATAGGTGAGATGCAGTGTTAGGACATCAAGTAGTTCTTGGTCGCCAGCAATCTCATCGACGGTCGTCTGTAGTTGAGATGCTTTTGCCTTTTGCTCATGCAGTACAGCAACATCCAAGCTGTCAGCTCCAAGAATCTCAAAGTATAGTAAACGGATAGATTCGGCGGCCTTCTTACGTGGTTTGGACCTGGCGTTAACCCAGGCATTAAGAGTTACAAATGAAACTCCCAAACGACGTGCGAGATCTTCTTGAGACCAGCCGCTGGCTTTTAGAATGGATTTTAACTGGTCAGAACAGTCCATAACTTTATAAGAATATCAAAACATTATAAAGTTGTCAATACACAAGGAGTTTGGCTGCCCCTAGTAGACGAGCTTCGCAACCTTGATGATGTTTCGCCGGCTATTATTGCCAGTGTTAAAACTGAACTCCAAAATACTATTTCGGTTGCTCCATAACTACTGCATCTATTGCCTGGGTTACGATGCTTTGTTGGTCAGGACTTGATAATAAAAACGTCGCTGCTGCTGATGCAAGTTCAGGTTCTACGCCTAATCGAATCAATTGTGATCCCCACCACGCATGGTGTAACTCCAGCCCTTCTTTCTCACTATCTTCTACCCCTTGCTCCGCGGCAACTTGACCTACACGCGTTACCAATAAATCAAGTTTTTCCGGGGCAGGAAGCACGTCCTTGTGCTCAATATCATGAAGGTAGCCTGGAGAGATACCGTCAAACTCCCTCAAAGGTATTCTGCGCTTCTCCCTAATTGCAGCAAAAGTTTCACCAAACAGAGTGGACATTAAATCAGAGTATCATAAATACGAGAATTGTCAAAGTCTGGCTGGGGCGGAGGGATTCGAACCCCCGAATGCCAGTACCAAAAACTGGTGCCTTACCACTTGGCCACGCCCCATCAGCTGCTTGCATATTGTACGGTTTGATCCCTGATTTATCAAATAAACTCATTTGCGGCGATGCTCGGGGTGCATTGGACGCCCCTTCGCTTTCCTGCTACAGTAACAGCAAATCTAACGGTAAAAGAATGCCTAAGAAAACGCCCAAAAACCCTGCTGACTTTATAGCACCGCTGAATATTAATGGCCTCAATGGGCGCATGTTGCGTATGCCGCCGCCCAAAGGTGTCGCTAAGGAGATCCTCTTCGTCTACGGTCACCATTCCAGCCTGGAGCGTTGGTGGGGGCTGACCCAGGTGATGAATCGTTATGCGGGTGTGACGATGCCTGATCTGCCTGGTTTTGGCAATATGGATAGCTTCTATAAGATTGGCAAGAAGCCAACAATCGATAACCTGGCGGACTATCTCGCGGCGTTTATTAAGATGCGCTATAAGCGAAAGAAAGTCACCATAGTCGGCATGAGTTTCGGGTTTGTAGTCGCTACCCGGATGTTGCAACGATACCCTGAGCTGACCAAGAAGGTCGATATGCTAGCTAGTATCGCTGGTTTCTCGCATAAGGACGATTTCGTTTTTTCTAAGCCGCGTTGGCTGTTCTACCGGTATACAACGGCATTTTTTCAACACCGTATACCGGCCTTATTCTTTCGCTATGTCGTTCTAAATCCTGTACTTCTGAAGATTGCGTACCGGCGCACCCATAACGCGAAGCATAAGTTTACGAGTGTTTTGGAGGAGGAGATCAAAGAGATTACAGAGGTAGAAATTCGTCTGTGGCACGAGAATGACGTGCGTACTTATATGAAAACTTCAGTCGAGTTCTTGACCTTGAACAATTGCGACCGACGGGTAGATTTGCCGGTTTATCATGTGTCTATTGAAGCTGACCGCTATTTCGATCCGCATATCGTCGAGCAGCACTTGCGAGTAATCTTCAACGACTATGAGCTGCTGACAACGCTAAAAGTTGGTAACCACGCCCCGAGCATCATTGCTGACGCCAAAGCCGCGGCGCCGTACTTCCCGCCCAAGCTACGCCGACTGCTCACCAAGAAGTAAACAGATGGTATACTTAGTAGCAAGATGAAGATCGGACTTGTCTGCCCGTACAACATTAACAAGCACGGCGGTGTGCTCGAAGTTGTTTTGGCGCTAAAAACTGGCCTGGAGAAACGCGGTCACACCACCCGTGTCATAACTCCTCGGCCACGCGGCAGCACCGAGACTATTCCAGATACCATCTTCGTGGGCACTTCGACGGACTTTCGCACCTTGTCGTTCTCGGATACCACGTCGCAGGTTTCCAGTACGGCTGATGGCGAGATGATTGACGCTATGCTGGCGGCTGAGAAGTTTGATATTCTGCACTTCCACGAGCCGTGGATGCCGCTGCTGAGCCGGCAGCTGTTACAGCGCTCCACCAGTGTCAATATCGGCACCTTTCACGCCAGAGTCTCCGATGCCTTGATGAGCCGAACCATTCTCAAAGTCGTCACGCCGTATCTTAAATCCGTCCAGAAGTATCTGCACGAGCTGACTGCCGTTTCCGACACCGCCGCCGAATACGTTACCGGGCTAACAGAGCAGCCAATCACTATCATTCCGAACGGTATCGACCTCAGCAAGTACCGCCATCCAGAGATAACCAAGCAGCCTGACCTACGAACCATTTTGTACGTTGGCCGTCTAGAACGGCGCAAGGGCGTGCAATATCTGTTGCGAGCCTATAGTCAGCTGGCACAAAACAATACCGATGTGCAGCTACTGATTGCTGGTGATGGGCCTGAACGCGAACGGCTGGAGTTGCTGGCTGAGGATATGCACCTGCCGAATGTTAAGTTTCTGGGCTATGTCAGTGAGGATTTGAAGATACAGTTACTGGCGCAAGCTGATCTGTTCTGTTCACCAGCGGTGTTTGGAGAAAGTTTTGGCATCGTACTACTGGAGGCTATGGCTACTAATACCGTATGTGTTGCAGGCAACAATCCTGGGTATACGGGGGTTTTGCAGGACATGGGCGCCGTTTCGGTGGTTAACCCGCATGATACCGATGAATTTACCCGGCGACTCGAGCTCTTACTGAATGTAGCTCCAATGCGAGCGCTTTGGCAGAAGTGGGCCAAGGACTATGTCAAACAGTTCAATTATCCTGGTATCGTGAAACGCTACGAGGAATTTTATCAAGAGGCGCTGCAGCAGCATGGCCACCGCCGCTAAAGCGCTGAAAGTTGGCCTAGTACTCGATAGCGGCTTGGACAAACCTGATGGTGTGCAGCAGTATGTGCTGGCAATCGGTGGCTGGCTAGAAACACAAGGTCACGAGGTGCACTACCTGGTCGGACAGACTAAGCGCCAAGATATTCCACGCTTGCACAGCCTTAGCCGCAGTATCAGCGTCCGCTTCAATGGCAATAACGGCTCGGTGCCACTGATGGCCACTCGGCGCAAACTGCGCAAGTTTTTGGCTGCTGAGCACTTTGACGTCTTACATATTCAGGTGCCGCATCATCCATTCTTAGCACAGCGCATAATTCTGGAGGCGGATCAACGGACAGCTATTGTTGGCACTTTTCATATTGCGCCTTACAACAAGTTGGCCACAATTGCGACGCGGCTGTTGGGTGTGTGGCTACGACCCTCATTGCGGCACTTTGACCGGATGGTCAGCGTTTCACCTACCGCGCAGGCTTTTGCTGAGAAAACCTTCCATATCACTAGCGACGTACTGCCCAATGTCATAGACTATGGGCGTTTTCATGGAGCGCAGCCGTTGCCGCAATATGACGACGACGTACTTACCATACTATTCTTAGGGCGCTTGGTGCCGCGCAAAGGGTGTCAGCTCCTTCTGGAGGCGATTGTCCTATTGTCGCAAAATAATAAAGTCCCCCATTTTCGCGTGGTAGTTTGCGGAACCGGGCCACTCGAGGGCAAACTGCGCCAGCTGGTAGCTAAACATGGGCTGGAGCAGCAGGTGGAATTTGTTGGTTTCGTGACTGAGACGGATAAGCCGCGGTACTATGCCTCGGCAGACATTGCCGTTTTTCCCAGTAGCGGCGGCGAAAGCTTCGGTATTGTTTTGCTCGAAGCCATGGCCAGCGGTCGTGCAGCAGTGCTAGCCGGAGATAATCCGGGCTACAGCTCAGTTATGGCACCGCGACAGGAGCTTTTATTCGATCCGCATGACAGTAGCGCTTTGGCCGAAAAACTAACAATCTACCTGACCGACACTAAGCTACGGCAGGTCGCTCAGCGCTGGGGTGCAACCTACACCAAGGAGTTCGCGGTGGCTGTAGTCGGCGCCAAACTGCTCAAAATCTACCGCCAAGCCTTGCACGAACGGCGCGGACAATAGATACTATGGGTATGCTGCGTTTCCGCAAGTCCGAGGAAGTCCCCGAGGTTGCCCTAACCATTTCGTTTACGACCTTTCTGCGCGTCGCTTTCCTGATCGTGGCTACGATTACTATTTTGGCTGCATTACATAAAGCGGCTCACGCCATACTCTTAATCTTCACCGCTTTCTTCCTCGCGCTTGCCTTAAACGGGCCAGTCTACTGGCTTAGTAGGCAACTACCAGGCAAACGCCGCGGTAGCCGTTCGCTGGCTACAACGCTGTCATTTCTAATAGTAATTGTGATGCTCGGCGGCTTCATGGCTAGTATTGTGCCCCCGCTAGTTCGTCAAACAGAGAGCTTGGTGAATGCTGCTCCACGCCTAGTGCAAGACTTTCGCAGCCAGAACAGCGAGGTCGGCAAGGCCATTCGCAAATATCATCTGCAAAAACAGGTCAATACCGTCTCTCGGCAGCTATCCACGCGCATTAAGAACTCGGGCGGTACGGCTTTTGCAACCGCTCAGCGGATTGGCAGCAGCGTCTTTGCCTTGCTTACTATTCTGGTACTGACGTTTATGATGCTCGTAGAAGGACCTCGCTGGCTCGCCTTCCTGCATGATGTGGTGCCCGATCAGCACCATGGTTTGGCTGATCGCGTGATTAAAGATATGTATCGAGTTATCAAGGGATTTGTGAATGGTCAGGTAATACTAGCTGCGCTGGCCGCGGTGCTTATCATGCCGGCAGTCTTACTGCTGCATATCAGTTACCCGGCGGCCATAATCGTTATTATCTTCATATGCGGTCTGATACCGATGGTTGGCCACACTATAGGAGCGGTGATTGTGACGCTGATAGCGCTGTTTCACTCTACGAGCGCCGCAGTCATTATCTTGACCTACTATATTTTGTATCAACAGATAGAGAACTATCTGGTGCAGCCGCGGATTCAAGCAAACACAACCAATATGTCGCCCTTACTGGTCTTCATGTCGGTAGTAGTCGGCGTAAGCTTCGGCGGCCTGTTCGGTGGTCTGGTAGCCATACCGGTGGCCGGTTGTTTACGCATTGCCCTACTTGAGTACTTACGCAGTCAGAAGATTATCGACACACCTCGTTTCGACAAAGCTACGACCGAAACCAAATAGCACCGTGCGGCGTATCGCGTAGTCCTACGCCCTGCTCTTCCAGTTGCTTGCGGAGTTTGTCTGATTGTTCCCAGTCTTGCGCTTGGCGTGCTGCTTCCCGATCATTGAGCAGCTGACGCTCTTGTTCGCTTAGATCTTGACGTTTGCTGAGTTGAAGACCTAGTACTGCATCCGCAAATTCCAGAAAAGCACGCAGCGAATCTCTACTCTCACTGCTCAAGACGCGTAGCCAGTCAGATTCAAGGGCGCTCAATCGCGCTAATGCCTTCGGGGTGTCCAGATCGTGTTGTAGAGCAGTCCGAATGTCATCCTGTGCACTTTCCAGGGGATTTTCACCACTACCCGTCTCTGGTAATTGCCAGACTAGGTCAGCAAAGGCTCGATAGGTTTGCAGGCGATTCTTGGCAGCCTCCAGATTAGCCCAACTGAAATGAGCCTGGTTACGGTAGTGCGCCTGGAGTATCAGTAAGCGGAAAGCCAGAGGGTCAAAACCCTTAGCCGTAATATCTTCAAGGGTGTAGAAATTGTTAAGCGACTTGCTCATCTTCTTACCGTCAACAAGCAAGTGTTCGTTGTGTGCGAAAAACGTAGCGTACACGGGGTTCTGCTGTCCAGCTGTGCTCTGGGCGATTTCATTCTCATGGTGCGGAAAGATCAGATCAACGCCGCCCGTGTGAATATCGAATGGCTGCCCAAGGCTGGCCTTACTCATAGCCGAACACTCGATGTGCCAACCAGGACGGCCGTTGAGGTTTTTGCCATCTAGCTCGAAGTCCCAAGTTGGCTCACCGGGCTTTTGCAGCTTCCACAGCGCAAAGTCATGAACCGACTCCTTGTCATACTCATCGTTTTGGATACGAGCTTCGCTGGTGGAACTAGCGGTGATTTCGGTTAGCTGGCCGTACTTTTTGCCGCTCTTCGCATATGCCTCAATGGAGAAGTACACGCCGTCGTCGGTGATATATGCGAAACCGGCTTGGTGCAGACTGGTAATCAATTCCTGCATGGCCGCTATGGTATCAGTGGCTTTCACAAACTCCATAACTTCGGTGTCGTTACCGACGGCCTGCATGTCTCCCAGGAAGCATTTGCCGTATTCTTCAGTCAGTTTTTGCAGCGCTTTCATTGGTTCCAGTTCGGGGTATTTCTCGCGGCTGCGCTGAATTGTCTTGTCATCAACGTCGGTAAAATTCATGACATGCTGCACAGGCTGCTCATCCAGTGCCAGTACGCGCCGCAAGGTATCGGCAGCAATGAAGGAGGCCAGATTACCTATATGAATATGGCTGTAGACAGTTGGTCCACAGGAGTACATACGCAGCTTTGTAGCATCCAGCGGCGTAAACGTTTCAACCGTTCGCGATAAGGTGTTATGCAACTTCATCATGTGCAGCTTTCTTCTTAAGCTCAGCAAGTAAATCAGTGGCATAGTCGAGGCAGTCGGCTTTCACCTCTTTGAAATCACGACCGTCGGTGACCTTAAAGCCGCTAGCATACGCATGACCGCCGCCACCTAAGTGCTCGGCCAATTTGGCACCAATCGGCGCGCCAGGATTGCAGCGGATGGCAGCGGTGACCTTGCCGTCAGCATAGTGTTTGAAAACAATTGCTATCTGTACGCCAGCAGTTTGCAGCATATCGCCCTGAACCAGCGGCGCGGGGTTGTACAGCGGGCTGTACTGGTTGATTTCATCTTGCGGGATGACCACTGAAGCTATACGGCCGTCAGCCGTGAGTTCAGTTCGCTTGATAAGCACAGCCTTATAGCGAAAAATCTCCGGCGACATTTTGCCGAATTCCCGGCGCAGCTCCTCAAGCCTCGGGCGGTCAACGCCGTTCTCCACAAACTCCGCCATGACTCGGTACGTTTCTGCCGAAGCTAACTGATTGGTTAAGCCTTGGGTGTCGCCGAGGATAGAAGTCGTCAAGAACTCTTGTGCGGCCAAAGACACTTTCCAACCCAACTTCTTTGATATAAGGTAAATCAGTTCCCCGGCCGAAGCCCGCGTATGGTCATTGATCGTCACGGTAGCAAATGGAATAACGTTCTCCACAGTCTGGTGATGATCAAGCACAATACACGGTTTACTGGCCAACCACCCCTGTTGACCCGAAGCCGTTAACTTCTCAAACAGCGTCATAGTAGAAGCATCAACAATTACACTGGCATCAAATTGCTTCGGCAGCTCCCGCTGTATCCGATCCCAGCCATCAAGATAGCGCAAGTAGCTCGGCATATCGACGGCGCAGTACAGATAGGTTTCCTTGCCCATATCACCCAAGATATGCTCCAACGCGAGAGCACTGCCCAAGCTGTCGCCATCCGGATTATCGGCCTGGACGATGACAATTTTTTGGGCAGCTGTGACAATCTGATCTATCTGGCTGCTCTCGCTATACATATGTCACTCATTGTAGGTTCTCAGGCGCGAAAACCCAAGTGTTTGACAAATTCAACGTACTCGCCGAAGCATCGCCGCACATACACGTCACCAGCTTTAAAGTGCCTGACGTCCCTCTAGAGCTCGCCCAAGGGTGATTTGATCGGCGTACTCCAGATCAACACCAATCGGTAAACCACGTGCCAGGCGTGTGATTTTCACCTTACGCGTACCAATCTGCTGCTGTATATACAGCGCCGTGGACTCGCCTTCGACGCTAGCATTAGTTGCCAGAATGATCTCCTGCACCTTGTCTTCATCGATACGCTTCACCAGCTCATTGATATGCAGCTGTTCTGGCCCGACATCGTCAATTGGTGAAACAAGGCCGCCCAGCACGTGGTAGGTGCCATGGAATTGCCCGGTTTTCTCGAGTGCTACTAGATCGAAGGGCTCAGCCACCACAGCCACCGTCGTTTTATCGCGACGCGGATCGGTGTACAGGCTCGATAGTGCTTGGCCGGCGGGAACCAGCGCAAATGTTTTGGTGCAATAACCGACACCGCCCGCCAGAGCCTGCAATGCGCCCGCCAACTTCGCTGACGTGTCACTAGTATGGCGCACCAAATAATATGCATAGCGCTCTGCCGTACGCGGTCCCACTCCCGGCAGTAAACCGAAAGCCTCGATCAAATCACTCAGAGCAGGTGGTAAGATTTGCATGTTCTTGGGTGATGTCTAAACTTATAGTCCCAGATTGCCGAGCGCACCCATCATCGGTTGCATTTTTTCGGCGGCGATGCGTTGGCTTTCTGCAATCGCTTCTTTGACTGCATCTTCAACCCAACGTTCGAGCTGGCTGATATCGTCGGTGTCGATACTATCGGGGTCGATGTGAATCTTCTTGATCTTTTGCTCGCCGGTTATTTCAACTTTGACGGCGCCATCGCCCTTTTCTACGGTGATAACTTGCTTCTGGAGCTCGCTCTGGATCTTTTTGACACGCATTAACATCTTGGCTTGATCAAATCGGCTCATATATCCTCCCTAGTGTTAGATGTAGCCTATTACTTCTGTCGTAGCACTACGCAAGCAATCGGCATGACCTACTCCAGTATACCAGCGCTAGCGGTGATAGCGAAAGATTGCCTGGGTTGCTTCGGCGTGCGGCCAAGCAACAAAGTAGGCTCGAATATTATAAGCGCACGCCAGTACAACGGCGAGGCTGACGAGACCAATACCCAGGCTTCGTGCCAAGGGGTTAATTGGGAAAACACGCAGCCAATCCCGGAGCAGATACGTAATGCCGGTGGTTGCAAAGATATACAGCAGCGGCACCAGCAGGCTGAGGCTGACCGGGCCACCAAGACCGACTAATAGCACGCCTATCAAGAAGAAGCTCGCCAAGAAGCGGCTGCGAACAGCTTGTCGATGTTGCACGTAAAAATATATCCCTAAGATGCAACCAGTCA
This sequence comes from Candidatus Saccharimonadota bacterium, assembly GCA_036743655.1. Classification (GTDB taxonomy): domain Bacteria; phylum Patescibacteriota; class Saccharimonadia; order Saccharimonadales; family UBA4665; genus DATHNF01. Next base: position 67,038 of record DAINPB010000002.1, read on the forward strand.
GCGTGAAAACATCCAATAGGGCCGCACGACCAAGCCATAGCTGCGAATACTGCGGGCCGCGAACAAACAGATGAACAAAGACGGCGAAAAAGCCTTTAAGCAGGTGCATAACACCCGTGAAATGTGCCGGCAGCCCCAACCAAGCGCGGAAATTGCCCGGCCGTAACAGATTAATCAGCAGCAATGGCGACCAGAGTGCAGCAGCTAGTACGCTCAGCAAGTGCTGCCACGGCTGGGCGAAGTACTGCCAGCCATCAAGCAACGCTTTTCGCTGCCAGTAGACACTGGTCAGAATAAGCCACACCATCCCTGGAACGTAGAGCAACATACCAAGCATGAGTATGCTGCCATAAAAGACATATACCTGTCGACTATAACGCGGAAGTACTACCTGAATAAGCAGCAGCATCGACATGACCCACAGATACAAAACGTCAAAGCTCGCCAAACGACTGACATGAAGCACCCAAGCACTGGTAGCAAATAAGGCCGTTCCAAATAGCGCCGAGCGTTTACCATGCCAGGTATACAATAGCCAAGCTAAGCTAAGTGTTGTTAAGCCTCCGAAGAGTACATTGGGTACCCTCGTAAGCGTCTGACCGTGCCCCGGAAACACGAAGAAGACCACCGAGCGAACGAATTGCAAAGGCAGGTTAAACGGTTGGTGAT
>DAINPB010000002.1:67716-103518 GCA_036743655.1 Candidatus Saccharimonadota bacterium
CAACCAAGCGGCGTCGTAGCAACCTGCAGTTCGCCACTGCTCAGCCCACCAACTAGGCTACCAAGCCGGTACAGCAGCAAACAGCCTATAATGACGGCGGCTGAGCCCAACACAATAATGAGGCGCCTGTGCATACGCAGGTAACGTCGAAACTGTTTCATGTTTGTGGTTATTATAGCGCATTGCAGGGAGTTCGTGGCTTATGAACTCTGCTATTCGGTCAGCTAATGGGGTTATTCAGGGGTTCTCTATATATTAAGCTTTATTTGGTAGGTCGCTGCGGAAGCTGGAAGATTCAAGTTATCTCCCAAACAATGGTCGACAACTAGACCTTGAACGGATCCTGGTGGCGGGTGTCAACAGAGCGGAAACGCTGTTTTTCATTCTCGAAGTACAATTCAACACCGCCGGTGGGGCCGTTACGGTGCTTTTTGATGAAAATATCAGTTAGTTTCTTGCGGTCGGTTTCGGGATTATAATATTCCTCGCGGTAAATGAAGGCTACCACGTCGGCGTCTTGCTCAATAGAACCTGATTCGCGTAGATCGGCCAACTGAGGAATTTGCGGACTACGGTTCTCAACTGAACGGCTCAACTGGCTGAGCGCCAAAACCGGCACATTCAGCTCACGAGCAATACCCTTAAGCCCTCGAGAAATCTCTGATATCTCCTGAACGCGGTTACCTTCATTGCTATACCGGCCGCCACCGCTCATAAGCTGGAGGTAATCGACGATGATCAATCCGAGTTCGTGCTGATGTGCTTCGCGGCGAGCTTTGGTGCGCAAATCACTTACGGTAATACCAGGGCTGTCATCAATGAAGATCGGCGCTTCGCTGAGTGTACCCATTGCCCGGCCAATCTTCTCGAAGTCAGCATCGGTCAGATTACCCGTACGCAAGGCCCAGGCATCAACACCCGACTCCATTGAGAGCAAGCGGTCGACCAGCTGCTCCTTGCTCATTTCCAGGCTAAAAATCAGGACTGGCTGGTTAGCTTGCACGGCCACATTGTGAGCAAAATTAAGGGCCAGCGCTGTTTTGCCCATTGACGGACGAGCGGCCAAAATGATTAGGTCTGAACGTTGGAAGCCAGCTAGTTTTTCATCGATATCCTTGAAGCCCGTTGGGATACCGCGAATTTTCTGCTTGTCTTTGTGTAGATCATCGAGCCGATCAAAGCTCTCGGCTAGAATAGCTTCTAGACTGATAACACTCTGTTTGACGTGCTGTTGACTGACCTCGAAGAGCCGGGTTTCGGCCTCTTCTATCAGCTCACGCAACTGCTTACTTTCATCGAAGCCCAGACCCGCAATGTCTTTCGAAGCGCTAATCAAGCGGCGGCGCAAAGCCTTCTGAGCGACAATATCCGCGTACTGTTCAACATGAGCTGCCGTTGGAACAAAATTCGTCAGCTCCGTCAGATAAGCCGGACCGCCCACACTATCAATATGCCCATTGTTCTTGAGCCTATCGGCGAGCGTCAGGACGTCTATGGCGTCATGCTGCTCATAGAGTTGGAGAATGGCTTCATAGATGCGTCGGTGACGAACCTCGAAGAAATCAGCACTCGTCAGCTGGTCAGCAACCTTAACAATGGCATCACTATCTATAAGCAAGGCGCCGAGCAGGCTGGCTTCGGCCTCGATGTTTTGTGGCTGTTGGGCAGTATTCTTCTGAGTATCGTCCATAATTCGTGCTTCCCTGCCACCCTTTCATCATAGTATAGGCGTTTTGGCCAAAAGTTTATAGTGTAGCTCTTGAGGTGTTGCTAGATTACAACAAACGTAGTGGATAAACGGCACCCCTAGCTATCCAAGACCTCGCCACCACCAAAAATATTGCTAATAGCTTGCAGGCTATCGGGTGCAGCTGGCTTGGCGGGCGCAAGGGGCTGGCCGGCGGGTGGTTTTGCGGCTTTGTCGTGCAGGTAGGTGACCGTAATGGGCTGGCCCGCTAACTGGTAGATGATATCAGTTAAGATCTTTCGGTTGGCGGCTTCTTTGAGCTGTTTTTGATGGAAAGCGAACGCGAAATGCAGCTCTAGACTTCCGTCTTCGGGGAAAACCGGCTCAGCCATCCGCACAATGCTGTAGAGCGTGTTGTGTTTCTGCTTGAGTGCGATCAGGATTTGTGGCCAGAGATCGGCATCGACGGTGGCTGATCCGCTCGGGCTGGCTGGAGGTTCGGCGGATACCGTGTCGGCCTTAGTTGCTTTGGCGGGTTTGGGCTGCTCGACTGGTGGCGCTACTTCGGGCTCGGGGAGCGGAGCAGGCTTTGGTATCGTAGGGGTTTTGGGGGCCGGTGGTTGCACGGTAGCAGGCTGTGGTTGGCTCTCACTGGCTACTACGTGGTTATCAGCAGTGCGAGCTTGCAAGAGCACTATCTCAAGGAAACGCTCAGGATCATGCGCAACAGGTACCTCGATGAGTCGTGCCAAGAGCTGCAATATTTGATCTGGCGCTAGCAGCGGCTTCCCTGCTGTCAGCTGCGAGCGAAGCACTCGTCCAAGCTGCTTGGCAATAGCGGCTGCCTGATAGCCTTGATCATACAAGTCGCTGACCCGCTGCATCAGACCAGCACTGCTGCCCTCTAAGGCCTGGAGCACACCCGCAATGGCCTCTGCTGATGGCAAACCAAGCAACTGTCGGATCATGTCCGCATCAACTGCCTCACCGTGACTACTGGCTTGATCCAGCAGACTAATACTATCGCGGAAGCTGCCCTCGCCGTGGGTGGCCAGTAGCTCTAGGGCTTCATCACTGATCTTGAGTTTCTCTTCTTTGGCGATTTGCTTGAGATGCTCGACAACCTGGGCTTTGTCGACAGGTTTGAAACTGAAACGCTGCGTGCGGCTGATAATCGTCTCAGGTAGCTTGTGAGCATCAGTGGTGGCCAGTATGAAGACAGCGTGAGCCGGTGGCTCCTCGAGGGTTTTGAGCAGGGCGTTGAACGCCTCTCGCGTCAACATATGCACCTCATCGATGATATACACCTTGTACTTGGCGCTGGTCGGCGCCACATAAACCTTATCGCGCAGTTCTCGAATCTCATCAATCCGACGATTGCTAGCCGCATCAATCTCAATAATATCCATGTGCATGCTGTCGTCATCGTAGGCGATGCCGTTGATCTCATGTGCCAAGATACGAGCTACTGATGTCTTGCCCACGCCGCGCGGCCCTGTCAGCAGATAGGCATGGCTAATTCGCCCCTGTTTGAGCGCTTGCTCCAAGGTGTGCGTGATGTGCTCCTGCCCGACTACTTCGGATAGTTTCTTCGGTCGGTGTGTACGATATAAAGCCTGCCCCATAGGCTATCTATTATACGCTTTCCACCGTTGTTGGCTGTTGTGATTTAATCTGACGGGGAAAGTGGAATGGCCTAATTAAGCTCGGGGTATCTGTTGAGGCTACAGCGCAGCTTCGAGGGCAGCCCACTCGGCGTTGGCGTCGTCTTCGGGGACGTTGACGCTTACTTGATCGCCTGGCTTGGCCTTAAAGTAGGTGACACTGGCTAGCAACACGCGGAGTCGCTTGCCGTTAACATCAACGAAATAGTGTCCGTTCTCAAGTACAAGCGCACCCACAACCTGCTTGCGCGGGATCGGGCCAATCTGTTTGTACATGAAGGCGCCGTCCTCGGCGATGGTCAGTTTGAGGATATCGCCCTGCACGAGCTTGGACTTGCTGGCGTAGTTGGCAGGCACCGGATAGGTCTTGCCATCGGAGCCAACCATATTCTGGCCGTCGAAAACGCCCTCAATGACCTTGCCGAGCGTTTCTTCTCGAGCAATTGGCGCAACTTTGTCATCGTCGCCCACTAGGCTAATGAGCAGCTCTGTGGCGGCAGCAAGACTGGTTTCAGCTTCCTGAATGAGGGCCCGGAGGCGTTTTACTTGTTTGTCTGGTACGTCTGGCATACAGTTCTGTCTCTCGTGAAGAAGTGTTTATTTAGGTACACTTTCCCCTTCAAAATACCACGATGCCCCGATCAAGTCAAAAAATTTAATACTCTGTGGATAAATGACCAGCGCGTGGGCAGAGCACTCGAGGTAAATCCAAAAGGCTCTTTTAATAATTACTTGGGAGTAGTGAACAGGAAATTCAAGTCGGATTTGGCTTACTATGCAACATTTACTTGCCTTTTTGACGTAAAGCAGTTATAAATAATATTATGAACCGGAAGCCTAAAGTGGAGCTAACCCCCAGGGTGGCCAAAGAGAACTACACTGAATATCTTTTGTGTATAGATGAGGCGCTTAGGAACGCGGCAATTTCAGTGGGGGCTTTGGCGGTAGAGCTATCAGGGCACGTTGTAAAATTACCTGAGGCTGTTCAGCTAGGTGGGTGGATAGTGGCTGGAGTCGCGGGTTTTGGAGCAGCTTGGGAAGGCTTTAGCGCTTTCATACAAACAGATAGACGGCGCCCTATCGTGCCGCTGCCGAGTGACATGAAAGCCTCGGGTGAGGTTGACTGGGACATAAGACGAAGACAATATTTGGGCGCCAGACAGGCGGAAATTGAAGAACTTTATAGGCCTGAACCAGGAGCTAAAATACTTGGCCCAATCTATCCGAGCGATCCAGACTTTTGGCTTGCAGATTGGCGCGACTGCCTTCCTCCGGGAGATCCGCTAAGAGAAAGTGGCTCTCCGATAGTCCGAAACGGCACCCCAGAGGCATACGCATCAATGCGTGCAGCAGACGCTGCTATCAGGCAAGCGTATGCACGGCCGCCAGAGCTAATCCCCAAAGAAGAGCTATACCTCTAATCTCTGTCTCGCTGCTGGCATAGGACAGCTTATGCAACCTATAACTTGGGTCAAGTTTACCGATAGAGTGATCAGACTAATATTTTAGCGCTCGGCAGATAGTACTTATAGGGCCTCCTGACTCCGATTAATCCACGCTACAAAAGCAAAACCGCCCGAGTTTTAATCGGACGGTTTTGGCTGCGAAAACTCGGGGGAGTCTAGGCTAATTCGACAGTTGCGCCAGCATCTTCCAATGCTTTCTTGGCGGCTTCGGCGTCTTCTTTCTTAGCCTTTTCGAGAACGGGCTTAGGAGCTCCATCAACGATGCCCTTAGCTTCACCGAGACCGAGACCAGTGATGTCTTTGACGGCCTTGATGACGGCTACCTTCTGGGCACCGGCATCCTTAAGGATGACATCGTATTCACTCTTCTCTTCAGCGGCTGGAGCTGCTTCGCCAGCTGGTGCGGCTGCAACGGCTGCGGCTGGAGCTGCGGCGCTAACACCCCAGTACTCTTCGAGGAACTTTACGAACTTACTGATCTCTAGGGCTGAAAGCTTATCAAGCTCAGCTACTAACTTCTCAAACTCTTTGGGAGTTGTTACTTTCTTATCTTCGTCTGCCATGTCTTTCTCCTTAAATACTTCTTAAATTTAGCTCTCTAGAGCCTCGGCACGGGCTGTCAGGACGTTCAGAACACCTCTAACATTGCCGGCCATGACGTTGACAAAGCCGCTGAGCGGCGCGGCAATCGTGCCAACCAGCATACTGCGTAGTTGATCCTTGCTGGGCAAGCTAGCCAACACCTTGACGTCGTCGGCCGGGATGAACTGTCCTTCATCGGTGATAGCACCGACAAACTCCAGGTTCGGATTGGTCTTAGCAAAGGCGTGGAGCACTTGAGCCGGGGCTACTTCGTCCTGCGCGTTGAAGGCGTAGAGCAACATGCCCTGTAGAGCTTCGGTCTCCGTATCCTTGAAGCCATCAGTTGCCTTGAGCGCCTGGATAACCAGTCGGTTCTTAACAACTTTGACTCTGGTGCCGCCGTCCTTAGCATCGCGTCGCAAGCCTTGGAGGGCCTTGACAGGGGTGCCTTCGTACTTAGCAACCACAGTGAGCTTGGAGTCGGCGAGCAGTTCGCTGACTTCGGTGACAACTGCTTGTTTCTCATTTTTGGTTAAAGCCATGTAATTTCTCCAAATTACTTGTAAATTACCGGCAAAGTCATCGACCTAAACTTTGCTGTCGTTGCCAAACAAACACGCCTTCGGCGTAGACCAAAGGCGTGCAAACGATCAATGAAGATATTGTTTGTACCTCGGCGACATAATTAAGGCTTGGGGCCCGTCGCTGTCTCTGGCAACTTGTCTATGATTATAGCAAAACTCCTCCTTATGGTCAACGGTGTTCAGCTACCAACCATGTAAGCGTGCTTTGTCCTTCACATACGCTTCCAGGCACCCTGGCGGGTTCGCGCCGCTGGCGACAGATACAACTCTGGCCTCAGTGGTGTCGCCTAATTGAGCGGCTAGCACTCTGGCAGCGGCCGGGCTGACTGCCCCTGCCGTTTCTAGCCACTGGCCGGTTTGCTGCCAGTGCTGGTAGAGCGTTTCATACACGGAGTCCGGCTCAACTACTATGGTACGGTCAACCACGCGCCGTGCCAGTTTCAGGGCTGCAGGGTTAACAGTGCCTACCGCCACGCCTTCAAACCGTCCGTCTACCGGCCAGTTTCGGGCTGCTCGGCCAGTTTGCAAGGAATGAGTGAAAGCATCACAGCCGCGCACCTGGGCGGCCACTATTTGTACGTCGTCGCGATGTTCTTTAACGACACTCCCAACACCGGCCAGCATGCCGCCACTACCCACCGGCAGCACCAAATGCGTCATATCGGGTACCTGTTCCAGAAGCTCAAGCCCCATAGTCGCGTGCCCCGCCATAACCGACGGATCAGTCGGTGCTATAAACTGCTCGTCAAACTGCTCACTGAATTCCAAACCAAACTGCAGCGCATCATCAAAAGTCCGCCCCTGCACCCGCACCTCAGCTCCCCGCTGCCGGATACGAGCCTGCTTCTCGGTAGTTGCCGAGGCACCGACAAACACCAGAGACTCAATGCCCAATAAACTGGCAGCCCGCGCCACCCCATAGCCATGATTGCCGGCGCTGGCAGTAAGTACTCGCTCGACACCGTTTTGTGCAACCTGATAAGCCACCGCATTACTCGCCCCACGATCTTTGAATGAGCCGCCAGCTTGCTGCGTCTCGTCCTTAATCCAGACTGAAGCCTGTCCATGGCTCAGATAGCCACCTCTTGCAACGGTCGTAGCACAGATCATAGAGGAAATCCGCTCGCGGGCTTCGTAAGCAGCACGAGCAATGGCTGTCTCGTGCAACGTTTCGGGAGCAGTAACATGCTCGTAATTAACGCGGGGTAGTTCACAGGTGGGGGCACTCATAGCTAATTCCTTCTTGATTCGGGTTCTAAATAGTAAAACAGGCTTCCGGGTTGAAGCCTGTTTTAACTTTGGGGCTGTGCTGGGACGTTCTAAAGACGCCAGGCTTCAACCATGCTGAAGCACAGCCCGGGAATATCGGGAATAATAATTATGCTTGGGTTTGTGCGGTAGTACTGCATGGTTTTGGGGGATTGGCTTAGTTCTCGCCGAGTATTATGTTTGACGGTATCTCTGGCGTCCTGCCGATTTGCTGCGTAGTGGACGTTCTTTCTCCAACTCGGCCGCTACTTACAGCGACACTGCCAACATGAGTCTGCAGCGGGCTACCGGCGGGCCTGGTCTCGCTTCGGGTGGCTCCTTCTTGTGCTGCTGGCGTATGTGTTCTAGACACCTGGCGGGCGGTAGCTGAACCGTCCTGGTTCCGCGCTAAATCTCTTGATACTGTTTCTGACATACTGATCTCCTTCTTTGAATATTAAAAAACTCCCGGTTTGGCGGGAGTTGCTTGATTTTTGAAAATACAAAACGTACCCGCTAGGCAGGGGAGATAATGACGACCTCAATTACAAGTTTTGTACTCATGGTTACCATGTTTACACAGCCCCTGATGCTTGTCAAGCCATCGATCGGACGACTACCGGTGATAGTAATCAGGCGCCAGCGTCCTGCAACCAGACCAGTCTTGGCCGAATCACGCATACTACTCCACAGCTAAGGAGATGGATGCTGCTAACTAAATGGCTGCATGTTTGACAAAGCACGCTGGTCGGCCTATCATTGCACGTGGCGAAAACATATCTCAAGTCGCAGATAATTCTTAATTACTAGCTCGAATAAGCTATAAACAGAGCTTTTTGAGAAGCTTGGTACCCCCTCATCAAGAGGCTATGAGAAGGTATACCTGGGAGAAAATTGGACTACTCGATGAACGAAGACAAACCCCCGCTTGCAAAACCGCCCCAAGGGATCATGGAACCTGCGGCTATTTTTGAACGCTTCTCGGCTACAAACATTCAGAATATCGGCCTGGCATTTGCCAGCCTCATAGGCAGGGGTAGCTGTAAACTAGAACTCGTCGACGAGGCACAATCTACCACCGTCACTGAGGATCTTAAGAATTTCAGCAAGTGTCTGTTCAGAACCGGCGGCGCAATTGTAGTTCAGGCAGGCAGGAATTTTCGCTGCACACCAGAATCTGATGCCGATGAGGCAGCACTGCCCCGTCTAACCAATTTTGTTAGCGAGTATAGGAACGAGGGGTTGGTAATTGTCAACGGCGTAGATTACCATAGCGACTTCAATCCTAAATCTCAAGCAGTGGCTACTTACTTAGCCGGACTGATTGCCCAGAACCAGCACGAACGTCCGATGCTTTGTACGGTCGGCCCGCGTGTCGAATATCTTGGGTGCGGTGGATCTGGCGCTACTCCCCGCACGCCTTTTCAGCAGTTTCTGTCCAGGATCGCTACACCCTCATTCGTCGTCAACGCCGAAGGCGCTATCTCCTACGCCTTGGGCTCGCTCTACACTGCCGCCCGTAATGAAGTTATTCCACGGCCCCGACCACAGACTTCCAAGGCTTCAATCATAGAATCATTCGCAGAACAGCGCCTTGGCACGCTCTAGTCTAGCCGTTGAGTTGCTGCAGCTTGAACTGGGTGTATCGTTCTGCTGCAAGGCGCGTCAGTTCAGGATCCTCATCGCTATTGACGAAAAGCATCGCCTCGGCTAAGAGCGGGTGGACTTCGGCAAGCTTCTCGTGCATTTGTAGTACTAGCTTGCGATAACCGGGGTGACCTTGGGGAGTGGTGCGTATTTCATGCAAATGGAAGGCCTCACGAGCATTGTAGGTGACTTTCCAGCGCATTTTGTGCCCAAGTAAGGTAGCGTATTGGGCTTCGAGCTGGTAGCCGGACTGCTGAAGGAGACTGTAAAGCTTGAGGCTGACATCAAAACAGGCTTCGAATTGCTCGGTTAGGCCGGCTTCTTCGACGAGCGCCGGCACTTCGTAGCCGTAGCGTGGCGTCAAAGCCTGCCAATTGAGGTCATCGACCATGCGATGACGCTGCAAATCTCGGAAAATACCGTAGTCACAAACCAGATCCCAGCTGTAATGAGCTTTTTCGAGAGCACGGCCAGGGCGGTGACGACGGTTTAAGCGCTCACCCATATAAGCCTTAAAGACCTCTATCTTCTTGTCGTAAGACCAGCTGTTAACTTCAGCTTGCAGCTGCTCATGCGGCACGTTGCTGTGTTCGTAGAGCATGTCTGCAGCCAACAGCAGCTCATTCTTGGGCCAGAAATCTACCAAATTGACTGCTTCGGTATCTGTAGCAGCATAGCTGTCCGGCAGGTACTGTTTAGCAAGATCCTGCACTGCCTGGTTAGTTGTGGCACGATAGGCAACAGCTGCACCACCTCGCTCCGGTTTATCGGCGCGGGCAAAGAAGACAGGGGCAACCTTACGCGCTTGCTTGAGGAGATCCTGCCCCGTTGCCTGCGCCTCTGGCAGCTTATCGCTGAGAAGATGCATTATGAGGCTTTCGAGTGCCTGGCCGGAAGCGAAGATGCCGACGGTGGACTTGGTGGCTACCGGCAACACCGGTCGAATTGCATCACAGGCTTGGGCGCGGGTAGCGCCTTTCCAGGCAATGTCGCGTTCTTTCTCTGGTGTCTTGGAGGCCGCGCGAATGTGATCGGTCAGATTACGAACCATGGTCGAGTACAGATCAAAGATGGTGTCCATGGCCTGGTTGTACTGCTTCTTGACGTTGGCCTTCAGATAGTCTGGGGTGTGGTATCGGTAACGCCCGTTAGCGTCCTTCTGGTCGAAGTAAATGTAGCGCGTCGATTGCTCCAAATATGCAGCCAAGCGTCCCCATTCCAGCTTTTTGGTCAGTAGGTTGGAGGCGTTCTCAACCACCACATGAAGACCGGCCAATTGCTGGACTGAGTCATCACCATAAGCAGTAATCACGCGTTCTAATAGCTTTTCGTCCTGCCCAACCTTACCAGCGAATTCATCCAGAATCGTGATCCGCATATCATCACCCCGGCGACTAAGGCGAGCCATAGCGGCTGCAATCGTAACCGGGCCGAGTTTGTCAGTGAAGGCATAGACATTACCATCAACACTGGTAACAGCTTGGTCGAGGTAGGCCTTGCCGGCTTCGGTGACACTGAACACTCCGTCTTCGTTCTTCTCGACAAGGGGTTCATCACTGGCTAGGTCTTCGGCAGCTGGAGCCGATGACTCCTGGGCGGCCTGAATTGGTGGCTCGTGCGGCGCGGGCAAATGCTTCTGCTCGATGACTTCTTTCACCGAGGCAGGGCTGGTCACGGCACTGGCCTGTCTCTCAGGGCGTATAGCTAGCTCAGCGGATACTAATTTCCAAATACTATCAGCCACGGCTTCTGGTTCATCGGTAGCAAACACTACAGGCAGATCACGCTGCTTGGCTTCCCAGAGATAGCCGGCGCGCACACGCTCCAAGAAGGCGCTATCGAGGTTGTCGAAGCGCTCACCGCTCCCCCGATCCTCGAGTCGCTCACGAAGCACGGTAACCGGAGCATCCATAACCACACACAGATCAGGCTCCACATCACCAACGGCAAAGTTGATAATGCTCGTAATCGTCTCGTAATCGGGCACATCCCCACGACCATAGTACTGAATAGCCAAGGTGGTCAAATAATTACGGTCAACCAGACAGATAACACCGTGCTCGACGCTTTCCTTAATAACTTGTAGACTCTGCGAACGGGCAGCGTTATACAGCAAGACTTCGGTACGAGTGTTCATGGGGTAATGCGGATCCTGCGTCAACTGACGGATGGCTCGAGCCGTGAGGTCGCTCTGGCTGTCGGGTTCACGGAGCGTGCGCACTGGCAACCCAGCGGCTTGCAGGCGACGCGCCAGTTCTTGGAGCTGCGTGGTTTTGCCAACGCCTTCAGGGCCTTCGAGTACGATGTATTTACCTCTAGTCATAGGACAGCCCCTCGATTTTCTTAGGTAAAGAACGGTTGTCTTTGTAGGCCTTGGGCAGCAGCATGTCTGGCGACCAGGTCTTAATAATCATGTCCAGGTCTGTCCCCTGTTGGTACTTGCCGCTGAAACCGTCAGCGCGGCCTTCGCCATAATTACCTTCAACCTCCCCGGTCTCTAGGAAAATGGCTTGGGCAATACGTTCGCCGACAGGTAGCAGTACCGTTTCGCGTTCGTTGAGGTTGTATATCTCGAGCGTTAAGCGGTTAATGTAACCGGGATCTACCCAACCAGCATCGAAGCAGACCGCAACACCATTACGTCCCCAGCTGGAGCGTGATTTTACTTCGTAAGCACCGGGTGGCTTGATACCGAAGAACTCATGGGTGTGGGCTAGGATTCGTTCGCGCGGCTTGAGGCTGATTACTGGGTGGTCAAGCGGAATATTGGTAAATGGCTTGAAGCCGTTGAGCGCGCACCACTGACCATGTGGCAGTGCTTTGTGCGGCCCGTCGAAGTAGCGCTCAACATCCTCACGGTGGAACGGATTATAAATCGTCCGCTCATTCATCTTCTCGATGCGGTAGTAGTAGTAACCAAGCGTCACGTCAAGACTGGCGTGCGCAATATGCTGCGGATTGAAAGGGTGGCACACAATATGACCCTCATCCATTGCCTGTCGAATCTGTTTATTGCTGTAAACAGCCACGTAACCCCTCCAATACTTTGTTCTATTGTAGTTGAGCCAGCCAGGCTAAGGCAAGCAGAATAATAATGTGATTTTTACGCAAATAGGTGTTTATAACTGGTTATGCTTATGTTTCTCCGCCGTTCTTGTACAATAGTCTGCAGCATGGAAGGTCTCAGCTGGCTGAAACAACAACGTCATATTCATCGCGGCTTCGCGGTGCAGTTTTTAAGCATTCTGGTGGGCACGCACGGTGTATTTATCCTGGCGATCACCCTGCTGGCTCAGGTGGGAGCACGACATAGTTCACGGCTCAGTGACATTGTCATAGATTTACCGCTGTTAGTCGGTCTGAGCCTTATCTATTTGAGTACGTTATTACGACGGCGCAAACAGAATGCTTGGCTGGTAACCATGCTGGCATACACGTTCTATCTCGGTCTGAGTGTTGCCGGAGTTATAGTCAGCCTCGGTATGCACGGATCGTCTGATCTGGGCGAGCACGAGTATTTTAAGGCTATCCTGTTGCCACTCCTTATAGTGGGCTTGCTGGTGCTATTCAAGCGCGAGTTCGTCGTTAAGAGTGATCTGCAGGGCTTCAGAGTCGCTTCGCGTTTTGCGCTGATTATACTGGTAATAGCCTTGGTTTACGGTGTTGTGGGCTTCTCTTTGCTCGATAGATCGGACTTTCACCAAGAGATCAGCTTGCCGGGGGCGGTGCATTATACGATTGACCAATTTGACTTAACGACGCTTCACCCGCTCCACCCTTATACCAAGCGGGCTCATTTATTTGTTGATTCACTGTCATTTGTGAGTGTTGGGGCAGCGGTGTATGCGGTAATTTCACTCTTTCAGCCGCTCCGTGTCCGGCTGGCCGATCAGGAGGGCAATCGACGACGCCTGCATGATTTGCTCGTGAAGTATGGCGGTTTGAGTGAGGATTTCTTCAAGCTCTGGCCGCACGACAAACAGTATTTCTTCGATGCAGAGAGTCAGAGCGGCCTGGCCTTCCACGTGCATCGCGGCGTAGCACTGTGCTTGGGTGATCCGACCGGTGATAAACGACGTTTTGGTTCGCTGCTGAGTAGCTTCGAGGACATGTGTTTCAGCAATGACTGGCTGCCAGCGCTGATTCACGTTGACTCGCAGCACCGGCGACTATACGAAAAGCATGGTTTCGCGTTGCAAAAAATCGGCCAAGAAGCCGTGGTGCAACTCGACCATTTCCAGCCAGAAGTAGCCAACAACAAATACTTCCGCCATATCCGTAACAAATTCACCAAACAAGGCTTCACTTGTGAGTTGCTGACCCCACCGCACCACACAGCTGTACTGGATCGCCTACAGATAATTTCACAAGATTGGCTGGGCCGCAGCGGACGGGTGGAACGGGGCTTTGTCATGGGCTACTACTCGTCAGTCTATATGCAGCAATGTGAGATAGTGGTGGTACGCGATGCAGCTGGCACAATTCAGGCATTCGTTAGTCAGGTGCCAGCTGACTTTGATAAGCAAGAGGCGACGTTTGACATGCTGAGACACACTTCGGGTAGTCCAGGCAATATTAATGACTTTTTGTTGCTGTACTTCATTGAACATATCTGTCAGGTGGGGTACACCCGCCTGAATCTCGGCTTGTGCCCGCTCGTCGGCCTGGACGATCCTGACGAGGAGCGCCGAGGGCTTATCGATAGCTTCCTGCGCTTCGCCTATGCCAACGGTGATCGCTTCTACTCATTTAGTGGTTTGCATCGTTTCAAGGCCAAATATGAGCCCGAATGGCAGGATCGTTATATCGCCTATCAGGGTGGTGTTCGTGGTTTCTCGCGCACTACGACAGCATTAATGCGCACCATGCGCGTTAAACTCAAAAAGTAGTGGCTTGGTAGGTTTGAGCTAGAGCGTTCGCTCGCAAATCCTCTACAACCTGAACGGCACAACGTTGTAGTTGATCAAGACTGCCATCATTGATGATTATTGCGTCGGGGCTAATAAGTTCGCGCTCACGTTCGGTGAGATCTTGCGTGTCTTGCGCGCTTTTGCCTGGGCGACGCATGGTAAGTATGTAGCCGCCAGCGTCCTTAATCCGACTGGCATCACCGGGGAAACGCACACCGCCAATAGTGGCTCCGTCTAGTGTTGCTGAGCGCTGTATACGACGAATTATTTCATCGTACCAGATGCCGACATCGACGACGTTAACAAGATAGCCGCCAAGCCACTGCAACAGACTGCGCAGTTGTTCTTTATTATCTTCGGTGATGGCACCGCTCTGCAACGCTGGTTTTGCCTGCATTAATGCTAGGTATTCCTGTAGTTTTACATAGTATTCCGGCGATTCAGCTAATCGTCTTGAGGTCAGTTTGATATCTTTAAAGGCAACATTTTTATGAACTATCTGCTTGAGCAAGACTGGCAAGGGTTCGAGCCAGTTATTTATAGCGGCCGTGTCGTCCGGTAAGGGATGGGAATGGCGCGTTTGACGCAAAGCATTGCCAACTTCAGCAATCAGCAGCCAGCTCTCCCAATGCATTGCCGGCGAAAACTGTTCATCCAGAAAACTGGCAAAGGTCGTTTTACCACTAGCAATGCTACCGCTCAGCCCAATAATGATCATAGCTCTAGTATGCCACGAAACGTAGACTCATCTGAAGATTGCTGACTATTAGCTTACGCTGGCTATGTCGATGGTGATGGACGGGCCCATGGTGGTTGTCAGATGGATGGCCTTGAGGTAGTTGCCTTTAACGCCTTGGGGTTTGTTGGCTTTGATGCTGGTCAGTACCGTCTGGACGTTCTCCAGCAGTTGCGGTGCGGTGAAGCTGACTTTGCCAACGCCGAGGTGGACGATGCCGGTGCTATCGACACGATACTCGACACGGCCAGCCTTGGCCTCAGCAATAGCTTTTGCGACATCATTAGTGACCGTGCCGCTCTTGGGGTTAGGCATTAGTCCGCGGGGACCGAGGGTGCGGGCGTGTTTACCGAGCTTGGACATGAGGGCTGGGGTGGCGATGAGGATGTCGAAGTTGAGGTTTCCCTTGTCTAGCTCGGCGAGCAGTTCATCGGTGCCCGCCAGATCAGCGCCGGCCTTTTTGGCAGCAGCGGCATCATCAGTCAGAACAGCGATGCGCAACGTTTTGCCCGTACCAGCTGGTAGTACTAGGCTGTCGCGGATGTTTTGATCGGCTTGACGAGGGTCAACGCCGAGGTTAACGTGTAGCTCAACCGTGGCGTCAAATTTAACATGACTGGTCTTCTTGGCTAGCTCAACGGCCTGTTCAAGACTGTAAACCTTACCTTGTTCAATCTGTTCAGCGCTCTTGCGGAACTGCTTGCCGCGACGCTCCAAACGGGAACGGCTTGGGATAACTGGTGCCTTGGGCTTAGCTTCTGCGGCTTCGCCGGTGGCTTTGCGCTCTTCTTTGGCCTCTTTGTCGGCGGCTTCTTTGAGGGCTTTGCTGCTGCGCTTGCCGGCTTTGGCCGTGCTGGCCGCTTCTTCCTCCGATGACTCTTCGGCAGCAACGTCCTGATCTGTTCCAGGCGCCTCTACAGGTTCCACAGCTGCAGCCTCATCGGTCTCAGTCGCAGAATCTTTTGGCTGAGTAGTAATTAACGCCTGTAGCTCAGCAATTGTGTTCTTAGCAGTGAATGCCACCCCTAAGGCGGTTAGTTCTTCTTGTAGTTCTTTCTTACTCTTGGCCATGGTCTTTTCCTTTCGTGGTGCTAACGAGCGTGTGCTCTCCCACAATTATGTAATTAATGTAACTATTGAAAACTAGCTCACGGACTCCTTAACAATAGGGACGAACGCAAAACCCGTGGCGAGCTCCTCCCGCTCAAAACTTCTACCGTGCCTGGTAACACTTACCATTGAGTTATCAAACTCTTCTTGGGCATAGCCCTCATCCGACACAATAGGCGCAATCAGTCGGCCACCATGAGGAGAAAGTTGCTCCTGGAGCTCCCCAAGCCACGCTTCTGGCAGATGAGCCGACACCAGTATCCTATTAAATGGCCCCTTCTCAGGCATGCCCAGCGTCTCGCCAGCAAGCTTAATCTCCACACTACTGGTGAAGTATTTCGCAACATTAGCTTGCCCTGACGCCACCAACTCAGGCACCCTTTCGACGCCGAGCACAGAGCCGCTGGCGCCAACAACACTTCTGGTAAGCGCCGTTGTCCAGCCAGACCCCGAGCCAACGTCCAGCACCCGCTGACCGCGGCGTAGCTGCAACCATTCCTGCATCCTACCTACGGTTGACGGCTGTGAGATTGTCTGCCCATAACCGATACCGACTGGGCCGTCAGAGCTATTGCCAGGCTTGGCGGCATCAGGCATAAAATTGTACCGTGGTATCCTTTGAAAAGCCTGCACCACAGCTGGCGAGTAAATAACACCTTCTCCTTGCAAGCGACTAGCCCAGTCGACATAGGGTGACCAGTTAGCTAGTTCAAAGGAGTTTCTCACTAAGTGCTCGGCAGCACTGAGCGCCGTCCGGTTATAGTTCTGCAAGTGCGCAGCTTGTGCAGCTGCGGTCTGTGCTTTGTCTAGCAGGGCTGCGTCTACTACTTCATTAGTCATGATTCATTCCTTTCGTGCTGAAGGTGACGAGGGTTATCAAAACTTCGTCGGCGCGCAAAATACACATTAAGACCGAATACCCCCGTCATTAATATCGGGAATGCGTCCCCAAGACTTCCTGTTTCAATCATATCCGCTCCGAAAACTGCATCCGTAGCGATAGCCGCCACTATCCCCAATAGCATCGCCGTCTTGTTTTGCAACAGCCTATCATAGAACTGTAGCTGAGGCTGGCTGTTGGCGTCGTGGTCAACATGTTGATCTGGTGCTTCAATAGTCATAGCTTATTCCTTTCGTGGTGCTGGCGGCCAGTGAGGCCTCCCACAAGTTATAGTTTGCCGAATTTCTCAATGCTTCGTTGGCGTCCCAAATATAGGCCAACAGCACCAACCGAATTTATCCATATCGGGAATAGATCCTCGATCTTTCCTGTCTCGAATAGATCAACCCCAAAAAATACATCTGTGGCCGCCAGCACTCCTATAGCGAATACAAAAACTCGATTATTCTGCAGCAGTCTATCCATCAACCAATGAGGCTGCTCATCAGGATTGTGAGCTACAGGCTGATTCGATACTTCGCCAGACATACCGGCTCTATCCTTCAATCTCCACACCCATGCTGCGCGCCGTGCCGGCAACCATCTTCTTGATGGCTTCGACGTCATCGGCGTTCATGTCAGCGGCCTTCTCGGTGGCGATCTTGGTCAACTGAGCATCGGTTAGCTTCTTGTCGAGCTTCTCGCTGTTCGGCTTGCCGGAGCCCTTCTGAATGCCAAGTTCAGCCCGAATACGATCGTCAGTAGGTGAACCGACGACCCGGAAGTCCATTGTGCGGTCATCATAAATAGTGATATGCGCGGTGACCATCTGCCCCTGCATATCCTTGGTAGCATCGTTGAACGGCTGGATGAAGTCCATCATGTTCACGCCGTACTGCCCGAGCGTGCTACCGACCGGGGGCGCAGCACTGGCTTGGCCGCCGCGGATTTTCATCTTAAGATTTGCTTTAACTGCTTTTGCCATAGTATTTTGCGAACGGAGCTTGGCTCAACGTTCTCCTTCCCTTTCTCTATTAAGATAGAAGTGCGTAACCTGTTCACTATACCTCTTGAGCAGCAAATCGTCAAGGGTACACGCTTCTGTAGGCACTATTGACAGTATGCACTATAATATATCTTTATATGTCTATGCAACTAGGTCAGCACGCGCTTACTACGGATTCGAGACCCGGGTTAATGACTGCTCATGAGTCATCAGCCCAAGATTACGAATCACAACTAGAAGCACCTAAGCTATCTGAGCCAGATACGGCTTGGCTGAAATTACTAGCCGGAAGCGATGTCGACCAGGCGTGGTTTGACGAAGCCAATGCTCGTATTGAAGTTGGTTCAAAAGACATGAGAAATGCGACGGGATCATCATCGGAGATAGTGAAGGCTCGATACAAGTTTTTTGGAGAGCTACTCGGTTGGAGCGACCCAGATCACACGCTCCATGGAAGCTACAAGAGACTGCAAGAACATTCACTTAGCTTAATCCCAATTAAAACCGTAATCGCAACCCAACGCCTGCTGCACGACAGGAATATAGCCAACGACAGGGTAATCATAGGTAACGCCTCGGTGTTATGGAAAAGGCATGGTTCCGTTGTCCAGCGCCTGGACAAGCTTGAAGAGCTTGGCTATGATGTGACTCATGTGGTCGAAGTCTGCCCCCCGGCCCTGAACCCACACCCAGCCAGCCTAGAAATGGTTCACGATCTAATAGAAGAGTACGGTAAAGACCCCTTGCGAGTATTAACTGGGCAGCCTACGCTTTTTGGCCACAGCATAACATATTTAAGAAATCTCATGGAGGGCGGTTTAAAATCCCCGCGGCGGATGGACAGCGACACGGCTCAATGGCTAGCAGACTACTGTCTGGGCACACTAGGGCTGACCCCCAAGCAATTCCAGGCAGGTATTAAAAACCTGTGGAGAGGCCCCAGCTTAGTTGAAATAAAAGATACGCTAGACGTATTTGCCGAAGAAGGCTTGCATGCCGAAATTCTACTGAAGTCAAACCTGCGCTTTCTTAACTTCACTGCTCCTTTACTCCGGAGACGGGTAGCTAATATAAGACGAGTTTGCAGCCTATTGGATTGGCAAGGTAAGCCTGAAGATTTAATCAATAGTGACCAGCGTATACTTGCTTCCTCGGATACCAAAATGGCGGTACATGCCCGACTTTTTGCCAGATACGGCAGAGCTTCAATGAGCAAAAGCGAGGTAGGCAAATTGATTCACGCACCGCTCGAGTCGCACATCATAGCCTTGGCGCTAGGCAAGCACTACACTGCCTGCGAGGTGAAAGCTGTTAACAGCGCATTTTCCAAGGAGGCCCGGGCTGAATTAATTGAACAGCTATTTCAGGACCGAGAAGCTCTGAAAGCCCAGCTTGGCAGAGGTGTGGTACGAGCTTATGAGAAGTATGCCGAGCGCGTCTAGACTCGTTTAACCTGTAGGCCGTCGAGTTCGACAGGCGTTTCGCGGCCGAACATGTTGACCAGGACTTTGAGTTTGCCCTTGGCGGCGTCTATTTCGTTAATACTGCCATCGAAGCCCTTGAAAGGCCCGTCAATAATATTAACGACTTCACCGATGTTAAAGTCAATCTTGTGTTTGGGCTGCTCGAGGCCCATGCGCTTCTGAATCTTCTCAATCTCGTCTTGTTCGATCGGTGTCGGATCGGTACCACTGCCGACGAAACCGGTTACAGACGGCGTGTTACGCACAATGTACCAGGCGTCCTCAGAAAGTTTCATATGTACCAGGACATAGCCCTGGAAAATACGCTTCTCGACAACGCGGCGTTTGCCGTTCTTGATCTCGATCATCTTTTCTTTGGGAACCAGGACTTCGAAGATCTTATCCTTCATGTCCAGACTCTCGGCGCGCTGGCGAATGCTCTCGGCGACTTTTTCTTCGTAGCCGCTGTAGGTGTGAATGGCGTACCATTGCTTGGTTGTGTCGTATCGTTTACCGGTGCTCATAATTTCTCCTTAACGGGGTTTCTGGGGTGCTGCTTTACTTTAATAATACTTGCTTAAAGACTTTATCGAGGCCGTAATCAACCAGCGCTATGAGCGCGCCGAAAATAATCGCAAAAATCAACACGGCATAGGTCAAACGTCGGCTTTCCCGCCAACTTGGCCAAGCAACTAAGCGCAGCTCCTGGAGGCTGTTACGAAAATAACCGGGGAATAACACTCTACCCAAGAGTCGAAATGGCTTGAAGCCAGCCACCTTAGCCGTTACTCGAACGGCTGGCCCAGTAATTGCACCGACCGGTGCAGGTACACGTCGGAAGCGAGTGCCACGTTTGGGTTTGTCGCTGGCTTCGGTAGCTTTTAGCGCCCGTTCACGAAACGTTTCGGGATCTTTGACTCGGCGCTTAGATTTAGCTGGCTGTTTGTCTGCCATGGAACTGGTCACCTATTCTCTTGCCAAATAAAAAACCTACATATTCTTGTAGGTCAATGTTGTCAAGTATAGTACAGATAGAATTCTGGGTCAAGCTTACGACATGTATGCTCTTGCTAGTGCCAGACTGTTGTGCGCAATTAGGTAAGCCAGGCTGTGGCCAAATATCTTTGCTATAGTTAGTGTTATGATGCTGCTGCTTATCGTTTTGGGGGTGTTGAGCTTGCTCGAGCTACTGTTTTGGCTGCCGCCTATCTGGCGGTGGCGAAAGCTACTGGCTTGTCTGCTGATTCCGAGCCTATCCCTGATCAGCGGCATTCTGTTTGGCTCGAATTTCAGCGTCTGGACAGGGGTGTTATTACTGCTCAGCCTCTACCGCGTGATTAATCTATTGCGTCTGGTGGAAGGCCGCACACAAGCCGACTATCTGTTCAATGTTGCTCGTAGCAGTAGTTGGTGGCTCATAGGCGCGCAAATAACAGTGTTGGCATTTGCTGCACTCAGTCACGCCGAGCATGTACCCGTGCTGACCTGGCTGTATATCTTGTCTGGTTTGGAATTTGCCGCGGCAGCCGTTCTGCTCAGCTCAACGCTGCGCCATCTGCGCACCACCACGCCTCCTAAGATCACCCGAACGTACGCCGACAAAGACCTGCCCACTCTAACTGTGGCTATCCCGGCGCGTAACGAGACGGACGATCTGGAAGCCTGCTTGCAGTCTCTGCTCGCAAACGATTATCCAAAGCTCGAAGTGCTGGTGCTCGACGACTGCTCGCAGGATAAACGTACACCGGAAATCATTCGCGCCTTTGCGCACGACGGCGTTAGTTTTGTCGCAGGTAAAGTACCGCCGAAGCAGTGGCTGGCGAAGAACTATGCCTACAAGCAGCTCGTTGATGAAGCCAATGGCGAGTTGTTACTGTTCTGCGGCGTTGACGCCCGTTTTCAGCCACACAGCCTAAAGTTATTGGTAGAAACACTACTGGCCAAGAAAAAGTCTATGGTCAGCTGGGTTCCCAAGAACAGACTACCCAACGCTGGGCAATTCGGATCACTACTGGTACAGCCTGGCCGTTATGCCTGGGAGTTAGCGTTGCCACGCCGTTTATTGAATCGTCCACCAGTTCTCAGCACCTGCTGGCTAATCACCAGGGAGGCGCTACGCACAGCAGGCGGTTTTCCGGCAGTTGCCCACAAGGCGTCCGTGGAGAGCTATTTCGCACACCAGACGGCCGGCCATCAAGATGGTTATAGTTTCTTGCAGAGCAATGAGCGCATCGGTCTCACCAGCGCCAAAGACTTCCTGGAGCAACGAGCCACGGCCACACGCTTGCGCTATCCGCAAGTGCATCGTCGTCCCGAACTGGTCGGGTTGCTAAGTCTGCTGGAAGTACTGCTGCTTGTGGCGCCTTTTGGCCTCGTTATTGGCAGTATTTTTGCGAAAACGTGGGTGTTGTTGGCGCTCAGCGCAGTTGTTTGCCTGCTCCTGACACTGTTTTATACACAGATCGTGTCACTTACCTATCGGCGTTTCCTCTGGCGCAGTCTCTGGCTCCTACCCTTCGCCGTTCTGTACGATGTTGGCTTGCTGAACTACTCGATGTGGCGCTACGAATTTCGTGAGGTCATCTGGAAAGACCGCAATGTCTGTATGCCCATAATGCACGTCACGCCCAACTTGCCAACCATGCAAAGTTAATGTATGGTAGCCTTATGAGTTCACTAGAAAATGTCAGCCAGGAACAACCAGTCGAAGAACAGCACAGATTTGATAGAATCCGCATCCTCGGCGGCGGAGCCATTGGCATACCTGGCATGCTCGGGTTCAATCCTTTTCCGCCGGACACTGTCGCTAACAGGGTTATGGACGTGGTGACGGCAGTTGCCATACTCCAGATGTTTGAAATAACCCTCCGCGAACACTACACCAAGCCGTAAGGCCGCCGTCTTAAACTCTAGTTTTTCCGTCGCCCACCATGCTCAAAGCGCCTAGCAAATGCAGTAGTTCTTCTGCTTCATCTGCATCAAGCTTATTTGGCTGTGCCAGATGAAGCTCGTCATCAAATCTAACCAAAGAGTCTTTCTTACCCACCAATCCCACAGGCTGCAGCAATAGTCGTAGCCGATAGGCAGCACCCTGTTTTGTCACCTCTGCCGAAACATGTATGTCGGTACTGGACTTAGGAATTGGCTCATTCTCCAGCAAGCCATAGTGAACTGCCCCCGCAGCGGCTAGCTGGCCGACCTTCGTGAGAAGACTGCTTAGCGCAGGGTCATACTCGCCAACCTGGGCGTCAAATGCCTGCTTCAACCCCAACTCGTCAACAAAATCGGCCAATTCCTGCCTTCTATCAAGTGTCGGCTTCACTTTTTTACGCTCCGCGATACGCCGAGACCTAAATTGCGCTCGCACATAGCCAGGCATTTGTCGGTGGGTTGCGTTGCTCAATGCCTTTTCTAGCGCTTCTAGCTGAGAAGCCTCACTCACCGTAAGCAGATTAACAGCCACCGTATCCTGAATAATCTCTTGTAACCTCGTTTGTATGTTCATTCCGACAATCTCGGTTTCGGGTCCCACGACAGATCCCGTACGATCCGAGAAGGTAAGAAGTGTGAGCGCCACATCCTGTTCGTCGAGCGCGATCAAGCTAATATCGTTGGGTTGATTTTGCTCAGAAGTACGTTTGCGAAAAGCGAATCGGCGCCGTGCTGGCGGATTGCTAGCTAGGGCCAGTTGAATCGGCCGGCCATCGGTTAGTGTAAGTTTCCAATCGGGGAAAATAGTAAGCAGCATGGTTTTTGGCGCAGCTTCGCCGCCTTGCACAAGCAGTGGTTTCTTGATTAATTGCAGGGGACACTCCTCATGGTCAGCCCATTCATCCCATGCCGGATTTTGGACAGTTTCGCTAACCAGTCGGCAAAGATTTGCCGAAAGTTTGACCTCGGCACGGCGCAGCCTAGCCGGAAGCTCGGCTGTGATTTCGGTGCCACGCATGCTCATCTCATGCTGCGTGAGTTCTAGAAGTAGTGACGGGTTGGTATCAAGGCGTCCTCTTTTCTCGATGAGCTCCCGTATAGCTTCGACGTAGTCTAACCGTGAATGGTCGGTGGACAAGAGGACGAAGTTTTCGTCATGCATTTCCTGCCCGATTTGTACATAGCTGCAACGGTCGTCTTCACGCCGTTCAAAATTGGCAATCGGTAGCGCAAGATCATCACAAAAAACGGCCACTAACCTCGGCGAATCCATACTTTCGCCATCCGCAATCAGCCCATACTCCAGCCCTGTGCCATATTCATGCTGAAGCTTTGGCAACGACCGCAATGGGCTATAAACAGTTTGAATAGGGCTACCGACATAGCCATTACCGATAACGCAAAGGTTGCGCGGAGCATTATCCGTTTCCAATAATATATGCGCCTTCTCGTTGGCATCAGCCGCAGGCATATTACACTCGTAGTGCAAGTCCAACATTAAACCTGTTGTAGTCCGTAGCTTCGGCTCCATAGATATTAGTACTAAAACACAAAAGCGTGTCATATCGCAAGTAACTAACTTGTTTTAATAGACTCAGATGAACCCAATATTTCTTGACCAACTAGTTAGCCTGTTAGATAATCACACTATGCCATCTACTGCAGAGCTAGAACTACTCCTTGCCACTCCAGAACAACTGGCGCAAGACCCGCGAGGCCGAAGAGATCTTCAACGCTTCATCGACAAGTTTTCCGAGTTACATATACTTGAGCACCGTCTCAGCGTTCGGCGGCAAACTATTGATGCTGACGAATTGTTACAGCTCTGCCGGGAGGAGAAATTTGACCCTGCGCCAGAAAGAACGTCGAGCAGGCACAATACTTATCTCCTCTAGCCGGAGAATTTTACAGCACGACAATTGATATCTTATGCTTAGCTCACCGCTCAATTTTATTGCAAATTCGGCACCGTAATAGTGAACGAGGATCCCTTATTCAGCTCGCTTTCCAGGCCAATTTCGGCATGGATCAAGCGAGCCAGTTTCATGGTTACATATAGGCCCAAACCGGTGCCGTTAGCCTGGCGAGTGCGGAAATCCTCCGAGCGGAAGAATTTGTCGTACACACGCGCTTGATCGCTCTTGCTGATACCAATACCGGTGTCTTGGATAATAAAACGAACTCCTTCGGGTGTTGCAACGGCTTGGAGCGTTACCGAGCCCTTGTCGGTGTATTTGATGGCGTTGGTGATGAAGTTCTGGAGGATTTCGCGGACATAGAGCTTGCTGGATTGCAGCAACTCCAGCTTGGGGTCAATGGCTGTTTTGAACTCCAGGCCTTTGCCTGCTGCGTTCGGGGTATAGTTACTCGCTAGTTCGGTTATTAACTGATGGACGTTGATAGCCTCGACTTCAACCTGAAGCTTGCCGCGTTCAGCGCGACTCAGCGTAGACAGATCGTTGATCATATCGGCTAAGAACAGCACTTGGTTGTGCGCTTCCCTGAGTGCTTGTTTGATGGCCGTCATGTCGCCCGATTGGTCGGCAATCAGTTGAGCGTTGCTAACATTGCCCTCAGCTATAGCTATCGGTGTCCGCAATTCATGACTCACTACGCTTATGAACTCGTCGCGCTCTTCCTCGAGCGATTTCTCGCGTGTAATGTCGCGTAACAGCAAGACAAAACCGCTCTGCCCGGTCTCGCCATACCCAAGATGCACCGGCGCAATGCTGAGGTAGAGATTGATATAACTGTCATCGCTATACTTCAAGCGCAAATCACGACTGGCCGTTGGCGCATTGGAGGCCATAACAAGGTTCACGGCGTCAACAGGCTGATTGTCTTTGTCTATGGGGTGGAAAAGCGTACTAAGCGCAACACCTACGTGAATAGTGTTAACATCGAAGAGATTGAGCGCCGCCCCGTTATACAACACGATTCTAGCCTGTTTGTCGACTGCAATCACGGCATCAGCCATGCTGTTGATAAGGCTGGTGAGGCGTTGGTGTTCGATATGTTCAACAATAGATCCGGCAGTCGCCGGTGCAGGCATAAGCGTCATGGCTTTAACTATAACAAATGACCAGCCTAAAAACTTGTAATTTGCCCGAAAATACCTCGAGTTAGCGCCTTAGACCTAGCTTAAACCGGGCGCAGAGCCGGCTGATGATCACGTATCGCCTTCCGCAAGTGCGCAACGTTCGGTAACACCGTCGCCATAGCTTCCCAGAACGGTGGCCCATGACGCAGCACTCGCGTATGTGTAAGCTCGTGAAGCAATACATAGTCAATACACTCCCAGGGCAACTGCATGAGGAAGAGATTCAGCACAATCGCCCCGTGCTGGTCACAGCTGCCCCAGCGACTCTTGAGCAGCTTGATACGAACATCGCTATAGCTGAAATCATGGGTGGCCGCCAGTTCGGCCAAACGCTGCGGGAGTAGCCGCTCAGCTTGCCGCCTAAGCGCGCGTATACTAGCGGTTTCTGCGGCCTGCTGCAACCGAGGATCATCAATCATCATACTCGCAGGATAGCTAATTGCAATCTCATTAGCCTGGACTCGAGTCGTGATCTTGGTGGCCGCCGCAAGCGGTATAAGTTTGAGCCGATGTGCTTTGCCGATAGCGTGCCCGTCGGCGAGCACAGTAGGCGTACGCTGCTGCGTCTGCACCCACTGCCACCGCGAACGGGCGAAGTTCAGCCCAGCGCTATACGGCGCCCAAGCAGGAATACTCACCCGCACCCGGCCATCTGGCGCAATGCTTAATCGCAGACTGCGGCTGGACTTGCGTTTATGGATGGTGACTCGGCGTTTGTCGAGGATGAATTCTTTGCTGGGCATGGTTTTGTCTCTTGTGACAGGCTGGTATCTGTTAGGCAAACAATTGTCGTAATCGGCTAGCGAATAGCGATATTTCGGCGCTTCAGGTCAACCCGCCCCTGATTTGGCACCAGATTGACCATACCAGGCTTGATGACCCGTGAACTGGCCTCGTCTGAGTTGAGCGTGCCTAATTCGCGGAGTTTGCCAATAACCGCACTCTGTTGCGTACTGAACAGGTGCTTGCCGCTCACCACAACGTAATCTTCGCTCATAGTCGGGTTCTGCATGCCTCCGATGACACTTTCGAAGCTGGTTCTATCCCATTGCGCTGCATACTTGTCATCAGCCCGTCGACGATCACGCTTAAAATTACGGCCAAAAGCAGTATCGGCGTCCACCTGGAACCACACCAGCAGCGGCTGCGCATGACAGCGACGAGCCAGATTACGCAGTGTCTGGCGTTGACGGGCACGCATGGCGTTCATGTCATAAGCGACGCTGAGACCGGCAGACAGGAATTCCTCGGTCATATAGTCCATAAGCTGTCCGACAATGGCATTCTCCTGCTGATCCCGCCGCGGCTTCTCGAAGAGCTCACTACGGATACGATCAGCCTGGACGTGTGCTAACTGGACATTCTCGCAAAGCTGTCGGGCAAAATACGTTTTGCCAGCGCCAGGATAGCCGTAAAATAACAGCAGAAACGGTTTGGTTGGGAATAATTTGGCCATAGCTATTCATGTATAGCAGATTTTGCCGCCATTTGAAAGCACAAACAGATGACAAAAGCTGTGATTTGCCGTATTATTGCATTGTGTCACGCCGGGATCACTGCCACCCAACAAAAACGAAGGTTTGTTATCGACGTCGAGGGAAAAGAGCAGCCCAGAACAGTCCGGTGGACTGTTTCTGTAGACGCGAGGGAACCGTCCCATGTGAAGCTATAGGGGTATAGTACAACGGCTAGTATAAAGGTCTCCAAAACCTTAGATCGTGGTTCGATTCCACGTACCCCTGCCACTTGACATAGTGCATATGGTATGGTAGTATTTATTTATCATGTTAGAGCATGGACGACAAGGTATTGATCAGCAGACAGGGGAACTCATAGTTCCTGATACTGTTGTGGCCTCACTCGCTTCTGGACAGTCTCCTGACGTAACACCATCAATGTTTGTTGATTCCCTTGAAGGTGATACCTACTTTCGTGGCCTAGGAAAAGAAGATATGGATGCTCTAGATAGATCTTTAGCCTCAATCAGCAAGGACCCTCAGGCCGCAGCCCAGCGGTATGCCGAGCTGCTGGCTAAAAATAGAACTTCACTTTAGAGAAGTTCTGCAATCATCCAATAAGCTTGCGTATTTCCTGTTAAGCCACTATATAATGAAGCTAGAACTATGAATGACTGTATTTTTTGCAAGATTATCAATAGAGAGATCCCAGCTTCGATAATTAGCGAAGACGATAGCGTAATTGTCTTTCTATCTCTCGAGAATCATCCACTTATCATCCCAAAAACCCACATTAAAGACATTTATGAACTCGATTCAAGTAGCGGCCATGCACTTATAGACAAAGTAACTACCGTCGCAAGAGCCGTAAAAGCCAGCCTGAACACCGATGGTATCTACGTCACTCAGGCGAACGAGACAGCAGGCGGACAGGATGTGTTCCACATTCACTTTCACATCTACCCACGATGGAAAGATGCCAAGCTTAATGAAAAAGAGATGACGGAAGACGAGCTCACTAGCAAAATTAAGGCTGCACTGGCGAGCGAGGGCGCCTAACTAATAGCCAGAGCTCTTACATTAGAATGCTCTGCCAATTAGCTGAAAGTCTCTATGGCGATTGACCACTTTATCAAACACGAATGGGCTAGAGAACGGACTGACTGGAACTTTAATATATTGTTTAACGACCAGCCGCAGGTAGCGGCTTACGCCGAACAATATAGCCCCTTGCTCCATCATGACGGTCTATACCAGCCAGTGCCCGGCGCATGGCTGCACGCTACGGTGTTACGGGTAGGCTTTTTGGAAGACTTTACAGAGGCCGAGATGCTTGAAGTCACTAAGCGGCTTGAGCCGAAGTTTGCAGCAATGCGAATGCCTGAGTTTTTGCTCGGACAGTGGTGGCTCTGGGGCGGTAATCCGTGTGTCCATTTCGCGCCAGAAGGCCCGCTAGATGCGCTGTTTGACGTGCTGGTAGGCGAGCTCGAAGGCGTTGTTGGCAAAGGCCGCCTGCCCGTATCGCTCGCGTTTACGCCGCACATCACACTTGCATACTCAAAAACCTACGACGATGAGGTCGGGCTGTTCAAACAGCTAGAAGCAAAACACTTTGCAGCCGTGCCCACCAGGGCCAAGCGCGTAACGCTCATCAGGCAGTACGTTGTTGATAATTACTACGCCTGGGACATCGTAAAAGACATACCGCTCGGACAGCGTTGATTATCGCTCGCCCTGCCTCCGTTTTAGCCACGGTTCGGTCATACGATGCCTCAAGCGCACATGCAAAGGTTACGGAATTTAGCATAAGAAGTACTTGACAAATAGTATTGCTATATGTTATCATTAGGTTATGAGAATTACAAATTACAGTATGTACCCTCCGCGACAGCTGGAAGAACCCGCCAGCTCTGACATCGATAATCATCGCCCAGACGTAACAGGTGACCGGTCGCACCCTAGTTGGGCAAGAGACTTTGGGGCAGTCGCTGCAGCCGCCGTTCTCTTCTGTGGCGCCAGCCTAGCGATCAACGAAGCGACTGGTTTCGATAAGGTGTTGGGCAATATCGGGTATCACGCCACACCGCACAATCCAAACCAACGCGCCAAGTAATAATCAGTCGCTGCTACTATTGCCAGCTTTTTCAGCGGCTGGCGCGGCAGCCAGGGGTAGTCGCAGTGTAAACCTGCTTCCCTTGCCTTCTTCTGTTTCTACTCCCACCGTGCCGCCGTGTTGCTCAATAATTAACTTAGTCAGGTAGAGACCGATGCCCGTGCCTTCGTAGTTGTAGGTAAGTGTGTCTGTACCGCGATGGAACTTAGTGAATAACTTCGGTACCTCATTAGCTGCAATGCCAATACCACTGTCCTTGACCGATACCTCCAAGTTGCTCCCAACAGTTACAACTGCGAGCTCGATAGTGCCGCCCTCGGATGTAAACTTATAAGCATTGTCCAGTAAGTTCCACAAGGCGCTGCGGAAGTAGGGTTTACTGAGTCGCACCCAGGCTTTGGTGTCGATGTGCGTGGTAAACTGTAGCTTCTTTTGCTTGGATAGAGCTCCGAACTCCTGTGCAACCCTCTCAATAATAGGTGCCACCTCTAAGGCCTGTAGCTCTAGAGTGGTCTGGCCCTCTTCCATAGTTGAAATCGTCAGAGCATCTTCGGCAAAGTGGCCGAGCCGGGCGACATTAGAGGAAATCTCTTCTAGGTGCTGGTGCAAGTCTGCGGCGGGCTCATCAGAAGTTTTAATAGCGTCAATGTAGCCCTGAATGATCGTCAGCGGCGTGCGCAAACTATGAGCGGTTATCATCAAGAATTCACTCTTGAGCTTGTCAATACTCTTGAGCTTGTCAATGTCAGCCTTCAGAGAACTCGCCATGGTATCGACGGCTTTTGCCAAATCACCTATTTCGTCGCTGCGATCCAGGTGAATTTGACGGTTGAGCTCCCCACGACTGATAAGCAGAGCCGCTTGGCTAACCCGCGCCACTGGCCGCAAGAACAGGCGGTTAATAAGGAAGTACCAGGCCGCCAGAGACAGCAATAGAATCGCGGCACTTAAGACAACGATTGAGGTGACAATATTGTCTATGGCCTGGTTAACGCTCTGGTACGAGATGCCGTAGACGATATCGTAGCGATGGATTCCGTAGTTCTCGAGGTAGGGCTCAACTATGGCGATCAGATTACCGCTCTTGGTGTACATGTAGGTTGGGGCGAGGCCAGTTGCCGTATCAGGGCTAACTTTAATCGAATTGGTCGGGCTATCGGTGAACATGCGCTCGCCATTAGTATCGACAATCTCAACTTGATTGATGTTGTGATCCAAATCGGTGAAACTGTTCACTTCTTGGCCGATCTTGATTGTGCCGGAGTTTTGATAGGTCACAAAGGCGCTGCCAATGGGCTGCGTAGCCAGCGCCGCAAAAGATTTAGAGCCGGTTATCAAGTCATTCCTGAGCGTTGTCCTGTTCTGGCGCACAATGAGCAGTGTAATAGCGGCAAAAACTGCCACCATAAGGATGATCAGAACGATCAGAAATCGAGCGCGTAGACTCCAACGCATATCTTATTTTTGGTAAACCTGCGAGAAGTAAGTGCCGGTATCTGCTGAGGGGAAGTCAGTATTCAAAATATAGGGCTTCGTAAGTGTGTAGTTCCGCGTTTCGTCGTACAGGGAAACGGTAGGGATGTCGGCGGCTACTACACGCTCCATTTTCTGCAGTGTAGCAATACGCGTGCTTGGATCGAGCGTCGATCCAGCTTGCTTGATAAGGCCGTTCAATTCCGGGCTGTCGTAGAGATTGCTGCCTGCTGCTACAATATTCTCAACCATATCGAGACCATCGAGCGTGTCACTGCCGAAGCCCAAGTAAAATATGTCGCCCTGGCCAGCTATCATGGTGCTGGCAAGTGTGCCAACATCGCCAACTTGAACAAGCTTGATGGTGAAGCCCACAGCAGCTAGCTCCTTAGCGATAGCCCCTACCTGACCTTCGTCGCCAGTCGGATAGCTCAATGTTAGCGGAGTCGAAAGATTTGGTACATTGGTTAGCAACTGTTTGGCCTTGATCGGATTGTAGGGAGTCGCTACGAGAGAGGGGTCGTGTCCGGGCAGCGCAGGCGGTATTATCTGGCTGGCCTGAATACCGTTGAGGCCGCCTGATTTCAAGATCGCTGGGATATCCAGGGCGTACGTAATCGCTTGGCGGGCGGCCAGAGAATGGAGTGGTGAATTGGCTCTCTCGGTATTCAGATTCAGGAAACTAACGCCTAAGTCCGGTATAGCAATGGATTGATAGTACTTGGTCTTGGATTTAATCTGTGTTATCTGTTGTGCCGGGAAATCACCTGCCACATCTAGCTTGCCGCTGATAACATCGCTGGCCATTTGTTGCGGCGTGGCGTCCTCCTGTATATGAACCTGCCGAGTATACACATGCCCCGCCCAGTAGCCATTGAAAGCAGCCAAATCAATAGATGTAGCTTTGGGGTTGATCGTATCTGATGCGACAGTATATGGCCCGGTGCCGGCGTTTGGACTGCCAAGCTTGGCCTCAGAGTCAACCACATACAAGGATGCCAAACGGCTGAGCAGTACGGCGTCCGGCCCATCGGTAGTTATTTCAACTTGGTATGGCTGTACCGCCTTAACTTCTTTGATGGTGCTGGCCAGTGATAGGTTAGTGGCACTTCCACTGATACCTTCGTGAGCAACAGCGTAATTCAGGCTGTACGCTACGTCGGCCGCAGTCATCGTCCGGCCGCTGTGGAATTTGACGCCGTGGCGTAAGTTAAAGATCCAGGTAGTATCATCTGGGTTAGTCCAGCCTGTCGCCAACCAGGGCACGACCTTGGTCTGATCTTCATACCGCACCAAACCTTCGAAAAGCTGCCCGTTAATCAGGCTGGTGTTGGTGTCGTCGGAAGTTTCCGTGGGGTACGTTTGGCCAACATCCCCGGTGCCGCTAAAGCCATAAGTGAGATACGGGATGTCTTTTTTTACAAGTGGGGTTTGCTTGTTATGCGGTTTCAGTGAGTATGCAACGACCGCCAATACCGCTAGTATAATTATGGCAAAAACCAACATAAGCAGCTTACGCCCGCTGCTTCCTGATCCGCCGCTATAAACCGCCAGAGGAGGTGAGGTGTCACGAATAGGCGTTTGGCTTGGTGGCGACAACTCTGTATCTGAGAGTGTGTTTGACGCAGGAGGAACCGGCTGCTCGTTGGGTGCTTCGGGAATTACATCAAACATGGGTTATTGCTAAGCGATACTACATTGCTTACGCTTAATTATGATTGGTCGAAAACTATTGTCAACAGCATAATTAGCGCACCTTTATAACAGTCAGGTTGTAGCCCTATGATCTTTTAATAATTTACGTTATAGTACTAAAAATAAGCTAGGTACCTCATTGATAGAAGCATGTTAGTTGATGGGCTAAATAAAAGGCCTGGCTGCGCTCAGCCGCAGACAGCTGGAGAATGAAGCAAACACTCTCAGAGAAACGATCGTTGAAGCCGCCGAAGAATTATTGGGCAAGCCGTCGGCGCACTACGCCCACAACCACCCTGAGCGCGGTCAGTCAGCTGTTGAAGGTTTTGATTGCTCTGGCTTTGTCAGGGTTGTGCTTAGCGCTGCAGGTTTAACTATCCCCGACTACATCGGCCTGGATCAAGTAAAGCGCCCTATCAGACATGCCAACGAGTTCTGGGATTATTATGGGATTAGCGTGCATGCAGACTTGTATCAACGTGGCGACTTGGTGTTTTTCTCTAGGAATGGCATATTTCCAACGCATGTTGGAATTGTCCAGAACAAAGAAAATTTCATACACGCACCAGGCCAAGATAACACAGAAGTTTCGATCGAAACCATAAGAAAGACGGTGATAGAAAGCGACGGCAGCGACCATCTGCTGTACGAGTACAATCCTATTGGCTTTAAATCACCGACCATACCTGTAAAGGTACCTACATATCGCTATCACCAGCGACCAATCTAAGTGATGTGTGATCGGTCAGATTACCATTTTATTAAATCTACCTATATTGCGCTTGTGCTATAGAGACAAGCCCTCTATAATTGCGAGCAGGTAAAACTAAAAAATAGTGCGAAAAGAGGGTAATGAAAGTACTGATGCTTGGGTGGGAGTTACCTCCCCACAACAGTGGTGGGCTGGGTATTGCATGCTACCAGCTCTGCAAAGCCCTCTCTACAAAAGGTCTGGACATCGAGTTCATCCTTCCGTATCAAGCAGATCATGGTATTGAGTTTATGGAGGTGACGGCCGCCCATCCACAAGGTGTGGCAGAGATTCTTCGTTCTGGCATCGCCTATGACAGCCACAAATACATTATGGCCGACGGTAGCGAAGAGTGGCTCAGCATTCATGACCAGCAACAGCTTTACGAACATGCCGTAGCTAAGCTCGTAGAAGACCGCGAGTTTGACATTGTGCACGCCCATGACTGGTTGACCTTCCGCGCCGCCTTGCGTATCAAAGCCCTCAAGAACTGCCCGATTATCCTGCACGTCCACTCTGTTGAATCTGATCGCGCCGCGAGTGAGCACGGCAACCCACTGGCACACGAAGTAGAAGACATCGCCCTCCACCTGGCGGATCGCGTGATTGCCGTCAGTGAGCACACCAAACAAAGTATCATGCGGGATTACGGTGTGCCCGCCGACAAGATCGAGGTAGTCCACAACTCCATTGACCCCTCGGGCACCGACCCGCTCGATGACGACAATGCCTATCACTACCTTACCCTCATGAAAAGCCTGGGCTATCGTGTTGTTGTCAATGTCGGCCGCCTGACCATCCAAAAAGGTCTGCCCAATCTACTCCACGCTGCCCGGGCGGTTATCGACCATGCTCCCAAGACCCTATTCTTGATTGTTGGTAGTGGCGAACAGTACTACGAGTTAATTGATCTGGCGGCCGAACTCGGTATTGGGGCGAATGTTGCATTTGCCGACTTCCAACGAGGCAAGAACTGGCGGGATGCGTTCGCCATTGGCGATCTCTTCGTCATGCCCTCAGTCTCGGAGCCCTTTGGCCTCACACCCCTGGAGGCGATCAGTTTTGGCACCCCTGTGTTAGTAAGCAAGCAGTCCGGTATCAGCGAAGTATTACGCAATTGCCTCAAAGTTGATTTCTGGGATACGGCCGAAATGGCCAACGCCATCACCGCCGTTATGCAAAACGATGTATTGCGGAATGAATTATGGCAAAACGCCTATCAAGAGTACGAAAAAATGTCCTGGACAGGCGCCGGCGACAAAATCATGCAGATCTACGAAACGCATGCCGCGGAGGCGATAGCGATATGAAGGCTATCGTCCTCTACCTCCACATCCACCAACCGTACCGTGTCCGGCACTACACAATTTTCGACAGTGGCGTCGGGCATGATTACTTCGACGCAGCCTTCGAAGCAGATACCAGCAATGAGCGAATCCTCAAGAAAGTTGCCGAGAAGTCCTACTTGCCCGCCAATGCCCGTTTGCTCAAATTACTCCAAGATAACCCCACGTTTAAGTTGAACATCTCAATCACCGGCACTGTCATGGAGCAATTGGAACGCTGGTCGCCCGAAGCACTGCGGTCATTTCAGGAGCTGTGTGCCACTGGCCGGGTTGAAATTCTGGCCGAGACCTATCATCACACGCTGGCGTTCTTCTACTCCCGCGCCGAGTTTGAAATGCAGGTCAACATGCACCGGCAGAAGGTGCAGGATCTCTTCGGCCAAACCCCGCGCGTTTTTCGTAATACCGAGCTGGCCTACAACAATGACCTGGCCTACTGGGCAGATCGCGCCGGCTACAAAGGTATCTTGGCCGAAGGCTGGGATCCGGTGCTCGACTGGCGCAGCCCGAACTTTGTCTATCGGCCGACCTACACCGATCAGATTCGTTTGCTGATGAAGAACTACAAGCTGAGTGATGATATTGCGTTTCGTTTTGGTGATCGTGACTGGCCGGGTTGGCCGCTGACGGCCGATAAGTTTTCGCACTGGATGAGCGAGGACAAGAATGCCACTAATTTCAACCTGTTCATGGACTACGAGACGTTTGGCGAACACCAGTGGCATGAATCGGGTGTGTTTGAATTCTTGGAGCATTTGCCCAAGGAATGGCTCAAAACTGAGGGCAACACCTTCATGACCGTCAGCGAAGCCATTGACACGTTTGAGCCAGTTGGCGAGATAGACATGCCGCAAACCGTCACCTGGGCCGATACGGAACGTGACTTATCGGCATGGCTGGGTAATGGCCTGCAAGCCTCGTCCATCAATCTGCTTTATGCGTTACAGGACAAGATTATTGGCAGCAACGATCTGGGGCTGATCGAGGATTGGCGGCGTCTGCAGACTTCTGACCACTTCTACTACATGTGTACCAAGTGGTTCAACGATGGTGACATTCACGCCTACTTTAGTCCGTACAAAACACCGTACGAGGCCTATATGAACTTCATGAATGTGTATCGGGATTTGCAGTGTCGATTAGCAGAGAAAGGGGTGGAAGTATGAGTATTCGCATAATTGTGCGTCAAGAGGCCTGTCGTGGGTAGGCCGGTTGTTCTGAGTAATGGCCAGATTTTCGTCGGACTGGACGAGAGCGGCTTGGTGCATGATTTCTACTATCCCTATGTCGGTCTGGAGAATCTAACCAATGCCCGGAGTAGCCAACACAAAATCGGCCTGTGGGTCGACGGCCAGTTCCGCTGGACAGATGACGGCTCCTGGCACATCACCGTTGACTCCGAAGAAACAGCGCTCATAAGCAATGTGACCATGCGTTCTGACGAGCTAGGTATTACGATTCAGTTCCAGGACTTCGTCGACACCGAGTACAATGCGCTGGTGCGCTGCCTGCGCATCACCAATTTGCGTGATACTGAGCGTGACATTCGGCTGTTTATGCACCAGGTTTTCCAGATTTCACGGGCTGGACGAGCTGATACTGCGATGTTCGTGCCAGAGGATACCTATATTCTCGATTATAAGGGGCGTTGCTGTCTGCTGATTGCCGGTAAGACCGACGAGGGCGAAACATTCGATCAGTATGCGGTCGGTAACTATGCCGTTGAGGGCAAAGCTGGCACCTTCAAAGACGCCGAGGACGGCGAATTGTCCAATAATGCCGTGGAGCATGGTGGTGTTGACAGCGTTATCCGTTTCCGCAAACGCACCCCCGCCAACGGCACCTTTGACGTCGATTACTGGATCGTGGCCGCCAACAGCCAGACCGATGCCCAGATTGCTCACACCTACCTCAAGTACTACCCCGTGTCCAAGCGCCGCGACGAGACCCGCC
>DAINPB010000003.1:0-101394 GCA_036743655.1 Candidatus Saccharimonadota bacterium
TGCTGGTATAAAAGACGATTGGGCTGGTCGATTTCGTAGTGGCCGGGAATGGGTACGTGTAGGTGCGCATGTTGGTGCAAATCCTGATTTTGTGGAGCGATTAGTCAAAAAGCTCATAACAGATTACGGCAGACAAGATGATCGCTACTTCCTCGATAAAATCGCATGGTTTCATGCCGAATTTGAAACCATTCACCCGTTTAATGACGGCAATGGGCGACTTGGTCGTGTATTGATAAATCAGCAATTGATGGCGTTAGGGCTTCCGCCGGTGACCATCCAAAACAAGAGTAAGCACACCAGCTATTACCCGGCCTTTGATTCGTATCGAGTGACTGGGAGATTTGATGACTTCACTGAGCTTCTTGCAAGTTTATTGATTGAGTCGCTGTATAAACGGATTACTTTACTATCTGCTCCAAAAATTATAACCGTCTCTGCTTGGGCGAAGGCAAATGGTGTAGCGGGGAATGTTGCCATAAACAAAGCGATCCGGGGCACTATCCCGGCATTCCGTATGCGAGAGAAATGGATGATTGCGGCAGACTTCACTGAAGACTAAAACTAAAACTTGGCCAATAATTCAATAACTGCTGCCACCTGTAAATCTCACGGGCAATAAGGCTCTAATCTGATTGCACGTACGCAACTAACATAAGGCGCGCACCGGCAGGTGGGCGTTTTATTTTGATCAGATGTCGTCCCCACCCCTGAGTTAATAAGTTCTTAATGTTTGCTATTTTACAACAACAAGCTTATGCTTTAGACATTAACAATAATCGAAGGAAAAATCATGAAAATGAATGTCGCAGACAAACTAGCTTATCTATTACTCATAATCGGCGGCTTTAACTGGGGATTGGTCGGCTGGCTAAAATACAACTTGGTTGATAAGATCTTCGGTGTTAGCTCCACAGGCTCCCGGATAATTTACGCCATAGTTGGCCTTGCTTCACTATATGCGATCTATTCAATGGTTACGATGATTGCGAGCAGCAAAAAAGCTTGATCGCTCAACAGGCAAGAGAATAACTCTCGTAAGCATAGCCACCCATGTTAAATCAACAGAGGTTTTTGTCTGCTTAAAATTTTCTAAGAAGTTATCCGGTTCCATTTCTGGCTAAGCTTACTGCAGCAGCACTTGATTTGATATATTAACTAGATTATTATATTAAAATGTATATAATACGAGGAGTATATAATGCCTAGAGTTCAACATGGTCCTATTAACGAGCTCGCAGCTCAAAGAGCTCAAGATATTGTAGGTGTAG
The DNA here is from genome assembly GCA_036743655.1 of Candidatus Saccharimonadota bacterium. Lineage (GTDB taxonomy): Bacteria > Patescibacteriota > Saccharimonadia > Saccharimonadales > UBA4665 > DATHNF01. The sequence continues at coordinate 1,272 of DAINPB010000003.1, forward strand.
CAGTATTAAGAAGTGAGAATGACCCTGAATCGGTAGCTAATGGTGCAAGAGTCACGTCCGAAGTATTTCTGAGGACGTTGGGAAGTATGGGCATAGAATTACCCGAGTCATTCCCAGAAACCCTAGCAGCTGAATTCACTTCAGCATATAGGCACGACAGTCTTGCGGTAGTTATACAGCATGCTCGTGTACAAGAAATGGAAGCAACAGGTCCATAAACTAGCCAATCAAGAAAATCAAAAACATTGGTTCTAGTATTGAGCGACAGTCCTGTAAAGTGTTATTGCTCATGCTTGCTAAAGTGGTGAATATAGCATATAACAGACAGATAATCAGGAGACAGTATGTCGTTAAGGCAACCAAGAAATTCTAATGAAGCACGAACAGCCCTGCATGCATTTTATGAGCCGTATGCCCAGGGCATAGTTAACTTTCCAAGAGCACGTATAGTGAGTGAGCTTGGTGATATTCCAGAGAAAACCCGGCATATAGCCCAGGCGCTGATTGATGCATGGGCAAAAATTGATACAGCTAGAGAAGTACACACCGCATTAGTCAGTAATGTTATAGAACATCCAGACACTATGCTAGCTACTGAAGATGGTAGCCCTGCCCGGGGTGTTATTCTGAGCCAAATCGGTAGAAATACACTTGAGCACGTCGTATTTACGCCTATCAAGGGCAAAATACTTATAGAGCATGCAACAATTGGCCCTAGAAGTAAGATGGAAAGCTTCCTCGAGGGTCACAGTATCGAACTGGCTGATGGCAGGGTGATAACCGGGGGCGGTTTTGGCGAAGATCAGGCACCTGACATTGCCTTTCCTATCCCAACAGGGGGCGGTACGTTCAGTCGAGTTACTCACTTCGATGCTCGTGCCACCCAACAAGCAGCTTAGTCGTAGAGTTGGCAGCTATTGTAGAACAATATAAAAAGTTGTACAATACATATACGAGGGATTAAGTAGGAGTTTGTATGGCCGATGGGCAAGAGTTTTATCTACCTGGTGGTGATGGAAAATGGGAAAGTCCCACACCCCCAGACACCTTAGAGGCAGCCCAGGACATGATTAGAGTACTTCAAGAAGCACTCGGATACTACTCTGATGCTCGTAGTTACGACCCTGAGAGCCAAGACAATGAGTACCCCGCACATGACGAGCTATTAGACGATAAAGGCCTAAGAGCAAGAATCGGTAGACTTGCGTCTACGCCCGAGGAGTTTAGTGATTGGCTAAACTGGGCTCTAACTCAAGAACGTCGCTTCTAACTTCCATCGACTTAACGCTGCAAGCAGCTGGCTCCAATTCGATTATATGTACGCAAACAGAGCTGTTTAAGCATATAAATCGCCTGAATCGCCTCGGTGTTTTTTTATTGCTCATGCTTGCACCACATACTTTTATCTGACATCATTTTGCAAATGACCTCCGCTAAGCTCCCAAAAGAAGTTCCGCTGACCGAAGTGTCGGACTATACGGATCAGATTTCCTTCGACTCGTTAGGTGCTCCTATGGGTTTTGATCAAAGCCAGCTCCTCGTTAACCTGAGAGGTTTTAATAGAATACGTACAGCCTCGGGTCTCGGTAGAATTTCGATCACTACAAAGGACGGCCTTATAGAAGATACGCAGCCAGTAATTACGGGTATCGACACCCAGGGTACTGCAACTGCGGGCTTAACAGCGTTTTCTAGAAGAAAGCCGCTAGCTTCGGGCGCAATACGTTATGAACGGGGTGTAGGCGGCTCTTTTATGAGGCCAGATGTCTCGATTGTTATTGATAAATCAGCAGTCGAATCACGCATAGAAGATAAAAATGGCGGGAATGTATTTGAGGTGGCGCAACGGGCAGCACAATTCAACAAAGCAATACGCCGCGGTTTGTATGACGTAAATTGGCTGGCCAACTTTGGGCTGGGCGACTGCCTATTTTCCTCCTTCATATACGGGTACTCTGTCATGGCGAATGGCTTTCCTTCGCCGAACCAAGCCTATATTGGTGCTATCGGCAATATTATCTTTACGGCACTGAATGTTAACAGGCACAGTTACGAGCCGGGAGGGGCAGAACAAGCGCTAAAACGGTCGAGATTCTCCCTGTTTCTTGGCGTTGCGCCTGATCGTTATCTGGTAGCCGGGGCACTCTTGGCACGGGCTAAACTGCTAAAACCCGTGCAAGCTCAATAACCTCCAGCTCAAATGCACTCGGGCAATCATAAGTAGTAGCATCTCTGTTAAATCAATATGGGTTTTTGTTCATCCTAACCGTTACAAGAAATTAGTTGGTTCTGGCCCCGTTTGGTCTTTTTGCTCATGCTTGCAAATATTGTTTAATAGTTATATTTTGGGTGGATGTATTGCATTGAAGGTGAAATTACTACACGGAGGAATCCGGAGACGCTGATTGGTGAATTTGGAGCTTTTTACGCTGACGTTATTCGCGGCGGAAGAGAAAACAGAACGTTCAGAAGTACTGGCTCACGGGATTTTGTAGCGGAATCAATGGAAAAATGGGCGGAAGAAGCAGGCATTCCGTCTGATGTGCCCATCGAACTAATAGATAATGTGCTGATCGCGGAAAAATACACTCCTGAGCATGAAGACAAGGTTGGTTTGGAGTGCAAAGAAGAACCAAATGTGATCGATGTAGTGCTGTCTAGGATTCCTAAAGAGCGCGAACTATTAGTAGCAAAACTGGCGCTGTGGAGTGAAGCAAGAAGGCCTTCTTCTAGATTCTATACCAGCGCGGAGGGTAGACTACTTAGATTGCTTAGTTTTGATGTCGAACAGGGGTGGTACGAGCCTCACGATCGCGTTGAAGGCAAGCGGCGAGTTACTGGCTTGGCAACTCCGAAGAAGCATAAAATTACTGTTGTTGATCATATTGAGGCTAAAGACGCAGTTGCAGGTTCGTACTATCCTCGCACGACATCGATTGATGAAACAAGTAACTACAGAGGAGATCATGCAAGATTTCTGGATGTAACCAAGGCAGTTAAAAGAGCGAAACAGTAGCTAGCCACTGTCGTCTTGCCAGCTCGTTGCTTCGTGGACTCCAGTCCGAACGTACACGTAGCCGTGAGCATTACTGCCCCTGTTATTACTCCCAAAATACACCAACGCAATAATCAACTGTTTAGCTAATGCCGACAAGCAGGTTTTCTTGTGGCGATGCGCCAACGTGCTTTAGGACCAGAAGCTCTTTCTGGCTATTGCCGTGACCTAATATCTGTCTACCGAAAAATCGCTCGACATACTGCGGGCCGGTAATGGCGAGCATTGCCAAGCGATTTTGACGGGTTTCACCTAATTGGTGTGTGAAACCATCCAGCTCAGCTGAAACGGCGGCCCATGTTGCAGCTTCGCATGGAGACAAATCATCATATTCAGTAGGCATGATGGGATGAGTGTTGGGTATTGCAGTCACGTCATACTCGCAAGCGAACCTTTGATTTAGGAGCCCCAAAACCGATTCACGTCGGGCATTCATCGCTGGGTCACGCATAGCATCTGTTGGTAATACTGGCCGCAGCTCAATGGCTGTATGCTCATCTACCAATCCTTCACTAACCATGACCTCGGCTGTTGACGCGACCCGCTCCTTCAACCGATGCTCTGAGTCGTCTAGTTTTAGAAGACTGCTAGCAATTATAAATCTATCCTCAAACCGTCTGAGAACTGCTTGTTGTTCCTCGATTTCGGTTGGTATCTTGCTTGATTGAGAGCTATGCTCTCCGAATGGGAAAACAAAACGGCCGCATCTTGCTGCTGCTCGTATTGCCGTTTTTGTTACTTCAGCTGTTGGCTGGAGAATATTATTTGCCATCGGCCACCTTTCCAAGAGTTTAAATAACTAAGGAGCTTTTCTCATCTTCAAAAAGAGAATTTACTATAGTACGACGTCCGAACCCCAGTGTCTGTGAAATTAGTTATTGTACGCATGTGCTTCGCTGATTCTAGCACTGACAGGCAGACTGCCTTATCTAAAATAGTGATTTTCACCGAATCAATTCTGTGAGGAGTTGGCTCCAGTTCTGCAAAGTCTTTTTGCTCATGCTTGCAGTTTGTCGAGAGCGGAGTATTATTACAGAATTATGATTGAAGTTGGAAGCCACGACATAGCAGAGATGCGGCAGCAACTCCAGGAAAGAGTGGAAGCTGCAGAACCAATCGAAACACTAAGCGAACGCGGCGACAAATTGCTGCAAGTAGTGGAGACCGAAGATGACCAACTGCTTGTAACTAGAAATTACACCGAAGCAGCCGTGGCTGATATTGAAAGAGGATTGTTTGTCTGGGATGCTCACTTTCCGGACGCTTGGAATATGATGCAGCGCTCTATGGCTGCTGCTGAGATCCCCGTTGTCCAGAGTGTTCTGCTCGAGAATGTAAACGAGTACCCATTTGTAATTGTCAGTGAGTACATCGAAGGAACGCCCTTACCGGCTGCTCCGCAGGAAGTAAAACAAGAAGCAGCCCATGGTCTCGGTCGTCTGATGCTGGTGAATCCGAACAAGGGTTTTGTGCCGCACACTACCGTAATTAACAAAGACATGTTTATTGTTGGGGAGCGGGACGGTCGGCAGACTGCGATATTGACCGACGTTGACCCGTACATACACATTAAGCCGGCATTCAAGGCAGAGGAAATCGATGCAGACTATATCGATAAAGTGGGCGAAATTCTTTGGGATGAGTGGTGCACAGAAGCCGAAAGATACGCGGTTTTTGGAGCTTTTATAACAGAAATTGCAGACGTGGCTCTCGACAACTTCAGCGTAACAAGTCTTGTCAGCGGAGCTTTTGGCAGGTTCCAGCTTATGCAAGGTGGCGTCGACTCCCGAAAGATTTAAGTGCTACCCCTAGCTGCTAGAACGAGCAGAAGAATTCGTAAGGGCTTGGAAGCCGACAGCTGCTAACGTAGACTCTAGTCCTGTATAGAGTTACAAACTAGCTGCATGCATCTGGTCAAAAGGGATGTGTAGGTTGTTCCTTCGGTAATAAGGTGGCATAATTACTTATTGAAGATTATGTCGAGAGAGTCTGATTATATTCCAGTTTCAGAATTAGCCAATGCTGACCACCCGAGTCTAGCGTGGCGTGTATCGCTGCCTGAGTATGCTCCGAGTGACCAAATACTCGTAAATGTGAAGAGACTGAGCAAGCTTGCTGTTAAAGAAAACAACGCGGAGGAGATCAAATTGAGGAACATGAAGCACTCAATAATGCCCATCCTGCCGTTAGACAGATTCGCTGTCCTCAGCGTACTTAGCAGAACGCAGTCCTTGGCTAAGCCGCGGACATGAAGAACTAGGCTCAGATCGCACAAGTTTTTATTTAAGAAAGCTCTGCCCTGACTTTATAAGATACGCTACCAGCCCGACTACCCCAGTAACCAACATCGACTGCTATTTAATAATATGTTACTATGTGCAAATTAAGGAGTACTAACCCTGGTGTCAAGAGAATCTGCCTATGTGCCAGTTTCAGTGTTGGCTGAGGCCGATGATTCGAGTTTGATCTGGCGTCTGGCGCTGCCAGAGTATGCTCCTAGCGAACAAATAATGGTGAACGTCAAGCGACTCGGCAGGCTCGCTCATTTGGGCGGCATGGAAAGCTTACGAGTTGATGGCTACGCAGGCGATACGACACAGGTTGCTCCTCAGGTGACATCGGTCGACGGTCAAGGTGCGGCTACGGCGGCTGCTGAGGGCTCGGTGGCAAAGGCTGAGACACACAAGGCGGGTACGTCCGGTTTTGCTGACCCGGAAATTCCCTATGATTATGAATGGACTCGCGGTGCAATCTCGCTCAATGTCGCCGAACTAGACGAACGGGTAGGGCGTAGAAGCAAACTTCGCGATCCCAAGGAGTGGTCAAAACAGATTGACAGAGCGCTTCGAGCGGGTATTCGGGACAGCAGCTGGGAGAGTCTTGTCGGTAAGGCGCCTCTATCCTACAAACTAAACGGCCTACCTTTTTTTGGGAGTTATGCTGCAGGGGCTACGATAACAGCCTTGGCAGTGCACTCTGGAGGCACGCAAATATTCGAAACATTCGTAGGGACGGATCTCTTCTACTGTCTTCTCTATAGGCCTCTTAGTAACAAGTTTCTCCTACGCCAACGCCAACTACAACACAAAGACATGAAGCACACCTTAGTTCCCGGCCCTCCGCTCGACAGGTACCTCGCCGTAAACGCCCTCAGCCGAACCTTGCCAATCGTGAAGCCCAGAAGCAGCAAGCGGCAGGCAGCCGACACTGCCGTTACGCACAATTAACTAACAGATCTGGCGCGAGCTGGTTCGACTGGTCAATAGTGCGCAGAAACCCCTGTTATTAAAAAGTATAGGTGCTTACGTGCATTCCCAGGGCTAACTTCGGCGAAAGAGCAACTACTTGACCCCTTGGTCAGCGAATACAACGAGTCGACTGGAGTAGCTTCGCTGAGTTTGGTTCCACGTCCCTTCGCATGTGATGAGATTAAGGTGGGCTTGGTGGTCGCTTGGGACAAACACATTTGAGCCGTCCTGGTTCTGGCCATATGTTCGAACTGCGCGCACCACGAAAGTGGTAGTCACGCCTTTTACGTCTTCGACATACAGATCATCTCCCTGCTGCAGCTTATGCAAATTATCAAATACTGCCGGTATGTTGTTTTTCCAGCCAAAATGCCCGTCGATGACGGCATTACCTTGTTCTCCCGGCCGCGGCCCCCGATCATACCAGGCCGCATTGGCTGGGCTATCCGGTGCCCCCAGCGCCCCCTGCGGCGTAACACCCACATAGTCAAGCGCAGCGTCAACATTAATCTTTGGGATCTTGAGGCGCAAGGGCAAACCAGGACGCGTTTTTTCTTGTTTATCAAGGGGGGTGGTGTTTGCGCGTACTGTCGTTAAGCTGCTCGGGGAGGGTCTCAGCAAGCTAGAACTAATAATAAACGCCATGGGGAGTATCGTGCCGGCTAGGATAACAATTAGTAGCGTTTGTTTCCTGAATAAGATTTTGGATACATACATGCCGTTTGGCAGGGCTACTGTATTCGCCGAATCTTCCCGGTATTCAGACTAATTTTCCCGGCTGTTCCGGACTAAGTAAAAGGTGAATACGGCAATAGCGATTCCGGCTGGAATGAGTATGCTCCAGGAGACGTTGCTCTTCTTGTCAGGGCCAATTCCTGTATTTGGCAAGGTTGGCACCACGGCCGCCGATGAGCTAGTACTAGAGCCGGATGAACCACCGGAGGCAGGTACTACGGTGCACGTCGGGCCGGTAATAGTATTGGCGTTCAAGGTCACGGTACCGGCAGCTTGTGCCAAGACTCGACCATTCAAGGTTGCGCCGGCTTGCAAGGCGGTCGTACCGTTAAGCGCTAGGATACTCCCTCTAAACGAAGTAGTCGTAGCCAGTGTCGCGGAACTACCAACGCGCCACCATACATTACAAGGATCGCCGCCGGTAACAGATGAGCCAGACGATGTAATGAGCGTCGACACAGTTTTAAAAATCCAAACGCCTGATGACCCACTCAAAGTTAGATTGCCAGACAGCGTAAAGCTGCTGGTGGAGCAATAGACACCCGGTGCAAGCGGGGAGAGCAGCGTTAGGTCTTGTGCTCCGTAGGTATGATCGCAGGCCTGGTTGAGCGTGCCGAAGGCACTAAGATTATCAGCTTGAGCCGCTATAGCACTGGCATCATTGGAATGCGTCCCGCCGCCGGCAGTACACGGACTAGGGAACCCAGTAATTGAGGAGCCTGGGCTGACACCCACGGCTCCAGTGGTGGTCGTCGAACCAGTGCAGGTTACTGCTGCGCCTCCCAGAACAGAGTAACCTGCCGCGCCCACTAGCGTGGGCGAAGTAGCAGCTAATACGTCAGCAGGCGCAACCAGGCCAAACGTGAAAGCAACGGCCAATACGGCTATTGATATTTTTTTAAATATTTTCATAAATTTGCTTCCGGAGTTTATTTTTTAAAACTTTCTTCCCCTATTGTAGACACCAAATATGAAATAAAAATGAAAGCATACGGTGAACATACTGCCGCACTTGTAATTCAGGCTTAATAATTAAGGAGTACCATGGTTGTGTATCATGCGTATCCTTATTATTGAAGACGAGGTGTCTCTGGCAAAGCTATTGCGGGGGGTTTTGAGTAAAACTTACGCTGTTGATGTATGTTCATCAGGCAAAGAGGGCTTGCTCATGGCCACGAGCCAAGACCATGACTTGATTATGCTGGATCTCAGCCTTCCCGATATTGACGGGAAAGATGTCTGTATCGCCATACGCCAAGCGGCCGTCAAAAGCCCCATTCTTGTCTTGACGGGCAGAGATGCACTTAATGATAAGCTCGAGCTGCTTGATGCGGGTGCGGACGACTATCTTGTCAAGCCAACGAGTCTAGCTGAAGTCCAGGCCCGGATTCGGGCTCTTCTTCGAAGGCCTCAAGAAGTACTGATTGACGATACGCTTAACGTCGGTGATGTAGTGCTTGATACGCATCACCGAACGGTCTTTCGCCAAGGGCTAAAAATAGAGTTACGGCGCAAGGAGTTTGAGCTATTAGGGTATCTTATGCAAAACGTCTCTAGAGTTGTAACTCGAGAGCAAATCATTAATAGCCTTTGGGATAATAATGCTGAGTTTTTTCTCAATACGGTTGATGTGCACATCATGCACTTACGCGATAAGGTCGATCGGCCGTTCAAACAGAAGCTTATTAAGACTATTCATGGCATCGGCTATAAAATGGAGGGCTACAACGGCTCGCTACCATCGACCGGTAAGTAGTTCCATCTTGACGCAGTAGTTGCAAATTCAATATAAAGTTGTATAATGTATTATATGACAGACGAGAGGCTGCGCCAACCGGAAGTTATATCTGAAGCTCTGGCAACAGAGATAGCAACGGCCTTTGACGCCTTTTGGGCCGCAGAAGTGCCACTAAACTACCACCTAGAAAACGCCGACGAGGCAACAAAACAGCGCTACTTGGATGGGGAAATGAGGTTCGTCGAGCAGGTACTTGAGACTACCCTGAATCTGGCGGCGTCAAACAACGGGCCAGTGACCGTACTCTTCGATCTGGACGAAACGATCGCGCTCAACAAAGATTATGACGCTACTCCCAGACATTTGGTGCGCCCTTCTTTTCCAGTACTTGCCGAGGAGCTTAAGCGTCGGCTCGGCAGTGACGTAGACATAGGTATTTTGACCGGTCGAGGGCAGTCCCACCTGAACGAAGAAATGGCTAATCCCCAGGTTCTGACCGACATACTTAGTGCAGTTAACCCTGACATGGTTCATAGCGTCAGGGAAGATGGAATACTGGCCAGCGCAATCGCCGAAGTAACAAGTTCAGAAGCCAGCCAGTACGATACTTTGGACTGGCAGTGCGTGGAACGGTACGACGTATATACGGTTAGAAAGGCCTTGATGCTCCACAAACTTACCGAGATGTATCCTGATAGAGCATTCGTGTGCGTCGACGACCATCAGTGGGTCACCCGGCTCAATCCCGACAATCCCCGCGTCCGTGGCGTTCACGCCACTGGCGAAACCATGTTCTTCGTGTAGGTCTACCTAGCTGAACTCGAGTATTGCTCAATTGTTTGTTAGAGTAAAAGCATGAAACCCAAGCTTGTTGGTATCGCTGGCGGTTCAGGTGCTGGTAAGTCGACGGTTTGCTATGAGCTCCTTGATAGTCACCCCGACTTATTTGAGGTTATTAATCTGGACGACTACCACAAGAAAAAGACCGAACCAGATTTACCGATGATAGATGGCAGAATAAACTGGGATCACCCGGATATTATTACCTGGGAAAAACTACTCGCCGACATCGGCACACTATTGAGCGGCAACGAAGTGGTCATTGAAACCTGGAGTCACCGTTCAAACCCTGACTATGCCCAGCACAGAACGATGATTCCGCGAACAATAAAGCCCGCGCCAATTATGCTGCTCGAAGGCTACCTCGCACTCTATAACGACGAGCTTAATACAAAATATGCCAGAAAGTATTATCTAGAACTTGACGACACCACAAGGAATTCACGGCGCGGTAAGAATGGTCTAGCAGGCGGTGAAGGGTACGTTGAAAGTGTAGTGCTGCCAATGCACCGACAGTACGTTGAGCCAACAAAAACTAAAGCAGATAAAGTACTAGACGTTTCTCAAATGTCGGTGAGTGATGTTTGTAGCGTTCTATATGAAGACTTGAAGAGCAGCGTGCTGTGAAATGGTATGGCGTCTCTGGTTCTTGGCGTCCAATCAGCAGGGAACTTATAGATGATGTACAAATCGCTATCTCGAACATAATGGAAGCTGGCGATGGCATTGTCTCGGGTGGTGCACTGGGCGTAGATTACATAGCGACGCGCAAAGCTTTGCAGCATAATCCCAAAGCCAATCGGATTAAAATAATAATTCCGGCTTCGTTAGAGATATTTTCTACTCACTTTCGGAAGCAAGCGGAACAAGGTGTAATAATGTCCGAACAGGCGGAAACGTTAATCGAGCTGCTTACAGTAATTCGTGACAAAGGCTCGTTAACCGAAATGGGTTATACAGAGCTCGATACGGAAAGTTATTATGCTAGGAATAGCGAAGTCGTACATGCGTCTAACGAGCTTCTAGCTTTTCAAGTAAATAATAGCTCAGGTACCCAGGACACAATAGACAAAGCTCATAGTTCAGGCAAGACGGTTACTTTGAAGCAATATCGAATTGAGCAATAATAGGGGCCATGCTGAACTCTTCTGGGTTGGTTGAGTCTCCTTCCTGCAAGTAGTCAATCAGGCTATTGAGCTTTTTGATAGCGACTTTTCGCTTGACCCGGCCGCAACATAGCGATACACTTAACCAGATGGTTAATAATTCCGTACAACTTGATGACACGTTTTTTGCGCTGTCGAATGGTCTGCGCCGCGACGCGCTGACGCTGGTGCAGTTCGGGCCGAAGCGGCTGGTTGATCTGGCGGCATCGCTCAAGCTTAGCTTGCCGGCGCTGCACAAGCACATTGAAGTTCTGGAGCGAGCTAAGCTGATCCATAAGAAAAAGGTCGGGAGGGAACGATTCGTGATAGCCAATCTGAGCACCTTAGAGTCGGCCGAGGACTGGATTGCAGAATATACCCGTTTCTGGAATCAGCAGTTTGCGTCGCTTGAAAGTTATATTGAAACTCTGGAGGAGCCCAAATGAGCAAGAAAGTCGAAATGACCAAAGTATTCAAAACCGACAGTGACACGCTGTTTGACCTATGGACTAAACCGGAGCATCTACAAAAGTGGCACCGACCGCACGACACACTGTTTAGTACACCAGACGCCGAAGTTGATTTACGGCTTGGCGGCAAGCTCAAAATTGTCATGGATGGCCCAGATGGCAGGCATATTGTTGCTGCCGAGTTTACCGAGATTGACCGGCCCAAGAAACTGGCGCTGAATTGGCGGTGGGAAGGCAGCGAAGAGGTCACCAAAGTTACTATTTCGATGCGCCCGGTCGCTGATGGCACGGAGCTGACACTTATTCACGAACACCCCGACGATAGTAAGATGGCCGACTCTCACAAAGAAGGCTGGGAAGGCTGTTTCGCGGTGCTAGAGTCAATTATTAATAAGGAGGGACAACCCTATGGCAAAATTCATACTACTTTATAACGGCCCAGCTACTCCAATGGAGGAGATGACGCCGGAACAAGGCAAGGCCACTATGGCTAAATGGGGCGTTTGGATCGAAAAAGTCGGTTCGGCACTGACTGACATGGGTGCGCCAATGGGCAAGGGCAAGGCCATAGTCGACGATGGCTCAACGGGCGAAGCAACGGCACTCAACGGCTACTCGATTATTGAAGCCGAAGACCTTGATGCTGCTACCGAGCTCGTAGAGGATCACCCATTCTTGAGCGACAAAACCGGCAAGTTCAGCGTCGAAATCTTCGAGCTGCTGCCGATGCCTATGTAGTAGTCACTGACTTGAATGTTGTCCAGCTTCGGCCGCAAGTTCTGTTCGGTCATGATTAAGGTCATGCTTGCAAAGCACCACGGGCATTGTAACAATGGCTTAAGTTATGAGTCGTTTAGTAAGTTTTGGCTTTGCAATAAGTAGTAGCATCCGCAATTGAATAGTTTGCAATGACTGACTTAGAAGGACTCGATTGCGCGGTTATACCCGATTCTCACGGCGAGGACGAGAAAGTAGCCAGAGTAATTGATGCTTTGGAGTCGGTTGTTGATAAGTTTCTGCTACTGGGAGATGTATTCGACAAAGGCCCAAACACTCGCAAACTTCTGCGCTTGATTCGTGACCTGGGTGACAGGGCGATAACTGTTGCCGGCAACCACGAATGGGCGTGCCGGAATGCATTGGCCGTGGATGATAGCCCGGAAACTGACATTTGGCGTACTGAAATATGGCCAGGTTATGAAAACCAAATGCTTGAAAGCTATGGGCTGAAACGTACAGCAGACTGGCAGCTTAATGCTGCGCAGCTTCGAGAAGTTATGGCCGAATCGGGAGACCTGGACTGGTTGATGTGCCTGCCGCCGTATATTGAAACGAGCGAGTTCATCGCTGTCCACGCCGGGCCGGTACTGACTGCTGCTTGGTCGGAGCAAGCAAAGTATCTGGATTACGCATCTTCAGATGGGGTTCGACAAACCGAGGAGCCCGAGCAAATATTTAGCAGCGACCTGGCTGCGCTGATAGATGTTCCGGCCTCCGTGGATCAGCGCATCTTCGTAACCGGGCACAATCATCTCACACTGCCCAGCGGGGCACGCATGTTGGGACGAAGAATATGCTTGGCCTCAAAACTTACGGATGGAGAGCCGCTGTTCGTGTGGCATAGTGGAGAGAATACGATTTATCGGTATTAAAGAGACTTTCTTGCCGGAGGATTTTGCGGGTAATAAGCAGGCCCCTTTGATATAATTGGGCCCATGGGAAAGCGAGTCTCGCATCTCGACTGGACAACAAGGCTATTCACCACCCATATACGGGGTTTGTCTTGCTTCTACTGAGAAATAAGGTGTTGAGTAGCCTCTATGTACTTTTTATAGCGGTGTACTTATTCCAAATCTTGGCACTGCCCGCCGATAAAGCAACACTGAAGAAATATCATCTTGGCACCACTCAAGTTAGGGTGCTCGCGCTGACGGTCGCTATCCCGTATATCATCATTTGGCTAGTTGCGCTGGTGGGTTATCTAAGGCTCAAGGCGTACACTGGGCTGATTAAAAAAGACAAGGATGGCGCAGCCTTCCAGAAGATCTCTCAAGGTATATTCTGGCTGACTTTGTGGTTACCGCTGTCCACAATTATTGCCAATTTCTTCTCACAGTTTTATGGCTCGCATCATGGTGTCACGGCGAATCTTATCAGACTGAATAACTACTTGTTTCTGATTCTTCTCTTTGTAGGATTTTTGCTGGTGAACAGAGGTACAAACAAGCTACTGGTACTTGTTAAGAAACCAGCTTGGCTCGCCAAACAGTCGGTAGTCATTGTTTACATTATCTTCGCCGCGCTCTATATCCTGCTGACCCTCCATGATTCCGCCCGGGCGCTACCGACCAAAACCGTCGCCGTGGCCTCCTACTATGAGCCCGATTGGCTGATAGTCGTAAGTCTAGTCATACCGCGCCTCATCTACTGGTTCCTGGGAGTTCAAGCTGTGCAAAATATATATACGTATCGCCAAAAGGTGCGCGGCAAACTATACAAACAAGCGCTTAATTACCTCACTATCGGGCTAGCCGGGGTATTGGTGATGACTATCTCGCTGCGCTGCCTGCAGTCGCTGGCCGCACCGCTTGCGCAGCTCAGTCTTGGCCTCTTGCTTGGTCTGGTGTACGCACTGCTGATACTTATAGCCATCAGCTACGTGTTTATTGCAAAAGGGGCGAAGCAGCTGCAGCAGCTCGAAGAAGTCTGAGTAGTTCTAGTGCGCAAATACCAGAGTTTCTTAGAGGTCAGCCATTGCTGATTTGCTGCTTGGCCACAACTGTTATGATCAAGGCCATAAAGCTGTAATTTAACCTATTCGATATGAAAGATTAGGATATGTCAACTTTTGGGCGTATACTTAAAGGCAGAGTAGATAGTCTTCAAGACTACGCATCTTACGGGAAGTGTCGATTATAATCGGTACCGCGTATTTTAACGGAGAAGTATGATGTCCAAAGATAAAGGACGTAAAGAGATCAAAAAACCTAAGCAGCCCAAAGTTTAGGCCTCGTCATGGCTAAGTTCAAGCGAAGAAGCGACTTTCTCGATTCCGAACAGTTCCGCGACATCAGGCAAAAACTCCAGCAAATGGCGGCAGACACCACCTATAATACTGTCTCCAGCTACAGCGCTAATAGCATGCAGTACCCTGACAATTTAATGCCATTCGTCGACAAGCACATAAACTACCTAATTGCGCATCCGAATCTGGACTCCACCAAGTACATCTCCAACTTGCGGTTGATGACACGCATCAAGTAGGACGTAGCGACCCCGACAGTATTTTGCGTCGGCCCGAAACTGTTTTAGGCATAGAAATAGTCAGACTTGCTTTACAATAGGGGCAATGGGACTAACAGCAAACAGTGCGACCGGCAGCCAAACAACAACCCAAAGCCCGCAGGCGGCTGTAACAGGAAGCGCTTCGTCGTCTGTTCAGACGGGTGATGTTCAACCCGGAACAGCCAGTAGCTTACTTGCCGGGCAGACTGGTTTAGCGTTGCATACTACCCCCTTGTCGACCGTTAGTTTAGGGAGTGGTACGCAGCAGGCTGCAGCGCCTTCGGCTCAAGCTGCTCCAGTGCAGCATCACCATACTAATGTTGTACTTATCGGGCTGGCAGTCGGGCTGTTATTGGTGGCTGTGGTGTTTTCGTGGGTTTTTTCAAGGCAAGTAAAAAGTACAACAATCTAATCATAAATAAACTTGCAGTCCGTCTAACATAACCAGTATCATAGTAAGTAAGATCGTACGAAACGTAAACATACTTTTTGACAAAATATCAAAATCATGTATAATAAAAACTGTTTCGTGATCACAAACAAAAATACCATCAAAAAAATAAAACAAGGAGCGGCATGAAAGCCACCAGCGGTTTAGTATTTGAATTCGCAACAACCTCCAATCTGGGTTTACTCAAGATTGATCGGTTGCTCAAGAAGCTCTAAAACGCTACGCGAACCATAAAAACCCGGTGTTATAGCCGGGTTTTTATGTGGTAGGTTTCTTCGATAGGTAACGTTGCAATCCGCGTTCGCCACTGCGCATTACGGCGTGATGATTATAAATGAAAAACGGCTTGAGCAGGAGCGCTAGGTAATTCATCCACGGCTTGGTTGTCTCAACTTGCCAATCGATAGCGATGCAGGTGACGCCCGAGACTTCGCTGATATGGCAGGTCACCGTACCCTGCAGGTCGCCCGCCGAGTGTAACGTGACTTGTTGCAGCGCTACGAGCTTACCAATGGTAACATCGCTGTTAAGATAGTAGCCTGAGGGAGATCGCCAGCGACAGCTAAAGGTTGTTCCAGCCAAACCCTCAACTAACTTCATATTATGGACATTGCTTAGTTCTGGCCACCAGTCCTGCCATGAGAAGGGTGTGCTCGTGAGTGCCTGCCATACCCGAGCTCGTGGCGTATTGATTGTCCACTGCGAACGGAAAGTATAGCGCCGCTGCTTCATCGAGCTGCGTACTTCTTCGCATACGTACGAACCAGCACTGCCAGCAAGCTCAATCCGTAAAACCACCAGACATAGCGGAACCAGCCATGCTGCAACTGACTGCCCAAGCGCAAGCCATGATAGAAGATGGCTAGCATTGCGACATCGGTGGCTGTTTGCACGTAGTGCCACCATGGTTGCCGACCAAACTTTCGGTGGAATTCATAAGCTAGAAAGACTAGCAGGCTGGCCGTACCCAGGAGTGTCACCCAACCGAGGCCGGGCCTGACATAGCTCTCGTAACTATGCGGTGGCAAGCCAAAACCGTCGCGGAAGCGTTGGTAAATCAACAGCCCAGGGTGCAGGCAGATCAGGGCTAGAACGGCGAAGCTGGTTACTTCGAAGTAGCGCGCTAGGATTTTCTTGTCCAGACCAAGTAATTCTCGCATAACACCAGCGATGTAGTGCGACCACATGAGGCTATAAGCCAAGAGCCCTAGGAGCGGAAAAAACTGGTAGGCATTGAGTGAGGAAAAACGCCAGCCGTAATACGCGCCCCACGCCACGAATGCCACCACGCTAACACCGAAGCTGATACCCCAGGCAAAAAATATACAAGCACGGGTATGGCGCTGGCTGCTTCGAGCTTCTTTGGCGGCGGTAATTATTGACATCTCGATAAGATATACATACTATAATTTTATTAACTAACTTAACTATATTGTTATGGATTTACCGACATATATCACCGGCACCATCCAGGTCAAAGCCTATCGACTGCTCCGTGAGTATGTGTCTGCGGTGCTGGCTGAGTATGCCTTGACGCCAACTCACTGGTCGATGCTAGGCACTATTATGCAGGCTCGTGATGGTATACGGCAAGTCGAGATTGCGCATACCATGCATGTCAAAGCGCCGCTGGTTACTACGATGGCGCGTCAACTTCAGGAGCGAGGCCTTGTCCAGAGTGTGCAAAACCAGTTTGACGCACGGGCCAAACTACTGGCCATGACTCCAAGCGGTCGCAAGCTTGTCCGAACCGTCGAACTTGATCTGAATAAAGCAATCAATACATTGCTAACGGGCTTAACGGAAAGCGATCTCATCGTCTATCACAAAGTCCTGACGACTATTATTGCAAATGATGAGGCGCTGCAAAAACAAGGGTAGTTCTATGGCTGTGCAGGGAATTGCAATTGTATTCGGTACAGCTGCTATTATGGTTTGTGTTTCGGCTCGTACAAAGATTGAGGCCGACACTTTGCCAGCCGCCGCTGGCACCAGCCGCATGCTATAGTTAAGATGACGAATTAACGGAGGTGCCGTGCTAAAAACACTGGCCTATTGGCGAAAAGGTGTGCGCTTGTACGTAGCGCTTGGTATTGGGCTGGTGACACTGGAGATTTGGTGGTGGGCGAGTGTTTCGTACAGCGGCTCAATCTTGTTTGCCACCAGAATGGAAGAGGCCTACGCCTGGCTTGCCGTGGGGCTGCTGGGGCTGGCTATTGCAATCGGGCCATTTTACAGCGTCTTCCCGAGGCTCCCGGCTAAGCAGCTTATGCGCGAGGCCCGACGCCTGATTGGTGTTGGGGCCGCCTGGTTTGCCAGTCTCCACGTGGTGATTACTTACGTGTCGTTATTCAAGTTGGCTAATCCGATAAGTTTGCCGAGGACGTATCAACAATCGTTTGTGCTTGGTGCCGTCGGGCTTATTATCTTGCTGGCCATGGCTTTTACGTCGTTTGATTGCGCGCAGCGGGGGATGGGGGTTTGGTGGTATCGTTTGCACCGCTTGGTGTATGTCGCAGTGCTGGTTAGTCTGCTGCATGCGTTTATGATTGGTACGCATGCTACTGAGCGGGTGCCTTTGTTCATTTTGACTGCGGTGGCTGTAAGCGCCTTGGCTCTGCATGGTTACATCATGTTTGTGCGACGTAAACGACTGACGATCTGGCAGTTGTTAACGATTTCTGGCATTACATTGTTGCTAATCGCTATTTTTAGCTATGGCTATGGGCAAAAACTCGGCTATCAGTCTATTGACGGGAAGCAGGCCAGCCAACATGAGTAGAATCTCCAAGCTTATTATCGCCAGTTTCTTGATAGCCGGAGCATCGGCACTAGTAAGCGGAGGAACTGCCGGAGCCCACGATCTCAAACAAGATAATGGTATTTCCGTAGTCTTGCATATTCCGCCAGAGGACAATCCCAAAGCCGGACAGTTGACCGAGCTAGAACTGTCCTTCGGCGATAACAAGGACGCGTTCACGCTTCAGGATTGCGACTGCCAGGTTATGGTTAAGCATGGTAGTCGAATACTCCAGACGTTAACGCCCGAACCGGCTCAGACTGGAGCTACGCTGGACAGCAAGGTGTATGTGCAGTTTCCGAATATCGGAGTTTACGACATCGTTGTTGCGGGTAAGGCCAGGGACGCCACATTCGGCACATTCTCTCTGGACTATTCGGTGCCTGTCGCAACATCTAATAGTGGAGCTAGAGTGTCTTCAGGCCAGGGCAGTGAGATATTGCTCATCAGTTCCGGTAGTCTGATTACTCTGACCGTGCTTGCTTACGGCGCGATCAAGCAGGGCGGCCGTTACCGGTCAAAATCTAAGGGCAGCCAAGCGTCCAGCACGGCAAGCAAGCGCTAGTTCAGTAATTGCTAGCGACCGCGTGGTCGTGACACCTGGTTGCATTCGAGCACGAGCGCTAGTCAGTGACGGTAACGGTGCCAGTCATGCTGGGGTGAATAGCGCAGTGGTACTTGAAGGTACCGGTGGTGTCGAAGGTGAAACTATAAGTTTGACCTTGGTTCAAATCCTGGCTAGCTGGCCCGTTCTTGCCATCGGTTTCAGCAAGATGATGGGCGACGGCGTCTTTGTTGGTCCAGGTAACGGTCGTGCCTTTTTTGACCGTTATGCTGCTGGGACTGAAGGCGTAGTTGCTGATATCAACTGAATTGGTAGAACTGGCCGGTGTCGACGAGGAACTACTCGAAGAACTGCTCGAGTTTGTCGAAGATGATGGTTTGGTTGAAGAACTGGTGGTGCTTGCGTAAGGCGTGCTTGTTTTCTTGTCGTTGTGCTTGACGAGTGCGTAAGCACCGCCGCCGACAATCACTATAACTGCGATAATGGCAATAACTGCTTTCATGCCTGATACCTCCTAGGTTAGATTACGTACCTTTATATAGTACACCTACGCGGGGTCATATATACGATTTCACGCTCGTATAGCTGCAACCGCACTTATGACGGCAAAGAATAAGAGAATAACACCGGTGATACGCTGGAGTAGTTTGGGATGTACCAGTGACAGAATTCTTGAGCCGGCAATGATTGCCAGTGCAGTTACCGTCCACAGTCCCAGAACAGCTCCAATCGCAACGTTAACTGCGTCGTGATACTTGGCGGCGTAATTGGCGGTAGCAATCTGGGTAATGTCGCCCCACTCGCCCAAGAAAACAACACCGAATGAAGTAGCGTAAACCTTGCGGAAACTATGCGTAGCTACCTCTTTTGGCTTGCGGCCGTGAATATGCTCATCGACACTGTGCTTGCCGAAGAAGAGTAGCAGCGCGCCGCCTAGGAAAAGCGCGGCAATAATAGCTTCGACCAAGCGATGCGGTAAGAGCGTCAGCAAATGACCCGCCGTGACGGCGATAATAACATGAATCAGAAAAGCGCTCGCCGCACCCAGCCACACCCAAAAAGCCGGAAACCGATTACCCAAAATCAACGAAGCAAACAGGGACTTATCGGGCAGCTCAGCAATAAACATAACCCCGAATACGAGCGCAATAATAGCAAAATGCATTGCTACTCAGTATAAACTATGACGCGCTATAACGTGTGGGCTGAACCATGGCTAAAATGTAGCTGCGGTGACGATTAGTTGTTAGCAGCTCGGTGCGAAAGCCAACCCTGGAGAGGATCTTTGTCAGCGACGTTTCGGTATACTTGCGCGATTGAGCGACTAATATTTGATCACCCTTCTCAATGGTGGTGGATTGGCCAGCTAAAGAGAGTGTGCGATCTTGGTTTAGCTCAATACGTATCTCTATTCGGCGTTGGACGCTGTTCCAGAGAACTTGGTAATCGTCACTATCGTCGAATAAGCCTAACTCCCGCGCGGGTGCCGTCACGGCTTGCTTAATAGGTTCAACATCTGTATATCCTCTGAGTATTTTTTGCGGGTTGCGGTCATTGATAAGCCCGTTTCCGATTATTAAATAGTCGTCCAACGCCATTGACTGTAAGAAGTTGGTGAGCGTGCCTTCAACGTTCACATAGTTACCCAGCGTGTTCCCTAGGTTAATGAGCAAGTTGGGGAATTTGGTTTTTTGTTTAACGTTGAGTAATTGGCTTGCCAAGCTCTCGCTTTCAAAATCTAGACTGAGCTCAGTAATCGAAATGTCAGACAGCGCTTGAGTGATATTCTTTGAAGCTAGTTTGAGCATTTCTTGGCTGAAATCGACGGGCACGTAGTTCACCGAGAACCCTTCTTGCCGGAGATGCTTCAGGATTTCTAGGGCAGGCAAGCCATTGCCACAACCTAAATCTACAAGATTTACACCTTCGGCATGCTCAAAAGCGCGCAAGAGACTTTTAATATGCGTCATCATTAATTGACCTTCTTCGCTAGTAACCCCAGCACCGTGTTCGTCATGCCGATAAATCGCATCCCATCTATGCGCACCCGCTCCGAGATAAACAAACTTCATGGGAATCTCGCCTCGCGCAGAGATTGCGGCCAGTAGCTCGTACTGTTGTCTCTCGGTCAAATCCATAGCGACAGTATAGCACTCGACCGAGAGCTTGTGGCCAACCTCTTCCTTGCTAGTTGATCTTTACGCATGTTCGAATAGTTACAAGCGGTTAATGACGCCTAAGCCGGTAGGGCCGTCATAGCCAACCGTAGCCCTACAGAGGTAGCTCAGGCAGCTGCCATTAGAACCGGCGACAATATCCCGGATAGCGGCAGTGTTGTACAGGTATGCCGGTTGGTTGTTGGTCGTCCCGGTTGCGGCGAGCGCGCCTGCTACCAGCGGTGCCGCCAAGCTGGTGCCGCCAACGGTGAACCAGCCGCTATGACCGCTATCGGCATAACTATCGTAAATAGCTGCACCGGTAGCAGGGTCAGCATCTGCGGCTACATCAGCGATGCTCCGGTGGGCACATTTCTTGTCGGTCTGCCAGGCGGGCTTGGGCTCAAATTGACTGCAGCCACTTCCGGCACCGCTCCAAGCCACTTCGCTCAGTACTTTAGAGCCATTCATGTTCAGAGTGGTTCCGCCCACAGCTATCACATAGGGTGAGGCAGCAGGATAGTTTGTGCCATAACCGCCATCACCAGAGCTAACGACCATAGCAGCCCCTGCTTTATGATAGTGCGTGTCGTAAGCGGCTTCGCCGCTTGACTCAGCGCCTCCATAAGAGTTGGAGACAATCTTAGCACCTGTAGCAATCGCGGTATCGACTGCTGTTCCCAGGTTGCTCATACTAGGAGTGGTGGCTTCTACTAAGCTAATACGGCAGCTAGGACACATGCCATGCACAGATTCGACATCGAGACTAGCCTCGACCGCCCAACTCCTATTAGTCGCAGGGTAATTAGTGTTGCTACCATGCTGGTTTAGTCTTTCGAAGCAACTGCCTTGACTTGTTGAACTACAGATAGGTAAAACGGGCAGGCCGAACGTTTTGCTAAAAGTACTGAGATCGTTGAGTATATTGGGCGCGTCGTATGCCACGACTATGCCCACGCGGGTTGCTGCAGTACCGTGAATGCCGTACGCTGCTTTGAAAGCGGCTGGTTCGTACCCCTGCGGAGCACTAGCTACAAGCGGTTCCACGCCGGTAGTATCAGTCAAGACAATAGCATGACAACGGGCTGTATAAGCCGGCGGATCAGTGCTGCAAACTTTACGCGAGTGTGCAGCCACCAATCTTGGACTGCCGATGCTATGAGGCTCAGCCCAGACAACCATCGCCAGAATTAAAGCCAATAAAAAGAACATCTTACGTCCCATAACGACCCCCTTACCTTGTTACTTTTTGCCCCTTACGTCCCATGCTACGCCCAGTAAGAAACGCGTCAATAAAACAGCCCTACAGAATATACAACACCTTACCCCTACCCCTTAGAAGTAGTTAAATTAATCTTAAATCCATCAACAGCACAAGGATAAGGTACACTGGAATATATGCATGACATAAAACCCTTCTTACTCCTACAATTACGCCCTGAGGATGAGGTGGCTGACAATGAAGCTGAGGCATTTATGAAGTTCGGCGGGCTTGAGGCCGCGCAGGTTCACCGTGTCCGCATGGAAAAAACCGGCATACCACCAATCAAACTAACCGATTACTCCGGTGTCATCGTTGGCGGTGGCCCGAGCAACGTCAGCGACAGTGAGAACGTGAAGCCTCCTGAGCAAAAGAGGTTTGAAGCCGAGCTCTACGAACTGCTCGACGAGATTATTGCTGCAGACTTTCCCTATCTGGGCACTTGTTATGGGATTGGTACTTTGGCAAGGTTCTTGGGTGGTCGTGTTTCGAAGGAACGGTATGGCGAAAGCGCCGAGGCGATAACGGTTAATCTTACTGAAGAAGCTCGGGATGACCCTTTGACCAAGGATTTACCGCAGAGTTTTCGTGCCTTCGCCGGTCACAAAGAGTCGTGTCAGGAGCTTCCGCCCGGCGCAACACTGTTGGCCAGTTCGCCAGGCTGTCCTATCCACATGATTCGCGTCAAACAGAATATCTATGCCTCGCAGTTTCATACCGAGCTCGACAAGGAAGGTCTGGCGCTGCGCATCAAATTCTACAAGCATCTCGGTTATTTCCCGCCCGAAGAAGCCGAGATGCTGATTGCCGCCGCCGAACACGAGGAAATCACGGTACCGGGCACAATCCTGCGACGGTTCATTATGCGTTACAGCAAACCAGCAGCAAACTAGCGAAAAGACCAGAACGAGTTCCTCCAGCAGAAACACCCGTACACTCGCGCAATCACGCGAAAGTTAGCAACAACTGTATTAAGAGGTAGCGGCGTGTTCTGGGGGTGGTACTTGCAGATTTTTTAAATTCGGCAAGAACCTCAGCAGATCTTGTAGCCCCATGCCTTCGAGACAGTCATAGTCAATGAAGCGTATCGGTCGCAGCACCAGTTCGTCTACGGCTAGCCTAGCCCACTTACCTTGACGGTCGGAGGCTTGCTCGGCCGCATTCTTGAGTTCATGCGTCGGTACATACACACCTCCTTTGACGAGCGGGAATACACCATCTTCTTCGACGGTGACATGTGAAAGAAATGATGCATTACCAGCCATCTTGATGGAACCAAGGAGTCGATCTTCTTTGTAGATCAACGTCAACAGGCCGCTATACTCTCCTTCTGCTTCTAGCGATTCACGATGGGTGTAGTCCATCTTAGGACAATCCGCCGCAAAGTAATCGATGTGTTTGACCGTTCGTGCCAGGCCGTCTATCGCTAGGATGTCCTCACCGAGAGGAGTTTCAAGCAGTGCAGTAACGTACTCTGACGACCTTCCCAGATAACTGAAGAACGGAAGACGCGAACTGTCTGGAATTAAGTCCAGTGTTTGCTGCAATAATGCTGGCTCATCTGAGAAGGTCTCAGCAAGCTTCGTAACATGATGCGCTAACTCCTCGCTGCCATTATGACCGTTTGCTTTTACAATACGTTCTATAAGAGACTGTTCTACTTGCTTCGATACGGCCCCTCGCCATAACTCCAGCCAGCGCATTGCGGGCTTGGTGTGCTCCCAATCAGCTTCGGTGGCGGCAGCACTGGTTAGCCAATTGCCGAGGTCAAATTCAAAGCTGGTAACATGCGGCAGGTAAGGAGCAATCGTCATCGCGGTAGCAGGGTTTATGGTGCCCCGACTACGCCCAACACTATCCGAAATTACCGCCTCCATGCCCTCCTGAGAAGTGTGACCACGGCTTACTGTCGCAGCAGCGTGAATACAAAGAGCTACCCGATTGTGTGCTTCGTCCTGCTCAAAGCCCTCGTTGACCATTAGTTCAACTGCCTGATCGGCTAGCATTTCTAACTCTGGCGTCATTTCTACACGTGGAGGATCTCCACGCCATTCATAGAAAATATTGTCATATAAATCACTAGGACGATCAAGAATATCCTCATACCGCGTCAGATCAACCTCGTACATAATCAAGATTATACGATAAAATCGTGTATATTGCAATGATCTTCACCTCAAGGAAGAGCGAGTATTGGCATTTGTTCAGAATAATGATATAATCAATCAAAGTTATGAGAAGTTTTGGCGGACAAGTTAGAGAACACGAGATTGCGTTGATTAATCTTGGCGTGGATCCTGAAGATCGGCTGGAAGCGTTGCGAGGCAGAGTCAACTACAGGGACTGGTCAGATGAGCTGCTCAATAATTGGCCCGAAGATGTGCCGTATCCGCCGCAACCTGTGCCATGGCAGCCTTCGGCTCGATCAGCTATCTACAAAGCGGCGTCGGGGGTCTATGGACGCCACTTCGAAGCAGTAGGTGCCTCCAATGTGCCTCGATTCGTCAATGAAGCAGTGCACTACACTATGTGGCTGAATAAGCGGTATGCTATCGATGATAAGCCGGCGGAAGTCGTCTGGGAGTCTTTCCTGGGGGAGGGGGGCGCCAATCGTGCACTGGCCAATATCGCCTTATCGATCTTGGCCGCACCTGAGCTGAAGGAAGATCTCGACGATATCACCAGGCGTTTTGAGCAGCTCTACCTAAGGCTTGACCCACTCGAAATCACTGATGACGACGGGCCCAAAGACGGGGATTTGCGAATCAGAGAAGAGCAGCTCTACGCCCGGAGCGACAGCGGTAAGTACTGGGGCTGGCACCATGGCGGCGAGGTACCTACCACTGCCTTGGCTCGGGCAATGGGTATGGAGCCGGACGCTTTTCATACGCTGATTGAACGGTACGCCATCCATCCCACCTACGGTGCTGACTCACAGCAGCCGATTGCGCAGTGGACGACACTTCGTATCGATAACTATCTTATTAAAGTTATGCCGGTTGACGATGATCCAACACAGGTAACCGTTGCCTCACCTATAAATGAGCTAACTCGTGACGGCGTCAACTTGTTGGAAAAATTGTTGAAAGTGTACGAAGCCGGGATGCGGCACGACGCGTAGAAGAAGTTGTCTCAGAGCCGCTGCAATTTCAAAAAGAGTCTTCTGGACCCCTGATTAGGCGGAAGCGTTTAGCACCAACCGGGCTATCTGTTCCGTGTTGAGGCGGGATATCAAACCGACGTGACAACTCGCGCACTGCCTGGCAATCGTCTTGGAGCTCAGTACCTCTGCGGCTCGGACTGTTCTGATGATCAAGGCTGTCATAAGCATCAGCCATAATACCGAGCATGTATGCGAAACTCTCACGCAGATACTGTGGATTTCTCTCGACATTCTCCCGAAGTGTATAGACTGATGGCGGCAAGAAGCGCTCATAATCACCATCCGGTCCTGGTCGTAGCGCAGCCTCAGCCTCGATTTCTTCAGGCTCTTCAGGACTGAGCGCAACCTCTCGCCGCAGCGACATTCCACCGGTAACTAATACCCTCAGCCATGTATACGCACTATGCCGCGGCGCGGCTTCTAGCTCAGACATACCCTCATTAAATACTTCATCAAGCGAAATTGCAAGATTCCAAAGTCATAATATCGGGGATAAATCGAGACCAAATCAATCGTTGGCTGGAAACCTGGGGTGATGGTATCGTTGAGCGGCCAGCGGGGGTATTTTTAAATAAGCGAGTGGGGTAAAACGAGTTCGGGTGGTATATATGGGGTGGTATGGGGGTAAAAGGAGCGCGCTAGGGGCGGAGACCATTCTGTGAATATCTCCGCCCCGCGCGTTGACTCGACTTTTAGTGCATACCACTGACGTGTATTGGCTTCGGTTGAATTGGAAGCTTGGGCGAATGAACACCGACACCCAGGTAGAGCAGCCTTGCTTTCAAACCATTTCTGGTGAAATAGTGTTCAGGCAGCGCGCCTTTACCATTCCATTTGCGATGAATCTGCGTGCCGTTGCTCAGCAAATAGTCAGTTTCGATCGCCATGATCTTCTCGCCCTTGGCGAGCTTGATGCTGATTGCCGACTTGTGAATCTTCAGACTGCCATACTGATTTGAAGCGGTATTTTCGAACCCGATGTTCGTGTAGATCTGAGTAATTCTGGTGTACTTGCCGTCCGAGACGGGTTGGCTACCGTAACGGAGGAACACGTTGGTCTGCGGGTTGTTCGTCACCGACGACTCAGCGTTGGCGTGAGGTACCGCATAGAGCGTGATCGCAACGAAGATGGCGACTACCAAAATGGTAATCCGACGCTGTGTAACTGGGGCATGTGAAACGCGCGACATCAGGATACCTCCCGAACTCGTGGACATGAAGCTACTGCTCCAATACTCCCAATAATAGCATAAGTTCAATAAAAAGTCAATCTGTTGGACACCGTAGTGGCGAACTAAGGCAACGATAAACCAGAGCTAATAATTACGGGGCAAATAATGAAGCAGGATCGGAGAGAGTATTTAGCAATCTCAGTGCGTATCGCCGGGCCGGAGTAGTAATTCACACCTCAATCTGGCATACTTGCAACTATGTACACTGCAATTTTCAATCAAGAAACTATGCAAACCCTTGAAGCGCCAGCCGCATTGACGGACGCTGAAGCGGAAATCGCGCGGGAAGAACGATCTGCAGGTCGTCACTTTCGCTACGCGATGCTCCAGGTGTATGCTGTTTCAATTTGGGCGGCAATGACAGTTGGATTAGCACTAGAGGGCCTTGATCAGTGGCCATGGGCTGCAGGCACTGCTTATATGACATACTCATCTTTAACAGCTGCTCGAAATGAAAGGCGGAAAGCCGTGAACGAGAACAGGCACGCTAAGGGCTTAAGAGAAAAAATTGGTTCTCGAGCCGTATATTTCGCCGACACGCTATACGACCGATAAGTAAATGCAGCAATAGTAAAATAAGTCAGAGAAGAGGCCAGCGGTGCAGCCTAAGCAGGTGCTAGTGAAGCAAGAGCTCTGTTTATGTGATATATTTACCCCGTGAACGGTTTGGTCTTCATTGCAGTCATTTTCGGAGTAATCGCCGGTTCTTACCGGTATATGTCTATTACGGCGATTAGCAAAAATGCCCGTGAAGTAAAAAGTAACCCAACCCAGGGGGCTACAGATGAATGGGCTATATCTTCGTGGTCAAAAGTCGGCAGCGGAAAACTCTTTTCAATGCACTTCGGCGGAAGGTTAGTAGTAACGACCCAAGAACTCCTGCTCTTGGATGCTGAGCACCTTGCATTGCTGCGCTCTCCCATTGCTCGGCTGAGAATCGATTATATCAGTGAACAACAGGGAGTATGGATTTACGCAATAACCGTAAAACTTTACAGCCCAATGATATAAACGATCCCTACTTTACGCGACATATCATTGACCAACTTCCTGTGTTATCTAGGTCTAGACCTGTTGTTGCAAGGTCTGTTGATTCACGTAGAAGCAAGAAGGGTGAGCGGTACTTGTCGTTGCGTGTCGGGGACAAGGATGCGAGAAAGTTGGTTGGCGAGCGAGATGAAATATGGCAAGAATTGGAGAAAATGTCAGGCGCTAATAAATTAAAATGGCACCCGTATGTTCCTGATATGCTGGTCGCTATGATCGGCGCAGATGTACCACGTACAGCAGCGCAACACATCGCTGCGTACATACCAATTACCGCTAGAGATCACGCTTGATCGGGTGTACGATCCAACCAAAAGTAAAAAAGCAGCAAGCTTATTTTGAGCCCAGTACAATTCTTGACTAAACGCGTGCTCGAGAGCACCTATAATCATACGGTAGCGTTCTTCACATCTACTCAATATTGGGTAAACCGTTCCTGCACGCAGTGCTGTAAACCGGACGATTGAATCCCCAGGAACTCGCATACTTAGTAATCAAGCAACTATCTTAAATATGGTAGACATGAGTGATTCGAATTGGGACCAACTCAAACGAGAGTTTGTAACTATGTGGCACATTGTGAAGCAAGTCAGGCAAGAGACTACTGATGTAGCCTAAGCGGGTGTAGGTGAACCGGGTTGTTCTAAAACTATCTCAGATGCTTGTAGTAATGCAGAGTATACTGTCTCGTTTCCAATCAGAACTCTTGCACTATGATGAACCCAATTACTAAATTGAGACTCCTCTATCCCTGCTGTCATAGCAGCTTGGTATCCCGTTGCTCCACCTAACCATTTGGCTAACGCCTCGGCTCGTTCAGGTGATTTAGCTTTTTGTATTTCAGCCTCCAGTGTTAAGGTCGCTCCACCACCCTGCCAGCTTCGTGCAGCGTAGCTACCTCCTGCTGGTAGGGCGATCTCAGTCAATACAGCGGGCAATACACTTGCAATCGCTCGGATCTGTTCTACTGAAAGTTCACCTTTACGTACTGGGTCAGGTACACCGAAAAAACGAGCTATTCGACGACCAGGCACTACCTCGGGACTATTGCTGGTATCATAATTTTGAGGCTGACCGGACATTATACAGGATTATAATATATAAATTATTAAAAATCAAATGGTAGGCATGAGGGGAGCGAATTGGAACCAGATCAAACGGGAACCGACAGCCATGTGGCAGATAGTCAATCAGGTGCGCCGGGAAACTATCGTTACAATCTAAGCAAATGCGCCTAAACCATCTAGCTAGGAGCGTGACTATTAGCTTGTTCGTACGCAATGTAGGAAGGGCATGCTACTAAGAGCCGCCCCAGACTGTGATCTAAATGAGGTAATTCTCCTGTAGTTTTTGCTAAATCAAGCTCATCTATCATTTCTGCAACGAGTGCTATATCTTCTTCGGAAAAGGGTTCTTCTGGTAGCATTGCTGCCCAATCACTTCTCTGATTAGGTCTGCGGCCAATAGTTTCGATAAGTCCAAGCCTGCCCATCATACCAACTTGTATAGGCTCTATGCCTTCCGGCAGTCTCCCGAAATCATATCGTACAGCTTGAAAAGTAGTCTCCTCGTCAACTGATTGCGTATGGAGCTCCTCGATTTTTTTAGCAAGCCCGCTTCTTATGAGCAAGGCGTGATTCTTTTCGAGTATTTGATTAAAGTGAACTTCCTCAGGTAATATTTGTTCTCTAATACTTTCAAGCTCTCCTTCGGGCTCAGGAGTTGCCTGCATAATCCAAACATTGCCATATTTTGCACCGCCTGCTCCTCCCATACTAGGACTCCTTTTGCTTGAAAGTCATATCCGCACCATCACCAATAATCTGAACACACTTACCACACGCAACGCAACCAAAGTCAGCGACATGATGAAAGCCAGCACCCTCGAAACCTACTATATTAAGCACTTCCATGACTGACCGAGCCGCGATATCCATTATTATTGGAGTATCTTCATTGAAAGGCTCAAAAACAATACGATTACCTTCAGCTAAAAACCTAACAGCTTCTAATCCGCAGGTTTGTGGGGTAGATTCTTCGGGACAAGTTATCATGTCACAACTATAACTTGCAGTCAACATTTTGCAAGCATAAGGGAATTGGTAGGCGTGCTGGGAACGAATTGGAACCAAATCAGACGTGAACTGATAACTATGTGGGAAATAGTGCAAGCGGTGAGGGAAGAGACTACTGTTGCAGTCTAAGCAGGTGAGATTGAACCACGGATATTAGTCTGTCGGCCACGCTAGCATTGACTAAATACCATTTTATAGTATTATTTACTCTTAGAATGACTAACGGAGAGATAGATCAAGGTGACATAACGGTTGCCACAACTCTTGCCAGCAATGTATTTAAGGTTGTAGGGCTAAAAAGACGTGTCCTCAGTCCTGAAGAGGGGCTAGTCATGAATGCTGCTAGTTATGCGTTAGATCAAGAGGATCAGTTCTATGGCCTAGAAATTGTTCGGTTTACAGCACTGCCTGCAGGAACGGTTTACCCAATATTGAGTAGATGTGAAGAACGCTACCGTATGATTATAGGTGCTTTCGAGGACGGTAGTGCTGTTGACTTAGAAAGACCTCTTCGACGCCTTTATCAGCCCACAGAGTTTGGTCATAGAATCTTTGCTTTATTTCAGCCAGAGATCCCAGGTTCTGCAGAGTAGTTTTAAGTTTCTTCCACAGTGCTCGTCAAACATAAGCTTGACAAATAATCAATATGGTAGCGGCGAGTGGGCTTGAACCACTGACCTCAGGCTTATGAGTCCTGCGCTCTAACCAGCTGAGCTACGCCGCCCTAATGAGACAAACCTACGGTTTTTCTATAGCTTCACGCGGTATCATTCTTTTTACTCACTTGGAAGGAATGATTCCGGTTCGGCATATAATCCTTACTAACCGTTCGGATTATCATCGCTCATCGGCAGAGCCGAGTTTGCTTCGCAAACCAAGCTCGCTGCTCTTTTCCTTAGCTGCAGCAATGCCTCAAAGACAAGGGGTAATATAGCACGGTTTACATCTGTTGGCTAGGTTTAGTAGGTGCGAAAAGCTAGGTAGGTGGCTGCGGTGATGCCTACGACGATCACGATAATACGGATGGCGTGCGATGAAAAGCGTTGTGAGAAGCGAGCACCGAAATAACCGCCGATGGCGTTGCCGGCAGCCATGGCTAGGCCAAATCGCCAGTTGATGAGATGTGTCGTGTAGAGGCAAATAATTGCGGCGGTGGCGATGCTGGCGCCGGCTAGGTTTTTCAATCCATTCATTTGATGCGCATCGCGCAGGCTGGTGAAACTCAAGAAGGCTAGCATGATGAAGCCGAAGCCGGGGCCGAAGTAACCGCCGTAGGCAGCAAGAGGGAGTAATAAGAGGCTGATTAGTAACAAAGGCTTCAGTTTGCTGCTGTGTTTCTTGATATGCCGGTGCAAATGAAGGTGGAGTAACGGCTGAAACGCGAAGAGCAGAACGGCGAAGAAGATCAAGCCGGGAACTAGGTGTTCAAATCGCGCGCTTGAGGTATGACGTAACACCGTTGCTCCGATTGCGCCACCAAGTAAGCAGGGCGCCAATAAGATAAGGTATCTGGCGGGCAGTTTGTGTAGGTATCGTCGATAACCGTACGTTGCTGTCAGCTGTCCGGGCAGGATGACCACATAACCAGTCACGTTGGCGACCAGAGGTGGCAAGCCGGCGGCCAGAAGCACCGGGAAACCAATCAGCATACCGCCGCCGGCAATGGCGTTCATGGTGCCGACTAATAGGCCGACCGCGAAAAGGATCACTTCTTTCATATTTGTTTTTAGCGTGAACTAGGGGGGCTAAACTACCCCAAGTTTAGCATAAGCCTTATCCGTTAGCTACGGTCGCGGCCAGCTGGCTGTCGAGGAAGTCATCCGCTCGGCGTAACATCAGTTCTTGCGACACGCCGGTTCGTATAGTGTAGTCGGCCATGCGCATAATTGTTGCCATAGCTGCCTCGCCGCTCTCTGGGCTCCGATGATCAGCGGCGTCCTGAGCCAGGAAGTCTTGATAGCTCAGTACGGTTTTCTGAGCTCGATCAGGCGCGCACAGGGAACGCTGGAACCGGCGCCAAGGATCACACTCCAGCGCTAGAATTTTGGCGTGATAGTCGGATTGCAAGATACGGGCAATGTTGACAACCCGTAAGCCGTTGACGCAGACATGCTCAGCTTCGGTGCCGACGATTGCTTCCAGGAAGACATCAGGGTTTTGTTCAATCATGATTGCCCGTGCTTTGATAAAGTCTTCTCGTGCCTTCAACGGATATTCGTGCGCTGCCGCCCAGTCCCGGATCATATGACCGGGGTGGACTTCTTCGATGCCTTTGTCGGCAGCCCAGTGACGAGAAATAGTATCCTTGCCTGAGCGCGGCTCACCCGCCAGAATAATAAACATATTACTGCACTATACAATCTATCTGTAAAAAATACAAATTGTCTACTACTTGAAAAGCTCAGGCTTAGCTTCCTTGAGCTGCTGCCAGGGCAAGAAGAGCGGCTGTGGGAGGTTGGCAAAGGTGCGCCACTCGAGCTTCACCAGTTTGTCGGGTTCGGTGATGACTGGCCTGCCGCTCACCCAGTCACACTGTACCCAAATCGTGGCGTAGTGCTTGTCTTCTTCGAAGAACAGATCGTTGGTGGCTGCCAAGAAGCGAACATTATCGACAATTAGGCCGGTTTCTTCTAGGACTTCGCGTTTGGCGCAGGCTTCCCAACTTTCGCCGAATTCCAAGTGGCCGCCTGGTATGCTCCAGGTGCCTGCTCCATGGGCGCCGAAGCGCTGGCCCATCAGGAATTTGCCGTCTTTCCAAACGAAGACACCGACACCGACTCTCGGATGCTTGCCCTTCATGGTTTACGAGCCCCGCGTCGTTTGAGCCAGTGCTGCTTGAGCCAGGAAATAGTCAGCGTCGACGCACCGTACCCGATAACCGGCACCAGTGCGTTGACCCAAGGCTTAATATGTACGACGAAATGCAGATAGAAGGCAACTGTCAAGTACGTCAGAGCCATAATCGACAGCCGGCGTAGCCAACTGGTTTCCCAAGCCTTATCGCTCTCAACCCGTTGATTACGCGCCTCCAGCTGCTCAATGCGCTCATGTAAATTATGCTGCTCAGTCATTGCTACAATAATAGGATATGGATCTCGTAT
Organism: Candidatus Saccharimonadota bacterium; assembly: GCA_036743655.1. Lineage (GTDB taxonomy): Bacteria > Patescibacteriota > Saccharimonadia > Saccharimonadales > UBA4665 > DATHNF01. The sequence goes on from DAINPB010000003.1 coordinate 33,639, forward strand.
TGCCAATGTCTGGAAACTACGTGGTGGCCGTCAGCGGCGGCGTGGATTCGGTGGTGTTGCTGCACCGGTTGATGCAGCTGAACGCTGAGCGACGAGCTGCCAGTGATGGCGCGAAACCGCTGCGTCTGGTGGTGGCGCATTATGACCACGGCATTAGGGAGAACTCGGCAGATGACAAAGTATTCGTTGAGGAGTTGGCCAAGGGGTACGGCGTGCCGTTTGTACACGACAGCGGTCAACTGGGCGCAGGTGCCAGTGAAGCAGATGCTCGAACGGCTCGCTATGGGTTTTTGCGCAAAGTCCGACGAGCCAGTGGCGCCCAGGCCTTGATTACTGCCCACCACCAGGACGATGCATTAGAAACAGCAATTTTTAATCTTATGCGCGGTACCGGACGCAAAGGCCTGACCGCCTTGAGTAGCCACCCAGCCATCATACGACCCCTGTTAAGTGTTCCTAAGCGCGATATCATTGCCTATGCCCGCGATCAGGGCTTACGCTGGTCAGAGGACAGCACCAACCGTAATCAGCGCTACACGCGCAACTACATACGTCACACGCTCTTATCTCGCTTCAGCGATCAAGATCGCCAACGGCTGTGGGAAATCCTGGCTCGGTTGCGCAGCGTCAACCACGAACTCGATAGCTTACTGATCAATCAGCTACATCAGCAATCTGTGGGCGGTGCACTTGATCGAGTCTGGTTCAATCATTTGCCGCATGCTGTTGCCAGGGAGGTTATGGCTACGTGGTTGCGGGCTCACGATGTGCGGGGCTTCGACAGTAAGGCCTTGGAACGCCTGGTAGTGGCCGCAAAAGTGTCACAATCAGGCAAGCGCATCGACGTCGCTCAAGGTGTTGTGCTGCTAGTTGGGGATGATGTTCTGGCACTCACTGAGCCAGAGCGCTAGGCAAAATATAAAGTCGAGGGTATAATGATTGTCTATGGATAAAAAATCGCTCAGACCCAACCGTAAATCCGGCAAGAGCACCAACCGCGGTATGAAGAATGCTGGCTTCGTTGCGCTCATCGTACTCTTCGGTCTAATCATCTTCGCAGCCAGCAATCAGCCGAGCACCTTGAAGCAAATTCCTATCACCACTGCCGTCCAGCAAGCCAACGCCGGCAAGTACGCCAAGATCACCGTCAACGGCAACCAACTGTCAATTACCAAGAAGGGCGAGGGCCAACCCAGCCTGAAATCCTACCTAGAGCCCAACGCCACGCTCAAAGACGAAGGCTTCAACTACTCCAAAGTAGAAATCAATGCCACCGCCCAGTCAAACGGCACTTCCACCTGGTTGAGCATCGGCGAATCGGTCGTTCCGGTTATTGTGATTGCTGCAATCTTGTTCTTCATGCTGCGCAGCGCTCAGGGGCAGGGCAACCAAGCACTCAGCTTCGGCAAGAGCCGCGCCCGGTTGTACGGTAATGAGAAGGACAAAGCCACCTTCAAAGACATCGCCGGTAGCGACGAAGCCAAGCAAGACCTCGAAGAGGTTGTGGAGTTCCTGAAATTCCCCAAGAAGTTTGCCGGTATGGGCGCTCGTATACCTAAGGGTGTGTTGCTGGTCGGCCCCCCCGGAACTGGCAAAACTATGCTAGCGCGAGCAGTCGCTGGTGAGGCCAATGTACCATTCTTTAGTATCTCGGGCTCCGAATTCGTCGAAATGTTCGTTGGTGTCGGTGCTTCACGTGTCCGTGATCTGTTCGCTAAGGCTAAGAAAAACGCGCCATGCATTATCTTCGTCGACGAAATCGATGCTGTTGGCCGCCGCCGCGGCAGTGGCATGGGCGGTGGACATGACGAACGCGAGCAAACGCTGAACCAGATATTAGTTGAAATGGATGGCTTCGAGCAAGGCCAAAACGTTATCGTACTAGCCGCGACGAACCGAGCCGATGTGCTTGACCCGGCACTGCTGCGTCCTGGCCGCTTCGATCGTCGCGTCAACATTGGACTGCCCGATCGCAAGGATCGTGAGGCCATTCTCAAAGTTCACTTCACCAAGAAGCCGTTGGCTAAGAATGTCGACCTCGACTCACTGGCCGCCAAAGCCGCCGGTTCCTCGGGTGCCGATCTGGCTAATATCGCTAACGAATCAGCTATTATCGCTGCCCGCAATAGCCACAATGAGATTACGCAACATGATGTCACCGAAGCCTTTGAGCGCGTGGCTATTGGCCCGGAGCGCAAGAGCAAGATTATGACCGAGTCTGACAAGACGACCACTGCCTATCACGAAGCTGGTCACGCGCTCGTCGGTCACGTACTGCCTGACAGTGATCCGGTGCACAAAGTTACCATTATTCCGCGTGGCGGTACCGGTGGTGTAACCTGGTTTATCCCGCCCGAAGATCGGGTCTTCATTTCGCTGATTCAGTTCAAGGATATGCTGGCTCGCGGCCTCGGTGGACGAATTGCCGAAGAGGTTGTGCTAGGGCATGACCGCATTACAACTGGCGCCGGCAACGATTTACAGCATGCTGCCGAACTGGCGCGTGACATGATTGTCAACCAGGGTATGGGTAAGAAGCTACGCGATCAGGTTTTCCACGTCGATGACGGCATGATGATCGACCGCTTGGTGCACGAACGAGAATACTCCGATGATACCGCCCGGGTCATTGACGGGGAAATCGAGAGCTTAATTACTGAGGCCGCTAACCGCGCCCGCGCCGTCATCAAGGCCAACCTCGACAAGCTCGAAAACCTCAAAGATCGCCTCTTGGAGAAAGAAACCGTCGACGCCGACGAAGTTCTAGAATCCCTCAAAGGCGCCAAACTCCCCCAAGGTGCCGCACTATACTAGATGCCATGCATTACCTACCGCTCATTCTAAGCGTAGCGCTGATTCATCTGCTGGTAGTTATGAGTCCTGGGCCGGATTTCATAATGATTATGCGCAATAGCCTGGTCTACAATCGCCGGAGCGGCGTATACAGTGCTGTTGGTTTGAGTCTTGGCATTCTAGTGCACGTCACTTATTGTTTGCTCGGCGTGGCATTTATTATTTCACGCTCTATTCTCTAGTTCTCGATCGTAAAATACATTGGTGCCGGCTACCTGCTCTGGATTGGCTACAAGTCGTTAAGAGCACACCGTCAGCCAGATACCGGGGTAGTACCAAGCACACACGCTCGCGCAGAGCTGACCCGCTTCCAGGCGCTACGAACTGGCTTCATCACCAATGTTACCAATCCCAAGGCCACGCTCTTCTTCCTTAGTCTTTTCACGCTGGTTATTCGACCATCGACGCCGTTGTGGGTTAAGTCAATTATGGGTATTGAGATGGTGGTGGCGACGTTTCTATGGTTCGCATTGGTCAGTGTTATCATTTCGCATCGCATCGTGCAGCGACAGGTCGCCAAGCTACAACATCAGATTGAACGCGTGATGGGTGGTATGCTGATTCTCTTCGGTGTCAAGCTGGCTTCAGAACGTCTGCATTAATTACTGTTCCAAAATCTCTGGCTCAAGACTCTGGGTACTTCGGCGACAAGTGCTTTGTGGCTAGTGCGACGACGCTAGATTCTTGAACGCTAGTAGGTGTTTTTCAATTTCTTTGAAGCTCAGCGGCTCCACAATGCCCTGACCAATTGATCGAATGAGCACGAAGTTAATAGTTGCCCGATCTAGCTGCTTTTTGTCCGATTGCATAAGGCGGAGTATGGTTTTCGCGTCGAAATCGCTTGTTGTTGGTAGCCCCAAGTTTTTTAGGAAATACACAATTGCTTCGAAGTCGGCCTGGCTGATATAGCCTTTTTGCTGTGAAATAAAACTTGCGAAATGGCAGCCAATCGCCACCCCCAACCCATGCTTGAGCTTGTAGCCCGAAGCACTTTCCAGCGCGTGTCCGAGCGTGTGGCCGAAGTTGAGAATGTATCGTTGTCCGGTGGTTTCGTATGGATCCAGTGCCAGGACTTTTAATTTGTCTTTAATTCCCATCAAGATGGCTTCGTTGGCATGATTTGCAAAAGGTTCCTGGAGTAAGTCGAAGAGCGGCCGATCCAAGCAAATGGCGTACTTGGCCAGTTCGCCAAGTCCGGACAGTAACTCTGCTTCGGGTAAGCTCTCGAGGAAGTCCGTATCGACGAAAACCGCCTGCGGATTATAAATGGTGCCAGCCATGTTCTTAACGTCTTCGAAATCCACGCCGTTCTTGCCGCCGATCGAAGCGTCAATCATGGCGAGTAGTGTCGTCGGTATGTAGACGGCTTTGACGCCGCGTTTATATATTGCTGCGGCGAAGCCAACCAGGTCAGTTACAACACCTCCACCGAAGCCTATGATCAGGGCGTGTTTGTCTATGCTCTTCTCATGCAGATACTGTAATATTTTGCTCACCGTCTCCAGTGTTTTTTGGCTTTCGCCGCCGTCAATTGCTAGCACATCATTAGGATTGAGTTGAAGATAGCCAACGAGTGACGCCTGCAGATATTTCTCCGTTATGTACACAACCGCAGAAGGGGAAGCCTGCTTAATGAACGTAGCAACCTCATATTGCAGGCCCCGGCCGACATGTATAGTACTGGTCTCTGATTGACTAGTCTTGAGCGTGAGCTGCTGCATCGTAGACTAATTATAACCGAGGAAAGGGGCTAGCCCGTTACGGGAGTTTCTGCCGAGAGCATGGCTTGAATGTCCGACTCGTGCTGTCGATAGTACTCGATGCCTCCTTCAGGAGTTGTATATTCGCCGTCAAGCTGAGCGTCATAGAGATAACGAAGGATTTTACCGAAGGCCGGGTCGGGCTTCAAGCCTAAATGCTCGATAAGATGGCGCCCTTGGACGATGTTTGGTGCTGGGTGTTCAGCTACGCCAAGCTCTAACGACCGCCTATACACTTCGTACGAAGCAGTCCGTGGAGTAAATGCTTGGCCGCGGCCGTTAGCATCACAGCGAGATACCAGATCCCAGAGACGAAAGTTTGCCGGCTCAAGTCGCTGTGCGAAACGACGGATAGCCCTGTCGCTGATTTCCGGACTGGATTTATGGAAGAGATGGCCTTCCACGATCGGTAAAATTGCTTTGATAATGGACGGCTTTATTTCCATACTTTCCAGAAGTTTCGTGGCTGGCTTTACACCGGCAACTTCATGGCCATAAGCTGTAACTCGATCTTTCCCATGCGTTTTAAGCACCTTGGTAGTAGTGGCTTTGCCGAGATCGTGGCAGAGGGCGCCGAAAAGGACGACCATTGCTTCATCCTTCAGGAGTTGTTCTTCGCGAACAATGTGTGCTGCTGCATCAACAGCCAGCACAGTATGTTCCCAGACATCACCTTCGGGATGCCATTCGGGTTCTTGCGGTATTTGATCAAGCACTGCTAGTTCAGGATGCAACTGATCAAGAATACCAAGCTCACGAGCTAGCTGCAGCCCGACACTGGGTCGTTCCGACTGTGTCATGAGTTTGGTCCACTCTTCGCCAATACGTTTTCCGGGTAACTCTGTGAGGTCAAGTGTTTTACATAGTTCGGCCGTAGCAGGATCTACGGAAAAGTTAAACCGTCCGGCAAACTGCATAACTCGCAGTGCACGCAGCGGGTCATCGCCGAATAACTCCGTGTCCGTTGCCCGCAAGATGCCGGCTTTGATATCAGCGACGCCACCATACTCATCGATCAGTGCACCGGTTAACGGATTTACTGCCAGGGCGTTTATTGTCAGATCGCGTCGCCGGGCAGCTTCTCTAACCGACATGTCAGGACTACCTGTTACCCGAAAGCCCTTGTGTCCTTTATCAATTTTGGAGTCTTCGCGCGGAATAGAGAAGTCCAGGTTTCTGCCTGAGGCTGGATTCTTGATTGAGGCAATACCGAAGCTAGCGCCAATTAGACCAACGTTGCCAAAAACCTGCAGCTGCTCAACTAACTCGTCGAACTCAACACCGTAGACCTCTGTATCGATATCTTTTGTCTTCATGGGCTGCCCAGTCAGCTGGCTAATAACTTTGTCACGAGCATAGCCACCTACAACTAGGGCTAGTTTGCCGACAGCCTGAAAGTGTTCTGCAATTATACTTGTAAAACGTAAGTCGGCGGCAAGCTGGGGATCACTCTCGGACTCGGCACTAACAGCAAACGGCTCAAGTTCGACTTCAGAAGCGCTGTGCGAAGTATATCTCTCGGTATGCATCACCAGCATTTTACTAGCTTGAACCACTTTAAACAAAAGCGTAAAGTGCGAATACGTGCAACAAATACTAACGCGGGCTGTTTTGGCGCATAAAACACCTGTTATAGGCGGCATGCCTGCTTTATACTGGAAGTAACTTGAACCAAGTTATGCAAACTACATGAATCCAACTTCGCCCACCCAGAAGCCTCAGAAGAAGAAACGTATCAGCATTGGCAATGTTGCCGCTTTGCTGATCGCGACGTCCTTTACGGGGCAGTTATTGGGATTCCTGCGCACCAAGCTGGTGAACGCCAACTTCCCGACGATTGGGCCGCATAGTACTGATGCCTACTTCGCCGCTTTTAACATTCCTGATCTCTTCTTCTTTACACTGGCGGCTGGTGCGCTGGGGGTTGCCTTCATGCCGGTACTGTCTGACCGCCTGCACCTCGGTGATCGCAAAGGCGTTTGGGAGCTATCGGCTTCACTGATGAACCTGCTGGCTATGATTATGGGAGCTGTGGCGATCGTCATACTGATATTCGCCAAGCCGCTGATTCAACACGTGGTGGCACCGGGCTTGTCGCCGCCGCAGGTTGATACGGCTGCGACTATTATGCGGCTGCTGGCTTTTAACCCCTTCTTGTTTACTATCTCGGGTATTCTGACGAGCGTGCAGCAAACCATGGGGCGTTTCTTCTTCTACGCCATTGCGCCGCTGTTTTATAACCTGTCAATCATCATCAGTATTTTTATTTTTAAACATAATATAGGCTTGGTCGGCTTGGGATTGGGCGCACTTATTGGGGCCATTGTGCAGCTCGTGATAGTGATCTGCGGACTTTGGAAAACTGGCTTTCGCTGGCATCCTCATATTGCCTGGAAGAGTAAAGACTTCCACACCATCTTACGCAACCTGCCACCGCGATCTCTGGATCAAGGCGTTGACCAGGTCGAAAACATCGTCGAAACACATATTGCCAGCAGTCTCGGCGCCGGGAACATTACGTACTATAACAACGCCTTCATCCTGAGCACAGCACCGATTCTATTAATTGGTACGGCTATTTCTACAGCAGCTTTTCCGCGGCTGAACGCTCGCTTGAGTCAGGGTCGGCCTGATCTGTTCCGGCGTGATTTCCTGATGGTGCTGCGGGCGATGATTTGGATCAGTGCACCACTAGTTGTTATCTGTTACTTCACACGAGGCTACTTGGCGCGTTTGATTTATAGTAATGGCAATCAACAGATTGCGACCATCTTCGGTTTCCTGACGCTGGCGATCTTCTTCCGTATTCTATACTCGATTATTTCGCGCTGGTTTTATGCGCAGAAGGATACGCGAACGCCGCTGTTTGTCTCGCTGTTTGTTATTGGACTAAACGTTATTCTGGCGGTGACACTAGCCCGGCCGAGCGCCTATGGTGTGTCGGGTCTGGCGCTGGCGCAGACGATTGTAGCCATGGTAGAAGTCTTCATCCTGTCGGTCATTATGCTGAAACGGGATCACCGACTGTTCAACGCTGCTTTTTGGGGCGGGGTGGTGCGAATTATTTCGGTTACCGGCTTTAGCGTTGTCGCGGGCTTCATCATGATTTCCCTCTACCCGCTCGGCGTTAACGACCGCGGTGTCATAACACTGGGGACCAAGCTACTGATTATTGCTGCTGTGACGTTTGGTGTGCATATTGGGGTGTCGGCGCTTTTCGGTCTCGAAGAGGTTCGACCGCTCTTCGCCAAGTTACGCCAGTTGGCGCTTAAGCCGATTAAGCTGGATGTGTAACTGGGGCTGAACGGCAGGGCGTGAAAAGTTTCTTTGGTGTCTCAGGGTGCTGTAAAAAGTGTAGATTTTAATAATTATTTAATATTCTTTTGCTGATCTATGGGTATAATAGTGACCATGTTAGACACCATCGTACCTACAGCTCAAACGTACAATCTCCCCGATCACGACCTCATTATGAGCGAACCGCAGTCGGGCTATGTGCTGCGCGTCAAAGACTTGCCCGACGACCAACGTCCACGTGAGCGCCTCATTGAACTCGGGCCTAGCAATCTCTCGGTCGCCGAACTAGTAGCCATTCTGTGGGGTGTCGGCACTCGGAGCGAGGATGTCCTGGCCATGGCCAAGCGCACACTCAAAGAATACGGCGAGAAAGCCATCAGCAACGAGCGCAGCCCCCGCCGTCTGGCTCAAACAGCTGATATACCATTGACCAAGGCCTGTCAGATTATTGCCGGTTTTGAACTTGGCCGCCGCTTTTACTCCACTCAGGCTGGCCGCCCGGCGCAGGTTCGCAATGCCAAACAGGCGTACCAATATCTCAAGGACATGGGCACCAGCCAGAAGGAACAACTCCGTGGCCTGTACCTCAACAGCCGCTACCAGGTTATTCACGACGAGGTAATTTCTATCGGCACGCTGACCTCCAATATCGTTCACCCGCGCGAAGTCTTTCAGCCAGCCATTGAGCGCGGTGCGGTGGCCATAATTCTGGCGCACAATCATCCTTCTGGACGTTTGGAGCCGACCATGGCTGACATTCAGGTTACCGAGCAGTTGGTCAGTGCCGGTGAGGTGCTGGGCATTGAGATGCTCGATCACTTGATTATTACCGCCACTAAGTACACCAGTGTCATGGAGTGCATTCACCGTGAACGCTGATGCCTACTACATGACCGCACAGGACAAGTTGCTTGGGCATGGTGATGTGCGTCAGCATACCAGCCTGCTCAAGGATTGGGGCGATAGCGATGCACCGGATTCACCGACAGAGATCAACGCCTTGGTAGCCTCAGATGACTGTTTCATCACCTTGGCCACCACAATCGAATCAGTCATGCACGCGTTGACGGTGGACAAGCCGACCGCCAGCCCGCAGCTTGAGAAGCTGGTAGCTACGCTGCTTTATTTGCAACGTCATTTCCGCATCCATCGCAAATCTCCTGACCATCGCCAATAGGCTCGAACGAGCCTGGGGATACGCGATTTCCCGGTACATTCAGCCAGCCATCGAGCAAGTGAAATTACTACCTCTGTTATAATGGCAGGACATGAATCAAAAGCACATCCGTAACTTCTGTATTATTGCGCACATCGATCACGGCAAGTCGACGCTGGCCGACCGCTTGCTGGAATTAACGGGCACTGTCGAGAAGCGCGACATGAAAGCGCAGCATTTGGACAAAATGGATCTCGAGCGCGAGAAGGGGATCACCATTAAGCTGGCTCCGGTTCGCATGCAGTACAAGGCATACGAGCTAAACCTTATCGACACGCCCGGCCACGTCGATTTCAGCTATGAAGTTTCCCGCAGCCTAGAAGCTTGCGAAGGTGCTTTGCTGATTGTCGACGCCACCCAGGGCATTCAAGCGCAGACACTAGCCAATGTTTACCTGGCACTAGCCGCCGAACTGACCATTATTCCCGTCTTGAACAAGATTGATTTACCGGCGGCCGATGTGGAACGCACCAGCGCTGAAGTCATGAGCCTCCTGGGTTGTGCCAAAGACGATATACTACTTATCTCGGCCAAGACAGGGCAGGGCGTCGAACATGTTCTAGAAAAAATCGTCGAACTGGTGCCAGCGCCCAAGCCTTCCGCGTTGCCCGAAACCAGAGCCCTGATCTTCGACAGCTACTATGATGATTATCGCGGGGTGATTCTGTATATGCGCGTTTTTGACGGTGCCATCGCGAAGGGCGACCAGATCAAAATGATGGCCACCGACACGCCGGGCGTAGCTCTGGAAGTCGGTGCTCTGAAGCCTGATATGACTCCCGGCCACAGTCTGCAAACTGGCGAAATCGGCTACTGCGTCACCAACCTCAAGACCACGCGCGACGCCAAGGTTGGCGATACCGTCACCCAAGTATCTCGCCCAGCTACGCAGCAGCTGCCCGGCTATCAAGATGTAAAACCATTCGTCTACGCGGGGTTTTTCCCAGAGAGTAATGAATTCTACCAAGAGTTAAAAGATGCTATCGAGAAACTCAGCCTCAGCGATTCAGCGCTGCAGTACACACCAGAGAATTCAGCCGTCCTCGGCTTCGGCGTGCGCATCGGCTTCTTGGGCTTGCTGCACATGGACATTGTGCGCGAACGGCTGGAGCGCGAGTATAACCTCGAACTAGTGGTTACCAATCCGTCAACTGATTATCAGGTGGTGCTGCTCAGCGGCGATGAGCTCGATATCAAAAGCGCCTCCGAGCTGCCCGATCCAGCCAAGATCAAAGAAATCCGCGAGCCCTGGATCACCGGCGAAATCGTTGTACCGCAAGAATACGTTGGGCCAATCACGCAACTCATTGCTGCCAAACGCGGCCTGCAGAAGAACATTAGTTACGTCGAACAACGGGCGCTGGTTAGCTTCGAGGCGCCGCTGGCTAATTTGCTGACCGACTTTTATGATCAACTCAAGAGCCTGACGAGCGGCTACGGCTCTTTTAATTATGAACTCGCCGACTATCGCGTTGAGGATTTGGTTCGGCTCGACTTCTATGTAGCCGGAGACATAGTTAACGCGTTAAGTGTTATGGTGCACCGTAGTGAGGCGCAGCGATTGGGCCGCGAAACAGTCGGCAAGCTCAAAGACATTATCCCCCGGCAGAATTTCCAGGTCAGCCTCCAGGCAGCCATTGGCGGCAAGTTCATCGCCCGTGAAGATATCAGCGCCTACCGCAAGGATGTCACCACTGGCCTCTACGGCGGCGATGTTAGCCGTAAGAAAAAAGTCCTCGCCAAACAGGCCAAGGGCAAAAAGCGCCTCAAGCGCTTCGGCAAAGTCGATATTCCTTCCGAGGCCTTCACCGTTATGCTGAAGCGTGACTAAGACTAGTCGAAGCCGTAGAATTCCTCGAGTGTTTCTTGCTTGTTGTGCAAGACCTTGGCCAAGCCTGGGCCAAGGTACCGCAGGTGCCACGGTTCATATTCATAGCCAGTGCTAAACTCCTTATGGAGCGAATAGCGCACGACGAACCCGCTGCGGTAAGCATTGTTGGCAAGCCAAGCTGCCGCCTGACTGAGCGCAAAACAGCCCTGCGCCGCACAAAAGTAATTCGGCAGAATAACATCGGCCGCCAGTCCGGTTTGGTGCTCGCTATAACCGGGTGGCGCAACGGCTTCGGCCGCTGCCAGGCCACTGCTTTTCACGGCGTCCACATAGAGCAACGCTTGGTCAGAATACGAGCGGTAGCCACTCGAGAGTACTAAGGTAATGCCACCGGATTGCGCTGACTCGAAAAGCGCCTCCAGGGCCGTGGTTGCCGCTGGTGTAAGCTGCATCTCCGGATTATGCACTGGTTCAGCAAGCGAAACTGCCGGCACAATGAGACTTGACGGTGTGTAGGTGCGTGGCTGCAGCGAGTGTGATTTATTAACAAGTAAGGTCGGATTCAAGTCACTACCTCGACTGTCGGTATTGGCAGCGGCAGGCGGGGCGTATATGGTCGGATTCAAGTTGCCGCTTGGGCTGCCGGTATCGCCGGCGGCCGACGGAGTATGTGCAGCCAGAGTTGCTCCAAGGGCCACGGAGATACAGAGCATGAAGAGCTTTGTCTTCATGCCGGATGCTTAGTTTTCTTAAGGGCAAATAGGCTTTGCATGAGCAAGATCCAGAACAGCAACTCCAGAGTCAGGCTAGTTACGTTGGTCAAGTAATAACAGCCTATCAAGGTTAGGGTATAGCCTACAATCTGTAATGTTTTGTTGCCCCGCCAGCCCCGATAGAGCGCCAATACCACCAGCCCGAGATAGCTCAGACCGCCGAGCCACCCTATCGCCAGCACCCGATCAATGAAAATATTATGACTGCTATTGAAGAAATAGCCTTGCTTGCACGTTGTTTGCAGCGATCCGGCCGGTAAGCGCGAACAAGCCAGCGCATCAGCCAGATTGCCCGGCCCGTAACCCAGGAACGGGCGGTGGGCACTTGTTTGTACGGCGTACTTTTGTAGCGACAGGCGATAGCTGATACTTTGAACGACGTATGCTCTATCGGTGATCCGGCTCGGCAAGAAGTAATGCAGTGTTCCGAATAACAAGAGCGCGGCAATGACGGCAACAATTACTAAGGGAGACCCCCGCCGTCGATGTTTTATCATAAAAATCAAGTACAGACCAATCACCAAGAACAAAACAGCCCGCGTTTGTGTGAGCAGCAACAGTCCCACCAAAAACCCCTGTATCCCGAGTAAAAGCCGCCGCTGTTTTGGACAAAGTCCCCACATCCCCAGCCCAATCAGCAGCCCGCAGCCAATGAAACAAGCCATAATATCAGCTTGGGCAAAAACGCCGCCCATGCGCAGCAGCGAGTGAAAATGCAGCCAACTATACGGCACCGAAACGACTGCCAACCCCACAATCAGCACGTACAAACCAAGCAGCAACTGCTCAAGCTTGATAGTTTTGCCTAGTATGCCAATACCGATGCAGGCTAGATAACCACCCGTGCCCAACCTAACGAACGGCGCCCCTAGAACACCATAACTGAAGTGCGGATTAATCAGCAGGCTGGCTACACAGCAAACTGAGAAGACAGTCAGAAGGCCACCCTCCAGCCACCCTAATGATTGCAAAACTCCACGGTAACCAAGCAGCAACGCGCACCAGGCAAAACCGCCGCTAATAAGCAACACCAAGCCTTGCAGGTCTATATTTCGGAGGGGATTAAATGGCGCTAGGAACGGTAGACAGGCGGCCAGCACGAAGCTGAGATTCCTGCAAAGGTCAGCCACGCGCCGCTGTGTATTCGTGCTCATCGGTAACGTACCGTGGACAGGCATGAATGCCTTCGAAACCTAGTCTCTATGAAGGATCACGACGCTATAGTGCCGGTCGGACACTTCCTGCTTGCTGAGATGTAGATGTAGCGCAGATAGGTACCACTGGTAGTACTGCAGGCAGTATTATATACGGTACCAGTCACGGTAGGAGCATAGTCGTATCGGAAGGTGTCGCCCGTCAAGCAGTTCGGCGTACCTTGAGAGACGTAGTTTATTTGAGTGCCATTAGCAACGGTACAGAGATGTATATACTGGGCAGGGCGCCGGGCGGGGGGTATGCTCAGTTGTTCGCCGGGAGCTGGTATTTGCGGAACAGTACCGCTTGGACAGCTTTCTGTAGTCGAGATGTAGACATAGCGCAGCGAGGTACCGCTGGTAGTTTCACAGGCTATGCTATACAGCGTGCCAGGAACACTCGGTGCATAGTCGTATTGAAAAGTCGTGTTGGGCAAACAGTTCGGCGTACCTTGGGTCACGAAATAGGTAAGCGCGCCACCGGGGTTGCCCGTGCTACACAAGTGTAAATACTGCGCCGGCCGTCGGGCGGGCGGTATACTCAACTGTTCACCCTGAGCCAAAGGAGGGCCGGTAACTGGGCCAGAAACTGACTGGCAACCTGATGGTGTGCTGCCTTTTATGATGTACGTAGGAGTGGCAGTGTACGGTTGTGCATTACCAGGCTGAGTAGGGGTCGGGGTGCAGCTAGCGGCATGGCTAGCCACCAGATAAGCGACGCCGCCGATAGCGAAGATCGCTATGAAGAGCACGAGCACTACATCATGCGAGAAGCCGCGCATATCTAATTTTTTAAGTTTCATTTTTTTGTTTTCCTTTCGCAAGGCGTTTTTATGGATACTCGCATAGTAACAAATGCTTACGCTTTGTCAACCCTTTGGAACCTGAATCGTCAAAATACCTCAAAACCACACTGAAAGCTGTATTAATGTAACTTGAAGTAGCATGCTACGCTGAAGCTTACCGGGCGTTCTGCATAGTTGCACCAACATCACCGCTTGACATACAATGCATCATAGCGCTAACCATGAAGAACTCAATTGACCAAACCGAAAAACTGGACAAAAAGTTAACCAACATGCTTCTCACGCCCTCGTGGCTGAGCGGTTTGATAGCTTTTGCCTCCGGTATGATACTGACACTCGGTGTTATCGTCGCCTCGGATATACATAATAGCCAGGTGCAACAGCAGCTTGTGGCGCTTCAGAACACCGCTACTCCGGCACTGACGCTGCCCGGCGAAGCAGCACCCAGTGTCGGTAACAATTTCTTACAAACCAGCTGGCCGCTGCTGGTTTTCTGGGGTTTTATCGGTCTGGCTGTGTACTTTGTGGTAGAAGCCGTACTCGGCGCCGTAAAAAACGCTGCAGATTTGAGAAAGGAGCTCGACTACGTGAATACGCAACGTGATTCGCTCATCCGAACGATAGTACAACATCTAGCGCTCCGCTTAACGGCAATGATAGTCTGGTTCATACTGCTCGATATATTCCTGAAACGAGTTATTCCTTATAGCATTACTGCTGCACACGCCAGTGCGAGCAATCAGTTCAGCGTTAACGCCGTGCTGTACGCCGTGCTGGCCTTCGTAATGATTGCGCTCAGCATGCACCTGAACACCATCCTGCTACGCTTAGCGATGCGCCGTCCGAGAGTATTTGATCGGGCTAGCTATCTATAATAACGCTCACTTCATGACAGCTGCCAAGGAAGCTAAACATGTTAACTACTTGTCTGACCTCTGTCGATCTGCTATACATATATAATGGATAAGCTTGTTGCTGCCCTCGAAGATTATAAACCGACGCCTTCAGCCGTTACGCTGATCAAGGAAACGACTATATTGCTCATCGTCGGCCCAACTGGTGCCGGCAAGGATTCGCTGAAGCATGCGCTCCTGGATGAAGGCGGCTATCAGCACATCGTTTCACATACCAGTCGTCCGCCACGTGTTAATCATGGCGTGCCCGAGCAAGAGGGCAAAGAGTATCACTTCATCGATTTGCAAACAGCTGAGCGTATGGTCGAGCAGCAGGCTTTTGTCGAAACCAAAATGTATAGCGGCAATATCTACGGCACCGGTGTCGCTGAAATTCAGTCGGCGCATGACGCCAACGCAATTGCCTTAATCGACATTGAAGTGCAGGGCGTGGCTGAATACAAAGCAATCGACCCGAACATCGTAGCCATCTTCTTGCTGCCACCCGATTTCCAAACCTGGCAAGATCGGCTCGGTCATCGCTACGGCGGCACCGTTGACCCCGCCGATATGCGCCGCCGCATGCAGACAGCACTGCACGAAATCGACCAGCTGCTCAGCACCAACTACTACTTCACCGTAGTCAACAAGACACTGCCCGATACTGTGGCCGAAGTTCAAGCTATTATCACCAGCCGCACACACGATCAGTCGCAAGAAGCCGAAGCCCACCAGCTCGCTCAAGAACTGGCTACCGCCATCCGTGCCTACCTAGAGAATTAAAATTTATTTTGGCACTCTTGACTACTGAGTGCTAAAAAGGGTATACTGCAAACCAAGTAATACCGGTGAAGCGTATAATGACAGACCGCCAACAAGCTATTTTGAGTGCCATCGTCGAGCAGTATGCCGAGGTCGCCAGTCCTGTCGGCAGCACACTGCTGGCGAAGCTATTCAGTGTTAGCTCAGCAACCATTCGAGCCGAAATGGCAGAGCTGGAGCGCCTCGGTTATATCAACCAGCCGCATACTAGTGCCGGTCGAGTGCCAACCGACAAAGGCTACCGCTTCTACGTTAATAGCCTGACTGAGACCGGCGCGCCTATCTTTCCCGAGGGACGTGCCGAGCGAGCTCTAGCCTCTCGCGTCCAACATGCCGGAGCGCCGGAGCGCATGATCCGCAATGCTGTCGACACGCTCGTCGAATTGACGCACAATCTCGGACTAGCCACGATTGGCAATCAGTTGTATATGAGCGGCCTGAGTAATCTCTTCGGGCAGCCGGAGTTTATCGGCGGTGTACACGTTCAGCAAGTCGCTCAGCTGCTTGATAATCTGGAGCCCTGGCTGCGCGAAGCGGCGCCCAATGAATCACTGAGCGTATATATTGGTAGCGAGAATCCCATTGGGCGCACCGCTGGTGTCAGTCTGATTATCAGTCGTTTCAGTAGTCCGTTTAGTGATCGTAGTTATATTGGTACACTTGGCCCGACCCGTCAGAATTATCGCGACGTCATGACGCTGGTTGCTCGGGCCGGCCAAGAATTAGAGGAGGTATTGTATGTCTAACTTTGAAACATTGCATGGCGATGAAGAGTCAATCGAAATTTGCTCGGGCCGGTTTTATGAATTACTGGATCCTCATTTTTCGCTGGAAACAGGCGCTTTAGACCTAGAAGGCCCCGCCGAACAAATCGAGGAGCTCTGGGACGCCCTATTTGGTGAAGGCTACGATTGTGCGGACATCAACAGCGCTCTGAGAGACGCCGTACAAACCCTTAACGACAAAAGAGAGCAGCTGAGCTACATGTAGTAGCCGGAAAAACACTATGCCCAAATCAAAAGCAGCACCAGAGCCAAACACTGAACTTGAGCAGCTACAGACTGAACTGCAAGCACTCACGACTGCCTTGCAGCACGAGCGAGCCGACGCCATCAATCTCCGCCGCCGCCACGAAGAAGAAATCACCAGTCTCCGCACGCGGATCAAAGCACATGTGCTATCTGAGCTCCTGCCCGTAATCGATAATTTCGAGCGCGCCCTGAAACATGTGCCCAAAGAGCTTGCCGACAACGACTACATCAAGGGCATCCAAGGCGTCGTCAAACAGTTCGAAAAAACCTTGGCAGATATGGGCGTTGAACGCATCAAGACCGTCGGCCAGCCCTTCGACCCGGTCGTGCACGAAGCCGTCAGCATGGAGGAGGGCGAGGGCACTCGCGAAGTTATCAGCGAAGAGCTCCAATCTGGCTACCGGCTTGGTGATGACGTCATTCGGCATGCCATGGTGCGGGTTAAGCCAGAAAAATAACTATGACTACCGAACGGTTGAGAAGAATAGATGCGCCGCCAAAAGAGCAGCTAAGCGTTGCGATAAATGATGGGCTGGAGTTTTGGGACTTGTGGCTTGGCGATCCTGATGCGGATTTTCAGAAGAGCCGCGAGAAAGCCGCAGCCGGCGCTCGACAAACAGTTGTGCGCCACCTGCCTCCTGGCCTGCAAACTCGTGAAAACATAGACTGTATTATTGAGGGCACGCGATGGCTGGTTCTCGACGCTCGGCGCGAAGACTTCTCCTCAGAAGAGGTGTTTAACAGAGCGGTATACGAATTATCAGCAATGCCTGCACGGGTACAGCCAATCCGAGACGAACTAGCAGCTCGACCCAAGGGTTTTTATGATTCTGTTTTTCGCCTCGCTCAACTAGCCGCAATCGGCTCCATCCAAGTTTAACGAGAAGTCACAAGGATAGGTGAACGAGGTCTTATTAGTTGAATCCGGTCTTGCACAATTTTTAATGAACACGGCCACAAATTGACATGCAGTAGTTCAAAACACAACAGGCTAGCACTCTTGACTAACGAGTGCCAATTGTATAAACTGGCAACAGTGCTTTCAGACTGCTAATAATAGGAAAGAGTACATGGATAGTTTAGAAGGTTTAGCTGACTCAGATGACGTAAGGCTGCACGCACTGCAAAATGCCGCTGGCTTCGCAACAATGGCTGAGACTCTGGCAGCGCAAGACGGGCCAGTCAACATACTCTATGATCCGGCAGCAGTTGGTGAGCAGGGCAAGCCCAGGACTTTTTACCTAGACAAGTCCGCAACGCTACATTGGGTTGGCGAAATAAGAACCGCCATGACAGAAGAGTCAGAAATCGACGCCGATCTGAGAATATGGACGGCAATAGATAATATAACAGCCTTATTGCGAGGCGAAACAACTACAGAAGTAACCACAAAGGAGGAATAAATGAGCAAAATAATTGGAATCGACCTCGGAACAACTAACTCAGCCATGGCTGTCATGCAGTCTGGCAAACCTGAGATTATTGCTAACAGCGAAGGTAATCGTACGACCCCAAGCGTCGTCGCGGTCAACAAGAACAAAGAAAGACTGGTCGGCCAAGTGGCTCGTCGCCAGCAAGTAACTAACTCCAAGAACACCATTTATGAAGTCAAACGTCTGATTGGCCGCAACTTCAACGACAAAGAAGTACAGCGCGATATCAAGCTCATGGGCTACGAAATTATCAAGAGCGGCAACGGCGTTAAGGTCAAAATGGGTGACAAAGAATACAGCCCCGAAGAAGTTAGCGCTATGATTCTCGGCAAGCTCAAGGCCGATGCTGAGAGCTTTCTTGGCGACAAGGTTACCGAAGCCGTCATCACCGTACCGGCCTACTTCGACGACTCCCAGCGCCAAGCTACCAAAGACGCCGGCAAGATCGCTGGCCTGGAGGTTAAGCGCATCATCAACGAGCCAACTGCTGCTGCACTAGCTTATGGCCTCGACAAGGGCGAAAAGAAAGACGAGAAGATCGCGGTCTACGACCTCGGTGGTGGTACTTTCGATGTGTCTATTCTAGAGCTGGGTGACGGTGTATTCGAAGTCAAATCAACCAATGGCGATACGCACCTCGGCGGCGCCGACTTCGACCGGGTGATCATCAACTACTTCGCCGACGAGTTCAAAAAAGAGCATGGTATCGACATTACTGACGACAAGGCCGCCATGCAACGTCTCCGCGACGAAGCCGAAAAGGCCAAGATCGAGCTCTCAGCAGCCCAAGAAGTCGACATCAACCTGCCGTTCCTGACTGCCGATGCAGACGGCCCCAAGCACTTCGAGCACAAACTAACGCGCGCCAAGCTCGAAAGCCTGGTTGCAGACCTTATCGACAAGACGGCCGCACCATGTGAAAAAGCTCTCAAGGACGCCAAGGTCAAAGCCGCAGATATCGACGCCGTTGTGCTGGTTGGCGGCATGACTCGCATGCCAGCTGTCCAGGAGAAGGTCAAGCAGATCTTCGGCAAAGACCCCATGAAGGGTGTTAACCCTGACGAAGTAGTTGCCGTCGGTGCCGCTATCCAAGGTGGTGTGTTGCAGGGTGATGTCAAAGATGTGTTACTCCTAGACGTTACACCGCTCAGCCTCGGTATTGAGACCATGGGCGGTGTTATGACCAAGCTTATTGAGCGCAACACCACCATCCCGACGAGTAAGTCAGAAGTCTTCAGCACTGCTGCCGACAATCAGCCACAAGTCGAAGTCCATGTCGGTCAAGGTGAACGTGACATGATCGAAGGCAACAAGTCGCTTGGCCGTTTCATCCTCGATGGCATTCCGCCTGCACCACGCGGTGTTCCACAGATTGAAGTGACGTTTAACATCGACGCGAACGGTATTCTGAATGTCACCGCTAAGGACAAAGGCAGTGGCAAAGAGCAGAGCATTACCATCAGCGGTTCTGGCAATCTCGATAAAACCGAAGTTGAGAAAATGGCCAAAGAAGCCGAAGCCCACGCCGATGAAGACAAGGCCAAAAAAGAGTTGGTCGAAGCCCGCAACATCCTCGACGGTGCCGTTTACCAAGCCGAAAAACTCAAGAAAGACAGCGGCGACAAGATTGCCGATGATGACATGAAGACCCTGAACGAAGCCATCGACACTGCCAAAAAAGTTGTGTCTGACGACAAAGCCGACAAGGACGCCCTAGAAAACGCCGCCAAAGAACTGAACGACAAACTCATGCCCATCGGCACCAAAATGTACGAATCAGCCCAAGCCGACGCCCCAGCCGAAGACGCTGAAACCGACGACTCCAAGGCCGATGACAAGAAATCTGACGACGCCATTGAAGGCGAAGTCGTTGACGACAAGAAGGAGAATGATGCTTAAACCAGAACTTAGCAGGAACGATGCCAACAGCATACAATTCGGAGCAATTGAGGCATATAACATTTTCAATGCGGCTGCCAGTATACCGTTCTCAGAAGAGGAGACTGGCGGGAGAGTAGCGATAGAACGCGATCTTGAAGCGCTGGCTTTGGATGCAGTAAGGACTACCATACGCTTCAGAGATGAAGCCGAGGAGCCCTTTGAGGATATAGATACTGAAGTAGCCGCAGAGGCTCTTGTTACGAGAGTTCTTGAGGAGTTGTGTCGGTAGAAATGAAATGACAGAGCTTAAGTTCGTAGAACTGGTTTTGACCTGTGGCAGCTGGCAAGAAGCCCAGCGCATTGCCGACGAACTTTTGCAGCAGCGCCTGATAGCCTGTGTGGAGTTCATCGAAGTCAAGAGCAAGTATCACTGGCACGGCAAACTGGAGCAGGCCGCTGAGATCAAATTGATAATGGAGACTGTTGGGGATAAATTTGAGAAGATAGAGGCCGAAATTGCCAAACTCCACAGTTACACCAATTTCGTACTCTATGCTGTACCCATCGCCCAGATTTCCAAACAAGCCGCGCACTGGCTGGAGGCCGAAACGCAATGAGCGGAAAAGCCGAAATCGTCTACATCAACGCCCTTGCCGCCGAATGGCATGCCAACGACGACAACCGACCCCTGCGGCCCATCGTGCCGCTTGGACACAGTCTGAGATCAGTGCCGCCAGTATCTGAGATTCAAGATGAAGACGGAACAATCATGCCTTCTCCAGATCGATGGGCCAAGATTGAGCGAGCCGCTTGCGACCCGGACCTGGTGAATTCCATAGAACTTGGAGCACATGTTCTAGACGAGGCAACCATACCCGAGAATCGTCTTGCGGCACTCCAGGATGTCGGCTTTTACGGCGTCTGCCAAGATGTAAGGGTAGAAAATGGCCTCAGTGATGCCGAGTTCGAACTGACGCTCGCCATGTGCTATGAAGCAGTTCGGGAAGAACATGGACTTGATGAACAAACCCCTGGCAATAATTACTGCTAGAATAGAGCGATGAGCATGGAAGGCCACACCCAGGAAGATAACGCTTTTTGGGCTGTTATCGAGGATGTTGAGCTTTGTCTACCGGCTGAAACCCAGGAGGTTATGGCGGTCGCAGAAAGCCTGGCGGTCAGGAAGGTCGTCGATTGGCTCAATCGGGGCGAACTTGAGCCAGCAGTGTTTGAAGAGGTACGAAGTATGATGATTGAGAAAACTGCCGCCGATTGCGGCCTTACCATTGAGCAGAGCGAGCGCGCTTTTAATCTATGTGCCTGGATGCGGGACGAAACGGAGCGCCATGGCCAAGCGTGATTATTACGAAATCTTAGGGGTCGGCAAAGACGCCTCAGCCGACGAGGTCAAAAAAGCTTTTCGTCGTCAGGCCGTTGAGCACCATCCCGACCGCGGCGGTGACGAAACTAAGTTCAAAGAACTAAACGAAGCTTACGAAGTCCTCAAGGACACCGACAAACGCAAACGCTACGACCAGTTCGGCCACGCCGGTGTCGGTGGGAATGGCGGCGGTAACCCCTTTGGTGGCGCATACGGCGGCCAAGGCCAGAATATTAACTTCGACTTTGGTGATTTGGGGCTGGGCGATATCTTCAGCAGCTTCTTCGGTGGCGGCCAGCAGCAAGGTCAGCGGCGACAGGCTAGGGGTCGGGATGTTGAAGCCGGTGTTGAGATTGACTTTGAGCAAGCTATCTTCGGCACCGAAGTTGATCTGATGCTGAATCTTGACGACACCTGCGAGCACTGCAAGGGTACAACCGTTGAGCCGGGTCACGAACTAAAGACCTGCGACCAGTGTCAGGGTTCTGGCCAAGTGGTCAGCGTGGCTCGCACTATCTTTGGTAATATCCAACAAGCCAGCGTTTGTCCCAAGTGTCACGGCAGCGGCAAAGTTCCCGAAAAAGTCTGTTCGGTTTGCCGCGGCAAAGGCACCCAGTCCAAGAAGCAAACCATCCAGCTCAAAATCCCCGCCGGTATCGACGACGGCGCCACCATCCGTTTGCGCGAACATGGTGAAGCCATTGCCAACGGGCCAAAAGGTGATCTATACGTTAATATTCGCGTTAAGCCACACAAGAAGTTCACCCGCGAAGGCGATCTCATTCTCAGCGAAGAACATGTTGACATGGTCGCAGCCGCCCTCGGCACCGAGATTGACGTCGAAACTGTTGACGGCCTGGTTCGTATGAAGGTTCCCGCCGGTACCCAGTCCGGCTCAGATTTCAAGCTATCCAGCCACGGTGTGCCGCATCTCAGAGGCAACAGCCGGGGTGCGCACATTGTTACTATCACCGTTGATACACCAACTAAGCTGACGAAGTATCAGCAAGAACTACTCCAAGCTTTTACGCAGTAGTATCTGGGGCTTGCGGCTCTTGGAGCCGTTGCTCGTCCTGAAGATTCAACAAGAGTTCATATTTGATAAGATCACGGATTCGTAAGCCGTGTGCCTCAATATCTGCTTTTGAGCGACGTAACACGGCTTCTTGCTCTGGACTTAGTGGGGGCAGCTGTTCGAGCTTGTCCTGATACATGGCGTCATCGGCTTTACGCAGCAGCTGGTGTGCATCCATGCCGGGTTCCAAAGTTGCGGTACCAATGGATAGGCCAATGCCAAGCTCCTTGAGCTGGGCGTTCTCGGGACGGTCAATATACTCGTTGAAGGCAGTGCGTAGACGCCCGGCGATTGCTTGAGCGCCTGCTGCGTCAGTTTCGGCAATAATGGCAACTTCGTCACCACCGACATGGCCGCCGTAGGCGTTGATAGATTGCTCAGCAGCAGAAGGAGACAGCGGCGCATGCTCGTTCGGATCGTTATAAGAAACTACGTCGCGTCCTTCATCCTCACCGTCACCGATACGCAATTCGCCCGCCAAGAAGCTGACGGCTTGTTTGATATCGTCGATAACCACATCACCCACGTTGTGACCGAGCACGTCATTCACCAGTTTGAATAAGTTAACATCGGCGAACACCACGGTCAACGATTTATTGTTTTGTTCCGCATAGGTAACATGGGCATCGACATTATCGTGCCACTCTTGTCGATCCATCAGTTCGTTGAGCGCTGGGGGTGCGGCTATATCTTCGGCCATAGTAGATTCATTATAACATAAGCTCGATATAATAGCAATCAATTAACAGATTATAGTTGCGAAATCTTGCTTATGCCTTAATAATGGCAGACATGGAACGACAGCCACGCAATCAGTCCGGCTTTCTCTCACTACTCATACTAGTCCTGGCAATAGTCCTGGCCGCTGTCTATTTTGTCTTCACTCGTGTTCATGGCGCCCGGCACTAACCGGAACGACACCCTGTTATTGCTGGACGAGACAGGGAATAGCTAGTAAACTGCGCTGTGATGAAGCTAATTCTTGCCAACAATCAGAGCGACAAGTTCGTAGCCTTCTATCAGGAGCTGCAACAGCAGGCCACCGAGCCATTTGATTACACTGATTACAGCTCGCTGCTCTTCGTCTTTGATAGTGCGGCCAACAAACCGCTCCGTGTCATCAATCAAGCGACGGGCCGGGATTTAACGGCGTACGATGGCGTGTACATCAACGGCTATTTGCGAACCTATGAACTGGCCGCCAGTGTCGCAATTGCTTGTGATGCCCTGAAAGTGCCCTATGTGAATCAGGAATTGCATGAACCGCCTTCGCTCTCCAAGTTGACCATGCACGCCAAGCTGGCAGCTCACGGAGTACGAACGCCGACCTCGCTTGCCGGCTCCAAGCTGGCCATACTCAAGGCCCAAGAACAGATTGCGCAGCTGTCATTTCCAGCGGTGCTGAAGCGTGCTGATGCCGACCGGGGCATAGACAACTACAAAGTTTCCGCGGCTGCTGAAATCGAGAAATTACTGCGCGACCAAGACGATCGCAGCTTATGGATATTGCAGGAATATGTCGAGAATGATGGCTTCTATCTAGTGAGCTTTTATGGCCAGGCACCGAAGTTCTGCATTTTTCGCAGTCTCGAAGCGCGGCCAGACGGCAATCAGCAAAAAGCCCATATGTACAAGCCCAAAGGCGGTGCCAACGCTTCGTTGATCGACTTGGACGAAGCCCCGCAACCCGTGCTGCAAGCCTGTCAACAAGCAGTGGTAGCCATGAATCGCCAAATTGCCAGCGTCGACTGCCTCTACGACCCCAAGACGCAGCAGGCCTATATCCTAGAAGTAAACTATAATCCGCAACTGGTGACCATCGAAACCTTCAAGGATGTGCGAATGCAAGCCTTTCTCGATTATTTACCCGAAATCGGGAAGTAGTACAGTACTATTACAGAATATATGGTAAGAATATAGATAGCATGAAACAGCCTGATATCATTGGCCGCGCCGAGCGTATCGACCTCCTTGATCTTGACATTGCTGGTGTGCCCGCTAAGATTGACACCGGTGCCGATAGCAGCGCTATCTGGGTCAGTGCTGTTCGCGAGAAGGCCGACGGGCTGCACTGTGTGTTTTTTGGGCCCGATAGTCCCCACTACACGGGCAAAACCATCATATTCCCAAAAGACTACGGCACTACTCGAGTGGCAAACTCATTTGGCCAAAAAGAATTGCGCTATAAGCTGAAATTGGGTATAAGAGTGAAGGGAAAACTGATTCGTGCCACCTTCACCCTATCTGATCGCTCGCTTAAAACCTACCCCATACTGCTTGGCCGCAGACTGCTCAAAGGTAAATTCCTCGTTGATGTCTCGCAAGGCCAAGCACTGACTGACATCGAAGCGGCCAAAGCCGAGCAGCTCGAAGCCGATCTCAAGAAACTACACCCCAGAAAGGAGTCGCCATGAACATCGTCATCTTATCCAAAGGCGCCGCCAATTATTCGACCAAACGCCTCAAAGAAGAAGCCCTCAAACGCGGCCACGAAGTGCGCGTCATCAACTACGTGAAATGTTATGTGACGCTGGAGCGCAGCAATCCGGTTATTCACTACAAGGGCAAAGAAATCCGCAACGTCGACGCCGTTATTCCACGTATTGCCTCAAGTCTGACTAAGTATGGTTCGGCCATGGTTCGGCAGTTTGAAATGCAGAATGTTTTCACGACTACTAGCTCAATTGCCATTGTGCGCTCCCGAGACAAATTGCGCAGCGTGCAATTGCTGGCTAAGGCCGGTATCGGTATACCCAAGACGGTGTTTGCGCGTGAAACGGCCGATTTCGACGGCGTGCTGGAGCAGGTCGGCGGTGCCCCGGTTATTATCAAGGTGGCGCGCGGCACGCATGGAAACGGCGTGGTGCTGGCCGAAACTCCCAAAGCAGCCCTAGCCGTGATGCAGGCCTTCTATGTCGAGGGTGTAAACTTCTTGGTGCAGGAGTTTGTGGCCGAGAGCGCCGGTGTTGATATCCGTGCCTTCGTGGTCAATGGTAAGGTAGTTGCTAGCATGTTGCGGCAGAGTCTGGATGATGATTTCCGCTCCAACCTTCACCAGGGCGGTGAAGGCATTAGCGTGAAACTAACTGATGAAGAGCGCAAAACCGCTCAGAAAGCCGCCAAGGCCATGGGCTTACCGGTTTGCGGTGTCGATATGATGCGCAGCTCGCGCGGGCCGTTGGTACTAGAAGTAAACGCCAGTCCCGGTTTCGCAATCGAGAAGGTGACCAATCACAATGTCGCCGCCAAAATTATCGACTATGTTGAAATAGCTGCCAAATCAGGCCGCCGTAAGGACAAAGTCGGCGCTTAAAGGCAACTATATCCTGCCATCACGTAGGGTCAAGCGTAGTGCAACCGGAACAGCCTAAGCTGTCCCGCGTGTAACGCACTACGTGTTGACCAAGTATGGTCGGCTTGCCTGTAGTTTGCCCTGCCACCCATGCTATAATCTAATCAGTCAAGCATAAACACAAAAATCCATGAGTCCCCAAATCATCCTCGGTGCTATCGTCCTTGCCCCCGTTCTGCTCTTAATGCTGCTCCGGGTCAATGCGGCATTGGTCTTCCTGAGTCTCTGCCTCGGTAATGTGCTGGTGCAGTTCGTGGCTCCAGATGCCAACTCGTTTGTTACGCTCTTCGCAGCGCACGTTCCCAAAGGTGTTGATACCGGTAATAATAATGTGAAAATGCTGCTCCTGCTCCTGCCGGTGGTGCTGACTACGATCTTCATGATTCGCACAGTGCGCGGTCACGGCCGGCTAATTCTGAATCTGTTACCAGCCGCCGGAGTGGGGCTACTTGGCGGGCTGCTGATTGTGCCGCTACTGCCAGGCGGCGTGAGCGCTAATATTGTTGATTCGTCACTGTGGGCGCAGGTTCAGCGCGCTCAAGACCTTATTGTCGGCTCTAGCGCGCTCATCTGCCTGCTTGTTCTCTGGCTGCAGCGGCCTAAAACTGGCGGCGATCACAAGCACGGCAAGCACAAGAACTAGATTAGCGTAAAGGTATTGATTAGCTCGCGTCAGGTACATAGGGCTCAAGACCGTACTTTTCGACAATCCAGCCTAAGTTTTTCTGAGCCTGTGCTTCATACAACTCGTAGCCTGCATCTGTCATAAAAATCCGGGAGCCTATGGACTGCATCAAAAAGGCGTTTAGTCTCTTGCCGCGTTCAATTCGATAGGATTCTGCGTGTTCAGTACGGTAAAATTCATACTCCAGCCCGATGTTTTCGTCGTATTCTTCAAATTCTGGACGCGGCGCACCGAGAATCTTCAGATCACCATCTATTAACTTAGCCATATCAGTGTTACGTTTCGCCAAATGCTCAACTGTGCCGCCGATAAACTCTTGGACTAGGATTATTTCCCTATTCGGCAAATAAGGCGCCAAATCACGTTGACTTAATTCGCCACTGAGCTCCTCATTCACTCCTTTGCTTGGTATTTGGGGAATGTAAATACTGTCGTGGTAGGCGCCGGCCCAAAGCAGTGCTCGCGGTTCCTCAACATCATCAATATTTTCAACAATAAACTGCATGACATCACCCATGTGCGGAACTACGTGATGGCGACGCCACGGCTCGCTATAGCGATCACCGAGTCCGCCCATGAGTCGCTCCATAACGGGCCGCGAAAGCCGCGAACTTGTCATGTATTCGCCACATTTTTCAACAATAGCTTCTATCTGTTCGTTCATAGTTGTGCTCCAGGTTCGACGACCTCTGTTAATGCTTGTTTCCCTAATTGGTGTACTTCGGTGAGCCATGACCAACCACCGTCGATTTGTCGCCGGACATCTTCTCTTGAACCATAGTTGTGGATGATGAAGTCCGCTTGTCTCACCCGTTCCTCGGGGCTCATCTGTTGGGAGATCCTGGCCAAAGCATCTTCTTCGGTAAATCCCCGATATTTTACAAGCCGGGTGACTGCGAGATGCCGCGGTGCATAGACGACAATAATTCCGCTCAAATCCCGCTGATTAGACTCTAATAGCAAGGGCACATCCAAGATAACGGGCGTATCAATATCGGTTTGCTCTATTCCTCGGTCTATCTCACTCCAGATCAGCGGGTGTAGGAAGGCTTCGACAGCTTGTCGCTTCTCGGCGTCACCAAAAATCAGTCGAGCCGCCGCTTTGCGATCGAGGCTACCGCCGCTTTCGAGAATCTCTTCACCCAGAATCTCGACCATGCCCGTCAGTCCAGTCTGACCGGGTTCTTGCAGATCTCGAACTATTTGATCGGCGTCCAGAATCACCGCGCCCCTTTCGGCATAGATAGCCGAAACAGTCGACTTGCCAGAGCCCATCCCACCGGTGAGGCCGAAGACGTTTGGGGTAAGTGATTCCAATTGACTCATAGTAGAATTTCTCTCAGGACAAAAAATTGTAAATCTTACTAATTTACTTTACCATATGTAAAAGTCGCCGTATAGCGAGTTTAGAGGAGGAGCATTTGCCATGTCTGAGCTAATTTTACCAACACAAGTAGAACGGCCACATACCCGAGCCGTGTACGCCGGATCATTTGATCTACTAACTAATGGCCATGTCTGGGTCATTGAACAGGGCGCTAGGTTATTCACAGAGTTAGAGGTAGCTGTCGGCGTTAATCCCGAAAAGAGCAGTCGCTATATGTTCAGTGACGATGAGCGTACTGAGATGCTAGAAGTTGCTACCGAACCTTTCCCCAACGTTACCGTTACCCAAATCGGCATGGAGTATACGGTCAGTTACGCCAGGAAACACGGCTTCGATTATGTCTTACGAGGTGCCCGCAATGCCGCTGACTACGCTAACGAACGAACGATCGCCAACGTCGGCCGAAGAATTAGACCAGGATCCAGAGCTGTCGAGAGCGTTGTCCTACTTTGTCCAGTTGATCTCGAAGATCATAGTTCGAGCATGGTAAAAGGCTTAATAGGCTATGTGGGATGGGAAGAAGTCGTGGCCGAATATGTCCCGAAAAATGTTTTCGAGTCTATCTTGGAGTGGTACGCTGACAAACAGAACCCCACGGCTTGATTGACTTTTCGCCCCAGATACGGATAATGTAAGGAGTTATTTGCCCGAGGACAGATTAATAAAAGCCTTGCTCCTGCGCAAGGGAAAAGAGCAGCATCGGTTCGCGCCAGCGAATGCGAATTCATTTCGCAAGATGCGATGGGAAAAACCGTAGGTTTGTCTCATTAAGGGCCCGTAGCTCAGCTGGTTAGAGCACCTGCCTTTTAAGCAGGGTGTCGTGGGTTCAAGTCCCACCGGGCCCTCCACGCAATTTGTACACCAATTCCATACCTTGAATTAACAGATCCCCGGTAGAAAACTAGTGCATGGCTAATTCTGTAGGCAATTATGGAGCAAGACGCCATGTGTCTGGCGTTCCGCACTGCCAGCGGGTGCTGCTATAGAGATTGTTTGTCCGCTGGTGTAAGTAACTGCTTTTGGAAACTGGCAAACTACAGCGTATGTACGACCAGTGTTAAAGGTGACCAAAGAAGCGTTGCCATTGGTTTTGACGCTCGCAACCTTGGCGCTAAACAGAACGGCAGCGTTGCCATAGGTGCTGTAAAAATCGTCCTGCTGCATTGCATCTGCCAGTTGCGCAGCAGTCACGCGCTCGATTCCCATACTGGTTTTGGCGTGTAAGCTGCCTTCCCAGAACGAAGCTAAGCCAACAATTATAATTGCAATCAGTGATCCTGTAAGTACAAACTTCGTGTTGCGGTTCATATGAAAATCCTCCCCATTAGTTACATGTTCTTTTACGGCGCTCAAAGGCAGATCTACCAAAGCTCTTGCCCAAACCGATAATCGGCCAAGTTCAGTTTCCTCTGCTGCGAGCATGTCAGCGAAAGTCTGTTGCATGGTCGTGCTGTACTGCTTCTGGAATGCTTGCGGATAGAGACGGATTAATGAGCTGTACAGCTGGCTTTTCCCGGGCTTAACAATAGACCCCATGGTGTATCTCCAATACCTGTCGCTCACGGGCAAGCGCGATAGTGTTTTGGTAGTAGTCCAGCTCTTCGCTGAGCACCGATTTGCCTTTGTCTGAGAGTCGGTAATAGCGTCGCCGTGTGTCATCATTTTTGCTTACTTCAACTACTAGCTTCTGCTCGAGTAATTGCTTAATGCTCGTATACAGAGCGCCTGGACTCAGGCGTATCTTGTTATTGCTGTCTTCCTTAACTTGCTTGATAACTTCGTAGCCGTGGCGCTCTTTGAGGCTCAGCGCGAGCAGTATGCTAAACGCCACCTGTGGTAATTGATTGTATTTCTTCATATAAATAAATATATCTAAGTTAGATACATACGTCAAACTTAGATATAGTATACATTGTTAGGATTGTGAATCTTGGTCGCGATAGCATGGACGTTTATACAACTATTTTAGAGCAAGCTTATGGTTATTGAGCTGCCTAGTGCTAAAATTATCCGTAATGATTGGTGAAACTTTTGACGGGGTGGAGTTTGAGCTAACAGATGCGATGCGTGCGCTTGGCATTGTAAATCTGGGGATATCGAACCCAAATGATTACCATGAGCCAGTCGTGCGTATGTACGCGGGTTCTTCGGTGCCGTCCGAAGCGAATGAGATTTATAGCTTGCAGCACGACAGGCGTGAGGGCGGCCGAACAAATCTTTCAATCGCCTTCGACCTTGTGAGCCAGAACGGCGCGAACCCCTTCTTAGAAGGGCGAGCTGATATCGGCAAAGTGGGCACGGCAATTTACGACGCCACCGATATGCAGGAAGCGTTATCGGGCATACCGCTTGATGAAACAAGCACCTCAATGACTATCAATGGGACGGCGCCGTTCATGCTGGCGAGCTACATCGTAGCCGGCGAAGCAACCGGTGTAGCGCGCGACAAGTTAAGAGGTACGGTGCAGAATGATGTGCTCAAAGAGCATTTCAGAAATACTGTTTCCGCCAACCTCGATGCTGCCTTCAAAATAGCCTGCGACGTTGTCGAATACTGCACGGCTCAGAATAATGTGCCGAATTGGTTCGGACTATCGGCCTCGGGTTACCACATGGCTGAGGCTGGCGCTGATGCGGCACGAGAAGTTGGGATTACGCAAGCCAACGCCGAGGCCGTGCTCAATGAAATGATTGATCGTGGGCATAGCATAGAAGATGTTGCTCGTCGCTTCTCTTTCTTCTATGTGACGCGCCCCGAAGACTATATTTTAGAGACTGCCAAGCTGCGAGCCGCCCGTATCATTTGGGCCAACCGGCTTCACCACAAATACGGCAGCGACGATCCCGCTTCTCAAAAGATGCGTATGCATATCCACACCGCTGGCGAAGCAATGCCGCGCCAATATGTAGAGTTAGGCACGCTGCTGGCAGGCTATTCGGGCATGGCCGCCCAACTTGCTCCGGCCCAATCGTTGCACGTCGTCGGTTTTCGAGAAGCGCTGAGTATCCCGGACGAACGAGAGCGTGTAATCGGGATGTACACACCGAAGGTGCAGCAAAGGAATGTCGCAAGAATAAGAAAAATCCTGGATGGCAGCCCGGAATTTCATGAACTGGTATATGAACAAGTTGCCGCCGCTGCGGAGGTACTATTAGAAATTGACCAGGCTGGCGGTGCTTTGCAGGCCTTGCGTGACGGTCTGCCACAGCGAATGATTGCCGCGGATTTTGTGAGCCGTGAAGACGACAAAAACACCGGTGAAATACCAATCCTCGGAAGAAACATCGGGCCAAAAGATTCGCAAGGCTCTTCAGTAACAACTTCCGGGATTGAACAGGCAGTCAAAGATACGTATTTAAGAAATCTCCAAGAACGCATGGCCGCACGAGACACTGAACGTATTGCCGAACACTTGGCGCGACTAGAGCTATTATCCAGAACAGGCGTGAACATTATGCCAGCAACTATTGAGGCTGCCCGCGCCGGTGTGACAGTCTGGGAGTGGAACCAAGCAATCAGGAACGGCATCGGCAGCGATAACCGCCCCATTTTATTGGACAGCGAACGACGTATCATGAGCAGTATTGCCGAAGCTGTTTCGCCCATACGTTCCGAGGTTGTCAGCACATTCCCCGACAAACTTCCGCGAATTCTAGTGAGCAAAATTGGCCTAGACGGTCACGACAAGGGAGCCAAAGTAGTCATCACTATAGCCGAAGGTGCCGGATTTGAGGTCGAGCAGGGCACCTATCGGCCCACCCCCGAAGCTATTGCCCTAGAGGCCATCGAGCAGGATATAGACTTGATCGCCGTATCTGTCTTATCGGGTTCACACCTTGAGCAAATCACCGAACTCATCGACGCTTTGGACCGAGAGTCCGGCGCCAATAGCAGCATAGGGATTATAGTGGGCGGCACAATTCCCCGCGACGACATCAAGAAGTTGCTCGCCATGCGAAGGGTAATCAGCGTGGTTGACTCACAAGATGACCCTACGTTCCAAGAGATTGCCCGAGAATTTTTGGAAGCCAGCAAAAAAGTGCTGCTGACTTAATAGTATAATTGCTTGCGACTGATGAGGCTAAGTGCTATCGAGAGAGCTTTCTGTATGTGGCGAAAATAGTGAAGACGCTCATGATTGCTATTGGGTAGAGATTGCATCTATAATGTGTTTTTATGAGTGAATCAACTAGTCCTGAACAGCAGCCCCAGTTATCGCGAGCGAGGTACGCCAAGCTAAAATTGGCGGGCCTCTTAAGCATTTTGGGCTTGGGTGCGGTCGGAGGAGCTGCAGTTGGCTACGATTTAATCGGTGTTAAAGCTGGTGTTGATTCTGATCGCAGCAAACGTTATGCCCAAGTGGATCGAGATGTACGGTGTGCTCGGGCTGTACAAAGACTGTCGCAGCCCGGTTCAGGGGTGGCCACGGTGCACATTAGTAGGCTGAACAATAAGGAGCAGACGGCCTGCGGCGTTGATTGGGTGTATACCGCGATCAACGACAGTGTTCAGAACAACAACACTTTGCACGGTAAGATTGTTAGCACTAAGGTAAGACTGCCAAGTCTTGCAAGTCTGCAGACAGATGAGCGCCAGCAACGTGCTGCCGCAATTGCTACCGAGGATCCGGGAGCCAAGGTAGCGGGTGCAGTACTTGGTGGAGCATTCGGACTGATGGGCACGATAATGGTGCTTGATAGCGTCATGAGTACTCGACGAAGATATAATCACGGTGCTCTACCACCTGATGAAACTACCTAAGCAACAGCTTAGCAGAGCAGTACCTGCGCGTACCCGTTAATCCTAGGCGTGTTTACTGGTTTTCCCGAAAAGTCTTTTGCGCTAACGCTTAACTTGACAAATAAATCTAATATATATACAATAGATTATATGAAAACAGCAACTGTTAACTTTAAGACAGATGAAGCGACTAAGCTCAAGGCTCAGGCAGTCGCTAGTAAGCTGGGCATTCCTTTGAGCAATTTGCTGAATGCCTATCTGTACGAGCTTGCCAGCACGGGTAGTGTTCACTTCGCAATTGCTGAACCGATGACCGAGAAGATGGAAAAAATAATCGCCCAAGCTGAGACTGAGATAGCTAATGGTCAAATGAGTGGCCCATTTGAAACACTCGAAGAAACATTCGCACATCTTGACAGTCTATAATGAAGATCCAGACCACAAAGAACTTCGACAAGCAGTACTCGAGGCTTACTGTAAAAACGAAAAACCAATTCAAAGATCGCCTCGAGCTATTTAGAATCAACCCTTTTGACCCTACATTAAGAAATCATGCGCTCAAGGGTAAATATCTGGGGTACCGGAGCATTAACATCGGTGGTGATGTGCGGGCGCTTTATACTGTAAGGGGTAATATCATAATTATCTTCGGTTTTATTGGGACACACAGTCAGTTGTACTAGCTAACAATCGTAATTACAAAAGGCATATCGCAAAAAACGGAACAGATATTGCCTACTTGACTTTAGGATGGTATAATACTATTCATTATGGAGCGCAGCGACGATCACGAGTCTGGTTTTTTGGGCGATTTGAGCGGCCTGAATCTTGATGGTACGAGTCAGCATCGACCTCAGGAAAAGCCTGCGACTGAACGGTCGCCTGTTGAGCGTCGTCAACCTACCGACGAACGTGCGGATAGGGCCGAGCAGCCATATCACAAAATCTCTCATCTGGAGGGGATACGAGAGGGGATACGAGCTAGGCCTCTTTCTTCACTAGGACTAGGCTTAAATTTCCTACTCGAAGAGCCAATGGGCATGCACGCGTTCGGGAACGGACGTCCGGCACCACAAACTGACGGAGATTCATACCTGCGTGATGCTTTTGGTGGTTTCGGGCCGGGTTCGCCGGAATATGATGACAACGGTAAGCGATTACAAATAGTTATTGAAGACCTCGACAAAGCGGTCGCCTGGTTTAACAACCCGACAGTTATGCCAGGTCACGGCAGGCAGCCGCGCAAGATCTTTCGAACTGCCATTAGCCCCGATGAGCATCCGAAGATTAGCCAGCTTAATGTGGAATTTTCTGTCCACGAAACTGGCGCTATGCTTATATCCGGTACGATAGATACGAATGCTGGCTTTCTTGATGGCCTTTTTTCATCGCCGCTTATTCCGAAGCAGGATCAGCAGGGCCGACAAGTAAACACCCACGCATCAGGGCAAAAATTACTAAATGAGCACATGGCCGAACGATTATCTGCTCTATACCCCGGTCAAGTAGGAACTACTGAAGCCGAAGAAGGTAAGCAGCCGATTGTGCTGAATGTCGAGGAGGGTATCAAGCTACATATCTTGTTCGACTCGATGTATTCCAAGTTGCAAGTAACGGTCAATGGGTCGGAGCGCCATTATTCAGGAAACCGTTTCGGTTCTGCCCCGAAGCCAAGCCATGAGCAACTCAAGAAAGAGCTGCTGGCTTTGCAGCAATGCTACCCAGATATTGCAGAGGCATTTGCAGATTTCTTCCGCAAGCAATTGCCCAAAACAGTTATTGAGCTTGATGTTAACGATGAGAACAGCGATGAAAACCGTGGGGAGACTGATGTTCAGTCATCGGATAGCGACCCTACCAACCCACACCGGCTCAAGCAGTTACGCCAGGAGCTACTCGTTGAGCCTCAAGCTGATGATTTCAAGTATATCGGTGGCCTTGAAAGGGAAGTCGGCAAGCTCCAAGAAGCCGCGCTAGCCTTCGCTGATCCCGAGACATTCCGATCATGGGGTGTTGAACCGCCTCGCGGTATTTTGATGCAGGGCCCTCCCGGCACCGGTAAGACTAGCATGGCAATGGCCTTTGTCCACGAAATCGATGCCGTCATGCTCAACGTTAGAGCCAGCAATATCAAGAATGCTTTTCATGGTGAAACTGAGCGTAATATTAGGGGTGTTTTCCAACTTGCAGATGAACTGGCAGGAGAAGGTAAAAAAGTCGTCATATTCTTCGACGAAATAGAGTCTTTGGCTCCGCGGCGCGATGCAATGAGTTCAAGCGGTATCGATCGCAATGTGACAACCGAATTGCTCCAAGCCATGAATAAAGACCGGCCAAACTGTATTATTATTGCTGCCACTAATGCTCCTGACATGGTGGATCGCGCGCTGCTACTGAACAATAGCCGCTTTTCTGAGAAGATAGAGATTCCACTTCCAGATGCAGATGCGCGTACGGACATACTGCACAAGTTGCTTGAGCGGTTCAATTCCAGGGTTACCGATGGCCAGACGTTATTTGTCGAAGATTTAGATATTGATATGCTGGTTCGCACCTCTGATGGGCTGACCGGCGGCGATTTACAGGAAGCCATTCGAAAAGCGTTGTCAGCCAAAGCAGTTAGCACAATCAAGGCAGAAGAACGAGCGGCACCGCTAGAGACAACGCAACTCTATCAACGTGTTCAAGATGTGATAGTCCAAAAAGACGCCAGCGACCAAAACTACCTAGCCAACTAGCAACACATACCGGTTGCTGGCTAGACGCTTATGCTATCATTGAGTGATGAATCATGCTCTGATAGGTGAGATTGCCGGTGTTCTCGCCGTCGTGCAAGTGATCCCATATATTGTTAGTATTTTTCATGGGCATACCAAGCCGGAACGAGCGACGTATTTTATTTGGCTGATTGTCGATGCAGTGACAATTACTAGTTATATTGCAGTTGGGGCGCGGACAACGATTTGGACGGGGCTGGTGTTTACTGTTAGCGCGCTGCTTATCTTCATACTTTCTATTAGGTATGGGATGGGTGGTTTTAGTAAATTTGATATCATTTGTCTCTTGCTAGCGCTTGGCGGTATTAGCATTTGGATTACTACCGGAGATGCTTTATTAACCTTGTATTTCAGCACCTTCGTTACGCTCATCGGATACTTGCCGACCATTAAGAAAGTGTACTTTCTTCCAGAAACGGAGAACACGCTGTCATGGGCTATGTGTTCCGGTGCTAGTGTTCTTAATATATTGGCTTTGACGACGCTCAGGCCGAGTATAGCGTTGCTGCCCATAAGCAGTGCAATCATGGAGGTGCTCATCGCATATCTACTACTGTTTCCTGCTGCGCGGGCCAAAGTCCGCAGACATCGGCAGCCGCATCCGGTGCACGCCTTCCTGACGCATCCGATATTTGCCAAATAGCTGAGTGCGAACTTGGCGGCATGCATACGAAAAATAGGCCGGTTTTAATAACATAAACCGACTTTCTCAACAAGGGTTTGTTTCAGGGAAAAGTCAGGTTGCTGGGCTATAATCAGGGCAGTATGAAGCTATTTACCATTAAGAACACCAAGCTTATTGGCCGCAACACCCTGTTATTGACGCTGCAACCACAGCGTAACAGGGATAGATTGCGTTTCTATCCGGGGCAGTATGCGGCAATTGGCTACAAGCGACGTGGAAGACCTTCGCTGATGCGCTGTTTTTCAATCGTCAGTTCGCCGAATTCTACTGATGAGGTGCAGTTTGCTACCCGTATTCGGGGTAACTTCACCCAAGCGCTCAGTGAGCTGGAAATAGGCGACACTGTTTTTATGCATGGCCCGTTCGGCAACTTCGTTATTGATGAGCAGTATGATCGGAACATTATGCTCATGGCGGCTGGTATTGGCATTACGCCTTTTATGAGCATGCTTCGTTTTGCTACTGAAACGAAGTTGGCAATACCTATGACGTTGCTGTACACCTGTCGGTCACAAGATGACATACCTTTTTATGAAGAACTTATGGACTTGGAGCGCCAAAACCCTCGTCTGAAGATAGCTTTCTTAGTAACAGATGGGAATACCAGTGATCTGAAAGGCGCGCGGGCTTTGAGTGGCCGATTGGACGAAGCACGTCTCGGCCAAGTGACGAACGGTCAGTATAATCGGTTCACCTACTTCATCTGCGGCCCGAAGCCATTCACCGAAGATATGCAGGCCATATTGGAGAGTCATGAGACCGATCCAACGCGTATTATTACTGAAGAATTTACCCCTTCAAGTCACGTCAACGCCGTTTCAAGCACTCCTAGGTATAGTATTTCCCGGTGGACCTACGGCCTAACTGGGGTGGCGTTAGTGCTGGGAACGGTCTTTATGATGACCATTGATCTGGCTCGGGCGATACCTCGGTTAAGTAACGCTGCGGCATCGCAAGCGGCTACTACCAGCCAAAGCCAGCCTGTCACCTCGACTACCAGCAGTCCCACCACCTCTAGTAATAGTACTGCTAGCAATCAGAGTCCTTCGAGCACAACTACTCAGCAAACAGCCACGCAGCCTGCCCAAACCTATCAAGCACCGGTAACTTCCGTATCGTAAATGGAGCGTTACCAACAGCAGTATCGTGCTCTTGGTTCTGACGCCGTGCTTACTTTGGTGACTGAAGGTGGTGCGGCTTATGCCGAACGGCTGTTTGATCGGCTGCGCCAACACATAGAGGCTTTTGAGCAGCAGTTCAGTCGCTTCTTGCCCGAGAGTGAATTGACGCAGTTCAATCAAAAAGCCGGCGCTAAAACCACTGTCAGTAATAGCTTTCGTAAGCTTCTCTCGACCACGAAAAACCTAGCCGTAGAAACCGACGGACTCTATAACCCATTCATACTGCCCGCGCTACAGCAAGCCGGTTATCTTGGCTCTTGGCCGCAGCCCGAAGCGGGTAGAGCTGCCACCGACTTTAGTGAGCGGACAGTTGTCCCTCCCGAGGAGCTACGTATTGGCGATTCCTGGGCTCGCATGCCCGAAGGGTCGGCACTGGACTTTGGCGGTATTGGCAAAGGCTACTTGCTCGATGAGCTTGCGGATCTGCTGGACGGCGAAAACCTAGGCGGCTACTGGCTATCCCTCGGCGGAGATATCAATTGTGCTGGCCACGATATCGAAGACCAAATATGGCGCGTAGCAGTACAGAGCGCCTTGGAGCCCGACAAAAGCATCGATACTATTACGAACCCAGATGGCCGCAAGCTGGCAATAGCCACCTCAGGCGTTACTAAACGTCAGGGTGTGAAAGCTGGCAAGCACTGGCACCATCTCATCGACCCACGGACGGGTGAGCCTGCCGACACTACTATTTTGACGGCTACTGTTACCGCGGAGCAGGCGGTGATTGCCGATGTCTATGCCAAGTGCATCGTTATCGCCGGCGTAGAACAGGCGGAACAATACCAAGCCGATCACAGAATCCAATCCTTTTTGATCCAAACCACACCACCGGCAGATATAATAGAGCCAGCACCACGTGCCAAAACCAAACCATGACCACACTCTTACTGACAGCCACACTCCATAACTATGTTGCCAGCAGCACTGCGCACATTGTTACGCAACGCGTATCAACTTCGTGGCCATGGTACATCATTCGCGCCGCCGGCTTCATCGCGGCCGGGCTGTTAGTGTTGCTTATGCTGTCGGGTATTGGTCAAGCCACGGGTATTATTTACCGTTTTATCGAGCCAATTAAGCTGTGGGCTATCCATAAGGCACTGGGTATTGCCCTAGCTGCTAGTATCGCGGTTCATGTCGGGTTTCTGTTGATTGACCACTTTGTGCCGTTCTCTCTAGTGCAAATCTTAGTACCTTTTGATTCGCACTATAATAATGGCGTGAAACTATGGGGATTATCGCTGGGTGGGCTAGCAGTTTCTCTCGGTATTCTAGCAATGTACGGAGTTATTATTATCGTACTCAGCTCGCTCAATTGGATTGATACCAAGAAGAAAACCTGGCGAACACTGCACTACATAAGCTATGCGGTAGCATTCTTCATATTTCTACATGCGCTATATGTCGGGAGTGATCTGAAGTATGGAACATTTCGCGAAGCTTGGATCGCCCTGGGCCTCATTGTTGCGGTTGCAATCTTGTTGCGGCTCTGGAGGGTTGGCACCAAGAAACGGCCAGAGTCGTAGGCAAAACAATCGGCCGAAAGCTGCCACATCTAACTTAAACTATTCTTAAACATTGCCAGCACGAGCAGTTTGACTTGATAAACTACTAGGCGCATGCAAGGGGTTTGGCGGTATCGATTACGGCGCACGACGTTGTGGCTAGTGTTCTTCGTGGCGGTGTTGGCGGGCGTGGGTTTGGCGAAGACAAGCTACGGACTAGGGGGTACGTGGAGCTGGGGGTGTGCCAGTGTCTTGGTGGTAATCTTGCGCAAGCGAACGCTTTTGGCCGGCGTGTTGGTGATTCTGCTCGGGCTGAGTCTGGGCTGTGCACGGGGCTTACTCTTCGTAAACAAACTGGCGGCCTACCAGCCGCTGTATTACAACGAAATTACTATGACTGTGCGTGCCACGGATGATGCGGTCTATGGCAAGAACTCGCAGCTGTCGTTTGATGCTGGTACGGTGCGTTTGAGTGATGGGAGCGAGCTGGCAGGGAAAGTATCCGTCGGTGGATTTGGGCTCAATAGCGTGTTTCAAGGTGATGAATTGCTGGTGAGCGGCAAGTTGTATCCGGGGTATGGGGCCTATCAGGCTCGCATGAGCTTTGCCCAACTATCGCTCGTCGAGCACCACCCCTCGCTGATTGCTGATGTGCGGCGGAAGTTTGCAGCCGGTATGCAAAATGCGCTGCCCGAACCGCTCGCCTCGTTCGCGATGGGATTGTTGGTGGGGCAACGGGCTACCTTACCCGCGGCCGTCAAGCAAGATTTGCTGATGGTTGGGCTGACGCATATCATTGCCGTTTCTGGCTACAACCTGACCATCATGCTGCACGCTAGCAAGAAGTTATTTGCAGGCCGCTCCAAGCGAATCGCTACTTTCTTGTCGCTTGCTCTGATTGGGGTATTCTTGTTACTGGCTGGCACCAGTGCTTCCATTGTCCGCGCAGCAATAGTTAGCGTGTTAAGTATTGCTGCAGGCTATTATGGCAGGCAGTTCAAACCGCTTAATCTGATCATGTTGGCGGCGGCACTGACGGCCTGGGCAAACCCGTTCTACTTATGGGGCGATGCCAGTTGGTATCTGAGCTTCCTGGCTTTTTACGGGGTGATGATACTGGCGCCGCTCGTTCAGCAGCGGTGGTTACAGCGTTGGGGAGATTCATTAATTGTCGGCGTGGCGTTGGAGAGTGTCTGCGCCGAGACTATGACCTTGCCGTTTGTGCTCCATACGTTCGGGCAAATGTCGTTCATCGGTTTACCGGCCAATGTTCTGGTAGTAACACTGGTGCCGCTCGGCATGTTACTGAGTCTGATTGCTGGCTTGGCGGGCATGCTGGTTAGCTCAGTTGCGGGATGGTTGGCTTGGCCGGCACAACTACTGCTGACATACATGCTGGATGTAGCGCACGCCTTGGCACGCGTCCCGCATATCTTTGTCCAAAACCTTGGTTTGTCGTTGGCAGAAATGATTGGCCTGTACGTCTTGCCACTCGGCCTAACTGGTTTACTATGGAAGAAGACAAAAACTACAGGATATGCTAAAATAACAGATAGAACTGAAGTTGTTAACGAGGAATACGCAGTTGAGCGGTCACAGCAAATGGTCAACAATTAAGCGGGAAAAAGGCGCCAAGGATGCCGCCCGTGGTGCTGTGTTTACCAAGCTTGGTAACGCTATCGCCATTGCCGCCCGAGCCGGTGCTGATCCAGAAACAAACTTTGCGTTACGTCTCGCCATCGACCGAGCCAAGGCGGCCAACATGCCGTACAACAATATTCAGCGCTCAATCGACCGCGTCAAAGACAAAAACGCCGCCCAACTCCAAGAAATCCTCTACGAAGGCTACGGCCCCGGCGGCGTGGCTATCTTGGCCGAGTGCGCCACCGACAATATCAATCGCACCTATCCCGAAGTGAAACTAGCCTTCTCCAAGCACGGCGGTAACATCGCCGAGAAAGGCGCTGTCGCCTTCCAGTTCGACCACAAAGGTATGATCCGGGTCAAAGCCAGCGGCGACGATGTGCTCATGCAAGCGCTCGAAGCCGGCGCCGAGGACGTCCAAGAAGAGGGCGATGAGTCACTTATCTACACCAACCCAAAAGAACTCGCCAAAGTCCGCGATGCCCTGCGCACTGCCGGTCTGGAGGTCGTCGAAGCCGAGCTTACCTATGTACCGAACACCACTGTCGCTGTCACCGATGCCGCCACCGCCGGCAAAATCATGCGCCTGATGGACGCCCTCGAAACCCTCGACGACGTCACCACCACCCACGTCAACTTCGACATCTCCGAGGAACTGCTTCAAAGCGCATGAGATTATTTCTGTCTTCGATGAATCTAGGCGACGAGCCCGAGAGGCTAACTGCCTTGTTGGGAAGTAACAGGCACGCAGCGATTATTATGAATGCTGCAGACTTTCACAACGGTAAAGATCGGGCTGAACGCTACGAGCGCGAGCTAGCAAGTCTGCGTGAAATAGGTATTACTGGCGACGAGCTTGATCTGCGAGAGTACTTTGATAAAGAAGCCGACCTTGCTCGAGTATTAGAAAAGTACGGTTTGGTCTGGCTGCGCGGCGGCAACGCTTTTATCTTGCGTCGAGCTATGCGGCAAAGCGGCTTCGATACCATTATCAAAGATATGCTAGGCAGGGACGCAATTGTTTACGCCGGATACAGCGCTGGTGCTTGTGTAGCAACACCTACTTTGAAAGGCTTGGAATTGGTTGATGCACCTGACGTAGCACCTGAAGAATATAAGCCGGAAGTTGTCTGGGAGGGCCTTGGGCTAGTCGGTTATTCCATAGCACCGCATTACAGATCACCTTTGCATCCCGAAACAGAAGCTATTAACGACGTGGTTGACTACTTCAAGCGCAACGACATGCCTTACCGTGCTCTAATCGACGGCCAAGTAATTACGCTTAATAGAGCGTAACTACAGTATGCCTACCCAGCCAAATAACGTAGAGATTGAGTTGGAACTAACATACCTGGCGCGCAATTTTCCCGATGGAATGACGGGTGTTGCGCCACAACGACTAGTTGATACGTATGTGCCTGAGGACGCGGCCAGACCCTATGTGCGACTTCGTCAAAAAGGCACACAGTACGAGATTACCAAGAAGCAACCCGTTGATGAACAGGACTTGTCGAACCAGACCGAGCAAACAATCCCATTACTCAAGGATGAGTTTGAAGCACTGTGCAGAGCCAGTCGACGACATGTTGTCAAAGATCGGTATACGTTAATTGCCGCAGGCAGAACGGCTGAAGTAGACGTCTTTATAGGTGACCTTGAAGGATTGGTGGTTATCGATTTTGAGTTTGATAGTCTGGAGGAAAAACAGGCGTTTGAACCACCTGAGTTTTGTTTAGTCGACGTTACGCAAGAGCTTTTCATAGCTGGCGGTCAGCTTGCCGGCAAAACTTACGGCGATATTGCCGACGAACTAAAGCGACTCGGCTATACTAAGCTTACGCTACTAGCCAACAAGCAAGCGTAGTTTACCGATAGGAGATAGAGTCATGGGCTCTCACAAAGGCAAAGTAACCACGGCAAACCCGGACGACAACCCACCGGTTGCAGGTGTTGTTCTAGGGGACGCAAAAGGCCGGTATCTCTTAGTGCAAGAAAAACTAGCCGCAGCTTACGGCCTCTGGAATCTACCGGCTGGCTGGGTTGACGAGGGAGAAACACTTCAGCAAGCAGCGGTTAGAGAAGCGAGAGAAGAGGTTGGCTTCGACGTCGAACTAATAGACCACGAACCGTTACTTGCAGTATTAAATAAAAGTAAAAACAGGTGGCTTAATTCTTTTAGAGCGC
This sequence comes from Candidatus Saccharimonadota bacterium, assembly GCA_036743655.1. Classification (GTDB taxonomy): domain Bacteria; phylum Patescibacteriota; class Saccharimonadia; order Saccharimonadales; family UBA4665; genus DATHNF01. The sequence continues at coordinate 76,028 of DAINPB010000003.1, forward strand.
GAATAGTAAGCGGGGAGCTGGTCGTATCGGAGGAAGAATTACTTGATGCTAAGTGGTTTACCGTTCAAGAGATTCAGAAGCTCTATGCCGCGGGTAAAGTTCGAGATCCTTGGGTGATTAATAGTGTGATAAAAAGTAGTAGTTGATGAGGATTCTGGGCATTGATCCCGGTACGGCTATACTAGGCTTCGGGGTTATCGAGATCAGCAAAGGCAAGCCGCAGCTAGTAGATGCTGGCGTTATTCGGACGCCGGTTAAGGAAGATGATGCGGTGCGGTTGCAGACGATTTTTGAAGAGCTCACTGATATTATTGCCGAAACTAAGCCTCAGGAAATGGCTGTCGAGAAGCTATTCTTCGCTCAAAACGTCACCACGGCGATGACGGTCGCGCAGGCTCGCGGTGTCGTGCTACTGACTGGCAAACAAGCCGGGCTGAGTATTTATGAGTACACCCCGTTGCAGATCAAGCAAGCCCTGACCGGTTATGGTCGTGCTGAGAAGAAGCAAATTCAAGAGATGGTTCGCGTTATCTTGGAGCTCAAAGATATACCGAGGCCTGACGACTGCGCCGATGCGCTGGCGGCCGCAATTACGCATAGCATGACTCTGCGTTTGAGCTAATGGTTTTATGTGGTACAGTACAGTGAGGTAGCCGTATAAAACAAAGGAGCAATCACTATGCCGCCAGAAGATAACACAGCACAGTCAGATCAGAACGACCCAGTATTAAACGCACCAATCCCACCATCTTCGGTGCCCGATGATAACCCTGTATCTCCTGCTCCTGATGCGCCAACTCCTAGTCCAGCACCAGAACCACCCTTCACACCGCCAACTCCGCCCATTCAGTCTGAGGGCGAGGAGCCAGCCGCTGCTGAGCCTGAGGCTCCAGCCGAGACTTCAGAAGCGCCTGCTGATGAGTCCGGCGACGCGCCACTCTAGCATTTTTGCATTCGACACTAACTTCACTACATAGCCACCGGCGTGTGACTGTGAGATAATACGCTCAATGATTGCGACGCTAAATGGGGTTGTGGAGGAGAAGCTTGCCGATGAGGTAGTGCTCGACGTGCGCGGTGTCGGTTACGGCCTCTATGTATCAGTCGAAGATTACAGTCGGCTAGTAATTGGCGATACCGTAAAAGTCTATATCTATGAACATGTTCGGGAACAGGCACATGATCTGTTCGGGTTTTTGGCGCGTGATACGCAAGCCTTGTTCGAGCAGTTACTAGAAGTTAATGGGGTTGGCCCTAAAATGGCACTTAACGTGTTAAGTATTGGCACGGGTGCTGCCGTTAAGGCTGCTATTGCCGGGGGCGATGTCAAGTTCATTCAACAAGCGAATGGCGTAGGCAAGCGGCTCGCCGAGCGTTTGGTCGTTGAGCTCAAGGACAAAGTCGGCCTCATCGGCGTAGACCTCGAAACCACTGGCCTGCTCCAAGCCGAAGACAGCTTGCTCAAGGACGAAGCCGTCGAAGCACTCGTCGCCCTCGGCTACTCGGCTGCTGATGCTGCACAGGCACTTCAGAAGGTTGATCCTGACTTATCGACCGAACAACGGATCAAGCAAGCTTTGAAAGGAACAGCATGATTGTAATTACTGGCGCGAGTGACGGCATAGGTTTGGAATTAGCTAGACTATACAAAAAAGACGGCAAAGAAGTTATTAATATCTCGCGCCGAGAATCTGAAGCCGCCGAAGTTAATATTCTGAAAGATTTGCGCACAGGAGCTGCAATTATCGAAGCTGCTCAATTAATTAAAGATTTACCCGACCGGATAGAAGCTATTATTAATTGCATCGGCGTATTTTCAAGTGAAGAATTTGGCAAGATCACAGAAGAAGAGATAAAACGGCTAATGTCCTCTAATGTAAAAGCCCCCATGTTGTTAATCTCTGAGCTCATTGATCGTATTAAGAAGGATGGAGCTGACGTACTCAATGTTGTTTCCAAAGCTGGCACGGCTGGTAGTACGAGCAGTCCAGTTTACGCTGCTTCAAAGTGGGCGGAGAGGGGCTTCACGCTCAGTCTTCAGGAGGCGCTAAAAGGCACACCTTGCAGAGTTATTAGTTTCTGTCCAGGAGGTATTCAGACTGGCTTATTCGAGAAAGCCGAAGCCAGCGTTGACACTAACGCATGGATGAAGCCCGAAAGTATCGCGCTGTTCATTAAACAAATACTGGAACTGCCAAAAAACATGGAAGTCTCGGAAGTTATCATTAATCGGAAGACAGGCTGATGATTGATCGGATTGTAAATGCCGGCGCGGATGATGAAGCGCCGCAAGAAGTGGAGCTGGAAGTTACGCTGCGGCCGCGGGATTTTGCTAATTACATCGGTCAGGAGCGACTAAAGCAGAATATTCAGCTGGCAATTGATGCTGCCAAGAAGCGTGATGAGCCGCTTGATCATGTCCTGCTGCACGGGCCGCCGGGGCTGGGTAAGACGACTATGGCTAGCGTGATTGCCAACGAAATGGGCGCGCAGATTCGTATTACTTCTGGGCCGGCTGTTGAGCGGGCTGGTGATTTGGCTAGCTTGCTGACCAATTTGGCCGATGGCGACATTTTGTTTATTGACGAAATTCATCGTTTGAATCGGACGGTCGAAGAGGTGCTGTATTCGGCTATGGAAGATTTCAAACTCGACATTATGCTTGGCAAGGGGCCGTCGGCGCGGAGTTTGCGGTTGGATTTGCCGAAGTTTACGATTATTGGTGCGACGACGCGAACGGGGAGCCTGGCGGCACCATTGCGGGATCGTTTCGGTATGATTCATCGACTGGACTTTTATCAACCGACTGAGATTCAGCAAATTATTGAACGAGCGGCCAAAATCCTCAAGGTCAAGATCGACGAACCGGCCGCTATCGAGCTCGCCCAACGTGCCCGGCTGACGCCACGTATTGCTAACAGATTGCTGAAGCGCGTGCGTGACTATGCCGATGTCAACGGCGACGGCATCATTGATAAGCCGCTCAGCCACAAGGCGCTGGAGCTGCTGGACATTGATGAGTTGGGGCTGGATGCGGCCGATCGAATGCTGCTCAACGCTATCATCGAGAATTACAGTGGCGGGCCGGTCGGTGTCGAGACATTGGCGGCGCTGACGGCGGAAGAGCGGGGGACGATTGAAGATTTTTATGAGCCGTATCTGATGCAAATCGGGCTGCTGGAGCGTACGCCGCGGGGGCGGAAGGTGACGCATAAGGCCTACAAGCATTTGGGTAAACGACCGAAGGCCGATAGCCAGCAATCAGCGTTGCTTTGAGGCCTGGAATATCCCGACGAGGCATAATTGTTGGGCAGAGCGAACGAGGGGTGAATTTATTTCAGAAAGGGAGATGATAAGGGGTATAATAGGGTGATATGAATCCGCAAGACCCGACCCAGAGCCAATCAAAAGATCCGCGCGAAGTACACAACCCCTTGAGTGTTATGCAACCGGGCGAGCAGGTGATCTGTGAGATCAAACGGCACCCTGTCGGCATTCTCGGTATATACGTAGCAACTGGAGTGCTTCTGATTGTTGTGGCCATTCTGGCGTTTATCGTCGGGCCAAGCGTGATTACCAGCGCTAGTCGCACACAAGTTGTTGCGGGTGGCGGGCTGGTGTTTGTCGTCTTGGCGGTGCTGAGCTTGGCGTTTGTTTTTGTTTCTAACAAAGTTTACTGGGGCAATAGCTGGGTAGTGACTAGTGATAGCATCACGCAGATTACCCAAACTAGCTTATTCGATAAGCGTTCCAGCCAACTTTCGCTCGGTAACTTAGAGGATGTCTCCGCCGAGCAAAACGGCATACTGGCGCATATGCTCAACTATGGCTTGATACGTGTCGAGACAGCGGGGGAGCGCAGTAAGTTCGTGTTCCTGTACTGCCCCAATCCCAATTACTATGCTCAGAAGATACTATCTGCGCGTGAACAGTTTGAACAATCGCGCCGCGGTGGAGAAGACTTGCAGCGTCCGTACCGTGCACAGGGCGCCTACGCTGCCCCATCAAGCCCGCAACCGCCTGCCGGGCCAGCTCCGATCGTCGATCCAAGCCAGGGCGCCTATGTCCCTGATGGTGCCTACGTTCCGCCACAGGATGGTTCTGCCGAACCCCGAGTATAGACATTGTTTGAGTCGGCTACACCTCAGCGTATGATTGTTATATTTAATGGGACTGGATGGAGGCCCTTGCCATGAAGCCATATAACCTTGCTCGACCAGATATTCAGGCCATGAAAGCTTACACGCCGCCGCTGGATGGCAGACGTGACTACGAGGGGATGTTACTGGATTTTAATGAACGTTCACACTCGCCAACTGAGGAAGTACATCAGGCTTTGGCGAGCATGGAGAACCTGCATCGATATCCAGAGTATGAAAGGTTATCGGTGCGCTTGGCTTCGTATGCCAAAGTAGAGCCTGAGCAAGTCATGATTACTAATGGTTCGAATCAGGCGATTGACGTCATCTTCCGAACGTTTACGGAGAAGGGCGATCAGGTGATTATTCCATCGCCGAGCTTTGCCATGTTTCGGCAAGCTGCTCAGATTGTCGGTAACAGAATCGTCGAACCGCTGTATGTCCAGACCGATGCGGCTTTCCCACTTCAGGAAGTCCTTGATGCGGCCGACAAAGCAACGCGCCTAGTAGTAATATGTAATCCAAATAATCCAACTGGCACTCTGTTGTCGCTTAAAGATATCAAGGCCATTGCAGAACATGCTCCGCGAGCAGTGATCATGGTTGATGAAGCTTACTTTGAGTTTTCTAATCTGACTGCTGTCGGATTGATCGCACAATATCCTAATATTATTGTTACCAGGACTTTCTCAAAAGCCTTTGGGCTGGCCGCGCTGCGCCTCGGCTACGTCATTGCTACCAAAGAGCACATTCAGGAGATGCTGAAGGTGCGCGGGCCGTATGCGGTCAATATGGCTGCTCATGATGCCGCACTCGTTGCTCTTGAGAACAGTGGCGAAACTCGTGACTACGTTCAAGAAGTGATTACTAAGGCAAAGCCACTTGTAGAAGGATTCTTCGCTGAGCAAAACATACCGTTCTATCAATCGGCTGCCAACTTTATACTATTTCGACCACCTGAATCGCAAGCAGTGTACGAGAAACTAGCCGACAAGGGTATATTAGTACGTCCACAATCCGGCGCAAACATAGCGGGCACCTTACGGCTCTCAATCGGTACAGTCGAACAGATGAAGCAATTTGTCGAAGCTTACCGCTCAATACTAAACGAGTGAAGTTTTGTTACTGCTCTTGGAAGGGATTGCTGCGGGCCTGGTCGAATAGGGTTTTGACGTTGACGCTGTTGTCTTGGAGGGATTGGAGCTGTTTGACGACTGATTTGTCGACGTGAGCTGTTTTGATGGGATCGCTCTGAGAGGCGATTGCGTCGGATGAAGGTTGGGTGCCGGTCAATGTGTTGATACGCAGGATTAGGAAGCCGTAGACTAGCACCACGAATACTATAAAGATAAATAGACGGTAGCGACTGACCTTGCGCAGTACAATGGTTGCTTTGTCGGTGATGGTTGCGATGTCGAGTTTATTGCTCATGGTATGCCTAAGGCTTTATGTAAATATCCAATGTTAACGTGAAAGAAAACAGATCTTGAAACTTGGAGCTTGTAGGCGGGGCGTACTGCACTTGGGGCGAGATCGCAAGCTTGCTCACCAGAGCCGTCAAACGATTTTGTTCAAGTGCGGACAGGAAGTTGATGAGCTGCGGGTAGGTCGCGAGTTTATTGGTGTCACTGGAGCTGGCAACTACCAGCTGTAAATCGTAGACACCGGCAATCTTAGGTACGGCTTTTAGCTGTGACAGCTTGGGGTTACTGGCTGGCGAGGGAGCTGCGCTGGGTGCTGTGGACGGGGCGCTCGTGCTACTAGTGCCAGTGTTGACGACACCGCTGCCAAGGCTTGACTCAGGGAAGTTGATTGACACCAAGGTGATGCCATTAGCGGCTGCTAGCTTGGTGATTTGCCTGACGGTTTCGGCTTGGTTTTTGTTCTCTGGTACGATGACCTTGGATATATCATAAAGATTGGTGTAGGTAGCAATGTCCTTCTTGGATCGAACCAGCTCTGTTTGTTCTTGGTTCAGGGAGGCTAGCTTCGCCTTGGTGCCGACGAGTTTGGAGGACTGCTTCTCAAGCAGTGCGTTAATACCATATGCACCGCCGAAAATACCAACTATCACCACTACCACCAGGGCAATCAGCGCGTAGTAGATTCGTTGGCTGCTCATGGCGTTTTCCCCTGATTGATGAACAGGAAGGGATTGTTGGCGTTAAACAGCGCTCGCACACCAACGGTGCAGGGATAGCCAACAGTGCCCTGGTTGGAGTTACAGGTTATGGAGTTGATGTCGACCTTGGAGAATATTTTGTTGGTTGGATCGGCAAGGTTAACCTGCACTTGTGTGGCGGTTGTGTAGTTAGTCGTGTTGGCCTCTAGGTCGAGACCACCGCCAACTTGATCAATGGTAAGACCGGTCAATACGCTGCCGCTGGGCATAACGGCGCCGATTTGTTGGATTAACTTCGAGAAAAGGACTTCATTGCCGAGGACTTTGACGGCCAGTTTGAGACTGTTGCTGATATCTTCAACTTGCTGCTTGGTCTGGCTGAGTTTGTCCTTTTGCAGCTGTGCTTCAAGGCTAATGGCCTGTTTGCTGTAATTGTCGTTCGATTGGTGGAACGTCAGCAGGCCGTACGTCGCCAGCCCGCCTAGACCTATCAGCACAACTAAGAGCGCTATCAGCCAGCGGCGCAGCGTGACATTACGTCGGGCGAAACGGTAGCTTTTCTTGGTCTCCGGCGGCAGTAGGTTGATCATAGCGGGAATACCTCTCTCGGTGCCGCCAAGGCCAACCCGGCTACGGTCGCATACATTGGCCGATCGGCTTCAGACGGTAGCTGTAGGCCGCGATGCTCCAGATACTGCCAGGGGTCAGCCCGGCGGACTGCCAGCCGCAGCGCCTCGGTCATGTACTCGCTGAGGCCAGGTACATTGGCGCCCCCTCCAAGGGTGACAACTTGCGCGAGCGGTCGTTCTGAGCCGTAACGCTCTTCGTAGTAACGGATCATACGGCGGATTTCTTTGACGATTTGCTGTAAAGTTGGCTCGATCGACTGCTTGATTTCGACCTGCTTTTTGCTGACGCCCAGCCCGTAGCGGGTTTTGATCAAACCGGCTTCCTGGATGGTCACGCCAAGTTTTTCCTTGATGGAATTCGTGAAATCTTCGCCGCCACCTTGAACCGTACCCGTCACCAGGATGTGTTTGTCGAAGATACTGATATCGCAGGACAGTGAGCCAAAGTCAATAATAACCGTCGCCAAATCGCTCTGTTTGTCGAGTAAGAGCAGACGGCCCGACGAACTCAAAGTTGGCTCGATCAGCACTGTTTCCAGCCCTAGGATTTGCGCCAATTCCAGGTAAGAATCAACAATAGTCCGCGGTACTGCTACAACGAACAGCTCTGTCGTTTCCGCGTTCTGGCGCACGATTTCGTAGTCGAGGTAGAGCTCCTCCAGAGGTAACGAGATATACTGCTCGGCCTCCAGCTGAACGGCTTCGGTGAGCTGATGAGCCTTGAGCTTCGGTAATTGGAGCGAACGGGTGAAGGTGCGGTATGTTGGAATAGTAATGGCTACTTGCCGCGTGGTGATGTCGCCGACGAGGTGATGCTGGAATAGTTCTTGCGCGGTCTTGGCAATGATCTCTGGCTGAACAACGACACCATCCTGGATGGCGGCCCGGTCAAACGTGCCGTAACCATAACCGATCAATTCCGGACGATAGTTCTTGCTCGCTGCACCATGCGGCGACTCGGCTATCTGCATGACCTTTAACGAACCATGCCCGATATCTAAACCGAACAGTGGTTTGTCGTGAAAGAAGCCGGGAGTTTTAGTAGTTTTCATGTATGCTGCCCATCAAAGCACCGAATCTTACCCTCTAGTATAACAGATGAGTAGCGAAAATACTGGAAGTTTACGGGCACAATCGGTGATTTGAGCAGTCAAGGTGCTTTCCGGCAGGAGGTACAACCCCTGCCGGAAGATTTACTAGCGCTCTGTGTCTCGTAGCGACCCTAGTCTAGGTTGCTCTTGGTGTAGGTGCTCTGGCCGTTAACGGTACCTTCGTAGGTTGCAGTTAAGGTGTACTTAGCACAGTTCGTATCAGTACTCTCACAGCTGTTACCACTGCTATCAGTTACAGCGTAGGCGTAAGACTTGGCTGCTGGAGCAGCAAGTAAGGTGGTACTTTGCGTTGGGTTTGAAGGATCGGTTAAAGCGGTCTGATCGAGGCTCTTCATGTTAGTGGACAACCACGAAGCGGTGTTCATGTCAGTTAAGCTTGGATAGTACCCATTCTGGCTGAAGAACGACTCAAGGTGTGTCTGCAATGACTGCACGTCTGTCTGACGCTTACTATTGCGGGCTTTTGCTTGAATACCACTATATGTAGTAATGACGAGCAGAGCCAGGATGCCGATTACAACGATGACAATGAGCAGTTCAACGATCGTGAAACCGCGGTTCTGTTTCTTGAGGGAAATCACTTCATATCTCCTTATTGCTAGTCTAGGTTGCTCTTGGTGTAGGTGCTCTGGCCGTTAACGGTACCTTCGTAAGTTGCGGTCAGGGTGTACTTGGCGCAGTTGGTGTCGGTACTTTCACAGCTGTTACCGCTGCTATCAGTTACGGCGTACGAGTAGGACTTAGCAGCTGCTGCAGCGAGTAATGTTTTGCTCTGTGTGGCATTTGATGGATCAGTCAGGGCGCTCTGATCGAGGCTCTTCATATTGGTAGTTAGCCACGAAGCGGTGTTCATATCAGTTAAGCTCGGGTAGTACCCGTTTTGACTGAAGAATGCTTCGAGGTGCGTCTGTAGCGATTGAACGTCTGTCTGGCGCTTGCTGTTACGTGCCTTTGCTTGAATACCACTATATGTAGTAATGACGAGCAACGCTAAAATACCGATGACGACAATTACGATCAAAAGTTCAACGATCGTGAAACCACGGCCGTTCAGGTTACGTTTTTTTAGGGAGATCATAAGAGCCCACCCTCCTTGATTATTGTTTTGCTATTGATCATTGGGACGAAGCAGTATCTACTTGTCGCAAGTATCTAGCAATGATTATAGCCACAAGCGGTTCTCAGTCAACTTTTTTGTGGAAAACTTTGATGCCTACGGGGTTATGAGTCGCGAAGAATTGTGCTCGTAACAGATAGGTAGTAAGAAATAATCAGCGAGACACTACACCGGAAAGTGTAAACACCGAAAGTAACCGCTAGCTGCCGCCAATATTCTTAGACAGATTGGCAATCGGCCCCATAACACTGGCGGCGATCAGGCCCACACCAGCGCCGAGGAAGATAATCATAATCGGCTCGATAATAGCTGCCAGACCGTCAATGAGCACAGCTACCTCCTCTTCATAGAAGTCGGCGATCTTGACCAGAACGGTATCGATTTGGCCAGTTTCTTCTCCGACCATTAGCATTTGGGCGACGATGGGCGGGAAGTGCTTGCTGTGGCTGAGCGGTTCGGAGAGCTGTTTACCATTTTTAACCTCAACTGCGGCGGCCTGCAATTCGGCTTCAATAACCTTATTGCCCAAGGCGGCGCCGGTGACATCCAGGGCGTCGAGCACACTCACGCCGGATCCCATGAGCGAAGCGAAGGTGCGCGAAAAGCGGGCGATGGCCACCTTGAGAATGACGGTCTGAACAACCGGAATGCGCAGTAGCAGGGCGTGGAGCTGATACTTGCCACGATCGGTACGAACATAGCGGAGCAGGTAAATACTGGCAACGATGGCTAGCAGTAATATAAGAATCAAATTAGGGATGCTGGAAATTATGGGAATGTGCAACGGCTTAAGGATAGTCGGCTTGGAGCAAAACTTACTGAAGTCAAGCAATATCTGCGTATAAATCGGCAGTTTAGCTTTCGGGCCGCCCAGACTGGTCAATATGCCACCTAACTTCGGGACAATAAACAACATGATGCCGAAGAAAGAAATAATCGTTACACTCAAAATAACCACTGGATACATCATGGCGCTCTTGATTTTCTTGCGGATGCTGGCGTCTTGCTCAACTTGTGTAGCCAATCGTTTGAGGATCTCGTCCAAGATACCGCCTTCTTCACCGGCGCGTACCATATTGACGTAGACATCAGAAAATACCAGCGGGTACTTAGAAAAAGCGTCACCGAGCGGTTGCCCACTCTCTACTTCCTTGCTCACACCGCTCAAGACCTCGCGGAAATAGGGGCTAGCACTATCGCCCTGCAGGGCTGCCAAGGAGCGAGCCAACGGTACGCCAGCTGAGATCATTGTTGATAATTGTCGGGTGAAGATCACGAGATCGGCCAGTTTAACTTTTTTCTTGGCGCCGAACAGGGAACTGGCCTTGCTCTTGCCCTTGCCAGCTTCGATAAGCAAGGGGTGAATACCCTGTTTACGAAGCAGGGAAAGCAGGGCTTGTTTGTTGGCAGCTTCGGCGCTGCCGGAGATGGTTTTGCCGTCCTTGGTGGTGGCGGTGTAGGTGAAGTGCACTACGAATTCCCCCTAGTTACTACAGGCATTGTGCCATGAGCGTGAGGCTCCAATGAGGCTAGAATCACCAGATTACGATCTAGAATTTCTCGAAAGGTACCCTGTGCTAGCATATCAAGTCTGCGCGGTTACCCGCAGCACCTCCTCAATTGTAGTTTGCCCGCGGAGAGCTTTGACCAGGCCATCAAGTTGCATGGTCAGCAAGTGTTCCTGAATGGCAGCGAGTTCAATGGCCTCGGAGGTGGCATTGCCGACGATCATTTTCTGAATGGCCGGGGAGTTCTCGAGCACTTCGTAGATGCCAATACGACCTTTGTAGCCAGTGTGATTACAGTTCTCACAGCCATCGTCATGAGCTCTCCAGAGGCGGGCTACAGTGGTTGGTGTGGTGCTGAGCTTGTCGACCGTTGTATCTTTCTTGGTGGTCGAAACGCCAATGCCGTCGTGCTGAGCATTCACTTCCAGCTCATGAATTGCCTTAATACCACCGTTGTCGCTAATGCGGAAGGCTTTGTCCAGCTCCTTGAGCATGGTGTCGTCGGGCGCGGTTTCTTCGCGGCAGTCGACGCATAATCGGCGAACCAAGCGCTGGGCAATAACTATTCGAACGGTACTGGCAATCAGGAACGGCTCAATACCCATGTCCAGCAAGCGTGGCAAGCAGGTCGCCGCATTACTAGTGTGCAAGGTGCTAAACACCAGGTGGCCGGTCAGCGAAGCTTGTACGGCGAGGTCGGCTGTTTCACCATCACGAATCTCGCCCACCATGATAATGTTCGGATCCTGCCGCAGTAGCGCCCGCAGGCCATTAGTAAAGGTCATGCCAGCCACCGGATTAACTTGCGTCTGATTAGCGCCGACCACATGGTATTCCACCGGGTCTTCGACAGTCGAAATGTTAACACTGGGCGTATTGAGCGTGCTGAGTACGCTAAACAAGGTAGTCGATTTGCCCGAACCAGTCGGCCCCGTCACCAGTATCATGCCGTGCGGTTGGACAATCGCCCGCTGCAAATCGGCCAGCGCCGTTCCCCAGAAGCCAAGCTCAGTGAAGTCGGCCGGCTTACTTGACTCGTTAAGTATTCTCATGGCCACCTTTTCGCCATCTAGAATTGGCAGCGTGGACACGCGCAGAGCATAGACCTGACCATTGACCTCAACCTTGAACCGCCCGTCTTGCGGCGCCCGGTGCTCGTCAATCTTCAGATTACTCAGGATTTTGATACGGCTCGTCAAAGCACCGAGCAGCTTACGGGGCAGCTTGTTAGCTTCGCGCAACAGACCGTCGATACGATAGCGTACGACGACGAAATTCTCGCGCGGCTCGATGTGAATGTCACTGGCGCCGGCTTTAACCCCGTATTCAATAATAATGTTAACCGTTTGGGCAATCGGCGAGTCTTCGGCCAGATCGCTCTCATCGATTTCTTCGCTCTCTTCGGCTTCGTCTTCACTGGCGATAACCTTGGTCAGCTCGCTGCTGATGTTGCCGCGGTATTGGTCGAGCGTGGCTTGCAGCAGGCTGCTGGTAGTAATGTGTACTTTGAGGTTGGTGCCCAGTTGCTTGTGGAGGAAGTTCAAGGCTTGGATATCATCAGGGTCTTCCATGGCCACCTGTTTGGCGCCCTTTTCGTCGATGTCGAAAACCACGGCATTATACTGCCGGGCAATGCGTTCTGGTAGCTGCTTGAGCACCTCGTGCTTGATCTCGCGGGCATTCAATTCGATGAATGGCACCTCGATCTCTTCGGCGTAGAGCTTGGTGAGATCTTTTTCGCTCACCACATTATTCTTAATTACCAGGTCTTGCAACGGTTTTTTGGCCGTCGTTTCCTGCTGGCGCAGACTGGCAAGCTGCTCTTTGGTGAGCTTTCCATTTTTGCTCAGCAGTTTTTCGACTAATGAATCAGGTATGCGCATACAATAAACTCCGAGCGCGCCGTCAAACTGGCCCACCCATCTGCGGCTCATTCTAGCAGACCGGGGGTGAAAACGTAAGCGACTTGTGCGGGCCGTAGATTAAGCTAACATTAAATCTACACAAAAAGTCCGGCTGTATAAACGCAAGCAATTTCCATACGGGCACTATCCGCCTATAGTGCTAAAATATACTAAAGGGGTGGCAGGGCAGCATAACGACCGAGGAGGGTTCATGGCAAAAGATAAATCAACAACCAAGCAAGCAACGGAAAGCTCTGACGAAGCCAACGCGCAAGGCAAAACTAAGGCCCTCGGCCTGGCGCTAGAAACTATCGAGAAACAGTTCGGCAAAGGCTCGATCATGAAGCTCGGCGACGCCCACACCACCGCTGTAGAAACAACGCCCACCGGTGCATTGAGCCTCGACTTGGCCCTCGGTGGCGGTATTCCCCGAGGCCGCGTTATCGAAATTTATGGCCCCGAAAGCTCCGGCAAAACCACGCTAACCCTGCACGCCATCGCTGAAGTCCAACGAGCTGGCGGCACCGCGGCCTTTATCGATGCCGAGCACGCTCTCGACCCCGCCTACGCCAAGCGTATTGGTGTTGATGTTGAGAATCTATTGCTTAGCCAGCCAGATAACGGTGAGCAGGCCCTTGAGATTGTCGAAACCCTAGTTCGCAGTAATGCGGTAGATCTGATTGTCGTCGACTCCGTGGCCGCGCTGGTACCGCGCGCCGAAATCGAAGGCGATATGGGTGACTCACTGCCTGGCCTGCAGGCTCGACTGATGAGCCAGGCCTTGCGTAAGCTGACCGGTGTTATCAATCGCAGCAAGGGCAGCGTCATCTTCATCAACCAGATACGTATGAAGATCGGCGTCATGTTCGGCAACCCGGAGACTACCACTGGTGGTAACGCGCTGAAGTTCTATGCCTCGGTGCGCATGGATATTCGCCGTATCGGCCAGATCAAACAAGGCGAAGAAGTTATCGGCAACCGCACACGCGTCAAAGTAGTTAAGAACAAGGTCGCGCCGCCCTTCCGTCAAGCCGAATTCGACATCATGTACAACGAAGGTATCAGCAAGGCTGGCGACATCCTCGACCTGGCCGCCGCCAGCGACATAGTTGAGAAATCCGGCGCCTGGTACGCCTACAAGGAGCAGAAGATTGGCCAAGGCCGCGAAGCCACCAAGAAGTACCTTCAGGAAAACCCCAAGGTCATGGAAGAAATCGCTGCCAAAGTCCGCGCCGCCGAACCGCCGAAGGACTAGATTGACGATAATTCGAAATATGGTATACTTCTCGACACTATGACCTCTCAGGAGAATGATTCCAGGATCAACGTTGAAGCCTTTCAGGCATGGTTCGCGGATGGCAGGCTTGAAGTTATGCCAGGAATTGCTGTGGTTGATGCAAGCATATCTGGTCTTCGCTATCTGGATCCGCAGCATGAGCTTGATTACCCTGCTGGTTCCTTTTCTTTCGAGCCTGGTGGTAGGGCGGAGATCATCATTAACGAGGAGAGTCCACCTCCAGTAGTAAGTGATCGGCTCTATCTCGGCTCCATGGCAGTTCAGAAGACAAAGTTAGGCTACGAACTTTACCTAGGGCAAGAGGGCAAGAGCGTCAGTGCGCCCGATCCCGAACCGATTGGCCGAGCGGCCTTGGTCGGTATTGTCGAGCGACCTAACTTCAGTGTGACGAAACTACTTGCAGGGCAGCAGGAAACACGGCGCTTGCAGTCATTCCCCCCCACTTGGCGTGACGATCACCACGTTAACTTATTCTTACTTTCGGAGGGCGGCAAAATACGGGTTGTTTGCGGGCCTCATGAAATGCTGCAGCGCTACGAACTACTCTATGATTCTGCACTGAGTGATGTAGTTGTTCGGGAACGCAGGGGCAATGATACTCACGGCACGGATTACGAAGAGGGCAAGGATGAATCTGGCCCTGATTCGGGCGGTGGCCCCGGCGGTGACCGTGAGCCGCGTCATCCCACACCTCCAGCGGGTAGCGCAGCTGCCGAAGTAGAAGAGCCACAAGGCGAAGAACAAAGACCCTTGGTGCTTCGAGGCAGAGCTGCTTGATTACCCGCTCGGTGGGGTGCCTATGAAAATTACCAGCATCAAGCAACAGATCAAGCGGGCAGGGCGATATTCAATCTATATTGAAGGGGAGTATGTCTTTTCCCTTAGCGAGGACGCCCTGCTAGCAAGTCGTTTAGTCAAAGGGCAGGAACTGAGCAGCAAAGAGGTTGCGGCGTACAAGAAGCTGTCCAGCGAAGATAAACTGTATTACCAAGCCCTGCGATACGCGGCGTTGCGTCCTCACACTAGATGGGAAATTGCAACATACTTAGAGCGCAAAGAAGCCTCCCCTCCCCTGGTCGATATAATACTTAACAAGCTAAGTATTATTGATCTGGTGAATGACGAGAAGTACGCCCAAGCCTTCGTCAATGACCGCCGTTTACTCCGCCCTACCTCGCGTCGCAAAATAATTTCAGAATTACGCCGCAAGCATATTGACAGTGACATTATTACGAGAACAGTGGGTGATGAGGGAGAAGATGAGGTGACTGCCCTGCAGGCTATTGTCGAGCGCAAGCGCAAACAAACGAAGTACCAGGATGATTTGAAACTGATGCAGTATCTTGCGCGCCAGGGCTTCGGCTACAGCGACATTAAGGCGGCGCTCCAGCAGTCGGCAACAGAGGAGTAGCTCAATTTTTCAATTGGTTGTACGCGTGTCAAGCCGTTGCTGGATCCGTTGCTGGAGCTTTCTTCAGCAGATCGTTGATGATAATGCACGTGGGCGTGATTTCGTTGATCTGGGTGCGGTCAATGCTTAGCGAGCCGCCGGTGAAGTTCTTCAAGATCGATTGCGTTGCGTAAATCTTCTGTATGAACATCGTTTCGGCTTCGGCAGCGTAGTCGCTCACCTTGCCGACTTTGTCTTTGCCGACAGTTACTACCTGTTTGCCGATTAGTTCAAAGTTAAGCTCCAGGACTTTTTTGAGTCGAATCAGCTCGTCGGGCTCAGCTAATACGTCATGGTCGTTTACTACGTAGCCTTGCGGCAAAATATCGCGAATGTCCTGACAGAGCAGCACAAGCTGCTTCTTATCGAAACGATCCTGGCAGTAAAAGCCCTCGATTTTCAGGCTATCAGGATTGATAATCGGTGCGGTGATGCTCGCGATCGGCGTGCCAGTTCGCAGCGACAGAACAGACTTATTGAGCAGACGACCACTGAGTTGTAACATGCTTCTTAGTATAACGCGCTTTGATGCGGCTTGCATGCGATGGGGTGCTTTGAAGTTAGGGCGGATACAGTCTGTCTGGCGGTTAGGCTTAACTCTGGCAGGCAGGTCCAAATCTTAAATAATTTAAGGTTTCCAGTACTTTCTGCACGCTTATGCTTGCCTGCCCACGCAGATGACCCGTACAATCCGGTTCACTATGCGGCGGATCAAAACAATATTCCATAGCAGCGTTGCGGCGATTATACTGGCTAGCTTCCTTGCCAGTAGCTTGCCCGCAGTAGCTCAAGCTGACTCGGCTAACGGCACCTCCCTCGTCATTAGCCAGCTCAAAATAACCAGTAGTAATGGCCAGTTCGTGACGCTCTACAACGCGAGCCAGGCGACGTTGGACATGAGCAAATATCAGCTGGAATATTTCAACAGCTATGATCTGACCAAGGCAACTAGTAGCAGGCTCATTGCTCTGTCAGGTACGCTGCCGCCGCATGGCTATTTTATGATTAACGACAGTGCTTTGCTGCTCTGCTATCAGCTGACGATCGATTCAATCTCTCTGGGTTTTTCGAGTACAGCCGGTCTGGTGGAGGTTCTGGGCTTTAATCAATCAAGCCCGGGTAACTCAGTAACCCCTACGCTCCAAGATTATGTAGGCTGGTCAAAGACAGCAGCCAGCGGCGCCCAGACCTTACCGAGTAGCACCAACGCCTTTCTGGAGCGCCAACCAGTCAACGCACAAAACAACCCTTCAATCAGTGTCCCGGGTGCTGGTAGCTGGCAGGCAGTGCAACCGGATGCCGGCAATGGGTGTAATCTGGTGACGAGCGGGCCTGGCACTGTGGTAAGCGTCCCGACCGGTCTCAGCCAGTTACTGCCCGGCACCGAACCACCGGTTACCGTGACCATTGGCGACAATGAGGATCAGACTATTTCTGGTATGGGCCTGCCAGCTGCCGATGTCGGCTTAATGGCTCCAGAAATCACAGAAATTCTGCCCAATCCGGCGGGCACTGGTAACGACGGGACTGACGAGTTCATCGAGCTCTATAACCCGAACGCGGTAAGCTTTGATCTGAGCGGCTTTAGCCTGCAGGTCGGTACGACGTCGCTGCATACCTTCACCTTTCCAAGTGGCGCCAGCTTACCTGCTAGGGGCTTCACCGCTTTTTACTCGGCAGATACCCACCTCAGCTTGAGTAATACTGGCGGCCAAGCCAAGTTGCTCGACCCTTCCACCAATGCCATCTCGACAACTGACGAATACAGCTCGGCCAAAGACGGTCAGAGTTGGGGTTTGGCAAATGGACAATGGTATTGGACAATCTCGCCAACACCAGGCGCAGCTAATATTATTCACCAGCCAGTCGCAAGCAGCAGCAAATCAACCAAGACCAGCAGTTCCAAGACCAAAACAGCCGCCAAAGTTAGTACTAAGCGACCCAAGACCTCAAAGATTAAGGTGCTCAAGAGCGCCAAAACCGGCTCCGACACCGTCAGCGTCACGCCCATTCACCTCTGGACGCTTGCTCTGATCGCTGGCCTCGCGCTACTATACGGTGTATATGAGTACCGCGCAGATCTGGCGAACCGAGTCCACCAGCTTAGAAGACACCTTAGAGCTCGCCGCGCAGATAGGGCGTAAGATGCGCGGCGGCGAAGTCATTGAGCTGGTGAGCGATCTGGGAGGTGGCAAGACGACATTTGTGCGCGGCTTGGCTGCGGGTATGGGCAGCCGTGATTCGGTGCACAGCCCCAGCTTTACGCTGAGCAATCAATACCGCGCCGGTAAGCGAACCTTACACCACTTTGACTTCTATAGACTAGCTGAACCCGGTATTATGCGTGATGAGCTAGCGGAGGTTCTGGCTGATCCGGATGCCGTAGTAGCGGTTGAATGGGCAGATATTGTTGCTGATGTCTTACCTGCTACGCGAGTAACGGTGCGCATTAAAGCGGTTGCTGAAACCAGCCGAGAATTTACTTTTGAATACCCAGACACGTTACAATACTTATTCCCTCTCAATACTTAACATGCTAAGCATATGTTGATACTCACTATCCGTACTGATAAACCAGAAGCCGAGCTCGGTCTGTTTGAAGATGAGAGCAAGCTCGCCTACTCTACCTGGCTGGCACATCGTCAACTAGCCGAGACGATTCACTTGAAGATTAGGGAGCTGCTGGAGTCGCAACAACGGACGCTGGAAGATGTACAAGGCATTATTATCTTTGAAGGCCCGGGCAGTTTCACAGGGTTGCGGATTGGTGTAAGCGTGGCAAATGCACTGGCCTACAGCCTCCATATTCCTATTATTGCCTCCAAGGGCAGTGCATGGCTAGAAGGCGGCAGACAGCAGTTAGCGCAAGGCAAGGATGTGCAGATAGTAAAACCCGAATACGGTGCGCTGCCACATATCACGCAGCCAAAGCATTGACCAGTATGGCTATTTCGGCGTATATTTAGTGTAGGAATTGCCAAGTTTGAGAGTGCAATCCGCATAACCTAAACTCTAAATTATTCGACTTTCAGATTAGTTTCATCAGACTAGAGAAGTGATAGCGATTGTCTGAGTACAGACTTTTCTGCAGATAGAAAGGACATATATATGTTAGCAGTAGTGCTCGCTATAGTTGGGCTTGTTGCTGGCTTTGGCGCCAATGCCGCCGTCAACAAGCAACGTATGGGTTCGGCCGAAGACCGCGCCAAAAAGGAATTACAACGCGCCAAAAAAGAAGCCGACAAGCTCATTGATCAGGCTCGCGAAGAGTCTAACAAAGCCGTCGAAGAAACGCGCAAAGAGGAACAGGCCCGCCGCAAAGAATTAAAAGATCTCGAACAACGCCTAGTAAACCGCGAAGAAGCACTCGACAAGAAGCTCGACGAACTCGACAAACGCAGCGAAAAACTGCGCAAGAACGAAGACGAAGCCGAGCAGTTGAAGAATGAAATTCGCGAAGTCCGCACCAAACAGCAAGACAAACTAGAGAAGATCGCCAAGCTCAGCAAGGCTGAAGCCGCTGACAAGCTGATGCAAATGACGGAACGTGACATCAAGAATGACCTGGTCGGATTAATCAATAAGTTACAGAATGAAGCTCGCGACAATGCCGAAGAACAAGCTGCGCTCATCATCACTACCGCCATGGAACGCATGGCTAGCGAGGTCACGGCTGAGCGCACGATCACCAGCATTAAGCTGGAAGACGAAGAGATGAAAGGCCGGATTATCGGCAAAGAAGGCCGTAATATCCAGGCGCTGCAACGAGCTACTGGCGTCGACATTATGGTTGACGACACCCCTGGCTACGTAGTGCTTAGCAGCTTCGATCCGGTTCGCCGAGAAGTAGCCCGCCAGACCATGGAAATGCTCATGAAAGATGGACGCATCCATCCCGGTCGCATCGAAGAAGTCGTTGCTAAGGCGCAAAAGAACGTTGAAAAAGACGTCATACGTGCTGGCGAAGATGCCGCCCGCGAAGTCGGCGTTATCGGTATCCCGAAAGAAATTTTGCAACTACTCGGTGAGCTCAAATACCGCACCAGTTACGGCCAAAATGTTCTCAAGCACTCCACTGAGATGGCCCACATTGCCGGTGTTATAGCCGAAGAAGTCGGTGCCAACGTCAAGACTTCCAAGTACGCTGCCCTGGTTCACGATCTCGGCAAGGCGCTGACACACAAAATGGAGGGCAAGCACCACCACATCAGCGGTGAAATGCTCCGCAAGTATGGTGCGCCCGAAGAAGTTGCCCTGGCTGCCGAACAGCATCACGACGATGTTGAAGCAACAACAGTTGAAGCACTGATCATTCGCACTGTCGATGCCATCAGCGCCTCTCGCCCAGGCGCCCGCAACATCAGTGCCGAAAACTTCGGTGAGCGCATGCGCGAGCTGGAGAATGTCGCCAATGGCTTCAAGGGCATCGAGAAGTCTTACGCCATCAGTGCTGGCCGCGAAGTCCGCGTGTTCGTTCAGCCCCAGCAGATCGACGATTTGAGCGCCATCAAACTAGCCCGCGACATTGCCACCAAGATTGAGTCCACCATGCAGTATCCCGGCACCATCAAGGTCAACGTCATCCGCGAAACCCGCGCTGTCGAATTCGCCAAATAGCCGACAAGAATTCATAAGCGACCCAGCACGGGTATAAGAAAGCGGGTCGCTAGGCTCTAGCATTTCATGCACAATCTGCTATGCTTTTAGCATAAGCTAAGTTCAAAAATGAGAAATTTCCTACTGACCAAAATTCGTTTGAGCGTCTACTTCTGGATTTTTTTCGTTATCTATGTGGTGATGTCCAAGGTTGTTCCGGGCAATGTATTCACTGCTGGCGCACTAACACTGTTCTCTGTTAACTCATTCCTGTACGGTTTTTACATATCACCGATTCTTGGGGCACAAAAAGGTCGTATCGAAGAGCTGCATCGCATTGTGCGCAGCGAAGCGAACGCTTTGTTCAGCATGGTGCTGCATCTTAAGAAGCTGCCTCAAGCTACGCATGATCAACTGCAAACTATGGTGACCACCTACATACGTGCCAAGCTGCGCCAGCGAGGGCCAAACGCCGGCGAGGAAGAATATGAAAAAATCATTACCTTCTGCGTGGAATATAAGGGCCCGCACCGCGACGAAGTCGACAAAACGCTGGAGGACTTAGTGGCAAATCAACAGAACCGCACCAATTTCAGCATGCAAAAGGCCAACAAAGTTTTCGCTAATGAATGGCATATCATGGCCATACTATTTTCGATTACCCTTGGCTTCATCTTGAGTATCAGCATACCCAATAAGCCAATTCTGCATATCGTGCGTGCCCTGCTGTGCACCGGCCTGACAATGCTCATCGTCAACCTGATCAAACTAAACACGCTAACTCACAAAAAAGCCAAGCAAATGTGGGAACCGCTCAAAAAACTCGTCGAAACCAACTTCTACCGCATTGATTAATTGCTTGCGCGGCAGATCACTCTTATACTAGCCAGCAGATGAACATACTCTATGTTGGTGATGTGATGGCCGAAGCGGGCCTGCAGGTTGTTGAACAGGTTTTGCCGCAACTGCGCCAGGATAGGCAGATTGATCTGGTGATTGCCCAGGCTGAGAATGTGAGCGATGGCAAGGGGATCACTGTGCCTGACTTCCAACGTTTGCGGAAGGCTGGAGTGGATTTTTGCACGGGCGGTAACTGGAGCCTGTATCGTGAGGAGATCATTCCGGCCATGAAAGATGCTGCGCAACCACTCATTCGGCCGGCAAATTATCCAGAGGGAACGCCTGGGCGAGGCTGGAAATACGCCGACACTTCGGGTGGCAAGGTATTGATTATTAGCTTGATGGGCAAAATCATTGGCCGTGACGCTGACAAGCCAACTGATAATCCGTTGCGAGTCGTCGATCGAATATTGGCTGATCAAGAGCATGTTGAGAAGGCTGGTGTTGTGGTCAATTTGCATGGTGATATTTCCAGCGAGAAAGTTATTATCGGGCACTACCTCGATGGCCGGGCTACGCTGGTGGTTGGTGATCACTGGCATGTGCCAACAGCCGATGCGCGTGTATTGCCCGAAGGCACGGCGCATATCAGCGACGTTGGCATGTGCGGCGTACTTGACGCCAGCCTGGGTGTGAAATTCGAGAGTGTTATCCCCCGCTGGCGTGATGAGGTGCAAACTCGTAATGCGTTTGAAACCAGTGGCCCGCGGCAATTTAACGGCGTGTTAGTCGCGTCAAATGAAGCCGGTTTGGCGAAATCCATCGAACAAATCCGAAAAATACTATAAGTTACAGGCGTTTTACGGTATAATCGCCTCTGTTACACTTTTGTGTATTAAGGAGTGGCATTACGGTTCGAGCATAGTTTCACTAACGACGCTTCGCTCATCCCAACCGAAAATGCCACCGGCATATTAGTCTTTAATAAGATAGTAGGCGATGTACTTAGTTTCACTAACGACACTTCGTTCAGCGTCTACAAAAAGCCAAGACTTTGGCTTTAGGTCATCAGTGGCATTACGGTTCGAGCATAGTTTCACTAACGACGCTTCGCTCACCTCAACCGAAAATGCCACCGGCATTTTCGGGGTGTGGCGCAGTTGGCTAGCGCGCCGCGTTTGGGACGCGGAGGTCGGAGGTTCGAGTCCTCTCACCCCGACCAGTAGAGATTTCGTCTAAATCCACCATCAAATCGTATGGTGGATTTAGCTTTATAACAGGGATAGAATCGTTTCCAGCACGTAGGTTCGACACCAACTCATTGCATATAGCGTCTAATTTGGTGATGTCGTTGATTTGTAGTAGGTCTAACAGATGTAATTGAGTAAGTTCGTAGAATTCTGCCTTAGTCGGCAGTGCTGTTTTAAGGTGTTCAAGTCTGTTTTTGTTCTCATCAATGCTTTGTTCGGCGTTATGTATTAGTTGAGAGTGATGTTCTAGCTTTCCAAAATGGTGCTGTTCGTAAAGGGCGGGATTGTTAACTTGGAAATCCTGATACTTCGCAAATTGCTTTTCGTTGCTGCGGAGGTCTAGCTTAGCTTCCTGTAATTTTCGATTCGTAATACTTCGCTCAGTAGCCAATCTCGTATTTAACATATCAATGTACATACGATAGGCTTTTTCACTTTGCTTTGTTGCGTGGCGTAACTGCCATTCGATTGCCGACATAACGAACTTGGCACGTATACTCTTGCTCAATTTGACACCTTGAGTCTTCTGTTCCTCGGGGTTATGTCGCAAGCAAGCCTTGTTTCGGCAATAAAAACTTACAGTGTACTTCCCAGCATTTTTACCACGTTTGATAGGTGTATTCTGAAACTGCATTTCCACGTCACAGAAATCACAGATTACTTTGTTACGAAGTAGCCCATAGTCAAGCCGAGTAGTGCGGTTTGTTCTGACAGTAGTTTTCTTGCCAAAATCAGTAGCAACAGAGTTATTTAGGAGTATGTATTCGTCGGGCGTAATTAGTGGAATAAAGTTATGTATTTCAACCAGGTTTACGATGTTATTTCCGTATTGGTACAAGCCACAGTAAAACGAATCTTCGAATAAATTTCCAACCATCTGTTTAGTAACTATGCTAAGAGTGTAGTCTTCGTCTTGTGTTTTTCTTACGCTGAGCTTTGAAGCATTTAGGAATTCAGCGATTTCTACATTACTTTTATTCTCGTATAGGCGCATATTTACGGCAACACGCAACAGATTCCAGTTATAAGTGTCAGGCGCAAAGAAGCTAGTGCTTTCGTTAACGTAGTAGCCCTTTTTGACAACTCCGTTATACTTTCCGTCTTTGATGTTTCCATCAGTGCCACGCTTAACATCAACTGCTAATTTATCGGAGTATTGTTTAGATGTAGCGAATAGAATACCCAACATCATCTTCCCATTTGGACTGTTTTCAAATTGGTAGGTCTTAAATTGGAGGTCTTGTATTACCTCGTTATCAATCATTTCAATCACTTCACCAGCTTCTTTCATGTTGCGGGAAATACGGTCGGGTGACCAGGAAATTAGACCATGATATTTACCACGCCAAAAGCCATCAATCATGCCATCGAATATGGGACGATTTCCTGACATCTTGGCAGAAGCACTCTCCTCAAGTATTTCTATTTTACGGGGGCTAATACCTAGCCTGTCAGCTAGGGCTAGACATTCATCTCGTTGGTCATCAATTGAGCGAACTTGCTTGGCTTCGTCATCGGTTGACTTACGCAAATAGATGACATAGCTACGTTTTTCTAATGGTAATATGCGGTGCTTAGCTTCCTCACTTGTGCTGGTAAGATAGTCGGCTAGGTCGTCAATGCTTCGCTCACTATTCTCGAATACAGATTCCCGAATAGATTCTGACTTTTGAAAAACTTCCGCAAGCTCTAATTCGGCTGCTTGGACAGTGCTAGAAGATAGGACTACCTTATCCCGTTTCTGCCTTGGTTTGCGAGGTTTTCGAGTAGCCATACTAAGCAGACCCCTCAAGCACTTTCATAATATCTTGGCGTTTGTAGCGCCTATCACGTCGAACGCCAATCCTTATAGCTATCAAGAAACCTTGTCTGTCCCAATTCCTCAAAGTATTTGGGTGGACTTGTAGTAAGTCGCAGGCTTGTTTAAGGGTGAGGTAATCTGGCAATACTTTATCTTTCATAACTTAACAATATCTACTAATAGTGTACAACCGTAAGCAATAAACTACCAGGCATTTTCTATTGATAACAAAAATTCAAAAAACGTAAAAAGCCCACTGTTCCTCGTTGATATTAAAAAAAATAGGACACCCAAAATATAGTCGACATTGGGTTGTTTTGAATCACTAAATATAGCCCTGTGACCGCCAGAGAAGACCCGTAGCCGCCGTTTGAGTCGTGGAGCTATCAATACTCATCTGGTGCGAGTGATTTTGTCTAAAACTTACGGCTCTATCTGTTAGCAGTCAAACGTACTATAATCACTTACAAGTAGCTTTGCTACTCACGACCTAGAGCCACTCGCAAGAGAAGGTATGGTAACCAAAATCTATCAGGAAATAAAAGCTCATCGTCAGAGCCTATTTCCTGATAGTCACGTTCCGAAAGGTTCGTGGGTGGCATTTATGCCATCGCTGGCGGTGAGCTTTTTTGTTTGCCGCCAAATATCAACCCAAACGGAAAGGTCACAATGGCGGATGAACGACTGCCTACAGCAATGAGCGCAAATCCCAAATCAAAAAAGGGCAAGAAACGGAAGTTGCTTATCATCATAAGTAGCGTAGTCGGAGTGGTTGTACTGTTTTTAGTCGGTGCTTTCTTGATGTACAAGCAACCGTGGGTACACATAAAGTACACCTATAACGTCGGGTTTCTCGGTAAGTTGTCAGCTACAAAAATAACCATACCAGTAGACAGCTTCTACCGTATAAAGGTGGATATGCACCAGGGTCAAACGGGAACGTTGGATTGCACCGTTAAGGGCGACCAGGATACAACGCATTACAAGCTTGAATTCTCGAACTCACAAATGACCGACGAGGACTCCGACCTGCTCAACAAAGGAGATTACACTCTATCATGCGAATACAACATTGCTAGCAGTACGGATTCTGCGTACTGGATAACAGGACCAGCGATTGAGTACACGTTGACGCTTGAGAGAGAATAGGGCATTGTTTAGCAATAAGAGGAAGTTAAGAATATACTTAAGAAAACATAACGGAGGTTCCAGGATGAGTGCAGATAAATCAGGCAATTGGTTCAAGAGACACAAGATACTAACTGTAATTTTAGGTATTATTGTAATCGCAGTAATTGCCAGCGCAGCGGGGGGCGGTAGTAAGTCAAAGACTACTACGACAAGCAGCAACGGCAGTGGCGTTACTAAAACAGAAGATAAAAAAGCAGCGACCACAGCCAAGCTCAATGAAACCGCTCGTGACGGTAAGTTTGAGTTTGTCGTTAAAAGCGTAACGTGTGGCACGACTTCAGTAGGTGGTCAATATCTGAACAAGACAGCTCAGGGGCAATACTGCCTAGCAACAGTTTCGGTTAAGAACATTGGCGACAAGCAGCAATACTTCTCCGAGGGTGACCAAAAGCTACTAAATGCCTCTGGTCA
>DAINPB010000004.1:0-13924 GCA_036743655.1 Candidatus Saccharimonadota bacterium
TACCCAGACCGCAAGTAAAACTACTAGTCAGCAAAATAAGCGTTTCATGTAACACGAACGACAGTTTAAATAATTGGCTGCCAGGGGCGCCGCTATAGGTGTTATTGTGCAGCACCGCATACACTGCGAACAGACTGGCGAACAACACGCAGTCGGTCATGATATACAGCCAGAAACCGAACGTCGCCTTCGAGGCAGCATCATGCTCGGCAAGGTGCTGTTCTAGGGGCTGAGCGGCTGCACGACTGCTCATGCGTTCTCTCCAAGTAATCGTTCAGCTTCTATCTTCCTAATTGTGGCAGCCGGTATGCGCTCTTCGGTCTCATCATCCGATGCCCGCACAATGACGGTGACGACAGCGCCGAGCACCCCGACAACGCCCAGCCAGGTGATATGCCAAACCGCCGCGAAACCAACCAGGAAAGCAAAGCCAGCAATATACATACCCATCGGCGTATTCTTGGGCAGCAAGATGCTACTGTAATGCAACTGTTCTGGAGGCTCGTTCTCAGCCTGTTTCAGCTCCCAGAAGGCATCACGTCCAACAACCTGCGGTAGTGTCGCGAAGTTATAAAACGGCGCCGGTGAGCTAGTAGACCACTCCAATGTCCGGCCATTCCAAGGATCGCCAGTCGTGTCTAGATTCTGCTTACGCTGCTTGATGCTGACTATAAACTGCAATACCTGGAACCCGACTCCGGCACCCACAATCAGCGCACCAACCCCGGCCACGATGAACAGACCCTGCCAACCAAGCGACGCATCATAGTGATCCAGCCGCCGGGTCGCGCCCATCAGTCCTAGAATATACAGCGGTACGAAGGCCGTCGTGAAGCCCACGCTCCAACACCAGAAGGCATATTTACCGAGCCGTTCATTCAGCCGAAACCCAAAGATTTTCGGGAACCAATAAGTAATCCCCGCGAAGTAGCCAAACACCACACCACCGACAATCATCATATGGAAATGCGCCACCAGAAATAGGCTGTTGTGCACCTGATAATCAATAGCCGGTACCGACATCAACACGCCAGCTACACCGCCAATCGTGAAGATAACGATAAAGCCCAAGAACCACAGCATCGGCGTATTGAAGCGAATTCGCCCTCTATACATCGTAAACAGCCAGTTGAAAATCTTAACCCCGGTCGGGATAGCAATCACCCCCGTCATAATACCGAAGAAGGCATTAACATCAGCTCCAGCACCCATGGTGAAGAAGTGATGTAACCAGACCGTGAACGACAGTACCACGATCGCCCAGATCGCCCAGACCATCGAGGTGTAGCCGAACAGCCGTTTCTGCGAGAAGGTAGCCACCACTTCAGAGTAAATACCGAAGGCCGGCAAAACCAGAATATACACCTCAGGATGCCCCCAAGCCCAGATAAGATTCACGTACATCATCGGGTTACCACCAGCACCAGCCGTGAAGAAATGCATCCCCAGCGAACGATCCAGGAAGAGCAGTGTTAATGTCACGGTCAAAATAGGGAAGGCGAACACTACCAGTGACATGCTGCCGAGCACGCTCCAAACAAACATCGGCATGCGCATCAGTGTCATACCCTGACAACGCATTTTCAGAATTGTCGCAATGAAGTTAATCCCTGATAGCAAGCTCCCAATACCAGCAATTTGCAGACTCCAAATCCAATAATCAACACCGACGCCGGGGCTATATTTGAGTTCGGAGAGCGGCGGATAAGCCAGCCAGCCAGCAGCCGAGAATTCGCCCACAATCAACGACAGGCTAACCAGCGCCATACCGGCGGCGAACAACCAGAAACTAATAGAGTTCAAGAAAGGGAAAGCCACATCCCGCGCCCCGATTTGCAGCGGCAGAACCAGATTTATCAAGCCGAACATCAGCCCCATGGCCACGAAGAAGATCATAATCGTACCGTGTGCCGAAAAGATTTGCTGGAAGTGATTGGGATCGAGATAGCCATGCGAAGTACCGACCGACACCGCCTGCTGCCCGCGCATCAGTAATACATCGCCGAAACCACGCAGCAGCATAACCAGGGCGACCACGATGTACATCACGCCGATTTTCTTGGGATCGAGCGAGGTCAGCCACTCGCGCCACAGCCATTTCCAGCGTTTGAAGTAGAAGAGCAGGCCGACAATTGTCAGACCGGCTAGAACCATGCTGATGGCGCCACCCCTGGTAATCGCATCAGTTGGCAGGGCGTGGATGGTCAGCTTGCCGAGTAGATTGGCGAAGAGGTTCATTGTATTTCGGCTCCCACGCCAGGCACCATGTATTTGCTCACTATTAGATTATAAAGGTTTCGCTTACCGGATGAGTAGTAGGCGACTGCATTGTTCTGGCTTGGTTTTGCTAAGGCGTTATATGCTTCTAAGCTGAGGCTCCGGGAGGAGTGCTGCGTTGACGCAACCCAGCGACTGAAGTCAGTATCGCTCGTCGCTTTGGCGGTAAATTTCATCCCGGCGAAACCTGCACCACTTATATTAGCCGACGAACCGCGGAAACTGCCAGTGTCAGATGCCATCAGATGTAGCTCAGTAGACATACCAGTCATTGCATAAATTTGCCCCCCAAGCCGCGGAATCCAAAAAGAGTTCATCGTAGCATCAGATGTTATCTGGAAATTAACAGGGGTGCGAGCCGGAAATTGCACGTAGTTAACACTGGCGATATCCTGCCGCGGATAGATGAACAGCCACTTCCAGTCCAGGGCCACAACCTGAATGGTCAGTGGTTTCTTGGTCGAGACCAACGCCTTATACGGATCCAACTGATGGCTACTGCTCCAGTCCATGGCCGAAATAATCAGAATAAGCACCGACGGCACCAGCCACCAGATAGTCTCGATCACGCGATTGCGATCAAAATCCGGGCTATAGGTGGCCTTGGTATTGCCGATACGGTATCTCCAAGCAATAATAAACGTCAGCGTAAAAACAGGGATGACTATAATCAGGCTCAGCAGCAGCGCCGTGATAATCAGGCTTTTTTCATGCTGCGCCACCGGGCCCTGCGGGCTCAGCACCGCCACAGTGTGATCGTGAAAATAGTGCACCGCCACCAACACCAGCCCGAGAACGAACAGTGTCAAACCCCCGAATATGTGTTTTTTGTTCATTTGCCAGCTTTCACCTTATAGCCCCAAAACCCATCCATACTGCTTAGGCTAATTGTACCACGCCACCCGCGCCAGCACCCCTATATTTTGCGTGCCACCCACCAAAGACAACTGTTCCTTCATCTCAAACAAACTGATACAATCCAGCCATGAAGAAATTTTGGATGGTTTGGACTACATCAGTGACTCTAATAGTTATTTTTGCTGCAAGCTACTTAATCATCCATAGACATAGCACTGTTAAGCAATGTGCTATTCAATCTCAACAAAAGGCAGATAAAGATAACCCGATATATCCTACTGGCTACGGCAGTAAGGCTAACGCGGATGAGAATAGTCGCCTTTATTCTTACTGCGTAAGAACCCATTAATTCTAGGCTCGTAGCTGCGAAGTTTTTTTACCTACTAGACTTCTATCTAAATGGTTCTTACTCATTTTTTATCCTTACTTGTGCTTTTGCCCATTACAAAGGTGGCAGTGCTGCTCACAGCTGCAATAGCGTAACTTGAAAACTGCTCCCAGTTATGCAGGAACACAAATTGGATGATGCAATACGCCACGACAGCAATAAGCATAACTATGGGCAGCGCCCACATCACTATTATATTCTTGTAATTCTCGTGGTCTTTATATTTTTTGTCACGGCGATAATCGTCTGCGCGTGACAACGCCTTGAACTGAGCCTCGGTGAGGGTTTGAACCGGTTTATTGTGCTTTTTTCTTGCTGGTCCGGGCATGGGTGTATTTTGCGCGTAGGGTCTGGGCACGTATTTGTGCTGCCGCTTTTGAGACGGCGAAGACCGAAGCAACCTCCATTGCAGTATTTTTCTCATTCCACACCCGAATAAATTCATCCTCCGGCATAAGCATATCTGCAGCAAGTTGGTCGGCCTCAATCTCTTGGATATCTCTGGCTTGAGTCTTATCTCTTGCAAGTGCTATAGCGCTAGTTTCACCTACGAAATCAGTGATCGAACTCTCTTTATCAAGTATCGACTTGTGAAGTTTGAAGTGCGCTATTTCATGAGCCAGCGTAAATCTATTGCGCTCGTAGGAGTGATTGCCATTTATAAATACGCAATACTCATTACCTTTTCTCTTAATTTCGCCTGATTTTTTATCTGGGAAGTTCTTTGTGACAAAAACTTTAAGGCCTAGTTTTTCAGCAAATTTAACTACTGGAAAGGGAATTTTATCTTTATACTTTGCGTAAAGCGTATCAAAATCAGCCATATAGTCCCCCTAGTTAACTGCTTATTCTGGGATAATGCAAGCATTATCCTCTTTAGCTTAGCATAGGCATTAGTACTGAATTGTAATAATTACCCCCGCCCATTCCTGCTTGCTGTAATTGAGATAGTCGCCCCGCTAAATAATTGACGGGCTTAGCCTTATAAACCATAATTATTGATTCTAAGGAGTTACTGTGCCCGCTTTTCGAGAAACCGCCCTGACAATAGATCCTCGTTTCAACAACAAACCGCTACAAGAGCTTAGTGCCATGGGCGCGAGCCACCGCATTACTATCGTTAACGCCAACTACGATATTCCTGGCGGCATGCAGAGCGTTGGCTTTCCCGGCAGCTCAGCCGATGCATTACTTGGCATCGCCAGACTGATCCCCATAGAGGAAGAGGTCATTATCTTAAGGCACGAGAACCAGGTTCGTGATGTCATCGAGTACGAATCTGGCCGCGCTTTCTACCGTGCCGATATGACGCTCAGGAACCAGGAACCGCCTATCATACTAAAGCTTAAGAACAGGTGTCAGAGCACCGCCGACAATCTGTTCAAACGGCCGGGGTTTTACCAAGTAATCAGCAACCCCTACGAACAGCATCTTTTCGTGCGCACCATCGATGAACTGCCGTTCGCATGTTGCAGCTTAGTGGTAGCTCATAACGTCGCAGACAAACAAGCCTAAGCCTCTCTTGTCACAAAGCTTTTGCAGCTAATCGGGTGGATCAAAAATGATCGCGGATATGGCCGAACGAATACTCCCAGTCGGCTGTGGCTTTCTTGTGAGGGTTGAAAATGCCTTGAGGATCCATGATATGTTTGGCTTCGCGAAATAGCTCCAGCACCTCTTTGCCGTACATCATCTCTAGCCAAGGGCCGCGTACCAGGCCATCATTGTGCTCGCCCGACAGTGAGCCGTGATACTTGAGCACCAGATTGTTGACGGCTTTCATGGCTGGCAGGATCTTCTTTCGATCCACTGGATCTTCCAGCTTCATCAGCGGTATAACGTGAAAGTTGCCATCGCCCATGTGGCCGGCTATAGTGGCGAACAGTTTGTACCTCTTGATAATGGCCCGTAACTTTGGCAGGAAAGCGGTCAGATACTGAGGTGGTACGACGAAGTCGTCGATAAATGGCGCTGTGTGCTTGTCCTTCACCTTACTCCGCAGGAGCTGGAAGCTGTAGCGGCGCATGATCCAGAACTTCTCTGATTTGCCCTCGGTCGGGTCTTCCTCGAAACCGTTTATCTCATACCGGGCTCGGTGTTTCTGGAGTTCCTGATGCAGGGCATGAACCTTCTGTCGAACTATCTCTTCGGTTTCACCATTGAATTCCACCATAAGTATTAGCTTTGGTATACCGCGCAGTAGCTGTAAACCATCCGGAATGAGCGTGATCAACAAGTGAATGAATCGTTTCCAGCCAAGCAGCTTAAGAAAGCTCGGCATGAAGCGAATCGACAACCACAGCGTCTGGTCATCAAATGATTCAAATGTCGCAGGCTTGGACTCCAATACCTTCGGGATAACCTCGCCTAAATCATCAATGTCGCGCATAAATAGCACGAGCAAGCCGGAGTGGGACTTTGCTGGCACCAAGCGGAAATGAATATCGGTAACAAAACCGAGCGTACCCTGAGCGCCCACAATCAGCTTGGTCAGATCAAACACGCCCCGGTCGCGATCCCAGACATCCCAGAGGTTGTAACCAGTCGAGTTCTTCGTCACATGCGGCTTGGCAGCTTTGATCTGGTCGTAATGATCATCAATCAGCTTGAAAAGACTTTTGTAAACCGTTCCCTCGAAGTCTTTCTGTTTTATCTTCTTATTTAATTCGCTCTTGGTTAGCGGCTTAACCGTACGTTCCACGCCGTCCGCAAAAACAAACTTCAGCTCACTCACGAAATTCTCTGTCTTACCAAACTCCAGTGACTTCTCGCCGCCTGAGTTGTTATTGACCATACCGCCGATTGAGGCCAGCTCACGACTGGCAGGGTAGCTTGGCATGAGCGCGCCGTGATTAAGCGTTTGCCTCTCGAAGTCACGGTAGAAGACACCGGGCTGGGCGTGGGCGGAAGCAGCAGTTATCTTCTCAATCTTATTGAAATGCGCCAGAAAGTCCACAATAATCGAGTCATTGATAGCACCGCCCGACATATCGGTACCGGCACTGCGGGCAGTCAGGCTGAGATCGGGCATGATGTCCTTCTTGGCGGCCACCAGTTTGACTAGCCGCTCGACGTCTTTGGCGTTCTTTGGCTTGACCACTAACTTGGGGCGCAGCTCAAACATTGAGGCGTCATGACTATAGAAATCCAGCGTCGCTGGCGTATCGTCAAGCTCACCGGTGAAGCCAGTTTGTTGCAAACCAACCTGTATGTCATCCATGGTCTAAGCTTAAGGGGTTTACGCCCTGCAATGCAAGTTTCACTCAAGTTGGCTATATGTAACCAGCGTGTTTTGCACCGGTTCTGAGGTATGAGCTACGAATGACGCGCAAACCTTTGCTTTGCTTATTTTATGAGTTCCTCAGTTACTAGCAACCATTACACCGATGAGCTGACAAACAAAGTTCAGCCAACTCGTAAAAGACCGTTCTTAACTCGCCTGAGCGGTTAAACGTGCAACTGACTCGAAAACACCGGCGGCATCCTCCACAATGGATGGCATAGCCGTTTCATGGAGAAGTTTTCTGAGCCATTGACTAGCTACATTTCTGGTTGCAAAACCAACTTCGCCGAGATGAGGGGCTTCACGAGCTGGCATTGCCCATGTAACGTACTCACGCTCAAGAAAGAAATTAGCGCAATTCCAACCCTCGGGATCTGCAGCTACCGTGTCGAGAATTTTTCTCTTTGAGACATCTGAAGGTTCACCCTCCAAATTAGCTATCATAACTTTGCCGCGCGCATTTTCGATTGCAGGTCTCACCACTGCTAGTAGGCCACCTAAAGGTGTTAATGAGCTCCATGTAACTGCAAAGTTACCTTTGGTATGAACTTCAATGCGGGCTTCCTCGCCGCCATCATAAGTCCTTAGTTCGGATTCTCCTCCAGATGCTCGGTAGGGCTGTGCTTTCATAATACGCCCTATAATATCAGGAATACTTATCCTAGTCAAACACTATGTGATGAACAAAGGCTCAATCAGTCTATAGAGTACACCTAAGATTGCATTATTTAAATTATTCGTATATAATAATCTTCTATGACTTCTCTAAGGATTAATGCCCCTGAACTTGACGGTATCGAAGATGAGCTAGGTGGCCTCAGAGACAAGTTATTGTCCATGGTCAATGATAGAGCTTATAACAGGTTCGGCAAGAGGGCACTTCGCGATCCATCAGATATCGAAATAACTCCGGCAATGATAGATGAGCCCGTATTTGTAGTGCGCGCTTGGCACGAAACAGACACGCCCGGTGCTGCGGGCGTTGTGCAAGAGCACGATTTTTCTTTTAAGCTTAAACCTATGCGTGAGGATGCGTATATGTCAACCGACGACGAAAAGATGTACCCGTTGACGACACGCGAGACCTTCCTTCTCGTAAGCATAGGCGGTTTTGCAATGATCAAGTCGATGATCTCATCCGGGATGGATATTAGCCCTGAAGACCGGGATCAGTTCTAGAGCTGGATGTCACGCCTAGTCATACCCTGATATTTAGTTAGAGCCTATTTGCTAACCGCCCTCAACCTGTCGAATGAGTCAGACGCTCCACAGACGCAAAAATACCGTCGAGATCCTCTACGATACTTGGCATAGCAGTTTCACGGAGGAGTTTGCGAAGCCATTCGCTAGAGGCGTTCTTGGTCGCAAAGCCAACTTCTCCGAGGTAAGGAGGTTCAGGGAGTGGCATTGCCCAGCTAACATACTCACCATGCCCAAGGAAGAAATTAGCACAATTCCAACCCTCGGGATCGGCAGCTACAATGTCGAAGACTTTTTGCCTTGAAACACTTGAAGCTTCACCTTCTAAATTAGCTATACTGACTTTACCGCGTTGGCCTTCAATCGCAGGTCTCACTAGTTCTAGTACGCTTCCTAAAGGTTTTAATGAGCTCCATGCCATGGCAAAACCATTACTTTGAATTTCAATACGAGCTTCCTCGCCACCATCATATGTTCTTAGCTCGGATTCTCCTCCAGATGACTGGTATGGTTTTACTATCATGTTACCGGCTATGATATAAGAAACACTCGCCCTAGTCAAAAGCTATGCGATACACATAGGTTCAATCTACCTGCTAGCTATTCTTAATCTCAGATAACGGCTAAACGCCTGCATTCACCTAGTCAGCGTCATTAAGCAGGCCGCGGTAGAGTTCGACATAGCGGTCGGCGAGCACTCCCCACTGATACGTACTGAGGGTGAATTCGCGGCTGTGCTTGCCGAACTGGCGGGCATAGTCGCTATCCTGCAAGAATCGGGTAATAGCTTTGTTAAGTGCCTCGGTATCGCCGACCGGCACTAATACGCCGTTCTTGCCGTCGCTCACTGCGTCTTTGATACCTTCAGTGTTTGTAGCCACAACAGGCAGTGCGCAGGCCGAGGCCTCCAGCAACACCAGACCGAAGCCTTCCATGTCGCCCGGCACGGTGATATTCGGCGTGACGAAGACATCGGCGCCGTTGTAGGCCGCCGCATAGAGCTCATCCTCGGCTCGGCCAAGCAGTCGCACGTGACGTTCTAGCTTATGCTTATTGATAGCTGCTTCGATGTTTGCTCGCTCTTGGCCCTCGCCCACGACCAAGTACACCAGCTCGGGGTACTGCTTGACTAACGCAGGCAGGGCAGCATCAATGAACCAGGCCACGCCTTTACGTTTGACCAAGCGGCCGACGGTTAGCAGCAATTTGGTAGAAGATGGCAACTCTAGTTGCTGCAATAAGGTGGCGCGATCTGACTTGCCGTACAAAGTATCGGTGACCGCTAGAGGAATAACGTGCAACCTCTCTTCGGCTACGCCGTTCTTGCGAGCCGCTTCTGCCGCGGCCTGGCTGATGCAGATGACCACAGCGGCGCGGCGCAGCGCCCAGGGTGCCACCGCTCGGAATAGCGGGTTTTGATAGGTCGCGTCCAGGCCGTGTATCACCACACAGAAGGGTTTACAAAAAATACGTGACAAGATATAGCCGAGCGGAGCCAGCACGCCGTCTTGCGCATGGACAATGTCTATCTTGCCGGTCAGCAGCTTCCAGAAAGCCTTAATGAACAGATAGGGCAGGGCGATCAAGACCGCTTTGATGCGACCCTGACCACCCCATTTCACCACTGTAATTGCAGTCTTATCAGCTAGGGCGTTCGACAGGTCAAAGGCGAATAGTTCCATGCCACCGGTGCTCGGTGGAAATTTCCGCGTGACAAACAGGACTTTTATGGGAGCGCTCGTAGGCATATTCACCATTGTTCCTTATCGTTTCGATGCTTGAAGGTCTCGTACATTGCCTGGCAGGTTATAACAAACACCACGGCAGTCAGACCGCTCGTTAAGGCAAGCGGTACCCGGCTGTGGTGTTCACCGCGGCCATAGTACACCACCAAATCAACCACAGCTAAGGTCAAAAACATGATTAGCAACACGATAATATTGCCGTAGGTGCGCAGGAATCGCATGTACTATTTATATCCTGTATTCATAATTTAAACCATACCACGGGCTTGAGCTGATATAATCATAATCATCATGACAGACACCACCAAAAAAAGAGCGAGTACTGGCAACATAAAAAAAGAGCGAGTACTGGTTGTCGGCGGCGGTTTTGGTGGCACTAAAGCGGCCCTGGAATTGGCCGATGACCCCCATTTCAGCGTCAGCCTCCTGAGTCCACACACTGAGCTGCGTTATTATCCGACGCTGTACCATACGGCCACCGGCGGCAAACGATCCAATTCCAGCATTCCGCTGAGCACTATCTTCGCCGGGAAGTCCGTCAAGCTTATTCATGCCTGCGCCCAGACGCTCGACCGAGCAGCCAAGACCATGACCACCGAAGATGGAGCGGTAATCCCTTTCGATACGCTCATCATGGCTATTGGCGTTCGAACGAACTACTTCGGCATCAAAGGTTTGCAAGAATACTCCTTTAGTATTAAGGCGCAAGATGAGGTAGAACGCTTCAAGGCTCATTTGCACAAACAGCTTGGCGACACACATCGGCCTGATGTGCACTATGTCATTGTCGGTGCCGGCCCAACTGGCATTGAGCTAGCCGGCGCCTTGCCGGACTACCTGCAGCGAATTATGAAATGTCATGGCCTCCCCCCGCACCAAGTGCACATCGATCTAATAGAACGATCTTCTCGGCTACTGCCGCGCATGCCTCGTGACACATCACGCATGGTCGAACGGCAGCTCAAGCGACTGGGTATTCGTATTTACTTCAACAGCGCCGTACAGGGTGTCACCGCTGATGAGTTGACGCTCAACGGCAAGCCGATACGTAGTCATACCGTGATTTGGACGGCGGGTACTACTAACCATCCATTCTTCGCCGATAATCATTTCGTCGTTATGGGGCAGGGCAAAGTCGCCGTTGACACCTATCTTCAGGCCGAGAATAACATCTTCGTCATTGGCGATAATGCCAATACGCCCTTTAGCGGACTGGCCCAGACGGCCTTGCACGATGGGGCATTTATAGCCAAAAACCTCCGACGGCGAGCTCGCGGTAAGAAATTCAAGAGCTACATCGCCAAACAGCCCATCACCGTTATCCCAGCCGGCCCTCACTGGGCGGCCGTCAACATGGGCAACTTGCGCATCTATGGCTGGCTCGGCTACGCCTTACGTGAAGCTGCCGACCTGATCGGCTTCCACGACCTCGAATCCTGGCCGCAAGCCGCCAAACAGTTCATGAGCAAATTCGGCACTCAAGACAACTGCGACGTCTGCGCCCACGCCGAGATTGAGTAGGCGCTACAGTTCCAGTGCCTCTTCGGCTCGTTTGTCGCCGAGACAAGGTACAATGTACGTACATGGATCAGGAGTTTCAAACCGCCTACAAGCGGCTCAACACAGCCCAGCGGCAGGCCGTCGACACGATCGAGGGGCCGGTGCTGGTGGTGGCCGGGCCGGGGACGGGCAAGACGCAGTTGCTGAGTTTGCGGGTGGCGAACGTCCTCAAGCGAACAGATACCGATCCTGGCAGCATCCTTTGCCTGACTTTCACAAACTTTGCGGCCACCAACATGCGCGATCGTTTAACGAACCTGGTAGGGCCGAGTGCGCACAATGTCGTCGTACGAACTTTTCACAGCTTCGCCGCCGAAGTTATGGACGCCTATCCAGACTATTTCTGGAATGGTGCTCGCCTCAAAATCGCGCCCGATGCCGTACAGCTGCAAACCATTCAGTCTATCTTATCGGGACTGCCGCTGGACAATCCTCTAGCCCTCAAATTTGCCGGCGTCAATACCGCCCTCAACGATGTCCAGCAAGGCCTCAGACTGACCAAGGAGGCTGGCTTAACCCCCGAGAAGTTAACGGCCATGATCGCAGTGAATGAAGCCTATATTGACATACTCGAGCCTCAGCTAACAGAGCTGTTGAGTCCTACGCTCGGCATCAAGAAGCTACCCGCATTGCAGCTGGCTATAGCCGCCTTGCCCGAGCAAGCTATTGACGATGCCGTTACGCCGCTCGCCTCACTGAGTACCGTCATAAAAGAAAGTTTCGATCTGGCTGCCGAAGCCGACTTGGCTGCCGGCAAAACCACCCAAACCGGCAAATGGAAACGCCGCTGGCTGCAAACCGTCAATGGCGACAAAGGCATGTTCGACGAGCGACGACGCAACGCTTGGTGGCAGGCGCTGGCCGGGGTATACCAGACCTATCGCGACCGACTGCACGAACAAGGCTATTATGATTACTCCGATATGATCGTCGAAGTCATTGCGCAGCTCGAGCAACGTCCCGAGCTCTTGGCGGCCGTGCAGGAACGTTTTCTCTATGTCATGATCGATGAGTTTCAAGATACCAATGCCGCCCAACTTCGGCTAGCTCATCTGGTAGCCACCCATCATAGCAGCGAGGGCAGGCCGAATCTTATGGCCGTCGGCGATGACGATCAGTCGATTTTTGCCTTCAACGGCGCGGAACTTAACAATATGCTGGCTTTCCGGCGTACCTATCCAACCACGAAGACAATTGTGTTGCAAGACAACTACCGCTCGACCCAGACGATTCTGGATGCTGCTACGGCCATTATCGAGCAGGCCGACGATCGGCTCGTTAAGAGAGACACCAGCCTAACAAAAGACCTCCAAGCCCAGGCAAAACTCACCGGCGGCGGCACAGAACATCTTAGCTACCCGACCCGCGAGCACCAAATGTCATCGATCGCCCAACGAATCCAACAGGAATGGCAGACAGGGGACACACCAACTATTGCCGTGTTGGCTCGCCACCACAGCAGCCTGCGAGCTTTGAGCGCCTTGCTGAGCAAGCTGGACGTACCGATCGCCTATGAACAGCAGAATAATGCCTTAGATCAGCCCCTGGTGCAGCAAATCATCCTGCTATCACGCATTGTCTGGGCACTCAGCGAAGGCAACAAGGCCTGGGTTAACCTGTACCTGCCGCAGCTCATGCGGCACCCCGTCTGGCAGGTGAGCGACGAAGCGCTCTGGGAGCTAGCGGTGCAGAACAGCTCCTACCGCACACAGAAAGGCCTACACGCACCATGGCTGGACAGTCTCCTCAAGCACCAAGACCAACAATTGGTTATCTTGGCCAAATGGCTGCTCTGGTTGTCGCGCCAGGTCTCGCAGGAGCCGCTGGCAGTCATGTGGGAATACCTACTCGGGCTCCGAGCCGGTACGCATATGACCAGCCCCCTCCGTGAATATTTCTTAGGAAGCCAAGCTGTATCAAACGACTATCTTGTTGGCCTATCGGCGCTGAACAGCGTACGCCAGGTGGTTGATGAGTTTACCAGCAGCAAATCCAAGCAAGCCACACTGGCCGACTTCGTTGATCTGACACTCGTTCACCAAACCCTCGACCGGCCGATTACTGATGAATCCTGGTTTGTCAGCGGAGAACGGGCGGTGCAGCTGTTGACCGTGCACAAGGCCAAAGGGCTGGAGTTTGACACGGTCTTCGTGCTTGATGTTATAGAGGATAATTGGCGTCCGCGGCACGCCGGGCGCAAGCCTCCGGCCAATTTGCCATTACAGCCGTATGGTGAGCAGTATGACGACTACGTGCGCCTGTTATACGTCGCCGCCACCCGCGCCAAACGCTCCCTGATCGTTAGCAGCTACCGCGCAGATGGCAAGGGGAAGGCCGTACTGCCCAGTCCGCTCATCCATGACATTCCAGCCGTCGACGACGCTGGCAGCCAAGCCCCCATTGCCATCTTGGAGAATGCCCTGAGCTGGCCCCGCCTAGAAACCGACAATGAGCAAGCCCTCCTCAAAACCCGCCTCGGCGACTACCAGCTCAGCGCCACTGCACTGCTCCAGTTTCTCGATGTTTCGACCGGGGGGCCGCAACGATTTCTGGAACGCCATCTGCTCAGACTGCCAGAGCCTGTTTCGGCTACCATGGCTTTCGGTACTGCCA
>DAINPB010000004.1:13934-100893 GCA_036743655.1 Candidatus Saccharimonadota bacterium
TCACGTCGCGCTGCAAACCGCCCAACTACTAACCAATCAGAGCAAGCTGAACATGCCCGCCGTACGCCAAGCCTACGAGAACAGCCTGTACGAACAGCAGCTCTCACAAGCCGACAATACCCGCTATTACGAGCACGGTATCAAGTTATTGGGGAGCCTACTCAAAGGTAAACGCCTCCAGCTCCTCCCCGATGGCCAGCCCGAAGTAGCCGTCAAGGCTCTCATAGGAGACCGCATCAGATTGGTCGGCAAATTCGACCTCATCAACCTTCAAGATACCGAGCTGCTGATTACTGACTACAAAACTGGCACACCGCTGAAGAGTTTCACCACCCATGATCAAACCAAAGCCGTCAAAGCCTGGCGCCACCGCAGTCAGCTACTATTCTACATACTGCTCGCACAACAGAGTGGGCGCTTCAAGTCGGCTCAGACCATTACAGCCCAAATGACCTATGTCGAGGCAGAGAAGGCCGACGCCCTCAATCTACCACTCAGCCCCGATCCAGCCAGCCTAGAACGGCTCCAGAAGCTGATTCCCGTCGTCTGGCAGCACATTATCGACCTGAATCTGCCTGATACCCGCCACTATAGCGAGGATATAGTAGGCATCACCGCATTTGAAGACGATTTACTGAACGCTACACTGTAGCCTACACATAATAAAACTGCCCGATCTCCCGGGCAGTTTTAGTTGCTACGAACGCCGTAAACTATTTCTTAGCTTTGGCTGATTTCTTCTTAGCTACCGTTCTCCCGGCAGGCTTAACGACAACTGCGCTGGCACTCTTAGTACCGGCAGTTCCGGTTGACTCTGCAAAGAGTAAACCGTATAGGTTGACACCGATAACCGCACCAAGTACTGGGCCAAGTACGTAGGTACCCCAAACCCAAGCTCGAACACCGAGCGCTACGGCTGGGTTCAATAAGCCAATAGCTGCCGATGAAGCGGCAATAATACCGAGCATCAGAGACAAACCGGCAACTGATGCGCTAACAGCTCTGTTGAAACGCTGGTACACAGCTGATGCAAAACCGAATGTGAAGAGCGCCGTACCGACGGCCTCAGCTACCAAAATACGGCTAGTGAAGTGACCACCGACCGGCTGCAAGCTGGTGTGTACGAAGTACTTATATAGAAGGAAAGCTCCCCAAGCACCGAGGAACTGAGCACCAATGTAGATGACTCCGGTTATAGTTGACAGCTTGCGGGCTGTCCACATACCGATAGTCAGAGCTGGGTTGAAGTAACCGCCCGAAACGCCGCCAAGCGCGAATGACATCAGCGTTACTATTAAACCTGCCGCTGCGGCCACGAAAAAAGGCACGCCGATAGTCGACCGTTGTACACTCAGAACCAGAAGCGTTAGCGCTCCAGTACCTAGAAACTCAGCCACATAGGTAGCTATATTGCGTTTTCCAAACATTTTTTGGAACCTCCACTTAATTTATGACATAAGCGTACCGTGAGTTGTGTGTTTTGTAAAGAGCAACCTTGTCGGCCAGGAATTACTGAATGCGCCAAACACCTTTTGCTATCTGTTGTGCAGCCTACGACCATGAGAAACTTTCGGAGAGCTTGTCGTTTCCTGTCACCACGAAAATTAGGCTAAAAACTGCTCGTTGCAGCATGTTTTTCACCGCCAAAATGTACAGAGCGTAGCTAACCAGTAGCTAAGCTGCCGGCGTAGCGGCGAACTGTCAGTGCGGTTTCCGAAGCTTCACAAGCAGCAATCAATACCTCAGTATCTTGTGGCGGTACCAGGAGCGTGCAGTCTGGCACCTCCTCCAGAAAGTCTTGTAGCGCTGGTACCCCGTCGGCAGTATCAACATGCCCGTGCGCGATCCACCCTTGACCCATTCTAAAGAGGTCAATTCGCCATAGTGGGCTGCCATCGTCGCCAGTTGATCCGGGCTCGCCTCGGACTGCGCCGAAGGGTTCAATGTAGTCTGGCCCTTTTGCTACCCTGGAGAGCACGCCAAAGGGCCGCTCGAGGGTTGCTAGCGGTAGCTCCGCGCGGGCTATAAAAGCGTAGCTGATAATTCCGGTGTCTCTGATGCCTTCCTCGGGTACCACTGCTAAAATCTCGGCCATACCTACTCCTAAACCTATATTTAGGATGATTTTACCCTAAAACCCGCCTAAAAGCAACTCAGCCTAGCGTCGTTGGTGACGGCGCTTCAGGCCAGCGACCTGCAGACGGACTTCTTGACGATCAACAATGCTTTGGGCGTGCTCCAGGCTTATTTGATCCTTGGCTTCGACTTTCATCTTCTGGGCTCGTTCGAGCGCTTTTTGGGCTTCTGCCTCGTTAATCTCATCAGCATGATCAGCCTCATCGACCAGTACGCGCAGAGTGTTATTGGACACTTCAACCACGCCGCCATTAGTGGCGAAGTGCTCGAGTTGGGCGTCAGAATCTTTGGGGTTGCGGCGCACGGCAATTGCGCCCGTGGTAGCTACACTGACCAGTGGCATGTGATCTTGCAAGACGCCGATCTGGCCATCCAGCGTCGGCAGGATAACCTCATAGACTTCTTCGTCGAACTTCTTGCCGCTCAAGGCGACCAGCTGGAAGTGAATCACGCTTACTTGGCTCCGACCTTAACATCTTTAATCGAGCCCTTGAGGTAGAAGGCGCTCTCTGGCTTGTCATCGTGTTTGCCGTCGAGGATTTCTCGGAAACTCTGGATGGTATCGGCTAATTTGACGTATTGGCCAGGGTTGTTGGTGAACTGTTCGGCCACGAAGAACGGCTGGCTCAGGAAACGCTGAATGCGCCGTGCCCGACCAACGAGTTGCTTGTCGTCTTCGGATAGTTCTTCCATGCCAAGAATGGCAATGATGTCCTGGAGGTCTTTGTAGCGCTGTAGGACACGCTGAACCTCACGGGCAACGGCATAGTGCTCCTCGCCGACAATCTCAGGATCGAGGATGGTTGAACTGGAATCCAGCGGGTCAACCGCCGGGTAGATACCGATCTCCGTCAGGGCACGGTTGAGCACAATCGTCGAGTCCAGGTGGGCGAAGGTGGTGGCTGGTGCCGGGTCGGTTAAGTCGTCGGCTGGCACGTAGACGGCCTGGACGGAGGTCACTGAGCCTTGTTTGGTCGAGGTGATGCGCTCCTGCAGCTGGCCCATTTCTTGCGCTAGGTTCGGCTGGTAACCGACGGCTGAGGGTAAACGGCCGAGAAGGGCAGAAACTTCGGCACCTGCCTGCGTGAAGCGGAAGATATTATCGATGAACAGGAGGACGTCGTTACCTTTGTCGCGGAAACCTTCGGCAATCGTCAGGCCAGACAGCGCCACGCGCAAACGGGCACCAGGCGGCTCATTCATCTGGCCGAAGACCAGCGAGGTGTTCTTGAGTACACCGGACTCTTCCATTTCGTAGTAGAGGTCGTTACCTTCACGGGTACGCTCACCAACACCGGCGAAGACCGAGTAGCCAGAGTGGAATTTGGCAATGTTGTTGATCAACTCCTGAATCAGGACGGTTTTGCCAACACCGGCGCCACCGAAGAGGCCAACCTTACCGCCTTTGACAACGGGACAGATCAGGTCGATGACTTTGATGCCGGTTTCCAGAATCTCGATGCTGCCAGCTTGGTCAATCAGGGGTGGGGGCGTGCGGTGGATCGGTGCTGACTCTTTGAACTCGTCCCCTTTGCCATCAATCGGCTGACCGGTGACATTGAACATTCGTCCCAGTGTCGCATCACCTATGGGGACGCTAATGGGCGCACCGGTGTCAGTTACTTCGGCGCCACGCTCCAGGCCATCTGTTGAGCTCAGTGCAATCGCGCGCACGCTCGATTCGCTGAGGTGTTGCGCTACCTCTAGTGTCACTTCGTGGTCTTCGAGCGTTACTTTGAGTGCATTATAAATCGCTGGCAGGCTGTCCGTCGTGAACTCAATGTCCACCACAACACCTACAATTTGTGTGATCTTACCTACCTTA
Organism: Candidatus Saccharimonadota bacterium; assembly: GCA_036743655.1. GTDB lineage: Bacteria > Patescibacteriota > Saccharimonadia > Saccharimonadales > UBA4665 > DATHNF01. The sequence goes on from DAINPB010000004.1 coordinate 17,896, forward strand.
GTTTTTGCTTTAACTGCCGTCGCCATGCCTTAAAATCCCTTCTTGTCGTCTTACTTCTACTCGATCAGAACGCTCCATTGCGTATCGGCGCGTAACACCATCAGACTGTCTTGCGATAATATCCCCTGAGAGCCCTGCAAAATCAAACATTTTGTTAACACCCACGGCTCCAGCTTTAGCCGCAAACGCAATCATACGCTCTGCTTCTTGTTCACTTAAGCCAAGCTCTGTGGCTTCTTTTGCTGCCGCATCACGAATGAATGCCTCAGCGCGTTGCCCCGATGGGCTATAATATGCCGTTACGGTTACTGCTTCACCCATAGATCACTCCTTTCTCATCAAAATTCATACCTGCACCTCCGCGCCGCCCGAAGTTTCGGCTAATCTCTTCTTTATAATATCGATATCGTTGCCAAACACGACAATTTCCACGCCTTTGACAACTTGGCCTACTTCGGTTCGTTCATCCACGAGCTCAATCGGCTGCGTTCGGTCTTCGCCCAATTCGTAATAGCCGACATCCTCCAGCGCCCACTGGCTAAACACCGGTTTTCCTAGCTTTGCCACAGCATTAACGCCGTTCAGAATGACGCGGTCCCAGCCTGCAAAATCCTTAACATTCATAGCGCCCACCAGCAGACCACCAATGTCGCGCATACTTTCTTCGTACCTAGTGGTTGGCTGATGCGTGAAGTCTTCTACATTAAGCCCATTATGTTCCAAAGCATCCCACCAAAATGTAGCCAAACAAAGACGTGAAATAGCAGCATCAGGAGAGCGAGAGGTAATTAGCCCGATCTTTTCACTCATCCGTTCAATGCCTCCGCGCCACTCATTCGTGGATCATTATTAATCAAATCCTGAGCAACCGGCTCCAGATACCACAGACTGTCTGGATGACAGCCGACATTGATGGCGATAGAACCCAGCATATCTTCGACGGTAACAACTTCGGGTTGGAAATCAAATAACGCTTCGACTAGATAATCGGCTGGCTCGAGGGACTTTATATCAACCATTGAGGGCCTCCGCACCACCTGAAATTTCGGCCAGCTGCTGGGTGATGTCCGCTTGACGTGCGGTGTTGAGCTCAAGCGTGTAGTCTTTGATCAGGTCGTTGGCATTGTCGGTGGCATTCTTGGTGGCCACCATGCGCATGGCGTGTTCGGAGGCTAGGCTTTCTAGCACCGCTTGCCAGATTTGAGCCTCGACGAGACGTGTGGTGACCTGTTCGATAACGGTTTCGACATCGGGCTCAAAGTTGCTGATAGCTGGTGCATCTGCATCGGCTGCTGGTGCCGGAGCGGGCAAGAGCTGTAAGCTCTGCGATTCCTGCACAATAGTAGATTTGAAAACAGTGTAGAGCACCTGGACATCGTCGACAGCGCCTGACTCATACTGCTCGATAACGGTGTTCAGGATTGGTCGGATGTCATTGGCGGTCGGGTGATCACCGAATGGCTGATAGGCCGCTAACAGATCAACATCGTGCAGGCGACGGACGAATTGAGCGCCTTTGCTGCCAATGGTAATCACATGACTCTTAACCTTATCGTCGCGGTCACGGCGCAGGCCGGTGGTCAGCAGCTTCAGCGTATTGGCATTATAGGCACCTGCTAGGCCGGTGTTACTGGTCACAATGATGTAGAGGCGATTCTTGATCGGGCGTTTGCGGAATAACGGCTGCTGCTCAACCTCACCAATAGCGTTGAGCCGCTTCAGTAGGTCATAGGCCAAATCGCGGTAATCACGACTGCGCTGCGCATACTCCTGGGCACGCCGCAGCTTACTAGCCGAAACCAGCTCCATAGCCTTAGTAATCTGTCGCGTACTGCGAACAGAGCTAATACGGCGTTTGAGGACAATGGTGCTAGCCACGTCGCTCCTTTGTAGCCTGTACTTCTTGGCTGTATGTCCGGATAGCCTCCAACTCCCTCATTGCCATCGCGAAGGTTAGCGGTGGCGTCATGCCTGCTGGCCACTGGGCATCAGGAAGTTCAAGCGCCCTCATGAGCGGCCGAAACCATCCACTAACAGCGAGCTGAGCTACCTTATAAGCATACTGCGGCGCGGAATCGAAGGGCATATTTATGCCCTCATCCACGGTCGTCTCCAGTCTTTTATTGGCAAATGTAGCTGGAAGCGATTCATGATCACTTCGAAACTTCAGGGCGATATACGAGCAGATATCACCGGCCAGCCAGTCATTTTTTTTGAGCCGTTCTTTCAAGGCTATGATTTGCTCATCCGTTAGCCGTTCTGGATCATCTTCGTTCAGCGGCGCTAGCACGAATTCTGACGTCCACCAGGCAAGACTGTCAGGCGTATTTCCGTCTCTTATACTTATAACCGCTGGTAATATTTCACTCATAGCTAAACTCTTGAGCTTTCTCCCACCTTATTGCGCTACCTTAGGTTTGGCCGTCTTGTAGGTCTCAGCGATAGCTTTGGCGACCTGGAGGACGGTTTCGTTCTGGGGATCGGTGGGTTTATCACCGGTGTTGAGCTCTTCTGTTAGCTTGGCGTGCTTGCTCTTGAGCTCGCGGTGCAGGGCTTCTTCGGCGGGTTTGATCTTCTCTATTGGTACTTCGTCGAACGCGCCTTGGGTGGCGGCATACAGGCTGGTGTACATTTCCCAAACTGAGTAAGGGCTGTACTGGTGCTGCTTGAGCAGTTCGGTCAGGCGTTGGCCGCGCTCGATGGTGTGACGAGTTTCCGGATCCAGATCAGTCGAGAATTGGCTGAAAGCCGCCAGCTCACGGAACTGCGCTAGACTCAACTTCAAACCACCGCCGGCGGCCTTGATGGCCTTGGTCTGGGCAGCACCACCCACACGCGACACCGACAGACCAACCGAAATAGCCGGGCGAATACCCTGGTAGAACAGATTGGTTTCGAGGAAAATCTGACCATCGGTAATCGAAATAACGTTGGTTGGAATGTATGCGCTGATGTCGCCAGCCTGCGTCTCAATAATCGGCAGCGCGGTCAGTGAACCAGCACCGAGCTTATCGCTCAGCTTAGCAGCACGTTCCAGCAAACGAGAGTGCAGGTAGAAAACATCGCCTGGATAAGCTTCGCGGCCTGGTGGGCGGCGCAGCAATAGTGACATTTGACGATAGGCCGCAGCGTGCTTGGTCAAGTCATCGTAAATGATGAGGGCATGCTGCTTGTTGTCACGGAAGTACTCACCCATGGCGCAGCCAGCATAGGGCGCTAGGAAGAGCAGGGCGGCTGGATCAGCGGGGCTGGTAGCGATGATGATGGTTTGATCCATGACGCCTTCGCGCTTCAGACGCTCTTGGAGGGCTGCAATCTTGGATAGCTTCTGGCCAATGGCTACGTAGACGTTGATGACGCCGGTTTTCTGGCGGGCCTGGTTGACCATGGTATCGACGGCAATGGCCGTTTTGCCGGTCTGGCGGTCACCGATGATCAATTCACGCTGGCCGCGGCCGATTGGCACGATGGCGTCAATGGCAGTCAAACCGGTCATCAACGGCTCATGCACACTCTTACGAGCCAATACATCGGGGGCTTGGCGCTCGACACGGCTGGTGAGCTTGGCCTTGATAGGATCGCCGCCGTCCAAGGGATTACCCAGCGGGTCGACTACACGGCCGACTAGCTCTGGGCCAACGGGGACTTCGAGTACTTTGCCGCTGAGGCGAACGGTGGCACCGGCTTTAACTTCGGTGTCTTCACCGAGTAGCACGGCGCCGATTTCGTCCTCGCCGAGGCTGAGGGCAAAGGCAGTGACTTTTTGGCCGTTAACACCGTCGATTTCGAGCATTTCGTTATAACCGGCGGCGCTGAGGCCGTAAATCCAGGCCACGCCGTCACCGACGCGGGTAACTACGCCGACGCTTTCAATCTCCGGTCGCTGTTTGAGCTCGGCAATAGCCGCCCGGATATCATCTGATAATTCTGTAATTGATAGTTCTGGCACTAAAAATCCTTTCCTGAAGCGGTTAACTGCTTGAACTTGTTTAATTTGGCTTCGATGCTAAGGTCGAGCTGCTGGTTTGGTAGGCTTAGCTGCACACCCCCGATGACTGCCGGGTCGATTGCCTCAGTGATAGCTATCTGTTTGGCCTCAGGATAAAGCTTCCTTATCTGGCTCACGATGTCGTGCTTGACAGCCGCCGTCAGTGGATAAGCGCTGGAGGCGATCACTTCGACGTAACCGGCTTCGGCCCAGTCGGCCTGGACATCGCGCAGAACAGAGTCCAGCTCGTTGACACGGCGTTCGCTGAGCAGGTAGGCGGCGATTTCTTGGCTGAAGCGCTTGGAAACACCACTCTTCAGGGTTTTGTCAGCAATAGCGCTGGCGATTTTGGTGCGGGGCTGCTTCATGCCGCTTGCCGCTCCTTGAGGGCGCGTTCGATTAAGGCAGCGTCCTTCTTGGCGTCAACTTTCTCGTCGATAACTGCTTCGGTAACATCGGAGATTAAGCCTACTAGTTCGCCTTCTAACTGCTTGCGAGCACGAGCCGTGTCTTGGACTATCCGCGACTCGGCGTCTTTTAAGATACCGGTGGCTTTGTCGCGAGCCTTGTCTTCGGCTTCACGGATGGTCTGACGACCGGTATCTTGGGCGCTGGCGATAATGCTGTCGGCTTCTTGTCGGGTTTCTTGCAAGGTTTTGGCAACCTTGGCTTCCAGCTCGGTTTTTTCGCGCTGCATCTGTTCGCCAAGCTTCACTCCCTGGTCAATCGCCTCGCGCCGCTCGCGCAACACCTTAATAATCGGCCCGAACGCATAGCGCCGCAGCACCAGGTAAGCCAAGATAAAGGTAATCAGCTGAATAACAAACGCCTTACCATCAACGCCAAGGGCGCCAAGGCCAGACGAACTATCGCCGAATTGTGTAAGTAGAGTATGTGTCATGCTGTTGTGTTGCTTAGCTCCCGGTACAGGGACGTTTGTAGATGCGTGCAGTTTGGCGAAATGTCGAGCACCGCAAAGGAGCCGTACTCAGTGGTACGGTGAGTGCGGAGCGCAGAGATTACGTCAAAATGTGCCATATACAAACGTTCCTCCTATTTAACGATGAAGATTGATGCGAAGGCTAATAGACCAAATAACTCTACAATAGCCACAAAGATCAGGGCTTGTCCCAAGAATTTAGCCGCCTCCGGATTACGCCCCACGGCCTGCAAGTAGTTGCCGCCGATCAGACCAATGCCAATGCCCGGCCCGATAAAACCGCCACCGATCATGAGCCCCTTACCAATAATTGCTGTGTTAACTGCGTCTGCGATTACCATATTATTCGCTTAACTCCTTATATTTACTTGCGTTATTACTTCGTTCCAAACCAAACTTAAGCCTGCCCATGCACACTCCCGGTTGTTGGTACCCCTATTGTTTCAGGAACATCATCTTCGGTCAAGTCCTCGTCGGCAGCGTGTTCCTCCGCATGGTTAACCGCGATAGCCAAGTACATGGTGGCCAAGATAGTGAAGATATACGCCTGCAAGGCCGCTACCAGTATCTCTAACAGAGTAAACGGCAGAGCAGTCAACGGCGCAATAACGTGACCCAGATACGAGAAGACGGCAATTACAATCTCACCAATCGTTATATTCAGGAAAAGTCGCAGCGACAAGCTGAGCACCCGAGTTAGGTCAGTAAACATTTCGAGCAGCCCGATGACGAAATACAGAGGATTCTTAGGACTCCCCACGAAGAAATGACGCAAATACTTCAGCGGGCCACCAGCCTCCCTGATAGAAGCGCCGTAGACCAATGTCATCGTAACCACCCCGAGCGCCAGCGTGCCGTTGAGATCACCGGTGAACGGTCGTAGCAGCGGGAAACCATGCCCTCGGAAGCCTTCGCCGACAATCGGTAATAGCCCGAGCCAGTTATTGAAGAGAATAAAGAAAAACAGTGTCACGAAGAAAGGCACATACTTGCGTCCCACTTCCTTATTATCAAAAGCGTTCTCTACCAGATTAGTGATGAAATCAACGCCGACTTCGACAACCTGCACAAAACCGCCTTTGGGCTTAACCGTCACCCGGCGCGCCGTCCAAACAAACACTATGATAATAAACAGGGCGCAAGCCCAACCGTACAGTATAGAGTTGGTAACAGTAAAACCGCCCAGTTGCAGCACATGAGCCGGCGCCACATGAACTGTCGGGCCGCTGTCGGCTAGGGTGCGTAGTACTGCACTGATCACGAGCGATGTCCTTTGCTACTAGGTGGTAAAGGCGGGCTGAACAGCTGTAACTGTCGCCAAACAACGGCGCCCATACCGACCATGGCCATCACGAAACCGACAATTGTCAGAGCGGGCAGGGTATTAAGTTTCTTGTCCAGCTCAAAGCCGCCAATAATCGGTACCAGGACTACAATCGCTAATTGCCAGCTCATATTAAAAGCTGCTGCAAAGAACTCATTCCGCGGGTCTTTGCCACGTCCCACCGCTGTATCTGGCTTCGTTTCTCCACCGTTTGGCGAGGGCGTCTTGCTGGGCGCTATCGTCTTCTTCATTCTTCTCAAGTATAACAGATGTGACCTATATCACGCAAGAGGTGCGACGTACTTGCCAATAATTCGTCACTTCGAGCAGCTACCTTGCAGACTTACTTCTCTGATTGGGGAATATTCGATATGGCGTAATTCTGTCCGGCGAACTTGCAATACACGACGTTGGAGGGGATTTTGGTATGCGGGAGGATTCTTTGTATATATTGGTCGCTCGAGACAGCACTAGTGAATTTGCAACTATCGATTGGCAATATCTGCACGACGGGCACGGGGAGCTCAGCAGCACTCCACGCGGAACCACCAAAAACAGCAGCGACACAGAGTAGGCCGAACCTGTATCTGCGCGCCTTCTTGGTGATACGCTCGTGTCTTTTTGTCGCCTCTGGCGTCCGAGCCAGGTCAAACACTGCGTCAAAACGAGATCCTTCTGGGCCGAGCAATCGCTTGTCGACCACTTCTAGACTTTCCAGCAGTTGATCCTCGCGAGTTATATGTTGCGTACCTACATCCGTCGGTGCGAAAGGCGACTTTCCTAAGTAATAATACGCATCGGTTTCAACGGTTGCGTAGCCCGGTTCGTCAACCGGTGTTAACGTATCGGCCGGTACAGCCACCTTGTCTTGTCGTTTGCTGTAAACCCGCTCGCGAACTTGCGGCGAGAAAGCCACTTCGTCCTCGCGTACCGGTGTTCGGGCGTCGAGCCATTTTTCAATTCGTTGTGCCATACTACTGCTCCCTGATCTATTTGTAGCGATAATACACTTTTTGTAAGGAGTAAACAAAAGCGTATTTGATCTTATCCCTCGGTTTCTACTTTACAAAGTATAGTGCTAAAATATATACAGATTATGAGCACCGCAGCCCCAGCCATTACCGTCTACAGCACCACCTGGTGCGCTTTCTGCCATGCAGCCAAGGATTACTTCGATAAACTCGGGGTCAAATACACGGACAAAGATGTCGAAAAAGACCCCGCCGCCGGCCTAGAAGCCGTCGACAAATCCGGCCAACGCGGCATCCCCGTCATCGACATTGCCGGTGACATCATTGTCGGCTTCGATCGCGGCAAGATTGACGCCGCCCTTAAGACGCACAAGCTAGCTTAATACTTCATACTCCTGGATATTTCTGGCGACCTTCGGCCGCTACACGTGCTCCCTCGATGGCAGCTTCTCCGCAAAAATCCTTGAGTCTCTGGTCGCGAAAACCATCCTCAAACTCACTAACGTCCATTACTGCGCAGGAGCTGCTCTCCCCAGGGGTAACTTGCGCTTCATCAATCGTCAAAATATGTGGCGCCTCAGGCGGTAGCGAAGCAGCTAATTCTATTGTTCCCCGGTTAAGTCATTCGTTTGCCATAATTAATTATCCTCTCTTAGCAGTTGTTGCGTTAATCAGCCCTCGCCGTCTGACGGCAGAGAAGGACCATATAGGCGTTCGAACTCCTCAACCTCGGTGGCAGTCGCTGGACGACTTCCATTCCGCCGGTGCACATCACTCATGACCGTATAAGTAGGTTCCACTTCAGCCGGTGATTCGGCCTCTGGTTGGAACACTGATCCCGAAGTCTCTCCATTTGCCATGACAATATCCTCGTTTATCTACGGGTATAGTACCATAATAAGACTATGGCATTTGAGGATTTTCAGACCAAGGATTCGGTGGTGGTGGTTTATACCGGAGAGGGGAAGGGCAAGACGACGGCGTCGCTGGGGCTGATGACGCGGGCGCTTGGCAATCGGTGGCGCGTGGCGTTTATCCAGTTCATTAAGTACTGGGGAGTTAGTGAGCATGTCTTCATCCGCGATATTCAGCCGTTATTTAAAGATCAGCTGCACTTCTACAAGGGTGGCAAAGGCTTTTATCAAGCGGGTGAACTGAGCGAACAGCACATCACCAAGGAGCAACACCACCAGGCCGCGCTGGCCACCTACCAAGAAGCACTCGACTGTGTGTCCAGCGGCGAATATGATTTGGTCATCTGTGACGAAATCAACAATGCGGTCAATGATGGCTTGCTTAGCAAGAAACAACTGCAGCAGCTTATCGCCCAACGTACTTCACAGACCAGCCTCTGTCTCACCGGCCGTGATTTCCCCCCGGAACTACTCAAGTACGTAGACATCGCCACCGAGATGAAGAAGCTCAAACATCACTTCGATGATAAATTCCTGGCGAATAAGGGGATCGACTTCTAGCCGGATTTGCTGAATTCGAGGGGGTTGCTCATGACTTGCAGTTTTAGCTGGCGGCGGGCTCTTTCTCGCTTGGCGCTGCCGTGCAGGACGGAGCCACCGATTTTTTCTCGCTTGACTTGACGCAAGTAAAGGTCTTTGCGATAGCCCCACTCTGACGGAATATAGTCTCTAAGTGGTGCATCACGGAAAACTTCCCCCCCGTGGTACCGTTCATATCGCTTCTTATATTGGCGGAATGATTGCAGCTGGTATTTCTTGAATTCGCTGGCTGAACCGGTGGTGATTATGGGGGTGTACTCGTCAAACAAGTCACTATTCTGGAACGCCAGGCCGCATTCCCCACAGGGGTGCAGCGTGGCTGAGGCGACACCGGTCACTTTTTTGATGCGCAGCGGATTGATGGTCGCAGCCACGACAATGGCACCGACCCAACCGAAACCATCCTGTTCGGCCCGAATTAATATGTCCATCTCGGCACAGACTTTTGGGATATCGCTTAGATCATCCGGGCCGCGCTGATCATCGCGCAGCTTGGCCTTGAAGTTTCCGGCCGTGTAGACGCCGCGGCGCGGGTTTTCGTCAGATACGTCGTAGACTACTGCTGAGGCAACGACCAGGAAACCTCGATGCGATTCCGGCAGGTAGCGTATGCCCTGGCGGCTTCTTCTGAAAAGCTCGGGAACGGTGGCGATGCTATCGGCATGCGGGTCTTGTTTGGTGAAGTCGAAGGCATTGCTTTCGACACTCTGCAAACCGGCAATAAACTGCTCGGTGTCCTCGTCAGGGGCGTGTTCACGATGTGACATATAGTTATATTTTAAACTTATTTTGGTATTTTTGCAATCTCTATCACCTCTGGTGGGCCCGTTTGCAACAACTTGGGACACCTAAATTGCTGGAATTAGGCTCAGAATCTCACTGTTTTGCTAGAATAAGGTCATGTCCAAACCGCAGTTATATCTCTTCGTCGGACACCCTGGTGCGGGCAAGACGACAATCGCCCAGATTATCCAGCAAAAAACCGGCGCTGTTCACCTGTGGGCTGACGTTGAACGGCACCGTATGTTCGACCAGCCGACCCACTCCCTTCAAGAGAGTCAGCGGCTTTATGAACACCTCAATGATACTGCCGAGCAGCTGCTAGCCAGCGGCAAGAGCGTGGTCTTCGATACCAACTTCAACTTCTACGAAGATCGCCAAAAACTCCGTGATATTGCCGACCGACAAGGGGCCGAGACCATAATTATCTGGGTAACCACGCCTCTGGAAGTCGCCAAGAGCCGAGCTGTGCACGCCCAAGTCATCCGCAACGGCTACGCCGTCATTATGAGCGAGGGGCAATTCGACGCCATAGCCGCCAAGCTGGAGCCGCCCACCGAAGCTGAAAAAGTTATTAAAATTGATGGTACGAAACTTGACCAAGAAGAGCTGCTGCGGTTACTTAGTCTGTAACCATGCCCCGCAGACACCATCATCGCCCACGCTACATTTGGCTTGTCATAGTACTCGTTTTCCTCTGTTGTTCGCTCTTCTACGCCCAGCGCCGCGGGTGGCTGGACGGCATTGGCAAGACAGCTGAGAGTAATCAGCCAGGCCTGTACCGCATCGAGCACTTCGTTGATGGCGACACCATTGCGGTGAATATGCATGGACATAGTGAAAAAGTCCGTTTCATCGGTGTTGATACTCCTGAAACACACAAGCCTAACACGCCTGTTCAATGCTATGGCCCGGCGGCCGCGGCCTTCACCAAGCAAACCATCGGCAAGCATCGGGTACGTCTGGTTTCAGACCCGTTGAGTACCAATCGCGATCGTTATAATCGGCTGTTGCGGTATGTGTATTTGCCGGATGGTACCGATGTCAATGAAGCCTTGGTTCGGACGGGGCACGGGTTTTACTATCCGTATTTTCCTTTTAGCAGGGCGCAGCAGTTCGCTGCCGACGAACACATTGCCATCAGCCAGCACCGGGGTCTTTGGGGCGTTTGTCACCCCTCGCCAACAGATAGTGGCGGCTATGTTTCAAATCCTCAGGTTTAATTATTCTTAGGCGACGTTGGCAGTGGGATCAACGCGCGCAACCACCGGTTCGGCTGTCAGCAGCCGACTCCACGAGAATTTATCCTGCCGAGCGTCATATCCGCGATGTAGTACCCGGGCGGGCAAGTAGCCAACAGCGCATATGGCGACTACTGAATACATATGCCAGCGCTGGCCAATACCATGCTGGGCGTAGGTACGTGGGCTGACCCAGACATATTGCATGAAGCTCCAGTAGCTGACGTCAATCCGTCTTGACGACACCTGTACCTGCAGCCGTTCGTCAAAAGCTACCACGCCACCAAGTTCCTGCAGGTGTATGGCAATATCATAATCTTCGTGCAGGCCGCCGCGTTTGCAGAGCGCTGGTTTAACACGCTGCCAAGCTTGACGGCGCATGGCCATATTGGCGCCCCAGAGGAAAACCCGATCGCCCAGCTGCCAACTCAGCCGACGTCGGAAGAACAGATCAATCGCATTAAAAATCCCGGCGGCGGCGACGTTATAATAGAGCGCCACCCCAGAAACCGCATCAATCGACGCATCGGCGAACACTGCCTGCACCGACGCCAGCCAATCGGCCGGCAGCAAGCTATCCCCGTCAATCCGCGCAATAATATCACCGCTGGCCGCATCAAAACCGCGTGTTCGAGCGTGTATAACCCCCTGCGCAGGTTCATGCAGCACGGTTACAAAATCGTATGCTTGAGCCACAGCTACGGTGGCATCGCTGGAGTTATTATCAACGACAATCACCTCATGCGGCACCACAGTCTGCTGCGCGATGGCCGCAAGACAGGCACCGAGGTGTTCGGCTTCGTTGTATACTGGGATGACAATGCTTATTTTCATTAAATGCTGCTACTTAGTATATGCCAAAACAGCCCTCATCGTACACCAGCCAGCTGGCAATTAGCTTAAAGCGCTGGCCGGGGCGCTACTGGCGTCGCAATTGGTGGCACAAGCTCATCTGTGTGCTGCTGGCCTTGGTTATTGTGCTGGTCGGGGCGATGTACGGTATCGCGCAGTGGTACATTCATAGCGAGTCGAGCAAGCCACTGCAACTTGGTGTCAGCTTCATCCCGGATTATGCGCAGAGTCTTGGGGTGAACCCCGAACAGACTATGGACGCTTTGCTCGGTATTGGAGTCAAACAATTTCGTCTGGTGAGTTATTGGAGCGACATGGAACCGAATCCCGGTCACTATGATTTCAGTCAGCTGGACTGGGAATTTCACAAAGCCGAAGCGGCTCATGCTAAGATCACGCTCACCTTGGGCTTGCGTCAGCCGCGCTGGCCGGAGTGCCATCCACCGTCTTGGGTTAACCTCAATCAGCCTGACAGCCAGTGGCAGCCGCAGCTGGAAACCTTCATGCAAAAGGTGGTGGAGCGCTACAAGAACTCGTCCAGTCTAGAGAATTATCAGGTGGAGAACGAATACTTCTTACAGGGCTTCGGCACCTGTACCAACTTCACGCGCGACCGCAGCCGCCTGGTTAGTGAGTATAATCTGGTCAAACACCTTGATCCTGCCCATCCGATCATCGTTAGCCGGAGCAATAATGCGATAGGCTTCCCAACTGGCCAGCCGCAGCCTGACGAATTCGGCATTTCCGTCTACAAACGCGTTTGGGATGCTGGCGTCACCCATCGCTATATCGAATATCCGTTCCCGGCCTGGTTTTACGGCTTCCTGGCCGGCACCCAAAAAATCTTTCTGCACAAAGACATGATCATCGACGAGCTCCAAGCCGAAGCCTGGCCACCCCGCGGCCAAACCATCCCCCAGATCAATCTGGCCGAACAGAACAAATCCCTAGACGCCAGCCGCCTCAAAGCCCGCTTCAACTACGGCCAAGCCACCGGCATGCGCACCATCAACCTTTGGGGCGCCGAGTATTGGTATTACCGCGCGCAAGTTCTACACGACCCCAGCCTCTGGAATGTGGCTAAGCAAGAGTTTCACCAATAGCGCATTTTTGAACGAATCATAAGATGTTGGGTGGAAGTGACAGAGTAGAGAAGTATTGGCGAATAGGGTGTAAAAAAGCGAGCTAGTAGGCTCAAGCTATTTTATACCGCCGTAAAGGAGATAAATCATCAATGCCTATCTCCTGCTGAATAACAAATATTCAGTCTCCAGCGCTGACCAGCATACACCAAGCAAGCCACAACATCATAGCCACAACAGCAAACGCAGCCGTTACCGGCGCAAATATCAGCGACAGTATCACTACTGCCCAGGACAGGGGCGGGCTGTCGCTCAACATCTCTTTGATTTCCCCTGAAACGATCAAGGCCATGAAGACACAGAGGACCCATGCTATGATCAAATTCGTCTCGTTAAGCCCCGTCAGGTTTTGCAAAAAAGTCATAGTTTCCTCCCGAAAAGTGATTGGAGCAATCAACGGCTATTAATGCTTTAGCGCCTATCTCTCTACTCTGTCAATGGGCAATTCTCCAGATGAGAATGCGTATTCAAAAAATACACTCGTAACTTGTGCTTGTCAAATCAGCAACAGGGCTTCTTGTGATCCAGTACGAATCAATACTATTTTTAATATTAATTGTCAAATATCAGAGCGTCAGCTACAATGAAAGCTGTTATGGCTAAGAAGAAACCGAACCAGTCCAAACGCATTACCAACCGCCGCGCACGACACGATTACGAGCTCGGCGACTCTTTGGTGGTGGGTTTGGAGCTGACCGGAGCCGAGGCCAAGAGCCTACGCATGGGCCATGGGCAGCTGCGCGGCGCCTATGTAACCATTAAGGCCGAGGAACTTTACCTGATCAACGCCACCATTGCCGGCACCAGCGGCATTCCCATCAATGAATCCGACCAAACCCGAGCCCGCAAACTCCTAGCCAAACGCCGCCAAATCAACGCCCTCGTTGAAGCCAAGCAGCAGGGCAAGACCATCGTACCCCTTGAAATCCTAACCGCCGGCCGCTATATCAAACTCCGCATCTCTGTCGGCAAAGGCAAGAAACACTACGACAAACGCCAAACCCTCAAAGCCCGCGACGACACCCGCCGCACTCAAGCCGCCCTGAAATCTGCCCGCTAACTCCTTGCTTGATCTCCCACCTTTCGCTATAATGCCCCAAGTTCTCACAAATTTCCCACAGGCTGGAAAGAGTAGGCGCGGTCCCGCAAAGCGGGATTCGAATTCACTTCGAAAGCGCCGATGAGAAAACCGCGGTAGCGGTTGTCTCATGAGGCGAAGCCGTTATTCCGGGGTAGCTCAGCGGTAGAGCGGGGCGCTGTTAACGCCTAGGTCGCTGGTTCGAATCCAGTCCCCGGAGCCAAACCAAGCACCAACAGAGGTAGACCGGTGTCCATGACCGGTCTTTCTTTATTTTTAAGACTTTCTTCTTAAAAACTCACCCCCCCGTTAGCGGTTCGAATCTAGTTCCCATTATCGTCAGGATAGGTTGGAACCGTTGAAATGGCTAATTTCCTGGGGTTTACTCCTGTATTAAGTTCCGAGAATGATCAGTCAGCCCTGTGGCAACTGAGCAATGCAAAAAGCGACCGGGTTCCTAGACCAAGCCATTATTATCTAACTTACGCCTGTCCGTGCAATTTACGTATACGTTCCCGCACCGATTCTTGATACTGGGTAGGGTTTTGCATTTGGTGGTATGCACGAACGGCAATAACCTCAAAACGATCATCATCTACAATGTAAACAATTGCAACTTTGTGATTTTTCATCTGGATCTTACGTACATCCGGGTCATCCTTAAACACAGCGTTAGTTCGTGGCAAGTTTTGCAGGTTTGCAACAGTTTCCATAGCTTCATCGAAAAACTTCACTGCCGATTCAGCATCCACTAGCTCTTCATAAAATGCCATCAACTCGGCAATATCGTTCTCAGCATCTTCTGTAAGATTGACGCTATACTTTTGCACCAGCAAGCTCCTGATATTTTTTTAGAATATCATTCTTGGCTATGCTGAGCGGTATACGATTTTTAGGATTTTTAGCAAGTTTAATACGTCGTTCCAACTCAAGTAGGAATTCTGGGCTGTTTTCATCTACATTAATAACTTTGCTGCTGTTCATGCCCCTATTGTACCACATATCACCCATAAAATATACGCAAAAACTTGACAAATAACAGAGGTGGGTTAAAGTAAGGCGAGCCTGACTCTTAGGCGGTAGAAATGTTTGGTTCGAATCCAGTCCCCGGAGCAAAACATAAGCACTTTAAAGAGATGTTGTTGCTATTTTCTGATATAAAGATCAGTATCTAGGATAAAATCTAGTCATGAACGCCACCATTCTCCCTTTCGCTGAAGCCGATATTTCTACACAAGAAGTAGCTGACTTTTATTTGTCTGTACAGCAGGGAGTCGAGGCGGATGGCCAAAAAAAGTTTGTTGACATTAGGGAGGGGTGGAACGAACTAGTCCATCTTGATGATGTCTTTGTAGAACCAGGCAACTTTTGGGTTGCCCAAAAACAATTCCAACTTGTGGGCTGTATTGGACTGCGCCATTTGGAGGCTAATCTTGGATTGCTTGGAAGGTTCGGTGTTGATAGAAGTGAACGCAGACAAGGAATTGGTAGCGCTTTGGTGTCAACCTTGATTGCCTGGGCACGACAGCAGAACTTTACCGAACTGATGCTCACAACCCAACCAACACAAGACGGCATGCCTATATATAAAAGGGCCGGCTTCGCTGAGACTGAGGAATTTGATGAATACGATGGCGATGCCATCATGCGCATACGATTGTAATTTAGTTGTATCACAGTTCTAGCTTCCATCACTATGGAGAGCCAAGCATAAACACTATACAAATACCACTTTATGTGGTATTTTTAGTTTATGGCAAATGCTCCAGAGATTGCACTCATTGGTGGTGGCACCGGCAGTTTTACGCTCTTGCAGGAACTGAAAGGTTTCACCCCTAATATCTCAGCAATCGTAAACATGAGCGATGATGGCGGCTCGACAGGTGTATTGCGGGATGAGTTTGGCGTATTGCCCCCAGGCGACGTTCGGCAATGTCTGGTAGCACTGAGCGACACACCAGATGTAAGAGATCTTTTCAACTATCGTTTTGGTGGCGACAGCGCATTAGCAGGCCACAGCCTTGGCAACTTAATACTGTCCGGTCTCGAAATGCAACGGGGTAGTTTTGACCAGGCACTCAAGGTGGCCAGTTCAATACTGCATATAACTGGCAAGGTTCTGCCAGTCACTCTAGAAAAACATTCATTGGTAATGCAGGATGGTGAGGAGAAGGTCGTAGGAGAGCATCTTATTGGAAATCGTCCGATTAATTATTCGGATGCAGTCGTTTCGTTGGAGCCACCTGCAATACTCAATCCTGATGCTGCAGAAGCGATCAGAGGAGCCGATCTTGTTGTCGTTGCACCGGGTAATCTTTACGGCTCATTGCTTCCCGCCTTAGCTGTCGAGGGAATGTCGGAGGCGTTCGCTGAGGCATCTGGCAAGAAAGTACTTATTAGCAATCTCGTAACAAAGCCTGGGCAAACCGACGGCTGGCACGTTGCCGACTATGTGCGAGCAATCGAGCGATACATTGGAGCAGATCAAATTGATGTCGCCCTACACAACCAAGACTTACCCGAAAAGGACCTACTTGAAAAATATGCTGCGGAGGGCGAATTTCCAGTAGCTACAGATATAGCGCGGTTTGCAGAAATTTCTGCTCGTCCGCTTGGAGCAAATCTTGTAGCAACAGACGTTGTAAAGCAAGATGAAAGTGACAAGGCGATTCGTCGTACTTTAATTCGACACGATGCACGCCAAGTCGGCAGGCAATTGATGCGTATTTATTATGAATAGATTAGTCTGGTTCTAACTTCCATCACTCGGGGAGCCAGCCTTGACACTTTTAATTTTATGTTAATATTGCATAATGGATTTCGAGCGAGGTGAAATTCTAGGTCGCCCAGCATTAGTTAATAAAGACGGGGTACGTTTCAGCCTCATTGATAATGAGCATGTTTCTTTCGGTGATGTTTGTCGTGGGCTAACACACCAGCAGGCTCAATATGGCAGCCGCTATGTCAATGCGCATTTTGCTGACCAACACCCTTTTATAGGACAAGGCTTGCGAATCGTGGGAGACCCGAACGATTATCATGAGCTGGGCATACATCCGGATGACATAGACGAGTTTGTCAAACGTTACGGTATTGCAAGGGCTTACGAAAGTGGCGTCGTCATAGAAGACGGCAGAACACGCGTACTAAGTGAACAAGAGAAGCTAGAAACGCACAATTATCTGGAGAGTATTGGTGCTTTCACCCCGTCCAACTCCTCAGACTTATAGTCGCGAAGTACGTCCACTAAAAGAAGCCAAGATTGACATTAAGTGTCTATAGTGTTGTACTCTATATATGAGCGATGTGAGCGCTGAGTGTCCCGATTTTGAGAGCCCGCTTTGTGGGCTGAGTAATGTCCGCTCAAAACTAGCGTCTTATGGCGCATTCGTCCACGAGGGCAGATACAACAGTGTCGGCCCATTTGAAAATGGACTTGAACAAAAAGACGTTATCATAGGCCTAGCATCATCCGGCGAAGAAAGTATTTGGGATAGTGCAAATTTAGGGTGTTTGGCTTGCGGGAAATGCCTGACAGTCACACGCGAGATAGATGGGCATTTCGTCACAATACGTGATGATTTAAGCTTCAAGCGCGACTAACTCAGTCAAGATCGTTGCGAAGCTTGTCCACTAGGAGGAGCCACGTTGGACACTAAAGGCACCCGTGACGCTTGGCACGCAGTCACTCTTTTATGTTAGACGCTAGCTCCTTGTTCTCAACGCGTTATAAGAATAAAAAACGCTTTCGGGAAAGGCTGCTTGTTGAAATACATTTCTTCGAGTCCATGCGCTAGGTAGAGCCCTAGCCCCAGGGCTATGGTTATTTTGTTTGCGTAAGCTAATCCGGCAGCTAGTATGACCAGCCCCGTGACACTATGATGAACATGAACCTTGAGGTATCGTTTGTCATCAACCCTCTTGCTAACTTTCTTAGAAATCGGGTTGACTAACACTGTCACAATAATGGTGAGAGCGGTAAGCAGAAAAATCTCCATACTAAATGATTATAAGTAAATGGCCCAGATAATTATAGCCAGCAGGGCAGCGCTGGCTATGATCTGCTTGGGTAACACCTTTTCTTTGAGGACAAGGGAGCTGCCCGTATAGATCATTGCTGGGCCAAGTGCGAGCACCATGATGGTAAAGTTCAGCCCTAAATGCTTTATGGAATAGAGCTGCAATAAGTTGCCGACGATATACATTACTCCCGCCCCGACGCCTAAAACGAGTTGATCATTTTTAATTCCTTTGAGCCGCGGCTTGAGAAAAACCCCCACCAATAGCAGGACGCCTGCCGACCGAAACAACAATAAATAAAACGGGCTGACGTGCTCCAGACTCACCTTATATACACTCGTTAAAACCGCCGACAACACTACGGCGACGAAAAGGTATGCCGTACCTTTATCGAATGCCAACTTGAGTTTCCGATTCGAATTGCTGGCGTACAAGATAGCCGTGCCAGCAATGATGGCAATAATGTACTTAGTATTTCTCTCCGAAGGGAAGAGCGCATACGCCAAAAAACCGGCCAAGATCGGTTGAAAATTACTGATGGGCTCACGCAAAGATAGATTCTTCGTGCGCAGCCCAACATAATCGAAGAAGTTCTGGCCAAAGGACACTATAATCATGAAAGCAATTAGACCAGCTGTCGCCAAGGTTATAGTCGGCATGGGCTGCCGGACAAAAACTGAGAATATGAGCAACCCAATCACCATCGTGACGAACAGCAGGAACAGGAGTCGATCAGGTAGAATTTTGTTTTTTTGATAGTTGAGCTTGTCTGTGGTTTTGCCAATCGACTCCGCTACGGCAGAAAGCAAGGGATATATAAAGGTCATTGCCTCCATCATACTAGAACGAACGCTAATGCTACTATGTTATCGTGACCTTCTCCATCCTCTTCTGGAACATCTGGTATCTCAATCAGATCGATGCTACAAAACGTGAGCGCCTGCTGGATGAGCTCAAACGTTTAACCGATCTACACAAGCCAGACTTAGTAGCACTTGCCGAAGTCGTTAAACCGTCAGAAAAAACTACGGCTCCAGTAGTCGAATACTTACGTAAGTTAGGTTACGCCAATAGCCACTGCGCCAACATGGCGCAGCTTGACGACTATTGGATGTCCGGTGTTGCGCTGTGCTCCAAATTGCCGATGTGCAAGCAGCAACGCATCGTTATTAGCAAGAATGGTTTTGCTATAAAGCGCGGTTACGAGAACCTCAAGAAAGAAGTAATATCTGCACAAATTGCTCTTTCGGAAAAACAAAATTTTAATATTATCGTCGCGCATCCTACGGCCACAGTTGACTCACTGGAACAACATCAAATCGGCAAGAGCAGCCTTAATCGGCTCGTTCGATCCAAGCCCTATAGCAAAAATACGATCATGGTAGGCGATATGAACGAATGGCGCTTAATGCCCGGCTCTCTCAGGCACAAGGTTTCAGATGTGATGCGTGCACGAACTGGCTCAATCCTAAAACCAAGCTGGTACTATAACGCCCACCGCTTCACGCCGTTGCGCCTCAACTTAGACTACATATATTGGAGCAAGGGGAGTGATTTCTACCTGAAAGATTTTAAGGTGTTGTCGAGCACAATTTCAGACCACAGACCGCTTTTGGCTACGTTTGAGTACAACGCATAAGATATGTCTGTTAAGCAATGTGAGCTTCAAGACCGTTAGGCTAAGCCAAGCCTCTACTTAATGACTAGCCTATAGGACTTGTAAAAAATTCTAGAATGGTGCATCCTTGATCTGATAGAGGAGGAGCTAACATGAGTACCAGACTAGAGTCAGACGGGCCAGCGGGTGAGGCACCTGGATTATTTGACCAACTTCAAGATGAGCAGCTACGGAAAAGCCTTGCTGTCCACTACAGCCGGGGTGCTTTTTACTCGGGACTTGATCTTGGAGATACATTCGATATCTCAGTCGACAGAGCATTACACTTAGTAATCATAAATAAAGAATGGTTAGACGGCATAGCTGAGCGTAGGGAGTTGACCGAAGGCACTACCGCCGAGGACGTCCAAGAAGCTATCAAAATCGTGCAAGCTGGGGAGCGTGTTAGCGAACCAAACAATACCAGAAAGAAGATAGCCAGTGTGGCGCTTAGGCAAGAGCTACGGCCACCACACTCGGGATACGTATGGCCTTTCAGCCTGCAGCGAGCTAGAGAGTTTTCTGCTCGCCGTCAACCAGCTTAACGGCGTTAGAGCTGGCCAATTTTTCAGCGATTAGCGTAAACGGCTCAATTTGGCGCACCAGTCAGCAATCTGCCCAGCTCTAACAATGTGTCCATAACGTCTGCTTCTGGTTTTTCAAAGTAGTGCGCTAAAGTACGCATTTGGATTGCGCGCTGCCACTCAGGAGAGGCTTCAATGTAAGCATCGAGCAGTCGGGTGTGTTTAATTATTTGTCTCCGATGACTAGGAGCTGCTGCAGCTTGGTAAACTGTTAGTCCCTCTCGGTCAAGTCTTGTTGCCCAGGCTTGTCCCGCTCCTGCTGTGGAGTCTAATTCATTGTTAAGTTGGGTAACAGTAAGGTCGCGGCTCGTGGCAACTATAGCCACTACAGTTGCGTACTTGGTATCTGCGACAGTGGCACCATCACGACAGTTAACCTGATAAGCTGGAAGGCCGACCTCTGAAGACACATACGGAGTAAACAGCGTGCCGTGAGACGTTTGTTCGGGGATTGGGCCTGGTCGGACAGCTCCCACCTGCTGAGCAAGCCGAAAAATATAAGACAGACCCGCTCTATAACCTCGTTGGGCAGTTGATGCTAGAACATCATTAGCATGTTCATGAAGGTCATTGTCGCGAAATATGGTTGCTACTTCAGTCGCCGGCACCGGGTCTTCAGGCGACCACTGAAGATCACTTTCGGCTGCTCGTATAGCTTGGCGCAAGCCCCTGTCAACTACCAACGTCTCTTCGCCTGTCAATAACTCGGCCGCCAGCTGTTGTTTCACAATATCTCTCCCTAATTACACCCTAAATATAACAGTATCTTTCTGGGCTGCAAGCATAAGGATTGCACGTTTGAGGCTATAAAATCTACTTGATCATTGTAGGTTTATTCTACCTTCAAGATGTTGAAAGCTTTTAAAGTTGCGGAGTGCGTCCAATAGGATGAGCCGGGCATAAGCACCATGCAAATACCGCTTTTTGTGGTATTTTATTTTTATGGAACACAGTGAGGCTCGGCCTGAATTGTCGTATATTCAACAAGCTAGACAAGAAATACCAAAATTGTTTGTCGATAAATATGAGTATGCTACCGCCCTGGCTGGGGCAGGCATTGCAGACCTATTGTTATCTGGGCAAGAACAAATTCTGCATATAGGCTCTACGGCAGAATTATTGGGGGGTTTCGCACTAAGCGCCGTTGGAGCGTTTGTGGATATAGCAAGCACTAGGAGACTATTCAGAACCAACGATGAGGCGCTAGCCAGTGGCATAGACATTGGACTATACGAATCCAATATGATGATGAACCGGCCCATGACAGCGCAAGATTTAGATGTTGCGCTTAAGAGAAAACGAACGGTGATCACGCAAGCAGGTGTTATTTTGACAAGTTTAGTGAGTCCCTATGTAGGTTTTGGCTTAGGGGGCGCAAGATTTACGGCAGCCTGGCTCAACAGACGAAAAGAAAAGTTAGTTAAAAAAGCACTTGATTTTGCGTCCCAAGATCAATTGAATTCGTCGCGCTAGAAATACGAAGGCGCTCAACAGGGGAGCCAGACTTAAGGTATCTTAGTTTTTATATTTTGGCTTATTCAAGGTTACGCGCCCGCATTAGTCGGGGTGGAAATTTCAAAATTCGATCCGACATTAGCCTTAGAAGTTACGTTGATAGTGCCTTGGTGCAAATCTAATATTTTCTTTGCCCAGTATAGACCGAGCCCTGTGCCTTTTGCTGAAGCTGAAAGGGGATTATCAATTCTTGAAAATTTCTTAAATAATTTTTGCAGATCTTTTTTGCGTATTCCGACGCCATGATCCTGAATTGTGACTATCGTATGTGATTTGTCCTGGCGAATATCAATAGTAATGTGCTTCCCGGCTTTGGAGTATTTCCCAGCATTGTCTAATACATTTTCCAGAACCATCAGCATGAGTTTGGGGTCAATACTAGCTATCATTTTTGCCTTAGGCTTATTAAAAACGACCGTTTGTTCTCGGTTTTTGAATAAGATAGCTTGGCCTTTTATAGCTTTTTCGATCTGTATCGTCACGTCACAAAAGGTTTTGTCCAAATAGACCTTACCAGCATCAACTTTTGCTACTCTGAGCAGATCCTCAATAATTTCAAGTTGTCGTTCGTTATTTCTGTAAGCAACCCCGAGCATGTCAAGTTGATCCTTAGTTAACTGGCCAGCGTATCCCATTTGTAACATCCCGACATACTGCTTTACGGCAGTGGCAGGGGTACGAAGTTGATGAGATGCCAATGATATAAATTCATCTTTCGCGTCGTTCAAACCTTGCAGCTGATCGCGTTGCTTAATTAAATTTTCTGTCAGCTCATCTGAGTCAAATTTTAATTTCCACCGTTCGGTCACGTCTTCCATGGCCAGCAGGATTAGTTGCTTACTATCAACCTGTCGAGCATTGAGCAGTATGGTCTTTCGTCCAAGCGTTGGGAAGACGTGGGTTACGGCGTAGTTATTCAGAACCCTATGGGTGGGTAGAATGTTTTCGAGTAATAGGCGAAGTTCGGGTGCATCCCACTGGCTGTTGCCTAAGTCGTATATCCGTTTGCCTTCTGTATCTTTTTTGATTACTTTAAATTTAGTATAAAAGGATAAATTGGCAGTAACCACTCTCAAATCCTTATCGAGGATAATAAATGGCTCGCGGACGGTTTCTGTTATTTCTTTGTAGTAAATCATCTGCTTTTTTAACGCAGTGATACGATTGTCCTGATTTATCAACTTTTTTTGAGTGTTCTGGTCGTATCTGGTATTACTCATGGCGCACACACTAATCCGATCTGGATTTGTTAAGACGATGCGGTTTTGATCAAATTATCTTCGATCGTGGGTAAACCGCCGTACCCTAATTGTGTTCCTTCCAAGCCACAATAGATGTAAGATATTCGTGTATTTACCATTAACGCTTATCGATTTGCATACATACCGTTACATCATTGTGTTGATTGACCTCAAAGTTGCGAAATGCGCCAACAAAGGGGGACTATAGATTTACAGATATCATATTTTATGATATCTTACGCATATGATGAATAAAGATTTTCCTGAGGCTCCGTTCGATTCGAATGCTTCAAATGTTGAAAATGAAGGTTCGGCTCGCTCCCAAAGAATAGGCAATAAAACCTTGGCAGTTATTATAAGCGCTGGTTGTGGCGCTGTTTTCGTAGAAGCTGCTAATGGTTGGGCTGATTTCGTCACAGGGCACGAGGCATTTAAATATTCCTCTCCAAAAGAACAAGTCATTGCGTTAGCCATAGGCACAACATCCGGCCTGGTAGCTTTTGGTCGATTGGCATACAGAGACCTGCCCAAACAAGACGCGGCTAAAAATTCAAATCCGCCGCAGGCATAGACAGATAGTTGCGAAGTGCGCCCGCTATGGGAGCCCTAAGCATTTAGCCTCTACTATTTCAATTATATTTATTACGAAGCGCAGACATTGAAAAATTAAACTTCAACATTGTTGCGCGTATTTATCAAAAATGTTATGCTATCCTTCAAAGGAGCCATATGATTATTAGACCAGAGCTGGAAGTTGGTGGCATGCCGGTTATGACCGATGAAGTCGTTGAGCAGAATTGGGGTTACGAGTATTCAAGGCGCGAACAGCTGCAAGATGAACGGACTCGATGGCGAATATTTGGCCCGCTTATTATAAATGTTCTTACAAGCGCT
Organism: Candidatus Saccharimonadota bacterium; assembly: GCA_036743655.1. Lineage (GTDB taxonomy): Bacteria > Patescibacteriota > Saccharimonadia > Saccharimonadales > UBA4665 > DATHNF01. The sequence continues at coordinate 41,637 of DAINPB010000004.1, forward strand.
CTGCGCCATCCACGTCAGGCCCGTCAAGCCATATTGGATGCAGAAACTGACGATGATTGGCCGGCACGGCGCTACCACATGACTGTTGTTACAGCCAATCGAGCCATCGATAGTTTCGTTACACATGACCAAGTTGCGTCGCACCTGGCGTTGGGTGGCCTCAAAGCTTACGCAAGCAAGGGCGATATCCTGCACACAGAAGACAATAGGCATATCGACGTCGGCCTCAAGACGGCACTCGACATACGCGTCACCGATCCAGAAACCTCGACGATGCAGTGGGACTTCATGTTCACCAACGGCTGGCCCGATACGGGCAATCACCAGTCGGCGCTCACCTTAACTACAGAGCTGCAGCGACCGGATCCAAAATTACCAGCCATGCATGTCATCAGCACTGTTGCCGCTCAAGACATTCGGACAGGTCAGCTCTACGCTGCTGCTGATTACAATGCGCATACGCCAAATTCCGGTGAGCACCTTTATAGTCTTGTCAGCTCAAGCATTGGGCGCATGAATGCCTCACTGCAGCTTGACGATCTAAGACACCTCACGCTACTCGCCAGCGCCGATACGCCAACTTTGCAGTTGCAGCGCGAGTTACTGTCTGCACGGAGTTCATAATTTGCCGTAGTCTTTGATCCGTCAGTGGAGCAGGGTAGGGGAATGCGATTTAAAGGCTTGCGGCAGCGCAGCAGCTAATTGAAGCCTGTCGGCACTAGACTCAAATTCTAGGCTCGTCCAGAATGCGCGACCTCTGAGAAAATGTTTGATTTCTTTTTGCAATCAATATAATAGTATGTATAATTATATGTATGGACTTTGAATGGAATGAGAGTAAGAACGCTGAAAATATTACTAAGCACCGTCTTTCATTCTACGAAGCCCAAGATGCCTTCTTTGATAAGAACCGGGTTATTTTGTTAGATACAAAACACTCTTCGAACGAAAAGAGATATTTCTGTATCGGTAAAACAACTAAGGGCGGCATCACCACCGTTAGGTTCACGATAAGAAATAGCCGTATCCGAATCATAGGCGCAGGATATTGGCGGAAAGGGAAGAAGATATATGAGCAACACAAGTAAAGTTAACTACACCGACGCACCCCAGAAGATAGAGCAAGCCTTAGAGGATGCAACCATTGTTACTGATTTCTTGCCATCTCCAGAAGAGCTTGTCCGTAAGACGGCGAAGGAAAAAATAACCATAGCTATCGATAAGCGCAGCCTTGACCTCTATAAGCGATACGCCAAGAAGCATGATGCTAAGTATCAAACCATGATAAATGATGTGGTTGGTGCCTACGCCGATAAGTTTCTTGATCGGTAGGCGTAAAGTCTTTAAGTAGCCCATTCATACCTCGAGTGTCACTAATGCTCTTGTCCTCTAAAGTTATGCTCCAGAGCTGAAGACCGAGTCAATACGCCTATGCTTAGTTGGTTTGTTATGATTAAGAAATGAAGCGAGCTCAAGTGCTGATTAATAAATATTTAAGTGCTCTGATAATTTTGATTATTGGCTTGTCTTTTATGACTTATGGAATGGTCGAAGCGCCTGTTATCGACAACAGCGCGGTTATTTATCAAAAGTATGATTGTTCCAGGGGTACTGCAGACGCCAGAAGTACTGATATATACTGCGGAAACCCAAAATTAGACTCAACTTACCGCTCGACTAAACACCACTTAGACAAGTGGACAAAAATTTCTGGAGTATTTATTGCGCTTGGCTTGCTAGATTTTGCCTATCTATACCGCCAGAAGCGAGAATCGTAAGCTTCCACATCTCCACCAGCTCAATTTGATCCGATTCGTTTTCGTCAAAGGGAGGAGAGCCAAGATTAAAACCAATATCTACAGGAGCATAAGGCCGCTATCTCCACCCTGGGGTAGTACAATATAACCGTGGAACCATCTGCTAGTCCGATTATAGTTGTGGCGCTGCTGCAGGCTGGAATGATTGTGGCGCCTGGCAGTGACTATGCTCTGGTGATGCGAATTGTCGGGAAGCAAGGGAAGTCGGCTGGCACGCTGGCTGCTATAGGGTTGGGGCTGGGGGCATTTGCTTTACTTTTGCTGTCGGTTTTTGGCATTAACTCTCTCTTCATCCACTACCCGTCGCTGATCACTATAATTCGCTACGTTGGAGCGGTTTGGCTACTCTGGCAGGCGGTGCTGTGCTTCTTGCCGAAGCGCGGGGCGACGAAGTCGCGCAGCATTGGGCCATTTGGGGCTGGGTTCATCAATCATTTTATTAATGTGGAGATGATTATTTTCTATATCGTAATCATCAGCCAGCTAAGTGCTCGAAACATTACAACCTCATTACAGCTCGTGGTGGCGGTCGAAATGGCGCTCTTCACAGCGCTCTGGTTTATCCTAATTGCTCGCCTTGCAGTCAAGATACCGAACGCAGATAAGGTGCTTAATCACATCGCTGCACGGCTTATATTTGGAGGGTTATTTTTGGTATCGGCGGTAACGCTACTTATTGTAATCAAGTAGCCTATTAAGCTGAGCTGACTTTGGCTTAAGTCAAAGCCGTCTTGAACCAAGACTCTAACTTCCTTTGCTACGCGGGAGCCAGTTTTTGAAAGTGCTGGTAATCTACATAGCCGTATTCTTCCTTCCAGTGTCCTCCCCATTCCCAACCGCAATCAAGAAATAAACGTACCGTTTTATCCCCATCGCTGATGGCACCTTTGGCACGAGGATCATAGTTTGGCCCGGCAGGTCTTACTACCCCGTTTTGAGTTATATATGGATTTATCAATGGGTTTATATCTATAGCTCTTCCGTAGGAATGGTTGGAAAGCCGTTTTGTGGCAAATACATTCCGGTAATTAAAAGCGGAGGTGTTATTATCCTTAATACTCCTGCGATCACTCCATCCGTAAGCAACGATTGGCACTGCCTTGAGGATGGGGAACTTATTAAGCAATAACTGTTTAAAAATATATGCTACTTCTGCTTGCAGATCCTTGTGTATTACTATTTGGCCTTCATGTATTTTATTATCGAAACCCAGATACTGTATGTCTACGATCCCGAGGGTTGCAATAATCTCTTCAGGCGCCGCTGAGCCATGTAGCGCCTCAGAAAAAGTCATTTTGCTATCTATGGTGATTCGCGTCATGACCAAATTATACCCGAACTGTCCTGATAGTTTCGGAGAGCCCTGAAAAAATCTAACTTCCATCTTAGGAGGAGCCACAATTTGCTACTTAATATATTTATGTTAGTGTACCAACATATGCGCTGGCATCAACTATCTCAATTGCCCTCTATAGAAGCTCCCGAAGGGTGTGGGGGCGAAGCCCAACTGATAGTGTCTCGCCCAAAGAACTATCACCTAACAACAGGAGTAGTTCTCAGTTGTGCCGGTATCGGTGGGGGCACACCCAATGTCATTTTTGAAGCAAAAACGCTGATACAAGATAACGAGGAGGAAAGCGCCTTCATCGAGCAGATGAAACCAATCGGCGAAATGTCATTACGGCAATTCTGCAAGAATTGCCCCTTGAATCCTGACTTTAGTCGCAACGGTGAGAGCACCCAAGGACAATTAAAAGCTTAGTCCTTATTCCTGCGCCTAGGTCTATGCAGCTAAGCTAAAGCTGGCTGGGACTCCAAGGTTACGGGAGGCCATGAAAAAGCGCCAACTCCGTCCGCTATCAGGAGCCAAGACTAGCCCCAGCACAAAGTTGAGTAATAATTCGTACTCATGCATACTGCCGGTTTTGCTATTATTAAGGTCTCAGAAAGTAGTTAGACGAAGGGGTTGTCATGGGACGAAAAGTTACACCGAATCTGTGGTTTGACAATAATGCTAAGGAAGCCGTGGATTTTTACGTGTCGGTGTTTCCGGACAGCAAAGTAATTTCTACGATCTATTATCCTAAGAGCGCTGAGGAAGGTTTGGCTGATTTTCAACTCGATATGGCTGGCAAGGAGCTGGTGCTGGATTTTGAGCTTGGCGGACAGCGGTTTGCTGCCATTAATGCCGGGCCGCGGTTTAAGTTCAACGAGGCTGTGTCTTTCGCGGTAACCTGTAAAGACCAGGCCGAGATTAACTACTTTTGGGAAAAACTCTCAAGCGTTCCAGAGTCGGAACAGTGCGGCTGGTGCAAAGACAAATACGGCCTCAGCTGGCAAATCGTGCCCGAAAACATGCGAGACCTGATAAAAAAGCCCGGTGCCTATGCCCATATGATGCAGATGAAGAAGATTGTAATCGAGGACTTCTAGAAGACAAGACTGCTCCAAGCCACTAAATGGAGGCCGGCGGCTTACAACCCGATCTTTGCGACTATTCCCTCGACGTCTTCGAGGGCTTGGGCGGGCGTGATGTCACTTTCGGCAGCTGACCATCCCTTGCGCCGTGAGTCGTATGCCAAGTTTGCAAGAGCGGCAGGACGTTCCAAGCGAGTTACGGCAATATCGAAATCTTTGGCGGAAGCAAATGCAAGCTTATACTCTGTGCACTCGCTTTCAGTTGCTACTCCCAGCTCCGGTCGAAGTAGAAGCCTCGTGTCAACTTTTAGTTTTCGAAGTCTTAGTGCAGCTAGGAGGCCAACTGGTCGATTTTCTTCAACCTCGTAATGAAAGAAAGCGTCGTTGTAGACTCCGATACCGTGCCAGCTCGTAATTAAACTTCGGTCAAGCACGTTTTTTCCGATGGCGCGAGTCTGCGCCATGCTGTGATGTGATGCCAATATCTTCTCGCGCAAATGCTTTCCAGTTTCGCTCATCGTTTCAGTACTCCTTGCTGTTGCAGTATGCTTTTTATACTACAGATTCATCATTTTTGAAAGGCCCCTCACTCGCAAGCCTCTATAAAATACTGGAGCAATACTTGAATCTTGGAGTCGTGAAGTGTACCCGCAGAGCTCCGACTTGACAGACGTTACACAGAGAAGCACTATTGTATTATGCGAGCAGTCAACGAAATCCCCTTATTAAGCGCGGAGGCCGTAAAGCAACCGTTAGTCTATGAGCGCAAGGTAGATACGGCCGTATTCCTCGGAGCATCAGGCCAAGAGCCCACCGACACAGAGCGACTTGCTGTCGCTTATTACGTTCAAGACAGAACTTCCCAAATAACTGAGAATATCTCACTCACCGGCGTGCAAGTGGCTGAAAAAGTTGAAGACATTATCGCGTTTATGGAAAACTAAAGTTAGTGAAGAGATACAACTTTGAGTACTTAACGTGGCTCGACTTTGAAAATCTCAGTCGGGACGTCGTAGAGGCTCGAGAGCACTTGGCGCTAGAGAGCTTTTCTGTAGGCCGGGACAAGGGCATCGATTTCCGGCGGATCTATGATAAGAAGCGAAGCTTGGTGGTTCAATGTAAGCATTACAAAGACTATAAAACTCTTTACTACAAACTTAAGAACGATGAGTTGCCAAAAGTAAAGCAGCTACAGCCTTCTAGATATATATTAATAGCTTCTGTCAATATGACTTCCGACCAGAAAGAAAAGATCGTGACCCTATTCAACCCATATATAGTTAATCCACTTGATGTTATTTGTGCAAGCGACATTGAGCAAGAAATAGATAAGAATGAACATATACTGAGGAAAAATCACAAGCTATGGCTTACGAGTTCAAAGGTTTTAGAGCTGGTACTTCAAAAAAAGATAATAGGACGCTCAAACCGACTCGAGATCGACATGAAGCAAAAAGTAAAGCTTTACGTCGAGACGGCTGATGTAGGTCGAACACTTGAAATATTAGACAAGAATCACTATGGAGTTATTTCGGGAGCACCCGGAGTAGGTAAGACCACCCTGGCACAAATACTCTCTTTGTACTACGTGAAGGACGGCTTCCAGCTAGCATATGTAACGAATATAGATGAAGCCGAAGACATTATCAATGAAGACACCAGGCAAATCATTTATTATGATGACTTTCTTGGCAATGTTAAATTCTCCCCTTATAAGAACGAGGACAAAAGACTCGTGAACCTTCTAAGAAGGGTACAGGCATCCAAGAAAACTAAACTTATCATGACAACAAGGGAGTACATTATTAGACAGGCGCGAAGTGACTATGAGGAGCTGGATCGAGTTAACATTGATATCTCAAAAGTGACAATAGAGCTTTCTAGCTATACAACTTTTCAACGCGCTCATATTTTATATAATCATCTATACTACTCATCGCTAGATAAGTCTTTCATTGAAAACATACTGCTAGGTAAAGGCTACGAGAAAATCATTCATCATAAAAACTATAATCCTAGACTGATTGAAGCCATGACAACGTCTGAGCATTTTTTAGGGACAATATCCAAAAACTTTACCAACGACTTCATTAATCTACTCGACAATCCAGCGAAAGTTTGGGAGAGAGCATTCGAAAAGCACATTAGCCAATTATCACGAGCGTTACTTTACGTACTTTTTACCTCTCCGGCTCAGGTTTCTATAGCTGATCTAGAACAAACCCTCCATAACTTTATAAAAATCTACGGCGTAAAGCTCGAAGGAGACGATTTCGCTACTTCGTTCAATATAGCCTTGAAGGAGCTGGACGGCACATTCATTAGAATTGATTTCAGCGAAGGGGAACGAGTTCTAGAGTTTGCCAACCCCTCGATAATAGATTTTCTAACGACATACATAAAAGATAGCGAGCGCGTTAAGCAGTCTTTAATAACTTCTTATGCGTACCTAGAGCCATTGCTGGAAAGATTTTCACTTGTAAAAAGACCTCATAGCGTACATGTAGGGGAAAACCTTCACGATTTATACATTGATACAATTACAAATAATATGTACGAACATAAGGATGTGGATATCGAAAACCCCCTCCTCACCCTGATGCAGCTAGATAAAATATACAACGAGTACAAAGGTTCCGACAATAAAAAGATAAAAGAGTTCTTATTGCAAAAAGTTCGAGTGTTTGAATTCCCTGACGACTTCACGGATTATCACCTTGCTACATATTTAAGCCTTGTAATTGGCTTAAATGCAGTAGAGACACCTATAATTCGGACAATTATTGTTAAAACGCTCAGCAACGTTGATAATATAGACGACCTAAAGAAGCTTGCTACATTACACACTTTCTATGAAGAAGAGCTCTTCGACATAGCCCTCCAGAATACGATAGACTTGCCTGAACTTTTCTCTGAGACGGTCGATAGCTACAGCTGGCATATTGAAGAGTCCAGCCCAGGAGAACTCGACGTTCTTATAGATGATATTCAGGAGTTAGAGATCGCAATGGGCTATGACTTAAGTAGTAAGAAAGAACTTATAAGCGAGGCGATAGCTTTGAAAAACTTCAACATTGACGACTTAGAAGATATAGATCGTGGTGAACAACCCGATACGCAGGACGATATCAACGACCTGTTTGATACTTTGATTGTTGGCTAGTCTTCCGGGTCAGATGTTTATGCCCCGCCTAGCGGTAGAGTTCCGAAGGTATACTCACAGGGAGGGAGTTACATTTGTAAAATATCGCATTACATGGTATTTTTATAGTCATCATTATGGAAATATTAGGCAAGGGTCTTGGCGGCATCGTTATCGGAGATAGTCCGGGCTCAGTTCAAAAATTTTATATCGCAGAGCGCAGCGGATGTGCAGAACAGGCGCATCTAGCGTTCTTGGGCAAGCAGCAAGAACAAGGCCTCAATATCCGGTGCATGATTCCAAAGCTTCTGGAAGTCGTCGGCAAGGGCGAGTGGGAAGTAGAGGGTCAAACCTACACGTATTGCAATCGCATGGAACGCGTCCCCGGCACAAGCGCCCGACGAATCATGTCTTCTTTCAACGAACCGGCGCATGAACGCTTGGGCAGAGCCTTGGGCGGTACGGCTTTTGCCATGCACAGTCTTTGTAGAGCGTACACACGGCAATGGAAGGATGCGCGCGGAGGTCAAGATGTATTGCTCTCTCACATCATGGAGGACAAAGTGGGCCTCGTACTAGCGGAGGAAGCTGATAAGGACGTCGTCAGGCGCGTTACCGATGCTGCCAACTATTTGAAAAACAATTGCAGGATCTCAGCCTCGAACAAGACGCTGAGCCATCTTGATTTCAGCCTCGCCAACACTCAGGCTGATGATGAAGGCCAATTTTATGGCCTGGTTGACTGGGGTGATTTCGGTCTTACCGATCCCTCGCTCAGCTTGTATCAGTTTGCCTATAGATCGGTCTGGCCTTATCTGGAAAATCAATACGAGAAACTCGGCGGAACCTTGAGAAAAGATATTATCTATGCGGCTGCAGCTATCCATCTCGCGTTTGGTCCGATAATTTGCGCTCAGCACAACTTTCCTTTGGACGCCGATGAAACGCCCGAACGTTTTGAAACAATGTACGCCAAATTCCAAAAGTACCGACAGGGCTAGCAGGAGATTCCAGCAAAAGTATTTTATTATAGAGGTCGTTTGGCCTCTTTTTGTTACAATGTCAAACATGCAGTTAGCATTTGTGCGGCATGGTCGAACAAATTCCAATGAGCTGGGTCGCAAAGGCTTATTCGGTCAAAACGATGGCCTGAATACGATTGGCCGAGAACAGATAGAAAGAGCAGCCAATATCCTTGATAAACAGGCAAAGCCGGAGGTTATTATTTGCTCTCCCTATTTGCGAACGCGTGAGTCGGCAGATATATTAGCCGCGTTTTTTAAAGTCGCAGTGGAGATTGACGGCCGTATCCAAGAAACCGACGTCGGCGACTGGAAGGGTCAGGTTATTGAGAACTCTATTAAAGAATGGCTTGAAGTCCCGCCGGAACAAGTTCATAGCTACCGTCCGCCGAACGGTGAAACTTGGCTAGAAATCGGGCAACGGGTGGTAGCCTGCGTGGAAGACTGGGCTGAGAGGGAATACGAGTCAGTGCTTTTTGTGAGTCATCGTGAACCTATCCGCTGCGGGATCGGGGTGTTACTTGGCGAAGACCCGACCACCTGGACTGATGCTAGCTATGAGAACGGCTCCGTCTCACTGCTTCAAACCTCCGGTACTGGCTACCATGAAGTTTTTCTCAACAGAGCTTAGTCCTAGCCTGCGCAACCAAGAGGAGCTCAATATTGTAAAATACCATATTTTGTGGTATCGTTTTCCTATGAGTACTTCTAGTACATTTTATGAACAAGTAATACAGCCTCAGCAAGACGCAGAGGCGCATATTGCTAAAATCGGCGGCCTACCCGAGATCACTGCGGCAGCCGAGGGCTTGATGAGCGCACTGGCTCAAACCAAGACCGAAATCGCGACAGCGACGTTTGCCTCCAGGTTTCTTGGCCCCTCCAGCGATGTTACTGCGAGGATTCTCGAACAAGCCGCCTATTCAGCTCCTACCGTAACCGCGATAGAAGCAGAGGGAGAGGCAGGATTGAAGCGTGTGCAATTAACGAGTGACTATCTTACGGTTGAAAATGAAGTCAGGCTTGCGCTAGCGCACTTAGTTAGCCTTCGAGCTGACCTTACTTTAGCGCAGGAAGGGTTCTAACTTATTATCATATGGCAAACAGATTAACTCTTGGTATGTACGGTGGGGAATTCGGGCGAGCATCGCATGACTCGCGGCTTTTTGGTTTGCGAACCGGCCAGATACGAGAGAGTTTGGGTGATGATCGCCGGCTAGTAAAGGATGCCGGCTGGTACAACGCCGACGGTCACAAGCTAGGCTGGGGCGACATTGGCCCAGAGGATGTTAAGTCAATTTGCACCGAGCTGTTAGATACCGAGGTATTTGTTGTTCTGAATAGGGGTGATTCGTTCGACGAGTTTGTTGAAGAGTACGACACACTGAGCGGAATCGGCTCACTGGCTACCGTAGATAGCACGGCAGAATACCTACCAAGCCGGGCGTACATCGCCAGCAAGGCCGTGCTCGCCCTCATGTCAGGAACCCTGATCGACACCGGGAAGTATGGTACGGTTGGCTCATTCCATGAGCTATACCCCGACTATTATCCGGAGCTTGAAGTTGTCCAGCAGACAGAAGCCGAGCTTTATTTAACGCTGCAAGACATAGCTAGCCAACAAGGCTAAAGTTGCGGAGTACGTCTAGTAGGGGGCTTAATACCTTCGCTCAAAGTACTCCTTCGGAGGTGTTTTTGTTTTGCTATACTTAAGCCCATGAAAAGCGTTGACACTCTATCTATTTCTGAGCTCGCCCAAATGGCTGGAAACATGTTCGGCAATTTAGTAAAAGCAGTTGTTGACGTAGACCAAAACCTTCTCGTGATTGATGCAGAACTTCATGCCGATCAGGAACAATTTCTACTTGAAAACGGTTCAAAACAAGCCAATCTATGGGGTATCAATCTATACCCTGAGAAGTTTGGGACTGATGAATTCATTGAGTTTGACTCGATGATCAATATTCGCCCTAAGCAAAACAATAGATCACGAGATGTTGAAGATAAAGCATTAAGGAGAGGGTTACTGCTATAGTAGAGCTGAAGATTACATCATGAGCAAACAATACACAATCGATCGAACACGCTGGGCAAAGCTTGGCATATTCGACCAAATGGGCAATATCTACAGTGAGGTTGGTCGATCATTCAAGGCTAACGACAGGAGCAGTCAGGAACAAGCTATCGCACGCGCAAGAGATTTATTTAATGCCACTATTTATGTCTTGAGCAAGACAGAATCACCACGTGCAAAGGAAGTGCGGCGAGCGAAACAGCAATTCTTGGAGATAGTCTCTGACAAACATGCCAGCCAGGAATCCATTCAAAGCCTGGATCGTTATTTTTTGCAGTTCGCTATTGCGGCTCGGCTCCATCGCTAAAGCTCGAAGCCTGTCAACCAAGGGGAGCCAAGTATAAGCGCTCTAGAGGAAGTGTCTTCTTATTTGGTATAGTTAAATCATGACCAAAAAAGATATCGCCACCGGTGTAGTACACGAAGTGCCGCCAGACCTGCGCAAAGCCCTGCTAGCCGACGAATCCGCCCTAGAAAGATGGGAAGACCTGACGCCGCTGGCCCGCAATGAGTGGATTTGTTGGGTGACTTACCCCAAGAAAGCCGAGACCAGAAAAGACCATCTCGAGCGGACAATTACCGAGTTGCTTCAAGGTGTCCGCCGCCCCTGTTGCTGGGTCGGCTGCATGCATCGTTGACGAAGCCGTCGGCGAAACAGCTAACGTTGCGTTGCGCCCGTCATTGCCTAGTTTTACAAGGACTCGTGAAGCGCGCCTTTGCATCGCCGGAACCCGCGCCCACGCCAAGGCCAAAGTCCGACAAAAGCGCCCGCAGTTACTGCCAAAACTTGCGTTATCCCCCGCCAGGCATTAGGCAAGCATTTTCACCGCATCGCTTAATCATCAGTACCCATCTGCTTGTGTTATATGCCCAGATATGTGAATATTATAATTATGAAACTCTCAGCCGTAGCGGAAGTTCTTCATGCTCGGGCCGAACGCCGGCAGCGTGAACCCACCCCAGAAGAAGCCCATCGAGAAGAGCGATTCAAGCGATTGGGTGAACGTATAATCGCCTTGCGTCAATCGGGCAGACCAGAAATCGAGCCATACGAAACAGATGAGCGAGCAACGTTCCCGAAACTAGGAGTCTACGCCCTATTCCGAGCTGACGAAAACCGCACGCGAGACATGGCTCTCGAGCTCGTTGCCACCTATGCAGGAAAACGAATCGATCCCCGCATGCCCCTGTCTTCGGTAACAGCCAAATGGTGGGAGACCGGCACACTAGATTTTCTCGATATGAAAGTAAGCCGTGGGGAGCTATACGATTTTCCCGAGGACAGCCAGCGAAATCTATCCCGGCTAGAGCAGTCCGTGGAAGAACTAGAAACAGCCGCTCCAGAAGCTTTGGTATCTACGCCCGAGACATACTGGAAAGAATAGAGCGCGTTGTAACCGCACGGCACAACAGCAACAAGAGGCAGACCTTGTAAAATGTTCTGGTTATGATATTCTATTTTTCATGAACACCGTTGTCGAAAGAGTGCACACATCATTCAGCCGACCAAACCAAGGTATTGAAGTGGATTGGGGCGATTGGGAAATCGGGGAAGATCCACGCGTATTGTATACGCTCCATCTCGGGGCATGTATTGGCATTGCGATCTATGACACCTCTGCAAGGATTGGCCACATGGCACACATGTACGCCACCCACTCCTCGCAAGATAAAATAATTGATCCGTTAATTCGATCAGTCCAAGAACATAATGTAGACCCCTCGAACTTATTAGGCTGGATAACTGGTGGCTCAACAGTAAAACGAGATCCCGAAGGTCACAAGCAAGGCCTCGAACTTCGCCAGAGAGTGCTTCAACAACTTGAGCGTCTTAACCTGCCAGCAGATAACTTCTGTGCTACATGGAACGATGAGTCCATCCCCACCTTTAACATGGTGCTGGATTGTAGAACTGGCGCCTGCCAGATTAGTTCGCGCGCGTAGTTCAAGTTAGTAGTTGAGCGGGCACCCCGTCAGCAGATATCCAAAGCTGCAGAGCATGCTTACACAGAGCACCATACCTTTACAGATATTGCTTTTTGTGGTATTTTTGTTTTATGAGTCACTGTACTTCACGCAGACAGCTACGAATTGCCAATAGCAATCAGCTTTTACACCCCAGCCAGATTGAAGAGGGGATAGAGATTGGCGTAGTTAACCTAATTAAGCCGACGCCACAAAGGGAACGCACCCTTCAAGCCGTTGCCGCACTTGCATTTTCGTATGGAAGAAACGCTGGGGAAGGGCGCTTTGCGGCTGGAAAACGCGGGTGGCAGTTCAGTACGCCTCACGGCTTACTACCCGACTGGCGAGGGATTGTAAATAGCGTCGGAGGGCATGGAGTCTGGGTAGACCTCACGGGGACTCGAGGTGATAACAACGATCCATTTAGCTATATGGATCAAAGCCTAGAGGCTCTCCCTGACGTCGTACACCCCATCCGACAGCATTGCACATTACAAAGCATAGGATTAGCTGCGCTTGCTTCAACCAATAGCGCACTCAGAGAAGAAGCAGGTCGCTGGATTCCAGCTGCAACCATTCGCTTGTCTTAGCTCTAAGTACACCAAATAGTGAGAGTCAGAATTTGCAAAATACTGACTTATATGTTATTATGCATCTATGTCCTCTGCGCATACTCACTCTCAAGAAGTAGCCCGATTGGTGCCACTCATATATGAGGCCTCAATTGGGGAGTTCGGGCTGCACCCCAACACAGACATGTCTCGCAGCAATAAATGTCATACCCTGACAAAGGACATGCTGCTTGCATTACGATGCGAAGAGATTGCCGTGCGTCGTGAGCTGCACAAAGACGCCTCAGGCCTTTGGCATTACATTATTGCCCACACCGATGTAGAAACCCCGCCATCCGACGAAGATATTATTACAGATATAAATCCCTGGTGCTTTTCTGGCGGAGAGGCCTACACAGGCTACCTGCATGCCCCTAGGCAGGAAGTAATGGCCACATTAGCTGCTGCAGATTTATCTGCCGAGCAAGTTTCACTCAGAGGCCTAAGCACTATCGTGCTTGCACACACAGAAGATCTTCTCACGTCACACACGCACCCTCCTATACTTTAAATATGCTTTGCCAAACGTGTTCTCTGGGGGAAAACCAAGTTTGTAAAATATTAATTTTCGTGGTATTTTATTTTTATGTTCAATTCTGCCGGTACGGGAGAAAAAACGCCTAAGCCCAGCGCGCTAAAATATTTGCATCGAAGTATTGGAACGCTTGCTGTAACCAGTGTCGCTATCGCCGGAATTTATTTTGGAGAAAAAGCCATCATGAATGCCACCAGCGACAGAAGCGCAGTTGTAGCAGGCGTGCCAGGTCTAGTAATCGCCCATAAGTCTCAAAATGACTCATCGTTATTATTTAATAAGATACAGCACTGGCTAAAGGTCGAGCAGTGTCCGCACAACGGCGTCGCGACCAAAGAAGGTGGCAGCAACGCCTTATACGGCCCTAGCCCTGCCTTGCTAAAGGCTGGCTGTTACGAAGACTGGGCGCTTGTCACTGCTAAGACAGCGACTCAGTTCGCAGACGGAGATAGTGTCGTCTTTAACGGATCGCCTCAGGATCACTTGACCAAATAGGGTGCTCGTCATATGTGGTGCACAGCGGAGCTAGAACTGCACGGCGTGCTCATCGGGTAGAGCCATGTTTGTCAGGAACCGAGTTTTATAGTACGTTAACCTTATGTCAGAGACGCTCTTATATGCTATGCGACCGCTGGGTTCATGCCAGCACGGGGAACTTCGGGCGCATATTCCGGAGCTCAATAGATACCTTGATGTTTTTCCTTCGACATCCTTGAAATGGCGTCCACTGGGCAAAGCCGGCCTGATGCTGATGGAGCGGGGCGAGTTCGCGATGGCGCAGAATTTTCCTGGGAGCAAGCTCAACGGCAAAGAGATGTCGGCTACGAAGGCTCGTCTTCGCGCTGCGCTCATCACCCAAAACGATCAACATCGCATGCAGCCTGCCAAGACGGTGAGGACTTCGTATATGGGCAAGGGACGTCTTGGACTCCGGAGCATAGTTTACATGCTTGATCCTGAGGCTTTTATCGAAGATCGCGCCGACGTCATTGATACTATGAACGAGGAAGCAGGCGTAGAAATCGGCTGGCGAAACTTCAAGCCCCACGTTACTGTTGCCACTGTCGATAAACGAAGTGCCACGCCTGAACTGCTGCGACATTTCGAGCGTTTCAGACCAGACAGCTTGAGCTTCATGGGCGTAAAAGTTGAGGCTAGCTGATCCAGAGCGGCTAAGGGCGCCTGCTAGCCTTACCAAGTTTTGACAGGTACTATTAATTATGCTATTTTTACTTTATGTCGAATTTTGAGGAAGGTGCCTCTGAACTAGGTCGTTTGGACGGCCCGAATATTTTAGATGGAGACACGCTGTTTGCTCTCTTGGCGTCCTCCGGAATTGCTGAGTTGAGCTCCGGTGACGCCCTGACGACAGTCTACGTCGATAGCACGCCCAAAGACGAGGGGGAGCTATACGTGAACCCTGACGGAAGAACCGTGCACGGCTTTATGACGAAATTCTCACCCGACTTTACTGGCTGGGGGCAGGGCGATCTGGTGCGCGCACGTTTTGTGATTAATCCAAAGGCCGACCAAGTATCATTGCTCGTGGCCGATAGTTTCGTCGGCGATATCCGTCACGCTGACGAATTTGTACTAGAAGGCGATCAGGCAGAATTAGCAAAATTACGCGGCCTCGGCATTACCGAGCTTGACCTAGACGTGGAAGTTACCAGCGAGGAGCGCGAGTACATTGTTAGTAATATGTTCAAATACTCAGCCCGGGTTGATCGGATAAATAACATCCTGACAGCCTGGGACGGCAAGAGCGAATTAACTCCGGGCCAGGTTCTCCTACAAGGCGAAGTAACAGAGTATATTGCAGACGAACGTGGTGCTCCTGACAATAAGAAGCCCACGCACATGACGCTAGACGTCAACGGAGAGTCCGTAGTCATCAATATGAACGCTGGGCACGTTCGGTACGAAGGCGGCCCTTACGAGAAACTCCTCAGCGACGTTCCTGAAATCGGAGACGTCGTCCAGGTGCTCGCCCACTACAATCCGGATTTCAAACAGCAGCCACACTACAGACCGCGGGTAAGCGCCTTCGATGCTAGCTGGTGCAGGTCTACGTACTGTTTGGCGGTTAACGCTGAGCGGGCAGCGGAGCAAGAAGCGTTCAGCGTGGCGTTAGATAATGCGATTGATGAGCTGGCAACAATCACTGAGCATCCAAGATTTCGCCAGCAATACGGCAGAATTATTGAGCAGTCACTCGTTGATTCAGCTGGCAAGGACTGTCGTAGCCGTGCCCAGCAAGAACGTATGGCCAAGCTGGTGGAGGCTATATTCCCCGAAGATCAACACCTGAGAAAACCACTACTTGCCATCGGCAAAGACTTTCCGTCAGTCTATGCCACCTTCAAGGAGTCGTACGGCATCGATATCTACTCGATGAGCGTGTCAGAGGTATGCGCTGTCGTCATGGGAATCGCCCAAGATCCCTCAAAACTCGATCCTAAAACCAGGGAGACCGATTACCTTTTCCGGGTTGTTAACGATGCGCTATCGCCAGAGCAGATGAGCACGCTTGCAACAACCATACTAAGCACGTACTACCCGATCACCGTAAGGAAGGATGCCTCGTACGACAAAGACTATACGCCAGAGCACGGGAAAGTACCCTACTGCCAGCGTTCCTTAACCGAAGCAGCAATTTCGCACCTTGGTTCAACTGGGCTGGAACGTGATATCGAGACACTCACCGCATTGTTCGAAAGCTCAATAGCAAACGATCAATTCTCCCAAATCCGCAGAGAAAACGACTATATGACCGCGATTACTAATAGCCTCCACCACGCCCTCTGCGAAACAGGCACTTGGTCGGCCGACAAGGGTTGGCATGGGGTTACTGATATTGACGTTTTGCAGCGCTTCCAGCAGGTAGTTATCCCTCGATTGACCGCCGCCATGGGCATCTACACGGCAAAGGTTAATGCGCTCCCTTATGTGAACGACGAAAAGTACGCCGCGTTCAACCACAGCTTCACGCTGGATCACTTGCAGAAAATGGTAGAACTCGCCAGCGAACTTGAAGCGCTAGCTGCCTAATATCGGTTAAGCGATCAAAGCCGCAAAGTACCCCCCCGGAGAGCGCAGAGCTTTACAGATACACGGCTTTATGATACTATCGTCTTTATGGCAGCAGAATTTTCACGCGAGGAACTAGCTGAATACTCAGCACAAAATAAGCACGGCTACGAAACCCTTGCACTCATGGCGCCCTATTGGCGATCTTTCCTTCTAGACAAGGCCGAGAAAGCCCGCCTGGAGATGCTGGACAGGAACACGCGCCGATTAGGCTCTAACGCAATCTATTTTTCCTTTGCAGCAAAAGTCACAGGCATCGCTGTTGAACAGATTGAAAGCGTGGGTCACACCGGCGACTTCATCACCATCGTACCGACACCCGATGTTTGCACATTCCAAGAATTCCTCAGGGAAAAATTTCCCGCAACAACTCCGCTCCAACCCGCAGGCTAACAGTCTCCACCGCCCAACAGGGAAAGTCCGGCACCCTTTGAGCCAATCCTGCTATCATTAACCAATGCATGAGCTGCTCCTTCTCGTCGTCGGATTTATCGTAGCCTTCATCGGTACTATGTCGGGTGGCGGTGCTGGCCTCTTGGCGGTGGCTACGCTGCTTTATTTCGGGCTGCCCATCAATCAAGCCATTGCCACCAACAAATTTGGCGACCTGGGCTTCTTCCTGCCGGCCTTGCGCAATCTCATCAAAGCCAAACAGATCGAGAAAAAAGCGCTGCCACCCATTATCATGATCAATGTCGTTGGCGTAGTTATCGGCACCCTCCTGATTACGCATCTGGACAGAAACACCTTCAAGAAGCTAGTTGCAGGAATCCTCGTGATAATACTGATCTCCAGCCTTATCAAGAGAAACTATGCGCTCAAGGAGCGCTCCGCTCGCTGGTACTGGCCGTTTATATACTTCGGGACTTCCATTTCGTCTGGGGCGGTCGGAGCAGGGACGGGCATTTTGTCTACGCTGACACTGATGTACTTCCGCGGCTTTACGGCGCTGCGAGCAATGGCACATAGTTTTTATGCGGGCGCACTCGGCTCGCTGATCAGCGTCAGCATGCTGCTGTTCACCAGCCTCATAAATTACCGCTACGCCGTCTGCCTATTAGCTGGCAATATCATCGGCTCACATCTAGGCTCAAAAATCGCCATCAAAAAAGGCAACGCGTTCGTACGCATCATGATCATAATCCTCGCCATTTGCGTTATGTTGCAGCTGATACTCTTCTGATATTCGGACCTTCGCAGGAACCGAGCAGTGATGACGAGGAGCGATAAGCCTCTCCCTGGCGTACAAGACGCTGCAGCAGTTATGTAACGTGCTTATCGAAGACAGCACGTCTTTGCAAAAACAGCTTTTTGTGGTATTTTATACTTATGAGCACTCCTGAGCGATCGGCCAACGGCGATAATGCGGATATCAGGCCCTTGGCCGACTTCGAACGGCGACGCCTGTCGCTTGGTGACTGCCCAGAACCAGTACACCAAGCGCTCGACATCCTCCACGAAAAAGCAGATGAGTTGGACTTACAAACCAGCCGAACCGAAATAGTTGCCGCACTTATAATGGACGTGATGCGGAATGATGCCGACGCCAACTATATGGCCAGGCTAATCCTGCGACATCGTAAAATACGCATTCGCTACCTTGATCCCGGCGAAGAAGATTAGGCAACAGTTCGTTTTATATTTACGTTGTTATATGGTATTTTAATCTTATGAGCCGCGAGGACTACCCAGAGAAGGAGCCACCCGTCGGGAGAGAGCATCCTGAGTTCGTGGCAGCCTATGCGCACATCAATCGTGATACAGGGGAGTCCTGTACGGTGCCTTTCCCAGCCGCCGTATTCGGTATTCACCACGAGTTCTTCGGCGTCGGCAAGGTTATCGGGAGCATTGAAGATAACCCCGTTATAGAGGTAGAAGATCGGGATGACGGCGAGCCATACTGCATTATGGGTTACGACTCCTGGTGGACACACCCCGTACCACAAGAGATATTGGACAAAATGGCCAGCGGCGAGCTGACTATCGACAGCGTCGCCTCGTACAAGACAAGACTGGATGATGACCTGGAAGCGACAGAGAGCGCCGACAGGGACTTCCTCGAAGATTGCGATATCGATCCCGATTCGCTGTAGCTGCACGCCCGCTCTTGAGGAGCACCTATTTACAAATATGGTTATATATGGTATTTTTAGCTTAATATTATGTCTGTTGAAGCCCCTGTTTATGATACCGAACGTGCTGCGCTACGCGAAAACGTAGCACTATTCATTCAAAGTAACCTACAGCCCGTCGGCCACATCCTTACAGAACCCGACGAAGAGCAAGAATTTGAATTCCGTGATTACCAACTCGATGCCTGGGAAGCGCTGTGGGAAGCCCGCGAACAGGGAGAAATGAGCGCCCTGGTAACGCTCGCCACCGGTCTTGGCAAAACATCGGTGGGAGTGTTCGATGTCATAAAGTTTCGTCAGGAGCTCAGGGAGCAAGAAGGCCGCGATCCAAAGGTGCTTTTCGTCTGTCATCAGGACAAGATTTTGGAGCAGGCTGCCAAGCGTTTCAACAGATTCGCGCCGGATTTATCGCAAGGCTACTATACCGGGGAGACGAAAGATCGGGATCAAGACATAACCTTCGGAACATTTCAGTCACTTGAGAAGAATTTGGATCAGTTTGACCCGTTTGAGTTTGACTATATCGTCTACGACGAGGCC
Source organism: Candidatus Saccharimonadota bacterium (assembly GCA_036743655.1). GTDB lineage: Bacteria > Patescibacteriota > Saccharimonadia > Saccharimonadales > UBA4665 > DATHNF01. The sequence continues at coordinate 60,983 of DAINPB010000004.1, forward strand.
CACCATAGCCAAGCAGATACATGGCACCGCGTGGTCAAGCACTTCAATCCAACTTTCCAACTGGCGCTCACTGCCACCCCTGAGCGCATGGATGGGCTAGAGATCAAGGATTTGTTCGGCCGAGAGGTGTACGCCAAGGGGTTGGGCGAAGCTCTGGCTGAAGGATTGCTGGCAGATATTGATTACCACATTGTGTTTGACGAGGCAGTCAAGCAGGCACTGGAGGCAGGCTTTCATCCGAAGAACCTTAGAGAGCTCAAAGAGCTGCTGGAAGTACCGCGCCGTAACGATGTGATTGCCAAAAACATCCGAGAAGAGATGGAAAAAATCGGTGCCGAGAGCGCCAAAACAATTATTTTTTGTAACGATATTGCGCACACCCAAGTGATGGCCAAATTGCTCGGGGGCAAGGCCTACCACTCTGATATGAAGCGTAGTGAGCGAGATGAAGTATTGGATGATTTCCGCGACGGCGACTTGCAGATTATCTGTGTTAGAGATATGTTCAACGAAGGCATCGACATTCCGGAAGCAAACCTTCTGGTATTCCTGCGTAGCACCCAGAGTAAAACTGTGTTTGAGCAACAGCTCGGCAGAGGCCTACGTAGGCACAAGGACAAGACGCATGTCAGCGTACTCGACTTCGTAGGCAACATAAAACGACTGCAAGAGATATTGGATTTGAGCAACGCCATATCGGCGTTAACCTCCGAGAATGACCTTGATAAGCTTGTATCGGATGGCGATAGACCGCGCGAGGGCGGGAGCTTCAACGTCAGCACTAATCACACGAACTTTGACTTTGATAAAATGGCGATTGATATTCTTAACACCTATCAAAGCCTTATCTTCGAGCCTGCGCCCGAAGGCTATGTGAGCGTCGACGCCTTTGCCCGTGAACTCGGCGTCACCTACAGCACGTTGAAAGCACTTATCGCGCACCATCAGATAGAAACCGGAAGGCATCGGTTCAAGACGAATGTTGGAACCAGTTTGAGTCCCGATGCCCAGGATTACATACGAGAGCTTGGCGGCTTTCTTGATCCGGCACCTGAGGGATATCTCAGCGCGCATATGTTCGGAAAGGAATTTGGCATAACTGCTCCTTATCTCATGAAAGCGCTCAAAGGGCACAAAATTCCCGTAGAAAGACACCGGTTTGGCTCTATGGCTTCCATAAGTTTTAGTCCGGAAGCCCAGAAAATGGTACGAGAACAGGTTACTTTTATCGGGAAAGCGCCAGAAGGCTATGCCAGCGTTCAGGCCTTCGCAGATGCGCTCGGCATCAGTCATGGGTACCTGACAAGAGCTATTGCCAAGCATGGCGTCCCGACCGGTAGCCATAGATTCGGTGTTGCACCGGCCGTGAGCTTAAGCCCCGAGGCACAGGAACAAATTATTGACCTGAACATTGTTGGCGTGCCGCTGCCCGAGGGGTACGCCAGTGTCACCGCGTTTTCAAAAGCCGTCAACACAACCTATCAGACTCTTATGAAGCGCATGAAGGAGCTTGGCATCAAACCAGGCAGATATCATCATGGAACAGGTTTTGCTTCTGGATTAAGCCCCGAAGATCAAGAGAAAATTAGACAGAAGTATTATCCAAACCTAAAACCTGCCCCTGAAGGCTATGTTAGTGTTAGCGAATTCAGGCGCAGAGTGGGCGGCATAGGCAATACGGCGCTGCTCAAGATTATGTCCGAGAATGACATAGAGCCAGAGCTCGTTCGATTCCGAGGAAATAGTCAAGGAAAAGGTCTGAGCCCTGAGGCTCAAGAGCGACTGAGCAAACTCGTAAACGCAGCCCCGCCATTGCCGGAGGGCTATATCAGCATCACCATGTTTGCAAAACAAATAAAATCATCCGTGCCGACCCTCACGCAGCTCATAGAGGCGAACAGCGTTGAGACGGGTGAGCATCGGCTCAGGACACACACCGTAATCAGCTTAAGTCCTGAGGCTCAAGAAAAAATACATGAGGTCAGAGCGAAGGGCGTTCCAGTTGCCCCTGAAGGCTACATGAGCGTACCGGTCTTTGCGAAGACCTTAGGGGTAGCTCCGAAGACAGTTTTCAATTTGGTCAAGAAACATGGTGTCGAAACCGGCGAGCATGTGTTCGGCATCAACAGAGTAGGTGCCAGCCTAAGCCCAGAAGCACAGGAACAGATACGCACCATACGCGAAGCGGGCATTCTGCCTCCGCCAGCAGGCTACAAGAGCGTATCGGCCGTTGCAGAAGAGCTGGACACGCATTGGAGTCTTTTGACTAAGCTTATTAAGAAGCACAAGATCGCAACAAGCGAGCATCAGTTCAACCGAGTCGGGCTGAGCCTCAGCCCTGAAGCGCAAGAAGCGCTCCGGCCTCTCGTCCAAACCCATAAAGTCCCTAACGCCCCTAAGGGCTACGTAGCTATCAGCGAATTTCTTAGGACACATGAGGTAGGGAGCGGAAGGTTGAACAGCATTATGGAAGAAAACAAAATCGAAGCTCGCGCCTACAAATTTGATCGCGTTAGAGGCAAGGGACTCAGCCCCGCCGACCAAGCAAGGATACTGCAGGTTTTGGATGAACAAGCGGCGCCAGAAGGCTACGTAAGTGCGGCTGTCTTGGCACAGGAACTCCACACTACTCGTGAGGTTATTGAAAAGCTCGCGGGAAAACACGGCATCGAAACGAGTAGGCACTTCCACACAACCAGGCTGACTACCAGCCTCAGCCCCGGAGCACAACGCCAAATTCGCGAACTTCGCGCTGGTCAAACTCAGTAGCCGCCCGTTACATTGAGAAGTTCTACTTAGTCTTGTCGCGGCGTTTAATAGCCGTCGGGGGCGCTTTCATTAACTCATGTTTGGTGATTATCAGCGCTTCCTTGGGTGGTTTTTCGCCCGGCGTGTTTTGGACGCTTTTGAAGCTTTCGATTGCGGCTCCGAGGGTTGAGTAGTGCGGGGACATTTCAAAATCCCTGGAGAGATGCTCGCTTCGAGCAGTGATTGCCCGGATGGAGCCCTTCATACGGGCCACCGCAAACACCACCTGCTTGGCTTGCAAATCCTGGAATAGTCGATCGAGCATTTTGCCCGCCGTGGAATCGATGGTGGTAACCGTTTCGGCATCCCACAAGAACCACTGGACTGGTTCATCGGCAGTCTCTATTAAGCGCAAGACCCGTGTTCGGAAAAAGTTGGCGTTCGCAAAATACAGCGGCGCATCGAACCGATACATCAGTAAGCCTGGGATGGGCGTCGTTTTGGGTGGACGGTTCATATCACGTATCGATCCATTGGCCGCCACGCCGAGCACTGCGTCATAGGGCGTGGCGCTTTGCCGTATAAGATTAGCGATTGCCAAGAAAACTGCTAGCAGCAAGCCTTGCGTTATGCCCAATACGGCAACCCCGACAGCTGTGGCGACCGCCAACCAGGCTTCGGTGCGCCAAGCATGCCAAATAGATCGTAATTCTGCAAAGTCAAACAACCTAGAAATAGCCATAATTATAATAACGGCCAGTGCACAGACTGGCAGGTCGCGCAGCAAAGGCGCCAGCACTACCAATGTAATAGCTACCGTCAGCGCCGCAAACAATTGCGAAACCTGCGTCTTGGCATGGGCAGCGTGGTTAACTGCCGTTTGCGTACCGCTGGCAGCTACGGGAATACCCCCAAATATACCTGATGCCATATTAGCGATGCCCAGCCCGAGAAAATCCTGCGTGGCGCGCACTTCCTCATTGACCTTGGCAGCAAATGAGCGCGTCGTCGTGATGGTATTGACGTAGCAGATTATCATTATAGCCACCGCTGGGACGACAAGGCTCTGGATATCAACGAGGCTGATACCGGTCAGTCTCGGTATTGGCAAACCGGCCGGGATACTGCCCATGGTTGCTACCCCGTGACTACCGAAGTGAAAAATGCTCGAAGCAAGTGTCGCCCCGACCAGTACAACCAGCGAAGCTGGCACGCGTGATGACTTAAATTGCAACGTTAGTATTACCGCGACTAGCACCAGACTCAGCACGATGGTCGCCCCGTTCGCTGCACCGAGATGACCAAAGAAATACGAGATATTACTAATGAAGTTAATCCTGCCCGAAGCGTGAATCCCCAGTAGTTTTGGAGCCTGAAAGGCAATTACCGTCAGCGCCAACCCAGCCATATAGCCGAGCAGTATCGGGCGAGACAAGAACTCAGCAATAAACCCAATACGCGCAACAACACCGACCAGGCAGGCGCAGCCTATAAGAATCGAGAGTATCGCCACCAGTGCCGCCGCCGTCCCAGCATGACCATGCGCCAGCGGAAAGATCGTTGCCCCCGCCAAAGCCGCCACTGCCGAGTCAGTACCCAGGATTACATGACGCGAAGATGAAAACAGCGCAAACACAATCATTGCAACAAGCGCTGCGTAGAGACCAGCGGTCAGCGGTGCACCAGCCAGCTGGGCGCATGCAATAGCTTGCGGAATAGCTACAGCCGTCACCGTAACGCCGGCAATCAGGTCACGCGACAACCACGCTCGCTGGTAGGTTTTAAGCGTCTTCAAGAGCGGTAAACTGACGCGCAACCGCTGCATTTGAGGAAACATACGTTTCTAGTATAAGCCCATTCTCGAAAAAGCTTATCGTTCTCTTAGTTTTAACTATACATCGCCTTGTCACCGCAGTCTTTGCAGCCTTCGCAGCCAAGGACTTTACATACTGTTACTCTTGTGTCATTATACTAATATGGCACGTGAATGTATCCGTAACTGCTGGCGTATCCAGCAAATCTTGAAAAACATGGACAGCGATAACATGTGGGCTGGTCCAATGGCTTTTCATCCTGACCTATTCTCTGGAGATGACAGTGAGGCCAATCGCTTGCTCGCTGTCTGCGAAGCCAGCTATGAGTGCCCCGGCCCATCCACTACCGAAGTTGAAGTTGTGAAGGGTTTTATCAGGAAGCACGCGGAGATGGAGCAGCAGCCTACCTGCCAAATCCCCGATAGATACCTGCAAGACTAAAATCACTCTTTAGCCCTACAGGATAAACTGGTTGTGGGGAATGATGCCGGATAGCCGTTAGACGGTGTTCTCCTGCAGAATTTCTTTGAGTTTGTAGCCGTAGTCGGATAGGACTTTTTTGGTGCGCGCTATGAGCTCTTCGTCTTGCACGGATTTATGGATGTAATCATCTGCTCCCTGTTGCTTGAGGAGGGCTTCTGATTCCTGGGACATGTCGGTGCTCGTCAGAATAATAATTGGAATGTGCTTGGTTGGCTGTTCGGCCTTGAGCCTGGCGGTGACCTCATAGCCGTCCATGATTGGCAAGGTGAGATCGAGTAGAATAATATCTGGTTGGAGACGACGAGCTGTTTCGCGGCCTTCGTTTCCGTCATGGGCATACAGCACTTCGAAGCCGGCTTTTTGTAAATATCCTCCGAAGAGCCTGAGCAGCGCTTCATCGTTATCAATCAATAATGCGTGGACTTGCTTGGAGCCGTTCATCAGTATACGTGCGGCGCCGCCAGTGTTCTGTTGAGAGTTGAGGTTAGGTGCGTCTTCCATCACGATGGTGACTTATTTACGACTGTCCAGTACAGGCCGGCATCAGAAATAGCTTGCATGAAATTATCAAACTCGATTGGTTTTTGAATAAAGCTGTTCGCGCCCAACCGATAACATTCTTGGATGTCTTGCGCTTCTTGGCTGGAGGTAACTATTACAATGGGGATGGTTTTGGCCTTGTTATTGGTTTTTATTTTCTTGAGCACTTCCAGGCCGTCTATTTTCGGGAGCTTCAGGTCTAAGAAGACGACTTTTGGCGGAGATTTTGTGCCCCGAGAAGCGTATGAGCCTTGGGAAAAAATGAAATCAAGTGCCTCCTGACCGTCACGCACCACATGCAGGGCACTATCCAAATGGTTCTTACTGAGAGCGCGTAGCGTTAGCTCCACATCATTAACATTATCTTCAACCAGTAAAATTTCGCACAAACTAAGATCGGTCGTCATGGTATCTGTAATCCTTCCTGCGATAATGAAAAAATCGATTCATGGCGCAACTCCACTTAGACGAGGAAAGGAGAAATAAAAAGTCGCACCCTTGTCGACCTCGCCCTTAGCCCAAACCCTACCACCATGCTTGGCAACAATGCGCGCCACAATGGCCAGGCCGACGCCGGTACCTTCGAAATCTTCCGGGCTGTGCAGTCTTTGAAATACCCCAAACAATTTGTCCACGTACTTCATGTCAAAGCCAACTCCATCGTCGTTGACATAGTAGATCTTTTCATCGCTCGTCGTTTTGCCGCTAACAGTGATGGTGGCTATGAGTTTTTTCTTAGTATATTTAACGGCGTTGGCGAGTAGGTTGACCCACACCTCTCGAATAAGCGAGGCATCAACTTGTGCGTTGGGCAATGCTTCACAGCAGAAGCGTATGTCCCGCCCGGGATTAGCAAGCTTGAGATCATCAAAAACCGTCTTCGCCAGCTCGGTCATGTTAGTATCTTCTGCTTTGATTGGCTGGCGACCTAGGCGAGAAAACGCCAGTAAGTCATCGATCAGTTCTCCCATCTGCTCTGTGCTATGACGAATTGTCGCAATCACGTGCTGGCCATCATCGTCCAACTTATCGGCATAATCTTCACTCAAAATTTTGGAGAAGCCATCAATGGCGCGCAGCGGTGCCCGTAAATCGTGTGAGACTGAGTACGAGAAGGCTTCCAGCTCTTTGTTAGCGGCTTGCAGGGCAGTGACCAATTGCAGCTTGGCCTCGGCGGCCTCTAATTTTTTGCGCTCCGTGACATCCCGTGCTATAGTCGCGGCACCGACAATTGTGCCTTTTGCGCTCCTGATCGGCGAGATTGAGAGTGAAACAGTAATGCGTGTACCGTCTTTTCTGACGCGCACTGTCTCAAAATGTTTAATCGACGTTCCGCGCCGAATTTTCTTGAGAATCTCCGGCACCTCATCAGGGTGATCCGGCGGCACGATCGTGCTTATGGAGTTGCCGATCATTTCGTGCGGAGCGTAACCGTACATTCTCTCTGCGCTTCTATTCCAGCTGGTCACCACGCCATCCAAAGTTTTCCCGATAATGGCGTCCTCAGAAGATTCGACAATTGCGGCTAATGCTGCTTGTTCTTTGTCATACGCCGCTTCCTTCGCCGTCAGCTTCTTGCTATCAGCAATGCTGAGCGAGAGTATCAGTAGGCCTTCCGGTATAGGATGCATTGTCACTTCGAACCATTCTTTGCTGGCATCAGGGAAAGTAAACTCATACTCCATATTGTGGGTAGTGCGTTGCTCCATGCAGTCTCGAATCCTAGCAAATAGTTCAGTCGACTCAATGCCCGGATAACTTTCCATCATGGTGTGCCCCATGAGTCGTTGTTTGTCGATGCGATCTTGCTTGGAGGCTACATCATTTATGTATAAGTATCGATAATTGGTGTCGATTATCTGGCAACCTTCTAGGATGTTGTCGAGTATATGCTCGTACTGCAATCGTAAAACAGTACTGCCTTGCTGCGGAAGCGTCGCTGCTGCTTCATCCGGTTCAGTTACGAGTGTGTTCACCATAAGCTTTTCTCTTGTTTTGACGCATATGTTAGCCGTACTTAATCGCAGATTACCATGCAGAAGTTAAATGCGCATTAAATATACGCGCATTAAAAATCTGCGGCACAACCACACAACTGTGTTGTTAGCACCACTAAATTTGTTACGTTTGAGCTAGTTCAGTTCTGGCTATACGATAGGTCGCTGTGGACTGCTGGCCGGACCAGACGCTGCCAAAACCTGAGTAATAGTCTTCGATAAATCACGCAGTGTAATGTTCGCCTTGGTTATGTAGCCACTGACGCCGAGGTTCTTGGCAGAGTCGACATCCTGCTTACTTTCCAGATTACTGATGACAATTACTGGGGTCTTCTTATTGAGTTTGAGCCGCAATTCTTGCAGGACATCAAAGCCGTTTTTGATCGGCAAAATAATGTCGAGCAAAATTAAATCAGGATCTTTGCTCCTGATAACTTCTAAAGCTTCCTGGCCGTCGTTGGCAGTAAATATTTGGTATCCTAGGTCGCTAATTCGGCGTACCAATACTTTTTGAATTGACAATTCGTCTTCGGCGACGAGAACTTTTTTGGTTGCAATAGTTGACATAATTATAGTTTCGGCGTTAGCTTAATGAATAGTGCTTAGCATAAGCAGTATACAACAAAAGGCAAGTGTGAAAATGAAAAAGCATACAAGCATTGTGGTGCGGGTGGTCGGCGGTTACCGCTTCAATCCCTTCAATCGTTTGGCCGTCATAGCGCTGGCAACAAACGCATTATATCTCGTCTGGTTAGCCTTGAATGTGCATGGAAGTCTCGGTGTTTTATTCTTCTTCTTGGAGTGTTTAGTATCTCTAGTCTTGGTCGTCTTTACCTTCAATCATTGGACTAGAAGTTATCAATTATTGGGCGGTGACTATTCTATGCGCGCCTCGGTCGACGTGTTCATACCGACTGTCGACGAGCCACTGAGCATGCTCAGAAAAACCGTCGAAGCAGCCGTCAACATCGACTATGCACGCAAAACCGTGTATGTACTTGATGACGGTGCACGTGAGTCAGTACGCAAACTTGCCGAAGCATACGGCTGCACATATCTAGCGCGTACTAAGACGCCTGACAAAAAATACAAGGCCGCCAACCTCAACCACGCCCTAGAACATTCAAACGGTGACTTCGTTCTGACAATTGATGCCGATAATATTGTGGCGCCGACTATTCTGGATGATCTGATGGGGCATTTCAGTAATGACAAAATTGCCATTGTCGCATCACGCCAAGTTTTCACGGTCGAGAAAGATGACTTCAACCACGACCACCTATTCTACCTCTATATGCAGAGTGGCAAAAACAGCGACGGCGCTGCTATTAGTTGCGGGTCGGGTGTTGTCTATCGGCGGGCGGCACTGAATGATATCGGCGGCTTCAGTGAGTGGAACCTCGTCGAGGATTTGCACACCACCTACGTCATGAACAGTCGCGGCTATCGCTCGGTCTATGTTTCGCAAGCCTATGTTCGGGGGCATGCGCCGACTGACGTGAGTATGATTTACAAGCAGCGCGGCACCTGGGCGCTCGACACGCTCCGCATTTTCTTCTGGCAGCATCCATTGCTACGCAAAGGCCTAAGTTTCCGGCAACGGCTACACTATTTCGAAATGGGCTACTGCTATCTTGTCAGCGGCATTATTCTGCCGGCGATTTATATCATCAACTTCTACGTACTATTTAGCGCAGCGCCAATGCTTTCGGGAGGCTGGTGGTATGTGGCGTTTCGATTGCCGGCTTTGATTGGTATGTTGGCGTTTTTCGGACGTTTCAGCCAAGGGCAGTTGACGTCACGAGTGTGGTTTGGTCTGTTTCCGGTCTATGCCAGGGCCACGGTATTGGCGCTGCTCCACCGGCGCACCAAGCCGGTTTACCGCGTGACGAGTAAGATCGATACTGGCCGCCGGGAGGTGCATTTATTAATTCCGCAAATGACGTTCATGGTGATTGGCTACAGCAGCCTGGTCTTTCATCTCGCACACTATGGCGCCACTAGAATGTTCTGGTTCGGCTCGTTCTGGACAGTGCTCATGAGTTACTGGCTGTGGCCAATTGTCAAAATGGGTTTTGCGCCCAAAACTCCTAAGCCCGAATTCGCTGCCGAGCCCCAAATTGTCACAGGTTAGCCCCCATTAACCTAGCGACTTCTTAATAAGCATTTAATATTTGTATAGTATTCTGCGAGCAGCCCAGCTTACATGAATGATCAGACAAAGCTCTACGTTCGCACCTGCGGGCCCTAAAGTGGGATGGTATGCAAGATTTATTAGAGAATAAAACACCTGCGGTGGGAGCCGAAAACATCTGTGGTCACAGTCTCGACGAAGAAACAGCAACGGCAGTCTTACAATCAGCCGGCCATGGCCTGATAGTATCAATCGGTACCGATCGAGGCGGTCGAATAACGTACGTCAACGAAGCCTTTGAAGCAATGACTGGCTGGAAGGCCAGCGAGGTACTGGGCAAAGACCTGGTTGAGGCCATGCCGCGACAGGGCAGAAACGGCGAACCCGTGCCCTACGAAGACCAGATTATGACCAGCATCCTCGACGGGGAAAAGGTTGTAGCCGATTTGTACGACCCTTTTTACTTCGTACGCCGCGATAAAACCAAATTCCCGGTTGCCAGCATCATAAGCCCGTTGCGACTAGATAATCAGATAATCGGCACCGTGGAAACATTCAGAGATATCACCAAAGAAAGTGCAGCCGACAAAGTCAAAACCGAGTTTGCATCTCTGGTATCTCATCAACTCCGCACGCCATTCTCCACCATCAACTGGTACATCGAACTGCTGCTCTCCGGTGATGCCGGCAAACTGAGTCCTAAGCAAACGGACTACCTCAACGAAGTCTACCAAGCCAGCAAACGAATGGTCGATCTGGATAATTTACTCTTGAATAGCTCGAGGATCGAGATGGGGCTGTCCACCGGTGATACTGAGCAAGTTAATATTGTCTCCTTGGCCGAGGTTATATTAAAGGAGCGCAGGCTGGAGAGCCGCCAAAAGAAACTCACCATTCGTAAGAAATTTGACAAAAACATCCCCCTAATCCGAGCAGACTCTAAGCAGCTCTTCATGATCTTCCAAAACTTACTTTCCAACGCCATCAAGTACACGCCTCAAGGTGGAAAAATAACCCTGGGCATAGCCTGCAAAAAAAGCATTGTATCGATCACTGTCGCCGACACCGGTATTGGCATTCCAGAAGGCGATCAGTCGAAGATTTTTAGCAGATTCTTCAGAGCCGAAAACGCTAAAGCTGAGCAACAGGAAGGCGTTGGAGGGCTCGGGCTCTACATCCTAAAAGCCATTGTCGACCAAATGGATGGCAAGATCTGGTTTGAATCGCAGGAGCATCGAGGTACGACCTTTCACATAACGTTTCCCCTAAAGCCGAAGGATGCAGTACATGCCTGACACCAAGCGGCATTTTACCCTGTTATTGATAGAGGACGAGGGGCCACTTCGGGCGATCATCAAGTCTAAGCTAGAAACAGAGGGCTTCACGGTAGCAACCGCCAGAACCGCCCAACAAGCTCTGGACTATCTGCGAGAAAAGATCAAAGTGGACGGAATTTGGCTTGATCACTACTTGTCCAACGAAGAAAGTGGCCTGGACTTTGTCGTGAAGCTAAAAAAAGAGCCGCGATGGAAGAACTTACCAGTATTCGTCGTCTCGAATACGGCATCGCAGGAGACCCTTGAAGCCTACACCAACCTAAAAGTCCGAAAACGCTACAACAAAGTAGACTATAGGCTCGATCGCATTGTCAAAGATATCAAAAAAACGCTGACGGACGGAGCATCATGAATACCGCCAAAAGAATACTTATTATCGAAGATGAGATACCGCTGTTGAACATACTGAGCAGTAAGCTCCTGCACGAAGGTTTCGTTGTTCTGGAAGCCCAAAACGGCAAAGACGGGTTGGCAATGGCGCTCTCTAAGCATCCGGATCTTATTTTGCTCGATATTGTCTTGCCAATCATGGATGGGGTCACTATGCTCAAGCAGTTGCATACTGACTCGTGGGGGAAGCGCGCCAAGGTCATCATGCTAACCAATTTGAGCGATAATCAAAGCGTCGTGCAAGCCCTAGCCCTTGGCTCTCACGATTTCCTAGTGAAGTCTGATTGGAAGATTGAAGATATTGTGAGAGTAATCCATGATGAATTGAAGACGTAATCTTTATGCGCCCGGCAACTCCTGGCTGTCGACCAGTAGGCTGGCTCAACAGCTCAGGAACACCTCGGATGACAAAAGACGTCAGCACCGCAACATTGCTACTCTGGGAGTATAAGCCTATAGTTAGATTAGGAGCCGCACCATGCCTTCGGTCACAGATAAAGTAGATCGATACTTTTCCAAATATCCCAAGCGTATCTATCCTAAGGGGCAGATCCTGGTTTTTGCCGACGAGAACCCCGATAACATTTTCTACATAGTCCGTGGTCAGGTTCGCAAGTACGATGTCACCTATAGAGGCGATGAGGTTATTGTAAATATTTTCAAGCCCCCGGCTTTCTTTCCCATGTCATGGGCGATCAACCATACGCCGAACCGCTATTTTTACAAGACGGAGACCGAGACGGAAATCCATGCCGTTCCAACTAATGATGCTCTGGAGTTCCTAAAAGCCAATCCGGATGTCATGCTGGACTTGCTTAGCCGTATTTACAGAGGTATGGACGGCTTACTCGGTCGGGTGGTTCACCTTATGTCCGGGACTGCCAGAAGTCGACTTATCTACGAGTTAATTATCGAGTGCCGACGTTTTGGCGCAGCAAGTGGCAATAAATATACGCTCAGCATTACCGAAACCGACCTTGCGGCCCGTTCGGGCCTGTCAAGAGAAACCATCAGTCGAGAAATGCGCAAGCTGAAAGACCGCGGCTGGATTATCATAGCCAGTAAGTCAATCACGATTACCGATATTTCAGCTCTGGAAAAAGCCCTTGGTGGTGAGCTTTAATCTTGCTGCCCTAGATCAAACGACTCAATCGACTCAAACAATTCCTCGTAATCGCCATGGCCGGGTCGAGCGTACACAGCCATCCGAATCAGTACCGGGTCAATTCTGAAGGCTACGAAATCGCCCGCTTCCAGTTTGGAACTCGGGGGCAAGCCGCCGTCGCTTGTTTTGAGACTCGTCGCTAGCGTAGCGCCCGCTACTTTGTTGATTTCATCGCTGCCTGTCAGCTCAACGGCTTTTCCGGTAATCTGAACCGTAGTTTGGGTCTTTAGATCAAATACAGTGAGCATGACATGGTTGCGGTGCTTCAAGTTATCATACTTGTGCGTCTGGGATCGAGTCAGAAACGTGGCCTTGAAGTTCTTGTCAATATCGTAGTAAATCACTACGCCGTGGGGGTCGCCATCAGGGGTAACCGTCGATAATACCCCGACACGTTGCTCACGCAGGAAACTATATATTCGCTGCTGACGGTCGGAGAACTTCGGCTCCGAAGTAGCGCTATGTTTTCTGTGTGTAATGCGCCTGAGCATGCTGTAATTCTCCTTATTCTACTACTGTTAGTTTGAGCTTTTTACTGATGAAAATCTATCGGCTTTATCACAGCCGCTGTGTGACTTGAATCAATGCTCACCCATTTAACAATGATTTAACATATTAAATGTTGGGAGTGTCAATGCCGCGCAAAGTGACAGGTAATGCTGCACACAACACCAAAGCCGACTCGCCGAGCTACAAAAGGGTGGCCTACGATGTTATTAGACGCAATCGAGCAGCTGCTCTAGCCACTGTCGACGCACACGGCATCCCCCATGTGGCTACGGTGTACTGTTTGGCTAAGCGAGGTTTTACTGTTTATTTTGTAACCCGGGTTGAGGCTCGAAAGTACCACAACATCTTGTTCCAGCCAATCGTGGCCATGACCTTTACGAATGAAGGCAAGCTGGAATCAGTACAGCTTACGGGACGAGCTGAACGGGTCGAGTCACTCCAAGATGAGCAGGCTATTTTATATGAACTCATGTCGCTCCGGCACGAGGGACAGGATTGGCCATTGCCGCCGATCAAACAATACGAGCGTGGCGCTGCAAGCGAGTTAGCCGTCATCAAGGTAATCCCTACTGAGTTAACGTACGCCAACTTCACTCCCGCTGCCGCGGGCAAGTATCAGCCGTTCTTCCATCAAGTTATTTAGCGCTATCTGAGTGCACTCAACGTATTCGCGAGTCCGAGCCTGGCGTCGATTGGCTTAATTTTACGCCTGGTGAGACTTGTATTTATTATGTTTTTTATGTATAGTTAGCTTAATGGAACAAGGAAAAATGCACGAAGACCACTATACTGAGCGCCTTTTAGCCATTGACGACACCGTCAAAGGTGCACTTGTCACCGTGGGTGCGTTTGCGTTACAGGCAATTTTTAAGCTCCCTCCTGCATTTGAGGCTGGTGATTTGGCTGTTGTCGGTGGCGGCGCCTTGTACACAGCGATACATGGACATACTGTATGGTCGTACAGTCGCTAGAGCAAGCTAAGTCCGAGACCGTCTCGGAAGTTGACCTAACGGTCAACACCATAACAGAGCCGCTTGATTCGTATCGGGTTGGTGAAGGCTACTTCGCAGTCGCCGAATATAGCCGCGAGCGGCCCTACATTATTACCTATGGACTGAGCGTTTGTAAGGGTATCGTCATGTATGACCCCGACAAGAAGCGCGGCTTAGTGGCGCATCTAGCTTGGGCTGAAGATGCCGAAACCTCTTTGAGCGGCATAGTTGACAGCTACGAAGACAGCTTGCAGTCTTCTGATGTGCTTACAGTACAGACATCTACTGAGGGTAATCCGGAGTATTGGCCAACGCTAGAATCAGTTACAGAGCTCTTGCTTCGTCATAATCCGCGCAGCCTAGCAATCGACAAGAATACGCAGGGCACATGGGTCAGGGGTATCGCGCTCCATCTAGGAAATGGCCAAGTTAGCGAGATTGACCCCACCAAAGCCTGGCGCTGGAGCAAAGAGCAAGACACATCACGCAATCTGTGGATACCCGCAGCCGGTACCCCCTTTAGTCCTTGTGCTTGAGTAAACGTGCTAAATGATTCACTATTATAGAGACGGGTATGGTCGTTCGGGTAGTAGGCGACTGGCTGTGAGCCGGTAGGCTTGGGCTACACCACGCGATTAGTCAAAAGTTTTAAGTTGGTATTCAGTAAAGGAGATCCCCATGAGTAGATTAAAGTCAGCATCTCGAGAACGCAAACGAGATCAAGCTAATTACGGTATTCTGACGTTGGCAGCCACCGGTGTCGCGCTTGCCTACAGGGCAGGGGCACGTCGCCGCGAAGAGAGGCAAGAAGCGCTTAATCACATGCCGACCGAAGCTCAAGTTAGGCGTGGCACCATAGCATTAGTGCCTTTTGTGCAGGAGTGGAAGCTGCCGCTTAACCCAGAGAGTTTAGACTTTATGGCCTTCGTAGTGCTGCAACATGCCGGTGCACCGGGTAACATTGACACCGTGACCGAACAAGAGCATGACAATATTGATGACAGCGTTCGTAGTATGATAATGCAAGACGCTCGGGCCCAGCGCCGCATGTCTGAGACGCAAGAACGTTCAGCTGCGTAATAGCCCATAACACTCACTTAGGCTAGACAGACCCCGCAGCTGCTATACGAGTGAGCGCGTCACTCGTACTGACCATACTAGACTCGAGTACATTGTCGGCATCATCCATTTGGCGTGCCAACCCCAAACGCACAATCCTGAGTATCATAGCCTCATAGTCTATGCCGCTGTTCAGCATACAGGCTTTTGGAAATGAGCCGTAACCACTGATCAAACTAGGGATAAGATTTGCTTCCAGGAACTGTGGAACGCCAGCAGCGTCTAGGCGAATATCTATTCGTCCATAGTCGCGCGCGCCAAGTGCCCTGAAGGCTTTGGCGGCGAGTGTAATAATCTGGCTCTTGAGTATAGGGTCGGTCACAGGGGCGACCTCTTCGGTGTTTGACGACTTCAGATTGCCGCTCAACACACGCATACCGTGTTGATCGGGTGGGGCAATCAGCTCTATTGGCAAGACTGCTAGATCGGGCGAAAACTCGTTCTTGAGCAAGGCCACGCTGAATTCGCGTCCTGGTAAATACTCTTCAATAAGTGAGTCTGAGTGCAGTTCATCGGCAATTGATCGAACTTTTACGCGCAGTTGATCAAAGTTATGAACAAGGGAACCGTCATCAATACCGAGACCGCCGCCACGATCGGTCGGCTTGACGAACAGCGGGAAGGCAAGCGGCAACGTATCTTTAATCTGCTGCTGGCTCTGAGCGATAACGCAAAAATTCGGCGTCTTCAAGCGAGCATCCAGAACGCGCTGCTTGGCCAAGGGCTTAATAAGTTCGAGCTGATGGGCCCTTTGGCCTGAGCCCGTGTAGGCAATGCCGTGCTCATCAAGATAGTCAGCCAACCATATAGCCGGCGGGCTCTGAGGGTTTGTAGCCCCAGCATCGGGTACGAATTTCATACCCAAGAAAACCAGGTCTGGCTGACAGGCAACCAAGGCCTCAAGATCGTGCACTGTGTTGACAATAGTCACCCCGACCGTCGTGTAGTGCTGAGCCAGCACAGCCAAAAGCGCCTCACATGATCGTTGACTCATGGAGCTCAGCCAGCTCTTAGTAGAGCGTGCAATTTCAATATGCTTATCGATTTTTGCCACGTGATAACACCGTTCAGAAGCCCGGATTCAACCGGGCTTCGGTTTAAAGATTTAGAGCGCGAATCCTAGTAGGATTTTCGGAAACCACCGCCACCACCAGAGCGTCGGTCTTCTTGAGGTCGAGCCTCGTTGACCATGATTGCACGGCCGCTAAGCTCTTTGCCGTTGAGTTCCTTGATGGCTTTCTGCGCATCTTTCTCATCAGCCATTTCGACGAAACCAAAGCCTTTGGACTGTCCGCTGTCTCGATCCTTGATAACTGCTACGCTGACGACCTGGCCTATTGCTGCAAACAGCTCTTCAAGTTCTTTTTCCGTCACACTGTAAGCTAAGCCGCCTACATAAAGTTTCGTTGCCATGTTGTTTGTCCTTCTTTATTAACTAATATCGCTCGCGTGTAACACTGTCTGACCGCGATGATAGTAAGTCTTTTGAAGAAACGAATTATAACAACGGAGAGGTTGGAGTAACCACTTGCGTACTGTTACTGTAACACACTTGTCACTAATTTCGTAATGCATGCCGGTTGTTTGCAAACTTTAGCATTCAAGACCTCGGCCAAAACAACCTTTATTAGGCCGAGGCGAGCCTATCTTCGTTATTGCTGACCAAAGATGCTCATCAGCGAATACCAGCCCAACCGCTGCCAGTAACACCTGCAGCTATGTCGGCCGGTCGAGACAACAGCCCGAAGTCGTGCTCAACTACTCCTCTCTAAGTAACGCTGTCGCTTCTCTTGGCAATAGGGCTATCAGCCTGCAAACACTTGGCCTCGATGTACTCAACAAAGTTAACCGCGTTCTTATGGTTCAAAGTCCGAAGGCTAAAATCCCCTAAACGCGTGTGCAGCGTCAGTGACCCCACCGGGCCGGTTCGGGTGTAGGTGACGCCGCCGACGATGGCAAAATTTAGCTCGTCGCAGTGCAGGAAGAGCGGCTTCTTATCAATAAACAGCACCCGTTGATCAGTGGCGACCAATGCGCCGCGTCCATCTTTGTAGCGACCGTAAACCGAGCCCATAATATGCTCATCTTTGTGCAGGATAAACGGCAGGTAATGCGTTTCTGGCAGCCACATATTATAGAGCATGGCGCCTCGTTGGCGCAGCTCAGCCTTCACTCGCAGCAAAGCCTCTCGTGGTGGCGGGCCACGGTGACGAAAATGCTTGGTTTGAGCCGTTGTGCGCTTGGAAAAGTCATCTACTGATTGCGTCATAGCGTCCTCCTATACTCTATTTAAGCATAGTCTGACGCCTGGGCTGTCTGATATACCCTTGCGTAGGTGTGATTTGACGCACACCAGATGAGGGCAAATGCTTCCGCCCGCACGCTGTGCAATGTTCAGCTCTGCGAAATGACAGGTCCAGGGTACCGCAAAAGGTTTGTATGCTGCACGCGTCCACACGTCATTAAAAGTTCATGAAACGTTGATCATACGAATAAACAAGCAGCCAGTCTATCAAGATGCCCGACGTCGCAGCGCACGCACATCTTTCTGTAGCTGTTTGAGCGCGGCCGCTTCTATGTCGCTGATTCTGTCCGAGCTAAGCTCGAATATTTTTCCTACTACGGCTTGTGTGAGGCCTTTGGCGGTGGTCATTTGTTTGATGATTTCGGTGTAGCGCTTCTTGCCTTGAGCCGTATTGACAGAAGCCCTTGCCAGCGACTTGACATAGACGCCGTGGCGCAGACTGAGAATCACCAGATCGCGTATGTCCAGAGAGGAGTGCTGAAATATTTCCGAAATCTCTTCTTCGTTAGAGAACTTTTCTATTTCGGCATCGATAGTATTAGAGTCCGCCAGAAGATCACCAAGCTCATCTTCGTCCTCACCAACTTCCATATTAAGGGATAGCAAGTATCGGGCACCGATGCGCTGCAGCTTTTCCACCTCTGAAAGTTCCATACGAGCTGCCGCTGCAATCTCTTCGGCTGTGGGCTTGTGGCTCAGCTCGTCTTCGAGTCTTAGGGCATGACCTCTCATGGCCGACCAACGCTCATGGATGTTTTTCGGCAGTCGTATGGCGCGCCCTTTGTCGGCAATAGCACGCGTGATGTGCTGACGGATCCATGGGGTGGCGTAGGTCGAGAACTTATAACCTTTACTGATGTCGAATCTCCGCACCGCTACGGCCAGGCCCAGATTACCTTCCTGCACGAGGTCGAGGAATGGTAGCATTTTGTACGAATCATAACTCCTGGCAATAGACACCGCCAAACGCAGATTTGAAGTGTAGGCTATCTTATGCGCCGCCGCCAATTTGATAAATGTCCTCTCTTGATCAGGACTGACATCCTCCAAGTTGCCATCAAGTTCTTGGTAGAGCGCCAATCCGGTCTCAACATGCGAGAAAAGCTCGACTTCATCGGCCGGAGTAAGCAGTTTGTACTGCCGTATTTCGCGCATGTAGCGCTCCTCAATATCTTCCGGATCATCTTCCGCTTCTGCGCTGGGCGCGCCCTTCATTATCCGGTAACGCAAGGCGATGCGTTCTGCTTGGGGATGGTGTTTGTACTTCTCGACAACTGCCAAAATAGCGTCATCACGAGCAGTGTTTGACTCAAACTTAGTGTATGCTTCGGCCTGTATTGGTCGATCACTGGTCTCAGGCAAGAGCCTTGGTTCAACGTCGTGTGATGGATTTAGGTCAGGTGAGGTGCTGACAAGTTCCAGGTGCGGGGTTTTCAGCGAATAGCTGGCGGCAGGCTCACTAGCTGCAACCTCTTGTACAGATACATCAGGACACCGTTCTTGTAGCCTACTCATTAAACTTAATCTTTACATATTTGTAAGAATAAAGCAAGACTAGCACCTCTGTTCGGGGGTAATTGCCCGACATGTCATGGCATCTTAGCCAAGACTAATCATCGGCAGTCCGCAATTGGCAGAGCTTGTGCTTGCTAATCCTACGGCGATTGGCTATCGTTAACGTATATATGCCAGTTAATGTAATAGTCGGCCTGCAACGGGGTGACGAAGGCAAGGGTCGTTTCGTCGATATGCTCGCTGAGGAGCATGATATCGTGGCGCGTTTCAATGGCGGTAACAATGCCGGCCATACCGTAGTATTACCGGACGATACCGAGCTGGCGCTGCACTTGGTGCCTTCAGGAATTGCCCACGATAACACCATGAATGTCATTGGCAACGGCACACTCATTAATCCCGTGAAGTTGGTAGAAGAAATCGCCGATATTGAGTCCAAATCCATAGAAGTATCAACGCGTAATCTCAAGATTAGTTCGGGCGCGCACTTAATTCTGCCGCACCATATTTACGACGATGAAATCCGGGAGCACGGCAGCGACAGTCAGGGCAGCACCAAATCCGGCATTGCCCAAGTAGCCTCGCATAAGGCCATGCGCGTGGGCGCCCGCGTCGAACTCATCAAGAACGATCCCGAAGCGTTATTGACGCTAGTGCGCGAAAGCCTGCTAGCCCAACGCCCTTTGCGCGAAGAAGTACAGCTAGCCCCCATCGACGAACAGGCAGTCGCCGCAGCCTACGTCCACAGCGCCAAGCAAATCGGCACATTCGTAACCGACACTGTGCTCTACCTGAACACCGAGCTCCGCAAGCCGCAGCCCGCACGGGTGTTGGCCGAAGGCGCCCAGGCCTTCTTGCTCGACATTGATCACGGCATGTACCCTTACACGACCTCGTCATCTACCACTTCTGGCGGCGTCTGCACCGGCCTGGGCATTGCGCCCGGTTTCATAGAGAATGTTACGGGCATTGCCAAAGCCATCCCCTCGCATGTCGGCGACGGCCCCTTCGTTACCGAGATTACTGACTCCCGGCTGCTTGAACAATTGCACGGTGATATGACCAGCATTGATGCCGAGAAGGGCACCACGACCGGCCGAACCCGTCGGCTGGGTCATCTTGATTTGCCGCAGATTCGACGATCGCTAATGGTCAATGGAAGGGGGGACGAGCAGACCATGGCGCTCACCAAACTTGATTGGGTACCCCGCTACGGTACAGAAGCTCAGATTTGCATAGCCTATGTGCGCCGGGGCACACGCCGCGATACCGCGCCTGATGCCGCGTACGAGCTCGAGCGCATTACGCCGGTATACCAATCATTGCCGACCTGGCGGGAAGACATTCAGCACATCCGTCGCTTCGAAGATCTGCCAAAAAACGCTCAAACCTATGTCGAATTCATAGAAGGCATGCTCAGAACATCTATTTCGATGATCGGCGTCGGCCCGCGGCGCGACCAGGTCATAACTCGCTAGGCCTTTTGACCAAAAACAGTTTGCTCTATATCACAGCAACATCGTGTGGATGTGATTCGCGAATACCGCTGTTGGTGATCTGCGTAAGCGTCGTGTCCTCACGGTGACGTTCGATGTTTGCTGAGCCGACATATGACATGCTCTTGCGCAGGGCTTTGACTAGATCTTCAATAATCGGAACTACTGAGCCCTGATATGGCACCTCAGCTTCAATGCCTTCCGGCAGCGGCTCATAGTTGCTGTCACCACCGTAGCGCTTCCTGGCGGCTGCGCTATCTTTCATTGCACCCGCAGAGCCCATGCCCCTATACAACATGACTTTTGAACCGTCACGTTTGGTTATAAGTTCGCCCGGGGCTTCGTCCGTGCCAGCGAGCATTCTCCCCATCATGACCGAATGCGCGCCCGCTGCAACAGCAATCGACACATCGCCGCGCTTGGTTATGCCGCCGTCAGCACAGACCGGAATCCCAAACCCTTCCACCGCTCGAACGCAGTCGTGAACCGCCATTACCTGCGGTCGGCCCATGCCCGTTTCTGGCCGTGTAGAACAAATCGCGCCCGGTCCTTGCCCAACCTTTATGCCATCGGCCCCAGCCTCAGCCAAAGCTCTGGCGGAAGGCCCCACGGATACATTGCCAACCACTATGTCTATACCCGGGAATTCTTCTTTGAGCATCTTGAGCGTCGCGAATGCAAAATCCGAATCACCCTGAGCCGTATCTATAACAGCCACGTCAAGATACTGCGCCATCTCGCGAACCCGATCTACAGCCTCCTCATCCGTTGGAACAGCGGCTGCTACACGCAACCTGCCTTCGCCGTCGACGTTGTACTGGATAGCGTTCCCCTGGATAATACGCTTAGCATCCGACCACAGATACAGTCCGGCCACCGATCCATCTTCGGCGGTCAAGGGTAGCATTTTCTTCTTATGTGTTTTCATTAACTTGTAGGCCTGCTGAATGGTGGTGTCGGCAGGGGCGCTCATGACTTCGCTGATGGGGGTCATGATTGATTGAATACGACGGTTTTCAGTGCCGCAAAACTCAATATCACTATGAGTAAGCACACCGATGAGGCGGTTATCGCTATTCACCACAGGGAAGGTTCGAAAACCGAGTCCTCGCTCGCGGCACTCATTCTCCACGCTTTCCAGCGTCCGTCCGGCGCGAAAGGTGATCGGACGTTCAATCAAGCCGTTCAGATTCAACTTGACTCGGCGAACCTCACTCTTCTGATCTTCAATTGATAAACCGGCATGAATGACACCGATGCCGCCTAGCTTGGCGTTAGCAATGGCCATGTCGGCTTCAGTTACGGTGTCCATAGCCGCACTAGCCATAGGGGTTTTTAGTCCAACATTGCGCGAAAAACGACTTGTTAAGCTTACCTCTTGCGGAGAAACATGGCTGCGCGCTGGATCAATCAACACATCCTCGTAGGTGAGCGCCAAGCGTTGCTCGTTCAAACGATCGAAGAATGCCTCTTTTACCGCATTAGCCATACATCCCTCCTTGCCTTGATGAAACGATTGTATCATAAAATAACGGGTGCTGCTTTTGTCAACCGTAAGGCTAGTAACAGGTAAACATTGTTCTGTCGTAATATGGTTATTCTGTCATATTTATAATATAATAAACTTATGAAAGTTCTGGTTGTACGTCACGCCCTGTCTGAGGCAAATAACAGATCGTCACTGGCATTTGGCAGTGTCGAAGCGCCCTTGATGGAAGAAGGACGTGTAAAGGCACGCGAGCTGGGCAAACTTCTCGTAGCCAAATATGACGTCAACCTTGAAGAAGTTACCGCAGCCACTTCTCAACTCGTCCGCGCCCGGGAGACGGCCGAGGAAGCTGGTCTCAACCCCAAGAAGACTGTCACTAATCCGCTGCTTAACGAAGTAGTGACCGGCCTCGCACCGTTGCAGCTACGTGCCGTCATTGACGCCGAAGAGTTACCCGAGGCTGCCGAGATCGCCGCCATCCGGCTGCTGGATGCCCCGCCAGAACAGCCCATCTGGATCGCCCACGGTCTGCTTATTGCCAGCCTCTGTCGAGCGCTCGGTACCGCTCAAGATCAGCGATTTATCCCTCATTTCTGTGAAGTACGCGAGCTCGATATATAGCCTGTGGAATATGTAGCATGGCCGGTCTGCAGGGAACCAGCAGCCATAGTAATTTGCAACAAAAACCCTATGCGTGTATAATAAACACTAAGTAATTATTACTCTAGACTTATAAACTGATGTATGGTATAATAAGCACATGGTTAACGCTGCTAGTGGAGCTGTGGAGCACCCTTCGCAACCCACCGAAATCAATCCAAACGCCTTAGCGCCCGAACTGGCCGCAAACGTAGACGGCCTATTCGACACGCTGGCTACTCCCGCTATAGCTGAGCGCATAGCTGGCAATCAAGCGCTCCAAGCTTTACACACGCAGACAGTCAATCACTTGCAGCATGTTCGCTTCGACTACACTATCGAGCCGGAAAGCCCGGATTATACCCACGATTACGTCCTCCCTGGTGCCTACACCCGGCGCCCGAGCCAAATTGCCATCGCAAAAGGTGACGAGTTCCTCAACATACTGCAGCCAGATCAAACCGAACCACTGCCATACGAAGCCGTGGACGAGGCGCGCGAAGCTGAACTCAATGCCGCCCAAAAAGCAGTCACCCGCGAGATCATACAAGACCCGCTTAAGGCTTATCAAGACTTCCACGATCGCTTACAACAAGCAGGTGAGCAGGCATCATTTCCGGAGTTTGCGCCGACGGTTGAGCTGCTCCGGGCACGAGTGCTCAGCAGCCCCGCCGTCGCGGCTATTTGTACCGGTGATCCCAGTATGGAGAAATTCAGACGGCTCACCCTGGGTCATCTGGACAACATTATAGACAACGCTGAAACGCCTTTTCCATACACCAATACCGTACTAGCGATCGAGAGAGCGACCGAGTTTTTCGACGTCGTTTGCCGGGCAGAAATGGGCGAGGACGCACCCGAGCTGTATCACAGCGGCCGCTACGAGTATTATCTGCACTATCTGCTCGCTCAAAAAGAGCATATTATCTTCCCGACTGGCAGCGCCCTGAGCGCCACCGATCTGATCAAAGTCAGAGGCGTGCCCATCGGCTTCGTCGGCGTCAACACTACGGTTGAGCGCGTCGACGGCTTCAAGCAGACGCCCTACGAATTCTTCCACCACGACGTTAATCACTCCCGCCGCATGTTCCAGTTCTTGAGCGAAGCTGCTGAGCGACATGAGCAGTCAGTGCCGGAGTTTGCTGCTGATTCTAATACTTTCGTGCACAATGAGCTGCTGCCGATATTCATTCCAACGGAGCAGGACAGCGAGGCTGAGCGCAATCACAAGATCGCCACCCGCATGCTCCTATTCGAAATCCTCCATGAAGATGCGCTGCCGGCCAATCCCAATATGATGGCCGAAGCCATTTTGCGCCCACCCATGCTGCGCACGCCATTTGAACGGATCGAAGATGACACGGTGGTGTATTTCATGGAGCCGGGCGCGACCACACTGGCCTATGTCTTCCGCAAATTGGCGCACACTTTTTACGACACCCCCGATCAGCGATTTGCCGCCTTGGGCGACGACGCCGCTCGCTCCAGGTGGGAAATCGTCAAAGCCGCAGTAAACGTCTACCGCACAATCTCCGACGACCCGATTACCGATGAAGCGCTCGTCAGAAATCTCGAGCAGTTAGTAGCCACCGACGAAGGCTTCCCAGAAGCTTTCTTCAACGAAGTGCTGGACGACATGAAAGAACGAGCCGACACCACCCGCGACTTCACCTTCTTGGTGTCGAAACCCGAAACCGCCGCCGCATCATTGGCACGCATCAAGGCACTCGGCAAGCGGGTACACACACTATTCGGCTTCTCCGATCTCGGCT
Organism: Candidatus Saccharimonadota bacterium; assembly: GCA_036743655.1. Lineage (GTDB taxonomy): Bacteria > Patescibacteriota > Saccharimonadia > Saccharimonadales > UBA4665 > DATHNF01. Next base: position 85,428 of record DAINPB010000004.1, read on the forward strand.
ACCGTGACGAGGCGGCTATGCTGGGCGCCGTACGGGCTAATCTAGAGCAGTTCGATCCTGAGCAAACCATTGTGGCTATTGGCGCTACCCCTGGAGGTATCGGTGGCGCCTATCGGACTGCCAAGGATTTAGGCTTTGCTACGCTGGGCATTGTTTCCAGTAAATCTATCGCTCATGGCGGTAACTACTCTGACGCCGTGGACGAAGTCGTTATTGTCAAAGATACCGAGTGGGGCGGCTACCTGCCGGATCAACCTGATATCATTACGCCCACCACTGAAGTATTCGTAGAGGCCAGTGACAGTATTGCTGCGTTCGGTGGTGGCAACATCACGGCCGTATCGCTTGCCGAAGCAGTGCAGCGCGGTGTGCCAGTTACCTTCGAACCCTTCAAGCTGCAACCAGCCGATAACAATCCGACACTTGACTCTTACGGCCCAGCCTACGAGGCTTGGCAGCGCATTAACAACGCTCGCCTATGAGCGCCTTCGAAGAACAGCCCTGCGTTGGACTGTTCGGCACCTGCGGCGATTCCACCTTTCGACAAGAGTTATTTATCCCGGCCTACGAACGCCTCGGCATAACCTACTTCAATCCCCAGGTTGAGGATTGGGAGCCGGGCAGGGCAGACATTGAGGCCGATCATCTGGTGCACGACGTTGTCCAGTGTTGGCCAGTGCTGGGTTCAACCTATGGTACTGGCTCGCTAGCGGAGCATGGGTTTCCGATTGCTAGTAGCTTGCACGCCTCGACGCCGCTGCCAAAGTTTATAATTTCGTTGGTCGAAGCAGACCTTGATGAGCCGCTAGCCGATGAGGTAGCCGGTAGAGAGTCGGCCAGAGCTCGAACACTCTCACTGGCGCATCTCGCGAACGTCACAGCGCTTAATTTATTTCGTGTCTCATCGCTTGAAGAAATGCTCGAGGTCAGCATCGTGTTGAGCGGTGTCGCCAAGAATCTGGTGGAACTTGCGAGGCAACATAATCCGGCTTATCAGCGTTTCGTCGAAAATCGTCGGGCCAATCAAGCTCTTATTCAGAACGCAAGAACCGACGTTCCCGGAGAGTAAACGGTGGGTCAAACTGGCTAACTACTACGGTTCCGAGCCACCGCTGAGACAGAATTTGACATTGCTCGTTGCGCAAGCTGTATAATCATAGTTGCAGGGTGTGGAGGGTACAACTACAGTAAAACGGGGGTAAAAAGTGCATCACATCCTATCCATTGAACAGTTCGATAGCGCGCAGTTAGAAGCGTTGTTCACCGAATCTGACCAGTTCCGTGACCAAATGGCCAATCCGGAGCAGCGCCGAGAGCTAGCCACTCGATACGCTGGCCACCAGCTTTGCTCATTATTCTACGAACCCTCTACCCGAACGCGATTCAGCTTCGAAAAAGCTGGTGCCAACTTCGGCATGACCACGATCGGCACCGAGAACGCCCGGGAGTTTTCATCGGCCGCCAAAGGCGAAACACTCGAAGACACCATACGAGTACTCAACGAATACGGCTTCGACATCATCGTACTCAGACACCACGAGACGGGTGCCACCACCCGGGCCGCCAGCATCAGCGAGATACCGATTATCAATGCCGGTGATGGCGCCGGCGAACATCCTACCCAAGCGCTGCTTGATGGCTATACAATCTTCAGGGAGTTTGGCCGCTTGGACAATCTCCGCGTCGTTATCGGCGGGGATCTCGCTAATGGGCGAACCGCCCGGTCGGTGGCTCAACTACTCTCAGGCTACAGCGATAACCATATCAGTTTTGTATCTATACCTGAACTACAGATTGGCGAAGACATCAAACAGACGCTACGCGAGTCCGGCACCACCTTCGAAGAAACAGCCGACATGTACGACGCACTCCGCGAAGCCGACATTGTCTACTGGACGCGTCTGCAAAAGGAGCGCCTCGAGAATCCCGACGTCATACCGGAAGGCGGCTTTACGCTTGATGCGCTGGCGCTAGAAGTTCTGCCAGAGAGCGCCATGATCATGCACCCGCTGCCCCGCGTTGACGAAATTGACCCGCAGGTTGACGCCGACCCCCGTGCCAAATATTTCTCGCAAGCCGGCAATGGCCTCTACATACGCATGGCTTTGATTGACAACATCCTGAAAAGTTCGCAGCAGCGCCGGCAAGAGGAGCTCGAAAGTGGAATGCGTGGCGGTGGTTTCAGGCGTTGGATTCGAACGATATTCAAGGCTTCCTAGATCACACCTTCATCCAGCTTGTAATCAGCCCTCAATTCTTCTAAGATAGTCTAAAAGGGGAGTTTTATCGATGAGTCAAGAACTAGGAATCGTCAAAAGCATGGGGGCGTTCGAGAATCGACTGAATAAACTCAGCGGTACGGAATCAGATAGCATCGCGCTGCGTAATGCGTTATTCGCGAGCAAGCTGGGTGGTGGACTGTTGCGGTTTGCTGGAGCCCTCTATCCTGGCGTTGCAGCTGAGGATGTCTATGCCCAGGTGCATGACCGGGAGCCAGAAGGACGCGGTGCGCATTTCGACGTTTATGACTCCGTGCTAGCGCCGGACACCCCTTGGGTTGGCGTATACAATCTGGCTGGTCGAGTTTCGCTGCGAGCGGCCAAGCTGCCAGAGGATTTAGCCGACAGTTATCTTTCGCGCTTTCCTGACCCGACCACCGAAGCTGCCTACACGGCCAGGCGAGAATTTTCCGCCATTGCCTTCTTGCAGCCCGACACTGATGTACTTGAGGGTGTGATTGAGCCGGGAATGGGCATGGTGCTACTACAACGAGCTGGCAGCCCATACATTATTCACGAACTTACGCCCCAAGACGAAAACCATCCCGGTAAATTCGTCAAGCTCGTACATCCCGCAGCAAATGTCCAAGCCAAGAGAAGGCTCAAAGGCAAATCGTACACTCCTTTGGACGAGCTAGTGACTACTAACCTCACAGAAAATGGCCGTCCAAACTTAAGTCTCGTACCCTCGCCGGGTAAGTCTCTTCCAGAAATTGCCGTACTCCCAAGCTTTGACTTTGAAGACGACAAAGATGCTGCACGGCCGCCAGGCAGAAGACACTGCATCGGCTTTGATTGAGCCTCAGCCTGAGACCTTTTTGCTCTAGGTTCAAGATTCTGTTGACGCACCGTTTTTCAGGGCGTAGCTAGTCGTTTGCGCAGAAGACTCGTGCCTTGGTACACAATTGCTCCACAAGCCGTTCCCAGACTAACAAGCGATACCAGGTAGAACAACCCGTACGTTGTAGGGATGCCAAGGATGTAGCCGACTTTTTGACGAAGGGCCAGCTGTTCTTCACCCCAGATGGCGGCCACCAGCACAATGCTGAGCAGACCGCCGCTCACGAACAATAGGTCTGGTTCGTGTAGCCCAATCGCCATGTATACGAAATAGCTCAGCAGCAAGGGCACAGACAGCGCCACCAGACCAGTGCAAAGTGCGGCTAGCAGGCGAAGCCACGCTACGAGCCCGCCATAGCCCCCCGCTCGTGCCGCAGATCGCACAGCCTGCCGCAGCGTCGCTACCTTACTGAGCTGCCGACCGTAGTAATGCCGCATGAGACCGTAAAAAGAGCGGAACGGCGCAGCATACACGATGACATCGCTGGCATAGTGTGAACGGCCGCGTGCTTCGCTAGGCTGCTGTTTGTCTCGTTCATTAGCAGCGCTTCTGCCTGGTTTGCGTGGTGCTAGTAGCATGCTGCGACGATATATCGCATCCTCTCCAAGACCACTGTAGCCTCCGCCGAATACGCTGGCTGCTTTCTTCGACCGCGAGCGTAATAGTTCGGGGTATTTTTGAAATAGACCGACCGTGCTGTAGGCCGAGATAATCCGTCGATTATAGGTCAAGCTGTCGACGTTTGGCTCCATATTGAAATGCTTCACCGCAGTACTAATAGCCTGTTTATTGAGAATGTTGGCGGCGTCGAGTTGGAGGATTAGGTCGCCTTGGGTATATTTCTTGAGGTTTGCGGTAATAATACCGAGCTCGGTCTTGGCAGAGCGTCTGGCAACCAGCCTGATAGATTTCTTGGGGTGCGCTAGTTGGAATTCTTTTATCCGCTGCTTAGTGTCATCTTGGGATGCGCTATCGATGATGAGTATTTCGAGCTTGCGGTACGAACTGCTGGTGAGACTGCGCAGGCAACGTTCGATAGTACCAGCATCATTGTGCGTCGTTACAATTATCGAAACTAGTGGTCGCTGACGGTGTTGCTGAGCATGGGGATGTAGTTTGAAACGCCGCTGCTTTTTGACCTCGCGCAGATCGTAGACACTGGCACCGATGACATTCAACAGAACGGTTACTGCGCTGATGGCCGCCGTTGCTATGAATAGCTGTTCGACTATCATTGGATTACCTTATCGAAGTTATACATGTACAAAGTCCGCACTTCGTTAAAGCTGCCGGTACAGGTTTGAATCGTTAAGATTGGTGGGCCGTGATAGTCAAGAACAGCGGTAGCATCCGGCGCCACATTGGTAGCGCTCACAAAACCATAAGAGAAAATGTGCCCATTATCAGTGTAAATCAAGGCTGTGGCTCCCGGATCAGGCGTCACATGCCGCAAAGCCCCGAACACATAGTCATTATTGTGTCCGTAAATGTATGTATCGCCCGCCAAGTTGTTCGCCAAGCTGCTAATCGTCATAAACTGGGCGTGGTAGCCGCTGAGCGTCCAGGAGTCAGTGGCCTGGTCGTAGTAGCCCTTATCGACAGGCAGATCCACCACGCGACCTTCGTATGATGAGCCAGGGATCACGATTCTGACAGGCAACCCTGCTATCTCCTTGATGGCTGGTTGAGCCGGCAGACGGTGCTTAGGTGCAGTGGTGAGCGAAACATACCGAACAGAGTTAGAGCGGGGCAGAGGATGGACAGCATACCAGACGAACATCGCCGTCAACAGATAAATCGTCCCCGTGCTAATGCAAAAACGAACCTTCTGCCAGAGAGAAAGTTCGTTTTGCATAGCCGTTGTACCGAGCGCTCTACTTGAGTGCGAGACGGCGGTAAGCCATAACACCTAGCTGTGAAACAGCTACGGTGCCACCGAGTACGACCACACCGGTAAGTGTGTCGTTGAGCACGCTGTTACTGCCTGTCTCGGGCAGTGATGCGACTTTGGCAGAAACAGGCGCCGCAGTCGTTACTGCAGGAGTAGTGGTGTCAGCACCCTTGCCGCCGGCTGGAGGCGTTACAGGTGTCGTCGTAGCGACTTCTGATCCACAGCTAGCGCCAACTTGGACGGTTGCACCGTTGTCGTTGGTTGCGTTGCCGCTGACTACAGTACCGCCGCTGGTGTTGCCGTCACCTGAGCTGTTACCGCTGCTGGCTTGCTGACCGTTTTCACCAACCACGTAGATGTTGTTTACGCAGGTTACGCGTGTATCCGTAGTGGTCTCACACGTGATACTATTGTCGGAGTCTGGGCCGGTGTTTTCGATTGTTCCAGTTGGACAGTTGCTGACAGCATCAGCTGCCGCGACGCCCACCATCATGCTCATTCCCACCACTGTTGCTGATAAAATTTGTATGAATTTCTTCACGTTAGTACCCCTCATATTACTTGCTATGTATTAGTTATATATCATATACATAAATATGACAATAGGTAAATTATAGTATATACATAAGCACTTTAACTCTAGGGCGTTACAGAGCGTCATGCGCCGCCTTATTAACAGGGACGTGTAATCATAACGTTGGTGGATTCTGGAACGCTTTGTACTGGCGGACGATATTAGTTTCTACCAGGGCAGCCCTGCAACTACCTTAAAGGTTTAGAGGCTCTAGGGTGACCGGCTTTTAAGACGTTGAGCTGTTTACGACTTGGCGCTTGCTGTTTTGGTGTGAGATTGCCGACGCGTGTGAATAGCGTCACCGATAGCGTAGAGTGCGAATAAGACGATGCCGGTAAGCGGTAGCAGGTAGCTGCTGTGGGCAGTTTGCAGTTGTGGGCTGGGTGCACCGTTCTTACTTAACTTCACGTTGTGAGAAGCCAAGACCGAACTAGCAACTGTGCCAGTGCCAGCAGTGGAGAAGCCACCGCCACTCGTGCCGCCTGAGGCAGCCGTTGAGGAGGTACGCGGTACAAAGCGGAAAGCCTGGATGGTAGCCGGTATTGTGGCAGTGTCAGAGGATGAACCAGCACCCGCAGCACCGCCTGCTGGAGCGTCGCCCGCCGCAGTGTTAACGCCGAAGCTGCCGTTCCAGTTGCCGAAGACATTGATGAACAGGATGCCGAACCAGCCCGATAGCGACAGGTTGCTATTCTCGACATTCAAGAGGTTGACGGCGTTCTTGGCGTTACCGCTGGTGGCATTGCCGCCATTGGTGTTGTTGCTGACATCAGCGTTACCACTGGTAGCACTGGTGGTGATGTTGTTGTTGATCTGGTCATTTGTGGTGTTGTTGACGGTGGTGTTATTGTTGCTGCCGTTTGGCGCATTGGTAGTAATACCGCCGCCCAGTTCTGCGGCCGTAGCACCTGCAGGAGCATTGACGATCATGCCAACCCACGTTCCTAGTACGTTAACAAAGACGAGCATGTCGTTGGCGCCGATCACGTTGCTACCGGTGAGATTGAAGGCGGTGATGTTGGTTGCAGCGCTGCCGCTGGTGGCGTTTCCAACGGTGGTATTACCGGAAACCGTAGCCTGGCCGCTGGTGGCTGTGCCGTTTACATTGTTGGTAATGCCTTGGTTATTAGTGTTGGTGACCGTGGTGGTGTTGGAGTTGTTATTCGTTTGTATGGCGTTGTTGGAGTTGGGACCGGTGTTGCTGATGGTGAGTGTCGGGACATTGCTGGCAATCAACTGGTCAATAAGGTTAGGCGGCACTAGAATATCACCGTTGAGGTTACCGTTAATATTTATGACACCGAGGAAGGAGTGCCCGCTGCTGACTGCGGAGTTTATGAGGTTGACGACATTGGCTATAGCCTGGGCACTGCCGCTGGTGGCGTTGCCGCCGGTGGTGTTGTTGGCCACTGTTGCGTCACCACTGTTAGCCGCCAGGTTGATGTTGTTATTGATGGTAGCGTTGGTCTGGTTATTAATTGTCAGATTATTATTACCGAGAGCAGGGGCAGCCGAAGGCTGAACAGTACCCAGCGTGGCCGGGTCGAGGAGCAAATCGCCATTGACGTCGCCATCAATATTCGCTACGAATGTTACCGCGCCGCCGCTCAGCGCGTTACTGGAGGATTGCAGCATGTTAACGGCTGTGGCAATATCTTGAGCGTTGCCGCTGGTGGCGTTTCCGCCGGTGGTGTTGCCAAGCACCATGGCATTACCGGTGCTGGCCTGGCCGAGCAGCAGATTGTTGATTAGGGCATTGGTGGTATCGGTGCCGTTAAAAGTATTCGTGTTGCTACCGTTGATAGTGTTGTTAGAATCAGGCCCTGTATTGTCAATGGAGCCGCCGAGGCCACCATTACCCGTGATGGTGTTATTGGAGCCTGGGCCGGTATTGCTGATAGAGCTAGAGCCCGGGCTGGAAGTGCTCGGGGCTGGTGCGCCTACGACCGTGGCGCCAGCGGGTGGCTGCACTGCTGAGCTAGTAACAGGGACGTAGGTATCGCTCGGTGCGTCGTATACCCAAGTTGTGTAATCGTACCCACCCGTTGTTGCGTTATAAGTGTAAATTACTGGATCCTTGGCCGTCACCAGGCCGGTTGCCGGGTCATAGCTGTAGTGAGCGTTCTCCCAGAGGCCGGTAGTGCAGTTATAAGTATAGGTATTAGCGTCGGCACCAACTGGCTTGTGAACACCAGCTTGCGTGCTGGACGGAGGCGTACAAGTCTGGCTGGTATCAGCAAAGACTGCCGCTGGCGTGAGCAGGGTAGAAGTCGTTAGCAATACCGCTAGAGCGCCTGCTAATCCGCGTTTTAAATCTGGAATAATTCTCAGCATAGTATCTCCTCTTCTGCCGCTGTCACTGTGCGCATCAATAAATGGTTCCCGCTACCGGGGAGGAAAATCTGTTGAAGATTTTCCTCCCCCGCATAGACGGTAGGTAGGTACTCCTTGGTTTGCTAACTAAATTACTAGTTAGAAACGCTGAAGTCAACCGAGCTGCTAGCGCTGTTGGAAGCGTTACCGCTAGTGGCTGAACCACCGGTGGTGTTGTCGCTTACCTTGGCGTTACCAGTACTAGCAGTCTGACAGTTGCTGTTGCTAACGGTCAGGTTGTTAGTGTTTTTGACGCTCACCTTGTTTGATGTGGTTGAGCTGATCGTGTTGTTTGAGTTAGGGCCGGTGTTGCTGATGCTACCGAGGTCAGTAGGATCGCTTGAGTTAGAACTCCAGTTACCGGAACCAGTACCCGAGTTGTCGACTGTAGCTGAAGCGCTGAAGTCGTTGCTGTTGCTAGCGTCACCAGAAGTGGCGTCACCGGCAGTGGTGTTGTGCTTAGCAGACGCAGAGCCGCTCTCGGCGTCCTGGCTGTTGCGGTTAGTAACACCTAAGTTGTTGGTGTTAGTTACGTGCACACTGTTGCTGGTGTGTGACTTCACACTGTTGTGTGAGCTGGGACCAGTCCCACTAATGTCAGCAGCTGCGAAACCGGTAGTAAGGCTGAGGCCTAACACGGTAGTAGCAGCGGCACGGATTAGTTGTTTTTTCATATCGTACCTCCCTTAGGTTGATAATGATTTATTAATAGTTCCCGGGCTTGATCACCCGACTTCAGAAAGCTGCTGTTACGGCGTTCTGAAGTCGATCGACCAAAAGGAAAGCGGCTAGTGCGTAGTGCTATCCTCCTGATCGACGGTTCTGCTTGAAATATGTACGTTGGTATGGGTAGACTCACGGCTGGAAGCGTTGCCGGTATTGGTCTGGTTGTTCGAAATCTGCACAGTGGTCTGCTGACCCGAGCTTGTGACGGTACTCTGAGTGGAGCCATTGGCAGGCACAGGCATGGATTGGCCATTAACGGTCACTTGGGTTGTGGTACCGGTATCGTTTGTGGTCGTCTGATTGGCAGCTACGTCGGTATTGGCGCCGACAGTATCTTGAGCATCAGTTGTTGGCGGTGTTGAAGTATCGGTCTGACTAACCTGTAGATTCACAGGTTTGGTGGGGGAGTTGCCGGTGTTGCCTCCGCTAGCTTCACTCATGCGGACACCTGAAGTAGCAGCCGCAAGCACAGTTACCAATAAAAAAGCGCCGGCTAGTTCCAGTTTGGAGCGACGGCGCAAGAGCGAGGAGCTGGTAGCATCCTTTGCGACATGAGCATTTGCTGAGCCCGAATGCCAGGTTGCAATTTTGAATTTATTCGTCATCCCCATGCTCCCTCCCTCACCGCACATTTACGTCGTGCTTTGGTGTATTTATGCTACTGCCCATGGTAGGGGGTGTGTCAAGCGGGCACTGTAAGTTTTTTCGCATTGTCGTCAATATTATGACTGAAAAACGGCCAAAAAATCTTATTTAATACAGTGGTCAACCCACCAAAATACTGTCGCTATACTAGATGTAAATAATATGTAGTAAAATATACTTGATTTCAGTTAAGTAGCTTCACCCCTTAGCACAAAATTCTTACGCTTTAAGCCTCGACACCCCCTGACGCAGACCGTGTCATTAGTTAAGTAATGTAACTATTTGTCACATCGGTAAATGTGGCGCTAGCCGCACAAATTAAGGCCTGGCTAAAATAATTATATCGTTTGGTAACCTATGGCCCGCACAAGCAACGAGGCGTCTGTAATCCTTGCAAAAATTACCCACTCAGCCATCCTGCTCTCTTTAAAAAAGCAGCGAGAATATGCCCGTCTTCAACCCATCTTAGGCGTGCCGACGCCGCTTCGGCTTACGAGTAAAGAGCGTGTGGTACTCTTGCCGCTCCCCGAGCCAAAAACAGAAAACCATAAGCAGCACTACGCCGTAGGTCGGCCAAGCAAATGCCAGCCATTGTCGCCATGAGGACGGCGAATTACCGTTACTGCCAGTTCCGCTTACAATGGGAGCCCCGTTCACCAACGCCCCAGATATATGCACCGGCTCGGCTATCTCCAGAAAGGTGGTCGCACCATTGCCGTCCACCACTTTAACCTTAACTAAATATATCCGCTGGTTCCGGCCGGACAAAATATAGGTGTGTTTGGCTGAAAAACTTGAGCTATTGTCGCGGGCGATAATAGATTGCGTACCGTCGCCCCACTCGATCGTTACCGCGTACGGACGCTTGCCGCCGGCAAGACCCAAGCTAAGCGTAAAGGGCTTGCCGGACACATACGAGTGGTAGTGAAAATCAGCTGCAATCAGAAATGGCGCTATGACTCGCGGCACCTGCAAAGGCTTACGAGCAGCCAAAACATACACATGGAAGCCCGGCAGCGTCAGCACCACACCCTGCGGCGTCGTAGCGGTCACATTGACCGTATGCGAACCCTCGGGCAGCGCCTGGTCGAGCGTACAGCTCCAATTGCCATTGCCGTCGGCATCGGTGATGCAGGTGACTGGTGCTGAGTGGAAGGTGACGACAATGTGCGAGTAAGGAGGTGCTGTTCCTCGCTCGGTGACGTAGGGACTGACGTAGGCAACGACATTCTGATGGAAGGGCGCATTATCCTGGAAGGTAACCTGTAGTCCAGTTGGCGGCGCACTCGGGACGGGCGCCGGCGGCTGCGCCGGCTGGTCGTACCACACTGTTATCGGGGTAGAAGGAGGCCCGGCTTGATCTGTTAGATTATAAATTTGCGGCAATAACGTATTGCTCCCGGGTGATAGGTCAGTTGTTATCTGAAATGAGGTTTGGCCGGAGCCGCAGACAGCCGAGCCGCTGAAGACCCCGTTACGATCCAGTTTGACGTAGCTGTTCTGCTGACAGCTACCTGTCACCGTAATCGGTGTTGTGGTGAAATGAGTCTGATCAACAGGATCGGTAATAACGGCTGGCGAGGTCGGCAAGGCGGCCGCAACTATGGCATTTACATCGTAGGAGTCAGCTGCACTCCGGTACGTAAGACCTGCCAATAAAACACCGGCGCAGAGCAGCAACATGATACTGAGCGGGTGGAGAAAGATGCGCTTGTGCAGCGGCCGGGCCTTGGTACTACGGCGGGTTTTGGTAGCTCTTTTGGTCGCTGGGCGGGCGCGAGTTTTTGCGGGCTTTTTGATAGCGGTAACTCTTTGTGTTTAGGTGTCGGAACTCTTGGCTATTATAGCATAAGTTTCTTGTTAAAGGGCCCCTGAAGCATCGTGACGCAGCAAACTAGGCAAGGGCTTCAATCAAACCGTGCCAGTTGCGAGACACCTGGCTATGATTGCTGGTGCCTACGTTTCGCCTTACGGTAGAGACGGTGCAGCTGGCGCACGACGTACACCACCACAAACAAGCCGCCAAGACTAACAGCTACAGAAGGCAGCCCCGCGTAGAAGAATGTGCCGTCATAAGATTGGTAGGTAGGCGCACCATCATAACGATAGTCAATGTGTACGCGATACACCCCCGGCAGCCAGGTGTGGCCCGTAGCGAATAAAGCCACCCGGTTCAGACGAGCACTGTCCGGCAGCACCAAGCTGGAATTAGTGTTGATTACTGCCCGCGAGACTTCGTGAGACAGCGGTGAAGTAATAGTCACCAGTCCGCGTGGAATCTCCTGGATATTGCCGGTATTCTTGAAAAACAGATCGATATTTGTCGGCGCGTGCAGCCAGCTGGTGGGCAGTGATGGCTGCTCCAAGCTGATGCCGTAGCGTTCGCCGTCAATTTTCCTGACGAATACCAGCGTTGAGACTACCTGATTGAGGTTGACGCGGGTGTTTGCGCCTTTGCCGCCATTAGCCACCATGAACAGAACTGCAGCATAATGACCCCCGGGCGACAGGTCAGTTCGGTTCTCAACAGTAATCGTGACGGGTTTGAGTTGATGCGCCTTCAGCTCGACGGTTTTGGTGCCGGTATTTAGCCAGGAGGTCAGGCCATACTTGTAGGCTGCTCCCGTGGGTTTACTGGTGATGAACGCCAGGCCGCCGCTATTATTAAGTGACTTGAAATCCACCGACGAGACATGTAAAACCAGGTCGTTTTGGGTGTTATTGGTGACCATGACGTTGAAGTTTGCCACGGTCTGGCCTTTTTGCAAGTCGACGTTTGCGATGGCCGGGCTGAGCGTGATGCCTTTTATCGATATTGCGGGGGCGGCTCCGACCGTTTTGGAGCCAGCCAGCCCGATAAGTAGGCTGAGGCTCAGCGTGAGCAGTACTAGCCTGGAATGCTTAGCAAGTTTTTGCCAAGACATAGAGCTACCGCTTTCTGCGTGATTTACGCATGGTGTGCAGTATGACGCGTCCGGAGGAGAAAAGACCAACCACGAGCAGTATGAGCAGTCCTAGGATGAGCGGCAGAATTTTCCATGGCAGCACCCAGAAACCTACTTCGGCATTGATCGGCACATCACGGGTGCCGTTATCGTAGACCAGTAATAAGTGAGCATAGTAGTGACCGAAACGGAATTTTCCAACACGATTCGAGTTCCATTGCAGCTGCTCAATCGGCTTGCCCTGATTGTCAGAAATGATCTGGCCATGATCGCGTTTGGTAGCAAAGACAGGGAAGCCATCGCTCCACGTCGCCTGAAAGATGCGATTGGATTTGGGTAAAATATTACCGCCCCCACTGTTGACGTTCAAAACAGCGATATCGTGGACATGATCGCGGCTGATAAAGATATTACCCGTTGGCGCGGTGTAAATGTTGCCGCCGTTATGCACAGTGACACTGAATGTCGCCGGCAGGTACTCATACAACCCTCGGCTGGACTTGAAGGAGGTGACCGTGAGCTGCCGTTTCTCGCCGGGAGCTTGGACGTTCAGCAGGATCAAAGTAGCAGTTGCGCCGTTGAGCTGGCTGGTATTTGGCGCTGTGGGTGTCTGGCCACCGGTGTCCTGGCTAAACACGACTGCATAGTAATAGCCGAACGCCGCCTGTTTGGGCGGGTTAATGGTCATGGCGATGTCATTCCAGACGCCTGGCTGAGCGACGAAGTCGTCTTTCGAGAACGTCACCCAATCGAAGAATGTGTCCCCCGGTTGGCGCTTCAGTAGTAGCGGCCGTCCATCGTCGCTGGCGGCTTTGAACTTCAGCAAGCTGACCTTGATCTTAACAGGGGCTGTGCCGCTGTTTTCTACCCGGAGGCTGGTGTTCACCACACCTCCCGGCGTAGTGCTCAGCTGCACCGGTAGTGGCGAGGTGGTAATATTGAAGCCGCCCGTGCCGGTATTGGTAGTCGCGCTAGAGGGTCTAGCCGCAAAGGCCGGGACGCTGAGGCCGCCAAGCAACAGGCAAACAATGCTAGCAAGAACCAGCCTCCACCCGCTAGGGAAACGTTTCATGCGCCCTATTATAGCCTAGAAGTAACCGGCGCCAATAACCGTAATAGTATCGGTGTAATCAGTACCTGGTTGAGTAACGGGGCTAATGGCAGCTAGTTCCTTGAGGGTAAAGGTAGCCGTGTTGGCAGTACCATTGGACGAAACAATTTGCCGTAGGGTGGCGTCTAAGCCGCTACCGGTACTCGTACCGTTAGAGCTGTAGGCTGCAACTGCGGATTCGGTACCGCCACCGGTGCCTTGGCTCAGGCTGGTCACGCCGAGCACATAGCCTTCAGTACCGCTGCTCAGTGTGGCACCCGATCCAGGCGTCGTAGAAGCGATGGTATGCGAAGCCGAGGCCGACGTCAGGCCGGTACTGCTATCTGAAGCCCACGCGAACCAGCCGTTCTTGGCATTGGTGTTGACGGTGAAGGTCTTACCGCTCGTAACACCGACGGCGCCAGGGTTCAGGTTAGCGGTGAAGGAGTCAGTGTTGCCGCCAGTGATAGCGAAGTTGAAGGTCGGTGGTACTGTAGCGCTGACCACGATCTGGTCGTTACTCACTGTACGGACAGCAACGGTGGTTGAGTCGGAGCCAGCGGTAATCGTCGGGTGATATTCATTGGCCGTAGCATCTGTTACGGCGGTGGCGCTGGTCAAGTCCACACAGTAAGCGGTGGTAGCCGATAGGGCAGTAACACCAGTGATGGTAACGGTGCTTCCTGTGCCGGACGCAAGCAGCGATCCGCCAGGTAAGGCAGTAGCACCGGTAGCAGCCGCACATGAGGCTGAAGAGACGGGTTGAGTGGTATTCACCACACCGGATGAGCCAGTCCAGGTAGTAGTATCGGCACCGTTGAAGTTAACAGCAACGGTGGTAGCTCCGGATCCCACGGTCTTGAAAACCAACCGGAAGCTGGTAGTTGCGCCCGCAGCCATGCGGTTAAGCTCTATGTAAGAGTTAGTCAAGGTTCCTGCCGAAGCGCGGGGAAGCGCTGGCGAAATGTTAGCCGCCAGTAAAAGCAATGCTAGTAATGCGAGCCCGGTCTTCTTGATTCTCGGTCTTTGTTTCATAGAGTCGCTCTCGCTAACTTAGGTTTATCTTACACTTAGAATAATTAGCATTAGCGTATATGTCAAATCTTTTTTAATGTTTCCTTAAGCTCTCTAGTAGGAAGCCGACGCCACAAACGTCAAAGTATCTTGATAATCCGTAGCGCTCGGCGTAGAAACCGATGACTTGGCCATCAAGTTAGCCGTTGCCGTACCGCCAACCACTGATGACGGCGAGGCAAAAACCGGCTGAAAGGTCGTATACACGGCTCCGACAACATTAGCCGTACCATTATATGGAGACTGAATGGTCAACGGCGAGCTGGCGGTCAGTCCCTGCAAGCCGAAACCCTCGCTCAGAGAAGATAGGTCACCGCTTGGCGGGGTAACATTGATATTGTAATTGCCGCTGCTGGGGCTAACCAGTCCGGTGTTCTGACCAGCCATGTAGATGGTGCCGCCGTTTGTGGCGTTGGTGGCAAAGGTTAAGGAGATGCTCGACGGACTGGTCACTATACTATTCGTCAGCAAACTGCCCATATTCATGGTGCTCGGACTCAGCGAAAACGATAACGCCGGCGCCACACCTGTCGAAACCGTAGCCGAAGGCCCGTACGCCGAAGCCGTAAATTTACCCTGGATAGCATTCGCCTTAAACCAGTAGGCGGTGCTGGGAGTTAGACCGACAGCCAACGTACCGGTAGCCCCGCCCCAGGCAGCATACGTCTGATAGACCGGCGTACCGCCGAGCGTACCATCGGCCTGCACATAGCTGGTCGAAGTAAAGTTGCTCGTCGTCGAAACAGCTACCGAATAGGTAGTATCGCTCGGGTCACCAGTCACGCTAAGCACGAAATTCAACTGGTTGAAATATACGCCGCCATTGTTACTTAAGGTAGGTGCTGGCGGGACATTGGCTTGCTCCGCCTGAATGCTGCCCGGATTGGCGTTATGCGTACCACCCGTCGTCGCATCTCCATTCAGATCTCCAGTGCTCGCTTGGAGATTGTAACTCGGAGATGCGGCGCTATTCGTGCCACCCGAACCAACACTATAGTTATTGAGCTGATAACTAGTACTCGAAGAAA
>DAINPB010000005.1:0-26042 GCA_036743655.1 Candidatus Saccharimonadota bacterium
CGCATTTGGTGCCGGCTTGCCATGTCGTACAGCCGATGAGCCAAGCATAATAATACCCTGCTGGCCATGAGCCAGGTTCTTAGTAAGAGAGGCGGTATTTGGTGTCTTACCTGGCTTTGTTTTTAGCCTATCTATATCACGAGCCAGTTGTACTACACTGGGCTCTGGCAAGTTGGCAGCAGCAAGGGCGACCCTGCCACTACTGGCAAGAAAAGCTGCCGTAAGCGCCAGTACCCGTATTGTTTTCTCAAAACTGCTTTCCATAACCACTCCCAATAACTTATTGAGATAATTCTGTCACATTATACTGTTCTGGTCAATCGGCGGGCTTCGCCCTACGGGCTATGCCGGTTCCAATCGCGAGCTGAAACTCGCCCAAAGAAAAAGACCCAGCCGGGGTTGAGTCCTTTTCTTCGGCGAGCCGTGGCTGTGCAGGTCTGGAACTATTATCTCTGTACAGCAACAAATTATTAGCTACGATACAGAAAGATTAAATAATCCTTGATACTACAAAAGCAAGCACAACGACAGCAAAGATTACTTGTGCCACCACAGTCAGTACAGCTGTTTTTAACTTCTTTAATTCTTTTGGGTCAATTGCTATGTTTTTGCTCTTTAATATGGAGGTAATTTTTATTAAACCAAAGCTACTAAACGCAAAGTTAAGCGATGGTTCATTAGTTATAAATTGAATATAACCCCATCTTGAAATTCTTATTGCTGATAAGTCAGTATAACGGAGGGTTCTTTGCTGACGAATAAATGAGAAAGTTATATCAGCTTCAGTCATTACAAGACGACAAAATGGCCATGTGGCGCCATTAGCGGTTTTAACATAAAAAGGCAATAATTCGCCTAGTTGACCCCCGCCACGCTGCCTGAATAATATTTCTGCCATTGAACCACACTATAGCATTATGTGAGTCTAAAATAGTACTTTTGCAAAGTGCTTATGCTTGGCGGGCCGTAGCTGCGCAGGTCTGGAACCACCACGTGAACTCAGATTATATCTTACGTGAGTCGTACGCCCAGTGAAGCAGGGCTTGGCGTTGCCTGGGGTGGCACCCTAAATCCCTTGGCTTGCAGCTCTTTTGCAATTGTTTAACGTGCCGCCGCATAGCCTTCCAGCGTTTGATCTGGCGCTGGTCCTCTTCGGGGATACGACGACCCCGATAATAGCGACAATACCATAGAAACCAACCTTTCGGATCTTCAAAGTAAATCCATCCCTTTTTCTGCCACACTGACAAAGGTTGGCTAGCGTTAACGTGAAAGAAGTTAAGTTCAGGCTCTGCCCCGCCAGGCGATAACTCTACGCCCCGAAACCAATCAACGGGGAATTCGCTAGGTATTTCATTGAAATAGTTACCTCCAAAGATTCCGAGTTGAAGCATTTGTTTAGGTGTGAGCTCGGGCTTAAATTCGTGATGAAAAGTCTGACCTTCAGGATAGGTCAAGCTATATTCATAGCCTTTTTGATAGGTCTCGTCGACCTTAACAATCTTCATTCACGTATCTAATCAGTTGCACAACTTACATAATATCAGATGTAAATTTAATGGCGGGCTCGACCGGATAGCGCTTCCCTCGCCTGTGGCTCGTCGCTTCTCCGTTCGCTTCGCTCACATACGACGAACGTTCGAATAATCCAGTTGAGCAGGCACGAAAAAAGGCCACCAAAAGGTGACCATTTTTCGTGGCGGGCTCGACCGGATTAGCGGGCTTCGCCCTGCTCCACTCCGGCGTGCTCGGTGCAAGCACCTGCGCGCGTCCTCGCTTCACGACCCGGCGCCCTACGGGCTATGCCGGTTCCAATCGCGAGTTGAAACTCGCCCAAAGAAAAAGACCCAGCCGAGGCTGAGTCATTTTCTTTGGCGGGCTCGACCGGATTTGAACCGGCGATCTCCTCCGTGACAGGGAGGCGTGATAACCACTTCACTACGAGCCCAAAATATGCCGGTGGCATATTTTGTAGCCACGAACGAAGTGTCTTGCTTGAGAGCAGTAAAACTTCGCGCGCCAGCCACAAATCGCCAAAAGGCACCTGACTATCTTGCGTCGATCCAAGCGACACGCCCTACGCAGACGTTCGTGATTCACAATCGAAAGACAGGGGTAATAATAGCAATTCCAGGGGGAAAAAGCAAACACTCTGCGGAAGTTTTGACACGCAGGCATCAGCAATGCCTTAGATTTGTCCAAACCAGACTAGATTAGATAGCGCCAGGCTCAGGACTTGATCTTGATATATTCGTGCACTGGTTCTTTGGCGTGCAGCGGTTTGGTGTAGGTGTTGATGAGCTGGAAGGTGAACTGGATGTGCGCGGCGTGAACGGTGCTGCCGCTAACATCGGTGATCTTGAGAATCTCCAGCGTGTAGCCACTGTTAACGATACCGGAGGTTTGCCCGGGCTTGAGCTTCAGCAAAGCCTCGGTGATCGCTGGTGCCAGATTGGGGTCATTGGCGGCGATTGCCGTGGTGTACTGGCCGCCGTTGGCCTTGGTGTTAGTGTCATCGGAGACTTGGGATGCTAGGGTAGCGAATACTGCCCCGCCCTGCAGCTGCTTGAGTGCAGCCTCGGCTCGCGCCGTCGTAGGCGTATCAAGCTTAGCTACTACTGCTTGCTGCAGGAGTTGCTGTTTGAGCTCGCGTTTGAAGTCAGTCTCATTCCAGCCCCAGAATTCGCTGAGCACTGTTCGGAATTCACGGTTGCTACTGCCGAGCCGGTTTTCGCTGCGCACTAGCGCCACTTGGTTATCAACCGCTTGATTGCTCACCGTCACCCCGTGCTGAGCGGCCAGTTGTTTGACGTACGCATCTCCAACAACTTGAGCCAGAGCTTGTTGCTTGAGGCGGGTCAGTTGTGCCTTGCCATCTTTGGTCGAGAAATTAACCTGTTGCTGTGTTTGATAATAGTGCATGTTACGGCGCAGTTCGAACAGATAGGATTCGTAACCAACCCAGGTTTTGCCGGCCTTGGCGACCGGGAATGGCAGCACACGCGTCACATCATATATGAAGCCCGAAGTACTCTGAAGTTTGTAGAGCTGCAGGCTGCAGACGCCGACGAAACCGACGACAACCAGAACCAGCAGCATAATTGAAGTTCGCACCACGTGGTGCTTGGAGTGTTGCAGCGGATAAATATATTTGCGGGCGCTGGAGAGGACTTCTTCGCGGTGTTCACCGACGGTCTCATTGGTAATCCGCGGCACGGTGCTGAGCGCCTCACTGACGCGCTCCTCTGTCGCCTTGGCTCGCTTGAGTAGCTTGGGGCGTGGAATAGCCTGCGGCAGGCGTTTAGGCTTCTTCAGCCGCTTCGATAATTTCGGTTTCTTCATCTACTTGATTTGATTTCTGAGCGCTTCCCGTCGGATAGGCGTTGGCGTTAATTCCTTCGTCGCGCAAAATACTGAGGAGCTGTTTCTGAATTCTGGCCGGGTGATGCACATCGTGAATCACCAGATCCCCCACATATGTTTGCATCTTTATTGTACCAAATCCCAGCAGCGTTTCCTGCAGACCCGAAACCTCGTAGTTGACCGACTGGATCTGACTGAGCCCTAAATCAGCCACCGCCCGATGGAACAAGCCCTTCTGCGTAATCTGAATGAAGCGCTGATCGGTCACGATAAACACGCTGAAATGCCAGCCAATCCAGCTCGGAGCGAAGATGATCAGACCCAGCAGACAGCCCACCAGCAGGCCGCCGAAGAAGATGCCAAACCCCAGATCGGGCTTGATGGCGGCCGGAATTATGCCAAGCATCGGCCCGAGCAGGCCGAGCACCAGGCCCTTACGCATAACAACGGGGTGTTTGTGGAAGACGAACAGCACTTCTTCGTCGTCGAACTGGTCTTCGAAGTATTTATCGGGTTTTTGTTTGGCTTGTGCTTTTGCCATGGTCTTATTTTAACAGGAAAACGCTGGTACGCTTACCGTTGCCGGGTATCAGCCGCTCAGCGAACGGTTAGCTGCCCGAGCCAGGCCTTGGCCTGCACTACATGCTCGTACTGTAAGCCCTGCTCTGATTCGGGTTGAATCAACAGTGTTGGCGTGCCGTTAGCAGTACGTTCTTCGGCCCAGGCGTAGGCAGCTGGCTTGTGTTCGTCATCGACCCAAACCACTGCTCTACCGGGGAAAATCGCCGTAACGGCAGTCACGCGCTCACCGACCGCTTCGGTATTCGGGAAAGCCCAGTAGTTCACCCAGGCAAACCGCGGAAGGCCTAAGTGATCCCCGACCTCCTCATAAGCCTCTGGGCCAAGACTGGTCAGATAATAGGTGTCCGCTTCGACGAGCAAGCTCCGCATCCATGCACCGTGATCAGGGTTATAGAAGATATAGGGGTTATCCGTGTTCGGTCTGAGCCTGAAGCCCTCCGGACAAACTTGCGGCTTATAGTCCGGCGCCAACATCTCCGGGCTCACCAAGAAAACACCGTCAACGTCCAAGAGCAACACGGGTTTGTCGCCAGATTGAGGGGTTTCTATCTTATGCACGGTTACTCATACTATTTCGTTTAGCCTAGTAAGCGGCTGGTGCTAGCTCTCTCTTGTGACACTTGTGTATTTCAGGGGAAGTGTATCGGTAATCCGATACTTAATCATCTCTCCGTCATCACCCAAAACAACCATACGTGCTTCAGGAAAATAGTCAGTAAGTATTTCTCTACAGATACCACAGGACACCGCGAGCTTCGTAGCCTGGTCTTCTTCAACCGCCCGGGGCTTGCGCACAGAAGCAATTGTTATGACAGGCGACGAGCATGCTGCGGTCGCCCATTGACCGAGGGCTATACGCTCTGCGCAAACACCCGTTGGCTTCACGTATTCTGCCTGAACACAAACTCCTAGAAAAGTTTCGCCGCTCTCTGTTAAGAACGCAGTTGCGATACGGTGGCGGTCAGGAAACGGGCGTTCTAAGTCTGCTAAGTCGTGTGCGGCTTGTACGAGCTGTCGGTCGGCCTCTGTTAATTGTTCTGTCGGGAGAGAACTTTTCATACTATTACTGGGGCGGGAGGGTCAGGCCTTGGATTTCGGCGATTGAGCGTATGCTTGGGGTAAAAGCTTCGAGGCTTTCCATCTCAAACACACTTGATGGGTGAATCTTGCTGCCGTAGGCCGGAATGCTCGTATAAGCGCCCTTGTAGTAGACGTCACCGCCTCTATCTACATAAACGGGTGGGCGGTCTTCGGTGCCCGTCAATTCTACGATTGCGATTGAACCACCGATGTAGCGCGGTTCGTTGCTAAAGGCTTGCTCACCCAGTAAGTAATGCGGTACAAAAGGCAGTCTTCGGTCGAAGTCTCGATAGCTCCGCGTATCAACCCGTACAAACCGATGCGTGCTGCCGTCCCAACCTTTTTCGTCTAGCTCACCCATAAGAATAGGGTTAGACTTACGTACCTCATAGGCGTGGTAGCCAGAAACGCCTATGCTGTTTCTCTTGTTGCGTGAGGGAGCCCGCGTTTCGAAGGCAATCCCGGCTGCAGATAGCACCATTTCGGCAGCAGTGACAGCCCATTGCTGCCTGTACGCCATCTCATCTCTTGGTATGGCTCGCTCCGTCTCTTCAAGGAGTTCACGAGCAGGACTAACACCTATATATACTTCCGGACTTTTCATTGCACAAATCATACCATATAGCTTATTAATGTCCAATTTTATAATTCCCTGGAAGGTAGCCTTCAAAAGCTAAAGTGCTAAACCTGGTGTTATCCAGTTGAAATACTCCGTACAGACTACTGCAAAGTAGTTGTTAACATATCCAGAGAGATTGAGCCGGCAAAACAGCATCTTAGCTCCAGCTTACCCGTTGGACTACACGCCCAAAACTAGTTGTATGCCCTCATCAATTTGCTGCATGGTTAATCTGTCGAGTTTGCTGACTTCTTCAGTCAGAAATGCCTTATCGAGGGTAATTATTTGTGAAACATTGGCAACCGATTCCTTGTTTAGCCCCGATTTACCTTTTGATAATCGTACATTACCCGGCGCCTCTACAAGTCTAAGGTTGGACGTTATTGCAACGACTACTACTGTATCAATACGACTCTTGTTAAAAGCATCCGCTTGAATTATGATTACGGGTCGTTTAAAGCCTGGTTCTGAGGCAACAGGGTCAGGTAGCTCTGCCCGCCATATCTGGCCGCGACTTACCATTTTTTATTTGGCAAGGATTGAGTTTGAAGTTTTAGCAAGCCAGTGTCCATAGCTGACTCTACAGAACCGTATACATCATTGAGCTTATCTGTAACCTGCTCGTCTTGGTGTTTTTCAACATAGCTCCTCAAGGCTTTCGTGTAGAGCTGACTGCGTGATTGCCCGAGGCGACTCGCCAACTTCTCGGCAGATTCGTAGACAGTGTCTGGAATTGAAATTGCCGTTTTCATGACCAAAGTATAACAAAAGTTATACCGCTGTGTCAATATACTTGTGGTGGCGAAACGGTATCTAGGCTGTTCTCTTCGGTTCAGCTTTTTGCGACTAGTATAATCTGGGGAACGTTACTAAAATCTTTGTCGTGTGTAAGCAGCGGCATCGACAAATACATACACTCTGCTGCAATCCATAAGTCATTTGGAGATATTGGCGTACCATTCTTTCTTAGATAGCCGTAGATTTGCACATAAAAAGGAATTACCTCAGGCGCCAACCCAGGGCTGGTTGTGACGTTCGTGTCATTAAAAAAAGTCTCGAGCAGCGGCTGGTTCTTGGCGGGGTTATTCCCTGCTGCAATCCCGGCTCGCAGCTCAGCAATCACGACGTATGGAATGTAGAGCTCTTCACTGGGTAGTTCAAGCTTCTCACCCCGAAGTAGCGCACTTATAACATTCGTATCGACAGCGATCACTTATTGATCTTTCCACATTGTTTCGTCGATTGTTTCGAAGTCGTTGAGTACAGACTGATTGATACCGGCTTTACCCATGAGACCACTGTAGCTCTGCCAGTTTATTGTTTCTCTTTGGATTACACCGCCCACTTTATCTTGTAGGGTGCTGAGCACGAAATCATTGATGCTCATCGATTTGAGCTTGGCAAGTTTGGTGATACGTCTCTTCAGAAGCGGATCAACGTTTCGGACGGTGATTTGAATGTTTTTCATACCATAATGATAGGCTGATGTCTTTGTGATGTCAATGACATCACATCTTAAATTATCATTAAGTCTTAGCGATTACAACGATTAATGTTCGTGTGTTTCAAGTGGGTGCCCTAGAGGCAATATTCAAATCTTGGAGGTTGTGATGCGCAACTTTTGGTATACCTGAGAGGACATGACTCCAACCTCCACGATTTGAGTCAGAGCATTGTGGTGCCCCCAGATGGATTCGAACCACCAGCTTCTCCTTAGGACGGAGCTATTTTATCCATTGAACTATGGGGGCAGGTTTGTGAAAAGTACAAGGGCGGCTTGCGCTGCCCTATCCGTTACCTTACTGGA
Organism: Candidatus Saccharimonadota bacterium; assembly: GCA_036743655.1. Classification (GTDB taxonomy): domain Bacteria; phylum Patescibacteriota; class Saccharimonadia; order Saccharimonadales; family UBA4665; genus DATHNF01. The sequence continues at coordinate 7,452 of DAINPB010000005.1, forward strand.
GCATGCTTAAGATTGTATACGGATTTGGGGAGCGCGTCATCTTTAAATGTGCGCGTGGTGCGGCCTGGAGGCTCGGCTGCGCTGGTTTGAAACTGGCGAGAGCTACTTCTTCTTGGTAGCTTGGGTGTATTTGTCGTGGACGGTGGCGTAGGCAAAGATTTCGGCGGGTTTGAACCAGTGGGCGATTTCTTGTTTAGCGTCAGCGGCATCTCCGGAGGCGTGGATGAGGTTGGGGATGGAAAGACCCTGCGTGTTGGCGTAATCGAAGCTGATGTGTGAGTAATCGCCGCGTATGGTGCCGGGATTGGCGCTCTTGGGCTCGGTGGTGCCGACCATTTTGCGAACCTGGCTGATGGCCTCGACGCCCTCTAGAACCATGGCCAGAACCGGGCCTTCTTGCATGAATGCCAGCGTGACGTCGAAGGCCTGCTGGCCGCGGCGTGAAATCATCTTGCCGATTGTCTCATAGTGCTCGTAGTAGTGGGCTTCGTCGGGTTGAAGGATTTTGGCGGCGACAACTTTGAGGCCGACGCGTTCGAAACGGGTGATGATTTCGCCGACTATGCCACGCTGCAAGGCATCAGGTTTGAGGATTATGAGGGTTTGTTCCATGGGGATCCTTGTTTAGTTGTTTTTATTTTAACAGAGATGGCCACTCCTTACCATCTTCTATCTTGCTTATGAGGGAGTTGCTCCTTTGTCAGTTCTTCTGTAAGAATAAGACTCTGCAAGAATATTGACAATGCATAAAGCTTATGCTGATATCTAACAATGAGCTCTGTTCAACAAAGACAAACACACCAGCTAGAAACAGCCCCTGATGCCAACCTCGCGCTAGAGCCATTAGTTAATACATCGCTCAGTGCAGGAGCCGCAGACTATATCGGCGGCGCAGCCACCAGCGCAACGGTAGTGAGCGACAAGGAGATGTTGGACGGGTTAAATCAAGCAGACAGAATACCAACACGAGATTTAAGAAGCGAGACTCCCCTGCCAAGCGATACGTATGTTGTACATAAATACGATGGCAGTATCTCATACATTTCAAGATACCCTAGGCAGCCATCGACAAAAAAGGAAAGTATAGAAGTGCTCGGCCCTGGACAATCTACAACCGGCAAAAGCCAACCGTTGTATGCCATAATCAGCCCGAAGAATAGGGTGATCTCTAACAGAGGCGGGAAATTATACGTTAATGGCCGTAGAAAACGCATTGGCTGATTAGCGCGTAGTCCCGTATCCGGATAGGCATAAAGTAGCTAGAGAACAACTTTGCTCCTGGTACTTTTAAGAGTTGGTGTCGTACAATGTGGTTATGCTATTCGCAAAAGCTAAAACTGATTTTTTGGAATATTTGGAAATCGAGCAGAACCGCTCGCAGAAGACTATCCAGAATTATGACCATTATTTGACCCGGTTGATCGACTTCGCGGGTGATATTCAGATCAAGGATATTGATGTTGAGCTGATTCGTAAATGGCGGCTGTGGCTCAACCGCCTGGGAACTAACACCTCTGATGAATTGAGCAAAACGACGCAGAATTATCACTTGATTGCTTTGCGCAGTTTCTTTAAATACTGTGCCAAGCGTAATATCCCCGCCCTGTCGGCTGACAAAATTGAATTGGCGCGAACCCAGCGCAAGCAAGTTACTTTCTTGAATGAATCTGAACTCGCCCGCTTGTTTGCCCAGCCCGATATAAGCACGCTGAGCGGGCTGCGTGACCGGGCGATACTGGAGCTGCTCTTCAGCTCCGGGCTGCGCGTTAGCGAGCTGGTTGGGCTTGATCGGGAGCATATTAATCTCAAGCGTCTGGAGTTTACGGTTCGCGGTAAGGGCCAGAAGGATCGGCCGATATTCATTAGCCCTGAAGCGGCTGCCTGGATCGAGCAGTACCTGGCCAAACGCACTGATAACACCCGGCCGTTGTTCATGCGTTATAGTGGCAGTAAACAGGTTGATTTATCCGGTAACTTTCACCGTTTGACGGCGCGGAGCGTGCAGCGGATTGTGGCGCGGGCGGCGCTGTTGGCGGGCATTACCAAGCATGTTAGTCCGCACACCTTGCGACACTCGTTTGCGACTGATTTGCTGATGAATGGCGCTGATTTGCGTTCGGTGCAGGCCATGCTGGGCCACAGCAATATCGCGACAACGCAGATATATACGCATGTGACTGATTTGCACTTGGGTACGGTGCACAAAAGGTTTCACCGAAGTGCCGACTAGGGTGTTGTTGCAGTCTTGATTGACTGAACCGGCCGCGTTTAGTTCAGGTCGCAGCCTGGAAGCGTGTCAGGGGTGGTGCCGGTTGGGAACGTCGAGAATCGCTTGCAAACATTCTGTCCTTCTACGGCATAGTTGGGGGTTGGAGCGTTGGGGTGAATCGGGACGCGGACTTGGAGGCGTTTCAGGACGTCTTTGGCCTTGCCGGTGACGTCGATTTGGGCTTGACCGTCAATAAATTGTAGGGGTGGCGCACCCGCATTGCTGCTATTGCCATCGATGTTAACGTTTGAGTCGTCGTAGTAATCGATGACGTGAATGAGGTATGGCCCGGTGCCGGTGCCATTGAGCCCCTTGATGGTGACCTGGCAAGGATAGGCTGCACCGTTAGTGGCCACGCTGCAGTTGCCAGGGACAACTGCTCCTTCTTTGTTACCTGGCGTGCTAAGCGGGCTATAGGTGACGGTATTGAGGCCGCTTGAGGCCGGGTATAAGTACACCGTGAACGTATTATTAATTAAGGAGTTGCGGTCTACAGAGTTGAGGGGTGTTATTGAGACTTGGAGTACTGCTGGGTATTTATTCGCTGTCCAGGTACCAGGTGTAGCCGATGTGCCGAGCGGCAAAAAGCCGGTCGCCGTGTTGGCCGGAAAAACGGTGCCCGCCCCTGTGCTACCCCAGTGAATAGTGAAGCTAGCCGCCGGTGTATCGGTAGAAAACGTGGTGTAGCGATTGGACTGGGCGGCAATATTGTCGTACTTGATGTCAGGTGGCTGAAGGTCGACGAGCAAACACGAGTATACCACCCCCGTTGTTGAACTAATGTCGGGGTTGGCCGTCTTAGCTGGGGGGTTGGTTGTCATGCACGTTGTGGCGCTGGCATTGGTTGAATTGATATATGGCAAGCCGGTGGTGCTATCAATAGTCGTGATGTCACTATAGGCGTCGTTAATGCCGCTCTCGGCAGCGTAATACGCTTGGCTAGCCAGTTGTTTGTCGAGAGCGCTCTGCTGCTCGCGGCGTGCTAGTTGGGCGAAGCCGATGGTCAGTAGTGACAAGATGATGATAAGGATGAGGGCTATGACGATCGAGGCAAAACCGCGTTCGTCTGGTTGCCCGTTTGTTGTCTGGTTTTGGTGTGAATTCATACCCATAAATAGTATACTCCTAGGAATTACTCAAGCGCTGCACTACCAATGTCTTCAGCGCCGCCGTTGCACAAAACTGATCGCCGACATTACCCTGACAGGTCGTCCCTAAACCCGTCCCGCTCAATAGACCGTTGGCACCATACGCTGCGCCGATAGAGACACTGTACGGTGATGTCGTGCCAATAGTGAAGTCGGTCAGTCGGGAACTTGGCGGGATCAGCTCGACGCCGTTAGTACCTGGCTGGGTTACGCTGTTCGGCTGCGCCTGCGATAACTGAGCTGGCGCACAGGTACCACCGTTACCCGCTATAGTGTCTCGCCAGAGCACGTGAGGGTAACTAGTGCCGATTTGGATATTCTCTATGTAGGTGTAGCGTGTTGTTCCAATGCAGTAGGCACGCGGTACGGCCGGGTTTGTTCCGCCGTCGGGAACCGGCCCATCCGACAACTCCAGGTTTTGGGAAACTTGATCGGCAATACTGCGCACCCCGTCCTGAATACGGGCTTGGGTGATACCTTTGTAATAGAGATTGCCGATGCTGATCATAACAATGGTTACCACCACTAGAATCGTCGACAGAACAGCGGTAGCTATCATTAGCTCCACGATAGTGAAGCCGCGCTCATCAGTAGCCTGTTGACGCCGTCTCATGGATGTACCCTATATACCAGTGTTACGCTATCCTGTCCCTGCCCCAGTACGTCATCCCAGATAACCTGAACGGTGAAGGTATCATTGGGTAAGCCGCCGTAGTTAATTGATACATGGTACAGCCCGTTGTTGCAGGCTCTTGAGAGCGGATAAATTGCATAATTCGTCGGATTGCTGCCGGTAAATCCAGTCGCCACAACCGGCGCTACACCGCTGGTATTGATACAAAATAAGCTGTTTAGATAAATGTAATTCGGGCTGGTTGGGTCATTGCCCGAGAAGGCGCGCAAGGCTTCGACTTGTGACTGCGCTATCTGGGTGGCTTCGGAGTTTTCTTGAGCTTGGCGGGCGTTTAGTAAGCTACGGTTAGCAGTGGCGTAGGAAATGCCGATAGCCATACCGAGCACGGCCAGCACTATCATGACTTCGACGATGGTGTCGCCGCCTGCGGTTAGTTTGCGTAGTCTTAAGGACATGGCGTGGTACCGTCCATTTGAACATTTACATTAAGCTGGCTGTTCTTGGTATCTATAACCACATCGGCGTAACGAGAGCTATCGGTGAGGCAAATATCTACTTTCTGAGCCGCCACCAAGTTCCCTCCACCGGCAATCTGACCCTCAGCTGCAAGCTGACTCATTGAGCCGACAACACCGTTGACATAGTACATATTGATAGTCTGTGGGCCGTCCTGCAGGCTGCCCAGCGGCACACTGCCGCTGGTATCAATGGCTCCCTGACCCTGAAGAAAACCGACCGCGAAACTTTGTGCCACGCTACCACTCATATCCGTTACCGTTACTTTGGTGACATGCAAGCGCGAAGGCGTGACTTGCGAGGTGATCAAGGCGGGGATAACCTTGGGGTCGGCGCCACCAACACCGCTGAGAGAAACTACCGGCACGTTACCCGTCCCGACCCGACCACCGGCAATGGAGAAAGTATCGTAATTGTAGGGGATGCCCGCATCAGAGAAATGCAGTATTTTTCCCAAGAAAACACAGTTTGAGTTAGTGCCCTGCCCTACGGTAGTACCGCCGAAGCTTGTCGTGCCATTGTATGTACAGTTCAGCTGAATACCGCTGTATCGGCCGTCGGTTACCTGTTCGATGACATCTTGCAGGCGCGAGGCCATTTCGTTAGTGCCTTGGGCAAAGATAGTCCGTTCCTGCTTGCCATTGATAAACGTCGTGGCAATCAGAAACATGACACCAGAAACCGCCAATACTATCATGACCTCAATAATAGTATAGCCAAGAGGTCGCTTGCCACCTTTCATATTGTCTTCAGTATAGCACAAGCGGTATCGAGCAGCAGGCTGAATTTGGCCAGGCTACAGTCCGATAAATGTTTGCTGGTACCACTGAAGCAGGCTCGCCCCGAACAAGACGACAACCGCAGCGCCCCCGATCAAAAACGGGCCAAATGGTATGGTACTGGTGCGTTTCAGCCGCCCACTGAGCAATAATGGCACTGAAATCAGGCTGCCGCCCAGCGCTGCAATGAAGATACATAACAGGCTACGCGCCGGTGTCGCCACTATCAGGCCCAACAACCAGCCTAGTCTAACATCGCCGCCACCAATCCATTTGCCGCTCGAGACTTGAAACAACACATAAAAGATACCGCCGCCGACCAGAACTGCCAGTACAGTGTTAAGCAGTGCTATTGCCGGTCTGTTGGCAGCCACGATGGCTATAACGGCCTGAACGCCCGCTATGAGGCTCAGCGGGTAAACAATGCGGTTTGGCAGCAGCAACCAGCGTAAGTCATAGACTACAAGTGCCATAAAACCTACGAGCAGCACCAACCAGAGCACGAATATAGCTGTTTGAGCACCTTCTAATGTAACCGGCCACCACACGTAAGAAGCCACGTAGAGTGTCGCCGTTGCCGCTTCGACAAGCGGATACTGCGCCGATATGGCTCGTTTGCAGTAACGGCACTTGCCGTTCAGGCTCAGCCAGCTGACTATTGGCATCAAATCCTTGCCGGCCAGCTCGTGCTTACAATGCGGGCACATGGAGCGTCCCCGGGAGATCGATAGCTGCTCTAAGTACTTCTTATCTGATTTGGTCGTACCTTTTCGCGTAGCTTGTTCGTGCAGTCGCCAAACGAGTGCGTTCACAAAACTCCCCAGGCAGAGTCCAGCTACCACTAACACCGCAATAATCATAAGCTTCATAGTACCATGAAATAAAACAGACTCGTGTTACCGAGTCTGTTTTAGGTGGTGAACTAAGTAGTCTTACTGTTCAACACACTGGAGGCTGCCGCTGTTACCGCTGCCTTCGGTAACGTACAGAACTGCTGCGTTACGTGAGTTGGCGGTAGTGCCCGCGCCGGTGTTAGTGGCGTTACAACCATAACCGAGGTCAATGGTTATACTCTGGCTGGTGACCAATGTTGCCGTTGGAACGGCAGTCGATGCACCTACCGTGATACCACCACCAGCGGTGTTGGTCAGGAAGATGTGGTTGTCGGCCGGTTTGAAGTAGCCAAGCTTCGCGGATTCTGAGTTGGTATTGGTGTTAATACAACCAGTGCTGAAAGCAGAGGTTTGCCTCGATGTTACGTTGGTAACCGTCGCACCGCTACAGAACAGCACCTCCGAAGAAGCGTCAGTACTGAGCGTACCGACTGCGGTAGGCAATGCACCACCATTGTTGCTGACAAATGTCGCTATGCCGGAAGCAATCGCCGAGGCGTCGCTCTTACGCTGCGTGTTACGTGCGTTTCGTTGCAAGGCTGGTACAGCCAAGAAGACGATCAGCAGGATCAAGCCGGCAATCGCCAGCACAATCATGACTTCGATGATGGTGAAGCCTTTTAGGTTAGATTTCTTTACTTTATTAAGCATTGCAAGTGCCCCTTTGCGAATTACTATTTAGTGCTTATGGTTAGATCATAAGCGTTACTCGATAAAAAAGCAAGCATTTTATACACAGGCTCGCCCCTATAATTGCTGGCACTGGGCTGATGTAGCGCTTCGACCAGATTCAATGGCGTACAAAGCTACCACATCCCCGTAACCAGCACCGGCGCTGGTCGATGTTCCTGAGTTATTGGTGCTGCACTTTTCATAATTGTATATCTGGACAACATTGATGGAAGTTACCGGCCCGGCTGTGACTGGTGCAGCCGCCGCATCCCCGTACGTGTACACGCCAATGCCGACAGACGGGGTGCTCCTGTACTGAATAGTGCTCTTGGTGTAGTAGGTCAAATTGGTGTACTGAAGAAAGTTGTTGGCCGGACTGCTGGGAAGATTGGCTGAATTGTTAAGCTCCCAGTGCGATACTGCCCCGAGAATGGCCTGGACATCCTGCTTGCGTACATTGTTGCGTGAATTGCGCTGCAGCGTCGGCACCGCCTGAAAAACGATCATGAAAATAACGCCGGCAATCGCTAGGACGAAGAGGACTTCTACGATAGTGAAGCCTCGCGTAACAAGTGATCGCTTACTGGACATTTCTATGGTCTCCGTCTTGAGAGTCTTGAGCGCCGATAGGCTGAACAGTGTGCGGATTGCTGATGGTGCGTCCAGTGGTGCGTTGCATAAAAGCCTTGGCTAGATGTTAGACGTAAAGCCCGATTGGTTGACCAAACCATAAATCGGCAGCAAGATAGCGGCTACAATAGTAATGGCCATTATGCCCATAATGACCATCATGACCGGCTCAATAATGGTGCTGATACTCTTGATCTCGTTATCAACTTCTTTTTCGTAATAGTCGGCTACCTTAGCCAACATCGTTTCCATGGCTCCCGACTGCTCACCGATATGGAGCATGTTTGGAACCAGCTCAAGGAAGTTCGGGTCATCGGTAATCGAGTCTGACAGCGCCTTACCGCCCTTCACTTTCTCTATGGCGTTGTGCAATGATTTGGATATATGGACGTTGTCGACGGCTTCGGCGGTAATTTCCAGCACTTGAATCAGCGGTACACCGCTGGCCACCAGCGTGGTGCCGGTGCGCGAGAAGCGCGCCATGTACATTTTCATGAATAGCGGGCCGATGGGCCAGGCTTTCATTTTGATTTTGTCAATCACTGAGCGGCCGCCCAGCGTTCGAGCCCAACGTGAACCGAAGAAGATAGACAGACCGAGCAGCGCCAGCACGATCCACCAAAAATGCGTCGTGAAGTGAGAAACAGCCAGCAAGGCCCGGGTGACCAAGGGCAACGATGTGCCCGGCAGTCCGGCATAAATACTCTGCACCTGCGGCAAAACCTTGATAATCATGAAGCCGACCACCACCAGCATAACCAGCAAGACAATGCAGGGATAAATCATAGCACCGCGAACTTTGCTGACAATGTCGGCGTCCTTCTCTTGCTGGTCGGCTAAACGCTCCAGACCTTTGTCGAGCGTACCGGACGTTTCGCTGGCGGCTACGAGACTTACGTAGACACGGTTGAAGACCTTGGGATGTATTGCCAGAGCGGCACTGAATGAAGTACCGGCTTCGACGTCGGAAATAACTTTGCTGATAACTGCCTGGAGCGGTTTATTGGTTGTCTGCTCAGCCACGCTGCGCAGGCTTTGTACCAGAGGCAAACCGGCATTGATCAGGGTCGAGAGTTGGCGGCTGAAGAGCACCTTGTCCTTGGTTCTAATACGCCGAAAGCGATTGCTGCGACTAGCTTTTTCCAGCTGAATATTGAGCGGGGTCAGACCTTGATCGTGGATAACTTTGGCGGCTGCCTGCTCGCTGTCGGCTTGCACCTGAGCTTTGACCTTTTGGCCGGTTTTGGCATTACGCGCTTCATAGCTAAAGGTTAGCATTGGCTTGTGCTCCCGGAGTTAGTTGTAGGTAAAACATTACTAGCAGAAAGTTGGCACGGGCTCCCCTTTGCATGTATTGCACAAGCTTGCAACATACTGCTCATACTAGCTCCTCATCAACCTATCTAATTCATCGAGGTCAACCGCAAAGTTGCGAGCCTCATCGTAGGTGATATTCCCCTCGTGAATCAGGGTGACCAATTGCTTGTCCATGGACTGCATACCGAATTCGGCACCGGTTTGAATAACTGCTTCCAGCTGATGCGCCTTGCCTTCGCGAATAATGTTACGCACGGCCGGGGTGGCAACCAGAATTTCGGCTGCCGCAATTCGGCCGCCGCCAATCGACGGTACCAAACGCTGCGAAACGATCGCCATCAGAATATTGGAAAGCTGAGCACGAATTTGCGGCTGCTGGTGCGGTGGGAACACATCAATCATACGGTCAACACTCTGGGCAGCGCTGTTGGTGTGCAGCGTGGCGAATACCAAGTGGCCGGTTTCAGCAATAGTAATGGCGCTGGCGATGGTTTCGAGGTCACGCATTTCGCCAATCAGCACGACGTCGGGGTCTTCACGCAAGGCACTACGCAAGGCCGCGCTGAATGAGTAGGTGTCGTAGTGGACTTCGCGCTGGACGATGACCGACTTTATCGACTTGTGTGTAAACTCAATCGGGTCTTCGATGGTGATGATGTGCTTGCTCTCCTCGTTGTTAATCTTGTGCACCAGAGCGGCGAGCGAGGTGGACTTGCCCGACCCGGTTGGTCCGGTGACCAGCACCAAGCCGCGGGGATATTCGGCAAATTTATTAACAACTGCTGGCAGTCCGAGCTGCTCAATGCTCAAAATTTCGTTTGGAATAAGACGCAGTGCGGCTGCTAGATTACCCCGTTCATGAAACGCGTTGACACGGAAACGCCCCAGATCACCGTAGGCAAAGCTGAAGTCAAATTCCTTGTCCTTGAGCAGGATTTGCTTCTGGTCGTCATCGAGAATGGCAAAGATGAGTGCTTCGATCGCCTCTTCGTCCAGTATGTCGGCGCCAGTTACCGGCAGCAACGCACCGTCGACACGCAACATCGGAGCCAACCCCACTTGAAGGTGAAGGTCAGAAGCTTTTTTCTTGACGACTTCGTCGAGTAAAATCTCGATTCTTGGCTGTGCCTGCATATAGTCCACCCTCCCTCGGTTTATGTACCTATTGCTTGTTTCAAAATATTTGCGGTAACTTCTGTCGGATAATCAGACTTCAAGCATACACTCGTACCGGTTTGCCCACATTCGCGCAGTAATTGCTTCATGCGATATCCTCAGCTGCCACGCGGTTAACTTCGGCTACCGTTGTCAGCCCATTGAGACATTTGAGATAGCCGTCCTGGCGCATGTTGATCATGCCTTCTGCTTGGGCTGCTTTTTGGATTTGGTTACTGGTAGCTCGCTTCATAATTAATTCCTGTATGGCCTCTGACACTTCGAAGACTTCGTATAGACCCATTCGGCCTCTATATCCGCCCGGCGCGTCGGGGCTATCGGTGCCCTTGCTTAAAGTATAAGCGGTTTGGTTGGCCAAGGGCAAGCTTTTATACCCCAGCTCCTTGGAAACAGCTTCGACTTGGTCGGCACTGGTAGGTAGTAAATTACCTATAGTTTGCTGTATTGCCTCAGCCTCAGGCGGTGACGATTGGTAGGTTTGCACACCGGTATCGTCAATACGGCGCACCAGGCGCTGACCGATGACAGTATGTACCGTGCTGGCGATTAAGAACGGCTCAACGCCCATGTCCAGCAAACGTGGCAAAATACCCGCCGCGCTATTGGTGTGCAGCGTGCTGAAGACCAAGTGACCAGTTAAAGCAGCCTGAACTGCCAATTGAGCCGTTTCTTTGTCGCGGATCTCACCAACCATAACAACGTCGGGATCCTGACGAAGAATGCTGCGCAAACCAGTCGCAAATGTCAGTCCGACCTCAGGATTAACCTGAATTTGGTTGATACCTTCCATCTTGTACTCAACGGGGTCTTCGAGCGTCACGATGTTGATGCTGTCGTTGATGATTTCCTGCAGCAAGGCGTACAGCGAAGTCGACTTACCGGAGCCAGTTGGCCCGCTGGTCAGTATCATGCCGTTGGGCTGTTCTAACCCTCGACGAATGGTACGTAGTGCCCGGCCAGCATAGCCCATAGCTTCGAGCTTCAGCGAAGTTCCCGTTTTGTCGAGCAGACGAATGACCACTTGCTCGCCCCAGACAATCGGTGCAATCGCAATACGCAAGTCAATATTCTTGTCGTCAACGCGAACGGTAAACTGGCCGTCTTGCGGTGTGCGGTGTTCGTCAATTTTGAGGTTAGACAATATCTTGATGCGTGAAATCAGCGCAGGCTCGGTGTTCTTCGGCAAGCGCATAATTTCGCGCAATACACCATCGACTCGGCAGCGTATCTTGAGCTCTTTTTCCATGGGTTCAATGTGTACGTCGCTGGCGCGATTTCGGGCTGCAAACTCCAAAACAGCCGATAACACCTTACTGATCGGCGAATCCTCAACCAGATCCTTGATTGTCTTGACGTTTTTGCCTGACTTTTTGTTCTCTTCGACCTCGGCTTGTTCGGCTGAGCCGACCAGACCAGCGTTCAGCGTGGCGTTCATTTTGGTATCGAGGCGCGCTTCATACTGACGGAGAACCTGACGAATACCAGCTTCACTGGCTACATACACCTTGAGCGGCCGTCCGATGCGATTACTCAAGAAATCGACTGCCTGCACATTGTCAGCATCAAGCATGGCTACCACCAAACGGTGCTGGATTTCACCCAATGGCACGGCCATGTAACGCTCAGCAATATCTTGCGGCAGCAGCTCTAGTATCTTGGGGTCAATTTTGGCTGCCGTCAGATTGACGTAGGGCATTTTGGTAATGGTGGCGTTGGTCTTAGTGAATTGCTCGTCAGTTATGTAATTATTCTTTACCAGGTAGCTGAAGAGTGGTTCGCTCTTCTTGTGAGCGGCTTCGCGGGCTTCATTGAGTTTGTCGGCCGTCAGCATGCCGCTCGACACCAGCGTCTCTTGAACCTGCTGTTCGGTTGCCGCGGACAGAACGCTCACGATTTACCCCTACTAAGGTAACGCCGCTGTTCTCCCTGGTGCGGGCTGCTGCTTAGTTGCCTGCCTGTCATGCGGTTGCTCCCTTAGCTTTTTGGGGGCTACTGTGAGCCGCCACTGGCGCTAAATGGATCAGCATTGGGGCTCTGACCAATGGTAATCAGCTGGGTTGGATCAATTGCCTGGTTGTTGAAGTAGTGAGTATCCGGCTGTTGAAAACTAGATGAAATCGGCTGCACGACAGCAACTTGCTGCTGGCTATTCTTGGGTGAATTGAAGATGGCCTTTGAGGCAAACAGCGAGACAACACCGCTAATAAAAATGATGACTAGGATAAGGGCTATATCTTTTTGCTTCACAATGCATCTCCTGATACGCAGCGACTAGGTGCTGCGGCAGCTGCCATTCTTATTGTAAGTATGCCGCTCATTTCACCACCTGCTTGGTTATGTTCAAGGACTTGCCGGGCTGATAATAGGTGTGGGCATTGACCGTTAGAATCATGTCGTTAGCTCCGCCCGTCAAGTCAATAGAATCGATCGCTATCGGGCGAATAGACTTCTGGAGCGTGCCAATAAGTTGCTGTACACCGGCATAATCGGCGCTTTTAATACTGAATGAGAACGGTATGCTAACCGGCTGTGGATTGGGGCTGGCAGTGTTGCTCTGCTGGTTAATCTGATCGTCAGTACCGGTTATGCTACTGATATCAAAGTTACCGGCGCTCAGAATCTTCTCTATGCTGGAAGTTAACGCCGGGAAGTCATAGGTGCTCGGCAGGGCGTCGAGGATAATCCTGGCGTTGTCGCCGGAGTTCGGATCCGAGCCGGCACTGGTGCCGCCGATAACATTTGTCGCCGTTGAGTCAAACGCTTTGTACGAAGTCACCAGGTCACCGAAGGCTTGTAGATTGTCTTTTAACTGCTTATTAGCCTTCTCGCTCTGCGTGGTAACTCGAGCCTGATAGCGAGTTTGTCCCCAAACTGCGTTAGAAGCAACCAGGCAGAAAACAGTTACGAATGAAGCCACGGCCACTACAGCCACCATCTGAGCATTTGCCTTAGAGATAGCCAGGTGTTTGGTTGAGATTGCTGGACGTGCCATATTATTTATTCACCCCGTTTGTGCTTGCTTTGAACAGATCGCTCGCCTGACTTGCGTCAGAGCGTGTGGTCACGATATTCGGTACCGAAAGATTAACTGGCTGAGTGATGTCGAAGATGGTTTTGTCATATGACAATGCAATGGTGTAGTTGGCTGCTTGAGACTTGTCTTGCGAGCCGTTATTTAGGCCGAAGCTAGTCAGTACGACATTGCTGAAGGCTGGAGCGGCAGCGGTATTAACGGCGGTGGCGTAGGTCGTGAATTTCAAGGTATCGACATACTTGTTAATATTGGTCAGTGAATCAGCCGAACCAGTTATGGTCATAGTTTGCTGGGTAAAATCAACACTGAAGCTATTGATACTGACAGATGTCGGTGTGACTGCATTGAGGTAACCAAATACTCGTGTAGGCGCCTGTTTGCCAGCGTGGAGCGCAGTTAAGCTTTGCAGCTGGTTCTGAACGGTTAGAATCTTGTTGATCTGCGGCTCGTTCTGGAGCTTGCTGGTCTCGCTGGAAATATCGTTATTCAAATCGTGGAGGTGCTTCTTCTGCAAACCATCGATGCTGAGCATCAGTAGTAGCAAGGCGATAGAAGCTGCACAAACCAGCACGGCCACGGTCAGTGCCAAGCGGCGTGTGCGCTGGGCTTTTATATATTCGAGCTTAACATCCGGTAATAGATTGAGTTGAATCATATGCCGACTCCGTCCCTCACCGATGTTTCGTAGCCGCTCATTCGGTTCGCTCCGCTAGTCCGACAGCCACGCCGAACTGATTAGATATGGCTAGTAATTCATTTTGGCGGTCGCGCCCGAAGGTGACACCCTGCCAGGCATTGCCAATCTCAACATTAATGCCGAACTTGTTAGCCAAATACAGCGGAAACTCCGGTATCACCGAGGCGCCGCCGGTGACGATGATGCGGTCGATCTTGGCGTCGACGTAGCGGGTTTGGAAGAATTTGATGGACTTTTCAATCTCTACCGTCAACAAATCAATAGTGCCGCTGATAGCCTGGAACACCTGGCCCTCTAGTTTGTCCTTGCTCATACCGAACTTGAAGACAAACTGCTCGGCCTGCTTCTCGTCCACCGTCAGGTTCTGCGTAGCGGCACGAATAATAGCTTCAACACCAGTAGGAATGCTGCGCGTCAAGTGCGGTATGCCATTGAGCATAACCACTAGGTCTGTCGCCCGACGGCCGACATCGAGTATCAGCTGCGGAGCGGGATTTGGCGATACTAGCGCTCGTGACATTGCTAAGTTGTCAGGCTCGAAAGCAATAACATTCAGGCCGATCGACTCCAAAAGGTCGAGTCGCTGTTCGACGAAGTTATTCGGCACGCTGGTAAGCAGAATTTCCTGCTTGGTCTTATCTGTCGGTGAATCACCGATGAGCGCCCAGTCAATTTTGCTCTCTGCTAACGGCGTAGGAATCAACGAATCTGCTTGGTATGTAATAGCCTTGTCCAGCTCGCTACTGGACAAACGATCAACATCGGCCACCGTCGTGAAAACACGGCTCGATGGAATGCCCACAGCGACATTGCGCGTATTAACGTGTGCTTGGCTGAGCAGTTGGGCGACGGTCTGGGCTAACTTCTGCTGGTCAGCGGCAGACTCGCTCAGCGCCAGGTTGTTCTCGAGTGGTACGTAGGCGTACTTGACCAGCGCCTTCGGGCTATTGCCCGAACGTAACTGCACCAGGCGAATGGCCGTCGTGCCAATGTCCAAGCCGAAGAAGTCGGCGGTACCGCTTAGAAACGAACTCATGCTGCAACCTCAACCATAGTGCTGATTGCCAGATTGACTGTGACTGTACAGGAAAGCCGACGCAAGCCTGGCATATACTGCTCCTTTATGGGGAGTATTATAGCATAAGCACTATCAGCAACAGCTTGCCTGTTCGTCCTCAACTGCTGCGTGTGATTTTGGTGCCCACCCATTTTTTTCGTATCTGTTTCCTATTTAATATTTACACTCATTGTAATTGTATCATAGCACCGGTGGCAAGCTCGTTATAGCCTGAAATGGCTGAACAGTTGTGGTTGTATTACCACCGCTTGGTGCGGCGAGGTACAGTTCCGGACTCATGTCAAAGACTTCGGCCGCACAGGTTACACGCGGCGAACTTCTGATGCCGCCATTGCCGCTACAGGGTGACTTAACATTCGGCGTAACAGGCGAGCTTGGGGTCTCGTCACGCAATGAGCCGTAGGTTCGCCCCATGACAACCTGGTCAGCTATAAAACTTCCGTAAACCGTCAGTTGATTGGCGCAGTTGTTATAGACATTAGCCAGCGGCATTGCGCTGAAGCCCGACGCGCAGGTATAAATCTTGCCGGTAGTAGCGCCCGTTGGATGTGATGAGTACGTACCGTCCAGCTCGTGCACGCTAGGATCAATATATATGTTACCCGTAGCCACCAGCGTAAATGACGGCACATTGCTGGTCAGCGGCGGCCCACTGGCAACAGCCCAACCGCCGCCACTACCTTGATAGGTAATATCACCGCCTATATACACGTCGCCGGTGACGTACAAGGTGACATTCTGGCCGACAGGAATATTGCCAGCGCTGAGAGAAAGATTACCGCTATGCGTGTAGTCACCGGTAGTCGTCGGCAAACTATTGGTGACCGTTGTACCAGCAGTCACCGGCGCTGTTAGGCAGTGACTGCCGCCGAAGCTACCACCCAGCGTTGGACTGGATGGATTGGTATTAATGACGACTCCGCCAGAGTTGGCGAAGCTTAGGTCGGTTGGTGATCTGCCGAAGGCTGTTTGGGCACTGGCAAAGCCAACAATATTACCGAGCGCCGAGGCGTTTAGCTGGGTGCTTGCACCATAATCCGGACCGCCTCCGCCTGGATTCGGATTCGTTCCACTATCGTCATTCCAGCTAGCCAACACACCGTTGCCCGCGGCTGTACAGCTACCGCTGCTCAGATATGCGCCACCGGCGGTGATACCCGAACCGTAGACTTTGAAGTAGGGTTTGCTCACAACTGTCATACAGCCGCCATTGTCTGTTGCGGGTGTGCCGCCTACTTCGCCGCCAGGGCCGATCCAGCCCGTGGCGTTATCAATGGTCATCACAGGACAGTATTGGTCACCCGGCTGAACCGGATTCGGATTGGTGGCAGGAGGTGGCGGCCAGGTGTCCTGATAGCTAGCATTGCCGTAGCTACCGGATCTAGGCACATTGCTAACAGTGCTCGAACCACCTGTAACTGGCAGGTAATTCAATATACTGTGAACGTTCGAACTGATTGTGCCCGTATATTCGTTGGGAGAAGTCGGGTCACCACCTAACTGCTGGGTAACTGAAGTATCGTAGATGACGGATGTCGGATTTTGCGGATCGGTCAAACTGTCTATCCCTGCCGCGGGCGTCAGCGTGAAGTGCTGATAGACATCAACCGTCGCACTACAGGTCGTCCCGAAGTCGAACAAATTCGGATAGGCCGGATGCGCCACAATCGTTTGGCTTTGTACACCGTTAGCCGCCGTGAACGTGAGCGGTATAGTGATCTGCCCCCCAAGGAGGATTCCTCCTAGACTGGTATTGGGCACGGCATAGGCGCTGCCTGCCCCTGTTAAGTCACCATTATTAATTTGCAGCGGCACGCCGTTAATTGTATTCGGCAAATCTCCAGCCCCGTCAGCCAAGTTCGGATTCGTTATCGTAGCATTCACGGTGAAATTCTGCCCAGCCGCTACTGCATTACCTGGCCCCCCCGGCACATCACCGACAACACCCAAGGAGCAAGTGGCATGGTAACAATTGTAGATCGTATCAGAATAGCTACCTGCATTCGTCGTCCACACCCCCCCACTATGAGTTCGCGTCAGTATGGTCACTTCTATATGATCGCCCAGCACGGTATACAACCACGTCCCCCCTGGCCCGGAATGGTTAATGACAAGGAACGCTTGGCCAGTCCATTTACCGCCCGGATTGTACGCCGCCGGGTTCTGATCTCCTGTATAGCCGCTGGTCACACTTCCGTTTGACGCAGGATTAGACGAACCACTAGGTATTAGGAGGTGTCCGGAACTGTCCCCCACCCGAACAAGTGTCTGCTCAGTCGCGCCTGGTGGAGGTGCTACCGCTATAAGGCTACATGTCGCTTGGGGCGGCGTGGATACTCCTGGCACTACTTGAAAACACAATGCGCCTGATGACCCGTTGTAGCCTGCTATTGCTCTAGTGTCACGCCCAGCGGCCGCCAGGTAACTCGCGCTCCCAAGCCACGACGCAGAGCTTTCAGCTACATGATTACGTAAGCAGAAATTGCCGACAGTTTGCACCGCCAAAGTAAGCGTATGGTTGACACCATATCCACCGCCATAACTATTTTCAAACCATGCCGCACTGTCACCAGAACCGTTGGCTAAAAGAACTCCCGGTGACGGTGACGGGTTAGGAAAGACATTACACCCAGGTTGTTGATCGGCTGGGACTCCATCGCATGGGAAGTGTCCGTCACATGACACAGTACCACCACTCCCAGATCCTCCAGTTCCTGCTAAGATTAGAAAGTTAGCATTATAATAAGGACTACTCGTCGCAAATACCATGTCAAAGCACGTATTTCTGAAGTAAGTACTGGCGTCACCCCCCGACGTACTTACCGCGCCGAACAGATTATCGGTTGAGCTGTTATGGACTATGTTGGCCCATGAATACACGTGTTGCCCTGGGTCTGAACCATATTGGCTATAATAGCCGAGGTTTAGCGAGATGGTATTTCCGACCTGTACCTTATATGGGGTATTAACATCCCCATTACCACCTTGCGACAAACTTGGATTATTCCAAGACAGGTAAGGGTGATCGCCATTGCTCCCCGTATTGAAACCACTCGTATCATACCCGCACATGAAGTAGTCATTACCACGAGCAGTCGGACAGCTATCCGCACTCGCACTCCGCCCAAACCCAATCCCCACCACTGCGATGATGAGCACCGCAAATATGAGTATGAGCACGTATTTTCTCTTGGATAGCACCTGGGCAACTGGAGTTATTTTTGCGAGCATAAGCACTATACGCTATTCCTTTGTTACCCCTATTCTATAGGCATAAGCATTGAGCGTCAATGAACGAAGTTCTAGCTGCCAAAGTTGGGTGAAGTCGAATTGCTCGATGACGGAGCTGGGACTTGACCAGGAGCTGGTGTGACTGAGTAGGATTTGCCGAATAGAACTTGGCTGGGGTGCCCTTTGGATGGTGCTGCTATAACTGATATGCTGATGCCTTCAGTGCTCATTTCAGTAGTATTCACAAAGTCTACCGTAAAGCTACGGTGTAACGGCTTGTTGGCAGTCAGGCTAACGACATCTCCTGTTCGTTTTACTGCAGCGTCCGGGGTGAAGAAGAGAAGCACTGCTTTTTTGTATGTTTTGCTGCTTACTATTTCTACGTCGTAGGTGTAGCTGTGGCGCAGTTTGATCTTTTTGGTCTGCCCGGTCATATAAATCCCTGGCTTGGTCGTGCTTCTTCCAAACCCAATCCCCACCACTGCGATGATGAGCACCGCAAATATGAGTATGAGCA
>DAINPB010000005.1:26142-53484 GCA_036743655.1 Candidatus Saccharimonadota bacterium
AAGCACTGCTTTTTTGTATGTTTTGCTGCTTACTATTTCTACGTCGTAGGTGTAGTCAGTGTTCAGCTCAATATTCGAGAGTGGGCCGGTAAGGACAACTTTCGGCGGACGAGTTTTCTGCTTGTGTTTATTAGGACGAGTTGCCGCACTTATCGCATCTCCAACAGCTGGGGCTTGGCCTTCAGCATGCGCAACACCTCCGATGAGGTTCTTGGCAGCCAGTCCCCCAGCAGCAAGAAAACCAGCAGCGGCTCCTATTGCAACTCTTTGAGAAACAGCCGCAATCCTATCGTCGACATATTCTACCGTGTGTCCAAAGGCAGCACGCGCATAATCAAGTAACCCTCTGTTATGAGCTTCACTAATTTCCGTATTTAGAGTCTCGCTTGATGGTTCCATAAGATTCCTTACTACACACTAGCATTTAATAGCCTTATGATACATCTTCTTTATCAAACTGTCAAGAGATGTAACTACTCAGGAAGTCTGCTAGACAGCCATGGCTGGTTCCGGATGACTCGGGTCGGTCGGGACTGGCTGGGTCTTGATGACGAACGTAGCAATCAGTGAAGCAACAATACCAAATGTCGAAGCAATCAGATAGCCGTCATGGAAACCGTGCACCGTAGCCGCATTAAGCGCCTGATGCGTCGGCGCGCTGTGCAAGTGCAAATTCTGGATATAGCGCGTAGCGGTAGAGGTAGCAATGCCCGTCAGTACCGCCAGGCCCAAAGCCCCGCCGATTTGTTGCGAGGTGTTCAAAATACCAGAGGCCAAACCCGACTCATGCGATGGCACGCCCGAAGTCGCGGCAATCGTAACACTCACAAACGTCGCACCCATACCAAGACCCATAACAATCATGCCCGGCGCCACATTACCCCAGAACGTCCCATTGACCGGAATATGCGACATCAGGAACAGCCCGGTCGATACGAACAGTGGCGCTACCATCAAGATAGGCTTGTAGCCAATCCGCTGCACCAGCCGCGGCACATTGGTCGCAGTAATAGCAATCGCGATCGGCACCACCAGGAAGCTAACACCCGTTTTAATCGGCGTGTAGCCCAGGATTTCCTGCAAATACAGCGTCGTGAAAAAGAAGATCGAAAACATGCCGGCCGTCATACACAACATCAAGGAGTCAGCCCCGGACAGGTTACGAATCCGGAAAATCCTAAGCGGCACCAGTGGATGCTCAGCTCGCTGCTCATTAATAATGAAGCTGACCAGCGCAACGATAGCGATCCCAAAGAATAGCAGGCTGGAATGCGATGTCCAGCCATTACTCGGCGCTTTGACCAAGGCGTAAACCAGCGTCATTAAACCACCAGTTGCCAGCACTGCGCCGGGCAAGTCGAGGTTATTGTGCTCCAGCGTTGAATCGTGGCGATCCAGCACGCGCAGCGCCGCAACGACCACGCCGATACCGACCGGCACATTAACGAAGAAGTTCCAACGCCAGGTCAGATACTGTGTGATAATTCCGCCAAGCAACACACCCACGGCCGCGCCGCCCGAAGCCACCGCGCCCCAGACGCTCAACGCCACGTTGCGCTCATGCCCTTCTTTGTACGTCACCAGGATAATCGACAGCGCCGCTGGTGACATGAATGCCGCCGCCAGGCCCTGCAAGCCCCGGAATAGGATCAGCATGCCGCCGGACTGCGACAACCCATCAGCCAACGATGCGAGCGTAAACATAACTACGCCAGCCAGGAAGATCTTGCGTCGTCCGAACAAGTCGGCCGCTCGTCCGCCAAGCAGCAAAAACCCGCCGAACGTCAGCGTATACATAGTAATAATCCACTGCAAGTTCGTCTGCGACATGTGAAAAGCTCGCTGAACAGCTGGCAGCGCCACATTCACAATCGAGACATCCAGCACCACCATGAACTGCGCCAATGCCAGCAAGATCAATATCAACCAATGACTAGTCTGCTTCTTGCCTTTTGCCTGTGCCTTGGCCATTACACCTCCTGTAAGTTTTTGCGCACCCGTAATTACTATACATTGTATACTAAGCAACTCATTTGCCAAACTTTTACAAAAACCCAACTTCAAGCTTGACTTAAGTAGTACCTTTAGGTATACTCTTAGGATAACTTAAGGATACACTATGACTATCATCGGCCTCAAAGAACTCCGCCAAAACGCCAGCAACATCGCCGAACGCGCCCAAAAGGGCGAACGCTTCACTGTTGTCAAACGCTCCAAGCCGATGTTCATGATTACCCCTCCCCAAGAGGAAAACACCGACCTCGATAGCTGGCTCGATAATTACATCGACGAGAACCGCGACCTGCTGATTTCCCTGAAGGACAAATAATGTACTTTGTCAGCATCAACGAGATCGTCAGAATCCATGATCGTATTGTGAGCGAAATCGGTGGCAGCCTCGGCGTCAGGGAACCGGGATTGCTGGCCGCTATCGCCGAAAAATCGCAGGCTAGTTTTGGCGGCCAAGAGCTCTACCCCACCATCTTCGACAAAGCAGCTGCACTGTATGAAGCCCTGGTTAATTATCACGTATTCGTCGACGGCAACAAACGAGCGGCCATAGCGACACTTGAGTATTTCCTGTACCAAAACGGCTATACCTTGCAGGCCGATAAGACAGAAAAAGAACGTTTTACGCTACACACCGCCACCGATAACCCTGATCTTACTAAGGTAGCCGAGTGGATCAAACGGCACGCCAAAAAGATCAATACGCGCTAAAGACTTTTGTCAGCTTATCCGATAGAATACCTGTAAAGGAGTACTTATGTTTGAAAAAATTGCGCGTTTTTCGGTTCGTTTCCGCTGGTTTATTATTGTTTTTTGGATTGCGGCAGTACCCATCCTGACCACTAATTTGCTCAGCATTACCGATGTTTCCAAGAATAATAACTCAGACTTTCTGCCCAAGAATAGCCCGACAGCCACCGGCGCCAAGCTCGAGACTGCCTTTCAGCGCAAAGAGACTGCGGCCAGCGCCATTATCGTCGTATCGCGAAGTGGCAGCCAGCTCACCGCAGCCGATAACGCAGCTATTGAACGCGTGGTCAAAGACGTCAAACATGTGCATGACATTACTGAAGTCCGCGACCAAGGCGCTTCGGCCGATGGACAAGCGCGCCAGATTTTCGTCGGCATAACCGGCGCTGCCTACGGCCAGCAAGCCACAGTGATTGTCCAAGATATTCGAGACGCGACCCAAAAGGCTGCGTTGCCAGCTGGCGTGAGCGCCAATTTGACCGGCAGCCTGCCAGCCGGCGTCGACCAGGAAAATGCCAATAGCAAAGGCCGCAACAGCACCGAGGGCTACACCGTAATTCTGATTCTAGTCTTGTTGCTGCTTGTGTTCCGAGCGCTGTTGGCACCCATCGTTACGCTTATACCGGCTGGTTTGGCGCTAGCCGTATCGCAGCCAATCATTGCCCAGTCGACCAAGATCGGCGTGCAGGTCGGGTTCATTACACAGATCTTGCTCATCGTGCTAATTCTAGGCGCCGGTACTGATTACGGGCTGTTCCTGGTTTTCCGCGTCCGCGAAGAGTTACGTAACGGTCTGGCGCCCAAAGAAGCTGTTGTTAAGGCCATGTCGCGTGTCGGTGAGTCGATTACTTTTTCGGCAGCTACCGTTATCGCCGCACTGCTGAGCCTAACGCTGGCTTCGTTCGGCATTTACAAAGGCCTCGGCCCGGCACTAGCCATCGGCTTAGCAATTATGTTGCTCATCGCGTTAACCTTCCTGCCTGCCATGCTGGCCATTCTGGGCCGCGCCGTCTTCTGGCCGTCCAAGACTCGCAAACGCCAGCAAAAGATCGGCCTATGGGGCAAACTAGCCGACAAAGTTATTCAGAAACCGGTGGTCATGCTGCTGCTCGGCATCCTGATTTTTGGCAGCTTAGCACTTGGTATCGTCGGCTACAAAGCAGCTGGTTTTGGCAACCAGAGCGCCCCCAAGGGTAGTGATTCAGCAGCCGGCCAACAGGTCATCGATAGCCATTTCTCGGCCGCCAACGATAATCCACAGCTGCTGATTTTCCATTTCCGCTCGTCAATCTGGAATAACCTGACCCCGGCCGTCACTGCCCAAGCCAAACTCGCCCAATCAGGCATGTTCAAAGTGCTCAGTGGCCCTTTCAACGCCAATGGTTTCTCCCTGACAGCCGAACATTTGCAGCAACTACATAAGGACGCGGCTGGCAGCCCGGCCCTCCAAGCCGTTGGCCAGTTCATCAGCTCTGACGGCCGAACCGTCCAGTTCTATGGGGTGCTCAAGGTCGGGCCGAGCGGCACCGCCGCAGCCACCAACGCCATTCCAGCCGTGCGCCACGAACTTCAGACAGTGGCCAACCAAATCGGCGCCAACCAGAACAGCGTCTACAGCGCCGACTCCGTCGGTTACGACGTCAACCGCACTGCCGCCAACGACCTCAAGAAAATCATCCCCGTCGTACTGCTCATCATCGCGCTACTACTGGCCATCATGCTACGCAGCCTGGTCGCACCATGGTACCTGATCGTCACCGTCGGCCTGTCCTACCTGGCCTCGCTCGGTTTCGCCATGATTGTCTTCGTGCATATCGGCCATCAGGACGGCATCAACTTCATTCTGCCCTTCCTAATGTTCGTCTTCGGCATGGCCCTCGGCCAGGACTACAACATCCTGGTGATGAGCCGCATCCGTGAAGAAGCCCACAAGGAGAAATCCCTGTCCGCCGCCGTCACCAAAGCCGTCGGCATCACCGGCACCACCGTCACCTCAGCCGGCCTCATCTTAGCCGGCACCTTCACCGTGCTCGGCATCGTCGGCGGCAACGAACAAGTCCAACAGATCGGTTTCTCCATCGCCTTCGGCATCCTGCTCGACACCTTCTTCGTCCGCACCCTGCTCGTGCCTTCCATCGTCGCCCTGCTCGGCCGCTGGAACTGGTGGCCTTCCAAGCTCTACAAAGAATTTAAATAACTGACTCGGCAAACAACGTCTGCCGAACTTCACTAACTACTTTTTGCATTTAATAAAGACGTCTTCGAAACCCCAACAAAAGCACGATCGCTATCCGATCGCAGGCGTTTAACTATCCAGCAACTTCCGCACCGTCCTCAGATTCCGATTGGTATTGAACTCTTTGTACTTGGCCTTGGTCAACAATTTGGCAAACGCGCTCTGCAGCGTCGACCCCTTGTCCACCCGCCAATACACTACGCCATCACCCACCTTGAGCTGTTCGCCCGGAGCCATAGCGTACGCTTCGCCAACCAATGACCCTTCCAGCCCGTTTTCCAAGAAAATAACATAGTCATGCTGGCTGTCACTAGCCGTACCGAAGGGGTAAGCCGCAACCACCGCGTGCAGTTTCTCCAGAGGCAAAACCTGCACCCTAGCCGGATAGTGAAAGGTCTTGGTCAAACTCGCCTCAATCTCCTGCTTAAGCTTCGTCGAATCCGTGTCAGCCGCCTCGAACCGCACATTGCCGCTCTGCAACAACGTCACCACATCCGCATAGCCCAGCTTCTCGAAACAAGCCTTCAGCTCCACCATCCGCACCACTCGTCCCCCAACATTAATCCCCCTGAGAAAAGCCACATATGTATGCATACACTCAGTATATCACCTCTGTTGAAACAGCGTTCAGGCTACTCAGCCTGATTCAGCCAAGCTGTAGCCGCATTCAATAGCACTATTTCCGGTCATCTGAGCTCACTACCGAACTCACGGATTGCTCAACGAAATCCCCATACCTTCATTGCGGGGAGGCACCACCTTAGTATATTATTAGCTCAAGGGGTATGGTAGATAGAGAATGTCTTTGAAAAAAGCAAAAAGAGCGACGCTCAAGACGTTGTCTGCCATGTCACACTCGCAGCGGTTTGTGGCCATCAGTTTCGCCCTACTCTTTTCCTTCGGTGGAGGAGTGTACACGCTACTATCTTCGCATGCCTTAAGTCCCGTACCGGTTGGGAACCCGTACATTGATCCCAGCCAGGATATTCCCTACCCGCAGACTTCTTTTTATACGCAGCCCTGGCGTGGGTGGATGGAAACGGTGCCGGCTACCAAGATGCTGAATGGCGTCGGCGTTAACTTCCAAGGGAATCAGCAGAATCTGGCTCAAGATGACGCCAATTTACAATACCTGGCCTCTATCGGCGTGCACGATATTAGAGTTGGCTCAAACTGGGGCAATATTAACGGCACCGACGAGAATTCCTTCAGCGCGCAGAGTCAGGCATATTGGCAAAGCATCTTCGCCGACTGCAAGCGGTACGGTATCACGCCAACGCTGATCCTTTACGCCGGCGAAGGTGATCCGGAGCCAACGACCACGCCGGCCTACAAACCCACGCTGGTGGGCACTCCCCACGTTGGCGACAGTCAGATCACCGTTACCGGCATTCCAGCCTCTGACATTACCGTGCACCAACCCAATACTACCACCGGCTCAAGCGGCATTCAGGATGGGGACAGCACCTTTGCACACCTCCTTATCACAAATGTGGTGACCAATGGTGACGGCAGTTTGACCTTGACGCTTTCCAGACCTTTGGACAATCCACTGACCAGCCCGGTCTCCATTCAATACATGAAATACCTGCCGCTGTACCCGGTCGGTACGCCAGAGTTCGATAATACGGCTACAGGCTGGGTAAATTACGCTCGAGTGATAACTGGCTTGGCATCTTCGGCCGGTCTGACGAACTTCAATGTGGAGATCTGGAACGAACTGAGTTTTGGCTCTAACTTCTTGAACATTAACAACTATTATCCGAATAGCGCCCAGCCATATCCCGGCAGCAACGGCAACGCCAGCCAGCTATCAGGCGGTAATAAATGGGAGCTGGCCAACCGAACAACACAGTATCTCAAGCAAACCTACGGCAGCAATGTCAACGTCATCTGGGGCTACACCAACTCCTGTCCGACCTGCGGCCACCCCAACGAACGGCCGCCGAATACCGACGGCGAGTCCTACCACCCTTACGGCACCGGGCTTAATACCTTCATAGGTAATATAGATTCGGGTTCCCTAGCACACTTGCAAGAAGGCTCCTACGTTCCTGACATCCAGCGCGCCGTTCCAGAGAGCGTTACCAACCTCGGTTACGACACCGAGAACATAATCAGGGAGAAATTGGCGCCAAAGAACCGGGAGAAATCACTGCCGCTGGGAACCACAAATTTCTTGCACTATATTAGCGAAACCGGCTTTTCGCCCGGTGGTAGTGGCAAAATAACCAACACGCGGGCCACCAATCAATTGCTCAAATCCAAATCCATCCTGCGCGAATACAGCTTTTGGCTCAACAAAGGCCTCGACCAATTTGACCTCTACGCCGCCTTCGATTCGGGCAGCGTGAACGATGGCGGATTTAACCTTTTGGCCGAGGGTTCAGAAAATGCCGGCAGCCCCGTGACCCAACAAAGCCAATCGCTGGGAAATCTCACCAAGCAATTCGCCGGTGCAGTCAATCCCACCAGTCCACGCAATCTCGGCGTCACGGTTGCAGACATTACACCGAACGACACTACTCCCGAATACAATGTCTTCCCGGCCGATCCTGCGACCGGTGAGCCCGCACTGCATTATCGTGAAATGTTCCAGTTCCTGCCCTTCCAAGTCAGTAACAACAAATTCGTCATCTCCACCTATCTGATGGGCTGGAACATATATTCACCGCCGCCAGCGATGAGCTTCGAAGTCGATATCACCAATGTCGACGGCACCAAAGCCACGGCCAGTTACTACGATCCCATCACCGACCAGTCCCAGCCTATTACCGTCGTCAGCAGAACCAATAACGACATCGTGCTGGATCTTGCATCCGTCGACTATCCCCGCACTATCACCATTGATGACAGCGGCAATAACCCCCCACCAACCGACACCACGCCACCAAGCTCAACTATCAGTTCCGGCCCCGCGAGTTCAACGAACAGCAGGAGCGCCGTCTTCAGCTTCTCTGGAACCGACGATGTGACACCGGGAAACAATATAAGCTTCCAGTGTCAGCTGGACAATCAAGCCTACACTGCTTGTACCTCACCGACGACCTACGGCGGTCTCAGCGTTGGTTCGCATACCTTCCGCGTCAAAGGCACTGATGTAGCCGGCAACACCGAAACCACGCCAGCCAGCCAAACCTGGACGGTCACACCACCCCCCGGCCCTACCGGAGACCTCGACGGCGACAGCCACGTGACTGCTCACGACATGAGCATACTCATCGCCCACTATGGCTCTCATTATCCGGAGGCAGAGTTCGACGGCGTTACGATCGTGGAAGCTCATGATCTTAGCTTGCTTATTGCGAACTATGGCAAATAGAGCTGCTCTGTGCAGGGTTTCTACCCGCCGACATCAGTGTTAATTAATCGGTTGCAGGGTTGAGCCAGCAGGCGTTTGTTTAAATTGCTGTCAATCTGTAAGTTTCTGGTATTCTTAAATAATGATACGGGCGATTTTCTTCGATTTTTATGGGGTGTGGACACCTGATATCTTTTCGCAGTACCTGGCTATGGCGCAGGAGAGCGGCCCCAAGGTGGCCGGTGAGCTGGAGGCCATAGTCGGCCGGTACTTCCAGGGCGAATTTACGTCGGAATACGTCGCAGACAACTTCAGATTCAAGCTGAGCCGGCCGGATATTGATACGAACCAGTTTACCCTGAGGGAGACGGATATTTCACCGGCGCTCACCGACTTTATGCGCAATTTGCACGGACATTTTGTCAAACTAGGTGTGCTCGCCAATCTCGGCATGCAAGAGAACGAGCTCCTGACCAACTTCAATACCCATAATCAGTTATTTGAGGTTATAGCCGGGCCATTTCCACTCAAGTTGAAAGCTCCCTTGCTCAGCCAAGAGGTCTTTGCAGCGGCGCTGCAAGCCATAGGCGAGCCACCGCGCTCCTGTCTGGTGATTACGGGTAATACGGCCTATCAGCAGTTCGCCGAAAGTCTTGGTATTACTACGCTGTTATTTGAAGGTTTTCCGAAGCTGCAACAGACACTCGAGCAGCTGTTGGCTAGTGAAGTACCGGAGTAGGCAAACCGAAGAAGTTTACTACGGGCTGCTGCTGGGCTTTATGTGTCTGTCGTTGATCTTGAGCGGGTCGGTGTTGGGGTGCGTGTCGGCTTCGAAGACTTGCTTGGCGACATCTGGAGCGGCGTGCATGGCACCGTCGATCCAGCCTTCGACTTGATTGCCTTTTATGCTGCCGAAAGCCTTGTCGGCTGCAGCAGAATTCACGCTTGGATAGCTGGACTTGTTGGGGAAACTGAGGTTGTCGGTGAGACTGCCGGGGAAACCTGCACCACTAGGGTTCAAGTCATGAGCCGCTGATTGCTTACTAGATTCGGAGGATGAGCCTGGTGCGGTTTGACCCATAGGGTGACTGGACCAAGGTTCGGAAAAAGTTGTTGAAGCTCCACTCCCACCGGATGCATTGCTGGTTCCAGACGAGGACTGACGTTCCGAAACAGCGCTAGCACTGTTAGCAGCTGCGGCTCGTGCGGACACATCGTTACCACTATTGGAGACAGCCGGCGGCGCAGATCCAGGGCTACTATTGCCTGCAGTGGCCACTGCCGCGGGCGCAGCAATGCCGCCGGTATTACCGGAGGTGGTAATTGGTACAGCGCCGCCTCCACCGAGGTTAATGTGCTCTCCCGGATGAATCATATCGACATTCTTAAGCTGCTTGTTCAATTCTTCGAGCCTGGACAAAGGAATGCCGGTAGACGTAGCAATACTGCTGAGCGTATCGTTCGGCTTCACGATGTACGTACCGCCGCCAGAGCCTGAACCGCTGGCTGGTTGGCCTATGATCTTCTCCTCTGCTGGCGGAGTGGTTGCGCCGCCAGGGTGCTGCGCTTTGTATACTTCGTACTGCGCAGGAGTCATGTGGGGCTGTTCCCAAGATGCGCCAGGCGACCAGACCTTCTTGTTCCCATCTTTGTAAATGTGCCATTCACCATTCACGCTGGCGTCTTGGACTTGGTATACTTGCCCGCTCGTGTTCACGAACTGGGTAGAAGCCGAAGCGTTGGGATCCCAGTTCCCGGGCTCAGGACGCTTAAAGGTGGGGGTGGGGTTTGACGGAGATGGGGTCGAAGAAGGTGGGGCACCAGGAGTTGCATTGAGTGCTCCTGCTGCGCCTTGAGCAGCAGAGCCTGGAGAAGCAGCGGGATGCAAAGCTGCATATTGTGCCAGAGTCATGTGGGGCTGTTCCCAAGATGCGCCAGGCGACCAGACCTTCTTGTTCCCATCTTTGTAAATGTGCCATTCACCATTCACGCTGGCGTCTTGGACTTGGTATACTTGCCCGCTCGTGTTCACGAACTGGGTAGAAGCCGAAGCGTTGGGATCCCAGTTCCCGGGCTCAGGACGCTTAAAGGTGGGGGTGGGGTTTGACGGAGATGGGGTCGAAGAAGGTGGTGAGGCGGCTGGAGTAGCGGCAACCGGAGGATTAGGTACGGGAATCGGTGTCGCTGTTGGTAGTGGTGGCGGATCAGCGACAAAGACTTTTGCACCACTGTGGTAGACATGATAGACTCCACTTCGGCCGTTGTTGGTAGCCGGTTCTGAGAAGTAGTGCTGTTGATAGTAGGGACTGCTGGGATCTTCGTTTACTAGTGGATAGCTAGTCATTTGTTTTGTCCTTTTTTATTTTGTTTGCTTCTATTTGTATAATGCTCGCTACCCTCTATCGAAGGAGACGATTATTCTCTCGGATATTATCATAAGCACTAGGGTTTTGTCAAGTTGTTTCTATCTGTTTACTATGTTCTTGATAGGCTTATATTAAAGGCCTCTATTTAGAGCTGGCCGGCTACCTGTAGCTGGTAGGCATACTGTTCGATGCCGCCGAATTCCTTAACGTCGATTAGGCGGCCATCCTGTAGAACATATACGGTGTCCATGAGACTGAGCAGTGGTAGGCGGTGCGTGACCAGCAACACGGTTTTGTCGCGGATCAGCGAGCCGATTGAATCGTGGATCAAGCGCTCGGACTTGTCGTCGAGAGCTGATGTTGGTTCATCCATGCAGATAATCGGTGCATTCTTCAGCAAGGCTCGGGCGATAGAAATACGCTGCCGCTGGCCGCCACTCAAGCTTGAACCGCCCTCACCCGCAATGGAGTTCATGCCCATTGGCAGTTTGTCAACGAACTCGGTGACATTGGCGGCTTGGGAGGCCCAGACGATTTCTTCGGGGGTGATTACCCGGTTGATGTCGCCATCTTGCATGTTTTCGACAATTGATGTGGCGAACAGCTGTGGTGACTGGCTGATCCAGGCGATGTTGCGACGCAAATCCTGAAGACTAACTGTTTGTATATCATAGTTATCGATCAGGATGCGTCCCGCCGTTGGTTCAATATATAGATCCAGCAGGCGCATCAAGGTGCTCTTGCCGGCACCGCTGGGGCCGATGATGCCGATCTTCTGGCCGGGTTCAATCGTTAAGTTCACCTGATCTAGTACGGTCGTGCCACGGTAAGCGTAGGATACATTCTGAAAACGGATTCTGCCCTGTGTCCGCGGCAAAGACTTGCCTTCGCGCAAGTGTTCTACGCCCTCATGGTCGCTGAGCACCTCGTAGACGCGGCGGACGTTGACGAGTTTCTGGCGGCGAATGGTGATTTGCGAAGTAATATCTTGGATAGGGCTAATCAAATAGCCGAGATAGGTCATGAAAATCAGCAATTCA
The DNA here is from genome assembly GCA_036743655.1 of Candidatus Saccharimonadota bacterium. Lineage (GTDB taxonomy): Bacteria > Patescibacteriota > Saccharimonadia > Saccharimonadales > UBA4665 > DATHNF01. Next base: position 37,846 of record DAINPB010000005.1, read on the forward strand.
CCAAGCGAGAACTGGTGCTTCAGCGCTTCACTACCGCCAAAATATATAACAATCGAGGTGCCAAGAATCACCACCAAACCATTACTAAACTGGAAGGCCTTGCCCCACAGCAACCCCCGACGGGAGATGACATAGGTTTGCATCCATAAATCCTTGAGTTTTTGGACTTGGCGCTCTTGCAGTGTGAAGGCCTGCACGGCTTCAGCGTTATCGATTGACTCAGCTATCAGCGACGATGTTTCGCTGAATAGCTTGGTCAAAGCCATGCCGAGTTTACCCATAATTGGTCCGAAGACCCGCACTGAGAGGATCAAAAACGGTATAACGACGACGGTAATAATGGTCAGTTTGGCGTTTAACAGCAGCATGATGATTGTGACGCCAATAACCATGATGACCGAGCCGATAATCTCCGAGGTCGAGTTGAGGACGAGGTCGGATAAGCTATTCGTAACATCATTCTGGCGATAGATGTAGTCGCCCTTGGGCAGGCGGCCTTCGTGGTACAGGGGTAAATGCAGTATGTGCCGGAAGGCCTCTTCCTTGATCGCCCGGTTTAGCCAGTAACCGATCTTGAGCAGCAGGAAGTCTTTGAGCACGCCGAAAGCTTGACCCAATAGAAAGATGAGCAACGTCAGTAGTGAAACAATGAGAATTAGCTTGGGGGTGTGGGTGTACGGCCGCAATATGCCGGGCGCCGGTACTACTCCGAAGACGGAGTCGGCCAGTATCTTCAGCGGCCAGGGTTGCAGCAAGGCAATGCCCGAAGCAATGGTGTTGAGCAGCACCATCAAGGCTATGGCTGGTTTGGCCTGCGTGTAGTATTTCTTGAGCCAGGCGGCGAAGCCGGTCGTGATTTGGCGTCGGCCGTTTTCGAGCAGCCAGGTGTCGATGGTCTCTTTGACCATTTGCTGCGGCCAGCCGGCGCGGCTCAGGCTATAGGCAATGAAGTCTACGGGGACGCCCTTGGAAATCCCCTCTTCGATAGCCTGTTTTAGTCTTTGATCTTGCTGCATAGCTTTTCAACTATAAGCATAACAGAGATCAGGCTAAGTCTGTATACATGGCTTAGCCCTGCATAACTTGCTTGGAGCAAATGCAACAATGGCCTTGCATTTGCCGACGCGTAACTCCTCCACTGCCGTCAGATTAATGCACTGGTTTTATGGACGAGACGATGGTTGTTATGGCGTCGTGATACGCTAGGATATTTATCTTCCCGAGGCCCGCTTGGGCACTCTGCTTACTACTCGTCAATTGCTGAAGGTTCACATCTTGGTCAATCACCAATGCGTAATAGTCACTACCTGACTGTAATATCCCTAGGTATAAAGCAAGTTTACTAGGTGCCCCTTGTTCGTTTATGGCACAGATGTGCACTATGTTGCCGGATGGCTTATTGAGCACCTGTAAAGCATCTGTCACGCCGGCGCCGGTGCAGTTCAGTATAGCCGCGGCAGGCTTTTTGGCGGTTTTGGATATATTGATCGCTAAGGGGTAGAGACCGTTCGTCCCTGTCTTGGAAGCTATTTCTTGGAAGCCGTCCCCGCCTGGAGCAGGCTTTATCGTATAGTGAGCGTAAAATTTTAGCTGAAAGGTAGTACCTTTACCGTTATCATAGGTAACGGTTTTGAACTTGAGCAATGAGGGGTACGCAATGAGGCCGACTATGGCCAAAATGATCAGGCTGGCGAACACCGCGCCGCCGATGATCAGCCTGCGTTTGCGGGTACGTTTCTTCTCTTGGGCTCTGGCGTCGGCCTGACTGAAACCGGGCGGCAACGGAGAAGTTTGTTGGCCTACTACTTGATTAGTCACTTGTGGGGCTGGTGCTTCGAGTGCTTGAGGCGCAGCGTTCATAGCTTGATCAGGCGGAGCTGGGCTTACGGCAATGGTTGTCGGTACGGGAGCTGGACTGGGTGGCGGATTGTTGGTGCTCGGGGAGTTTTCGTTGCTTGGTGATGGTTGATTTTGGTTTGGGGGCATGTGGTTGTTCCTTGCTTAAATCGTTGGTCTTGTTTTGACTATATTTAATACGATGTAGGTATAAAGTAGGGTGACGCCATCTATCAAAAGACTGATAGTTTTGGGAGCAGAGCCGCCCCAGAAGATTCCGAAGACACTGATGAAGTCCAGGACAAGCAGCACCTTCAGAATGGTCGCTACGGTGTGTGGGTTTTTCGCCAACAATAGATACACGTAAACAAGGGTGTTGAATGCGATACCAACATATATGAAATCCAGCGCGACCCGCTCAGCGTTAGCCTGACTGGCATTCGTCATCTGTTGGATTTTGTGGCCAATATGCACAGAGACATACACGGCAAACACGGTGCTCAGCAATCCCGCAATGGCTAGCACCATGAGCGACTTGTGTTTGACGGCTACCCTTTTGATCGAAATGCTCTCGGCAGACTTGCGCAAATCTAAGGTCGGCGCTCGGTAGTGGGTGTCATTTGTGGGGTCATAAAAATTCGCGGTTGCTGTGTCGGTACTCGGTGTTGGCGCCAGGCGCGGCACAGCCTCAGCAGGGCTAAGATTTGCATCGAGCGGCTGGATTACTTTCTCCTCGGTACGGTGACGAAGTTCCGGCTGCTCTGATTGGGGGTGTTTGTTGTCTGCTTCCATAATTTTCGTGATAACTTTAGCCTAATAATACGCCTAAGCTTTGCGCCTTTCTACTATCACGCCCTTTTCATCTAGTTTGTACCTGTTACTATTGTTGACTTATTGCTACAGTAATAGTCGCTAAAGATAAGTTATATTTACATACCGAGGATCAAACCTTGGCTACTAAAAGATCTGGGACTCGATAAAAATCCGAGTCAAGTGTTAAGAGCAAGCTGTCGTGTTCTAATGTTAGCGCCGCTATCCACATATCATTAGTGCCAATTGGCGTACCGGCTCGTCGGAGCCGATGGTATATTTCCGCAAATAATATTGTCGTCTTGTTAGTTATGGTAACGGTGATGACATTTGGGCTATCCAGGAGTTTTTGTAGCAGTTCTTCATTCTCCTTACGTTGAGTACCCAGAGAAAAGCCAGCCCGTAATTCACCGACGACAATTAAGGGCACGATTATTTGATTATCAGCGCGAAACCAATCCTTTAGGCGTTTGTCGCCACGATTAAATGCTGAGTATGCACTCGTGTCTAGCAAAAACTTCGTGCTTGTCATTGCCAAAGCTTCTCATCAACTTGCGACAAGTTCTCGATCGCTTCATCGAACGACTCATCAAGAGTATTTTTGTTATATAACCAGTCAAAGTTGTTATCAGGCGGTATTTTTGTAGTTCCAAAAGTCTGCAACGACAATAAATCTACTACAGTCTGGTTAAACGATTTTCCGCTTTGTTTCGAGCGTTTTCGAATAACCCTATCGACTGCGGGTGGTATATTTCTGATCGTATACTGGATTTTAATCATGCATACATTGTATGCTGTGTATACTAATTAGTCAAGTGTTCGCTTAACAACATGATACTATTAACAGATGAAAACTGTGAAAGTTGGTTTATGTCCTTACAAATAGCCATAGTCGGGTTGCCGAATGTCGGGAAATCGACGCTGTTCAACGCCTTGACGGGCAGCAATATTCTGGCGGCTAATTATCCGTTTGCGACGATTGAGCCGAATACGGGGATTGTGCCGGTGCCGGATGGGCGGCTGCAGAAGCTGGGAGAACTGTATCATACTGACAAAATCGTGCCGGCCACGGTGACGTTTGTGGATATTGCGGGTTTGGTAGCTGGCGCCAGTGAAGGCGAAGGCCTCGGCAATCAGTTCCTCAGTCATATTCGTACGACGAATGCTATCGTGCAGGTGGTGCGGGCATTTGATGATCCGAATGTGACACATGTTGACGAAGCGCATGATCCTCGGAAGGATATTGACGTTATCAACACTGAGCTGGTGCTGGCCGATTTGCAAACCATGTCCAAGCGCCTGCCGAAATTCGAAAAAGAGGCTCGAGCCGACCCGAAGCTGAAACCCGTTCTGGACATGTATGCCCAGGTGAATACTTTTCTGAATAACGGCGAGCCGGTCTGGAGTCACCCGGGAATTGATCATGCACTAATCGCTGATCTACAGTTGCTGACCATGAAGCCCGTTATTTATGTATTCAATCTTGACGAGGACGGGCTGGGTGACGAAGCACGGAAGCAGACGCTACGGTCTCTCGTTGCACCTGCTCAGGCCCTATTCGTGTGTGCCAAGCTGGAAAGCGAACTCAAAGACCTCGATCAAGCCGACGCTGCCGAGTTATTAGAGAGTTACGGCCAGGCTGAATCCGGGCTGCTGCAATTGATTCACGCGGCGTACGACACGCTCGGTCTGCAAAGCTATCTGACGGCAGGCGAGAAGGAAGTGCGTGCCTGGACAATTCCAAAAGGCGCTACGGCACCGCAGGCTGCTGGTGTGATTCATGGCGACTTTGAGCGCGGCTTCATTGCTGCCGAGGTGGTCAGCTATCAGGATCTGATAGCCAGTGGTTCCCTGTCGGCTGCTAAGGCGACCGGCAAAGTTCGGACGGAGGGTAAAGGTTATGTCATGCAACCTGAGGACGTAGTTGAGTTTCGGTTTAATGTTTCTAAGTAGGCCCCCCATATCCGAGACAGGACACCGCGCTAATGATCATATACAGCGCCTATCTAATTGAATCTACTGCGCGCCAGCGATAGCAGTATTCGGGTCAGCGACTAAAGGCTCTGTCTGGCTATGCGCGTGGAATGATGGTCGGCCGAAACGCCGATTACGGAGCGCCATCGGCAGCTTGGAATAGGCAATGCTCAAAGAGTTAATCTCGAGCGGGTTGTAGGGGACGGGAGTTGCTGTCTGAGCTGTGGCTTGCTGGGGTGAGGCTGACTGCGAAGGGTGTTTGCCGAATATTTCTTGCATGCCTTCGGCGTATAGATCGGCCATGTTGGCATCGGCGCCACCGGCTGGCGCTTTGCTGCTTTCGGGCATTCGCGTGATAGGAATTGTCTCGGCTTCAGCTGACAGTGCTTGGCTAAGAGCCGTTTCTCCTCGGGGAGACTGGTCGTCGGCAAGATTATGCTTGGCGAGTAAGCTCTGGGCGAATAGGTAGTCGGCTAGCTCTGGGCTGGGAACGGCTGGTTGTGTGGGCAGGTCTGGCGATTGGGCTTTTGGGCCTTTGGCTGTTTTCTTTGATCGTGTTCCAAGTAATTGATCGCTGAGCTTGGCCTGGTATTCATGTTGGGTGAGTAAGTACTCTTGTAGCTGTTGGTTGATTTTCTCTAAGTGCTGTACTTGGGCTTCTTGGTGCGCAGAATCCTTTTCCTTACTCTGGGCTATGCAGTCCTGGACATGGGTGATGAGCTTACGTAACCGCGGCTGATTATAGCTGGTGAACTTGAGGTTCTTGGCGCCAGCCGAAATGCTGATATGGGCACCCATCAAGCGGTGGTTGTAGTCGATCTCATTAATCATGGCGAAGCGCAGATCTTCGACTGTCAGGTAGTTCAGGGGCTTTTTGTCAATCAGTAGCACGCGGAAGTCAGTAGCTACTAGAAGCGCGAAGCCGCCTTCGTATATGCCATTAACACATTCATAAATCTCTTCGCCGTCCATGAGCACATTGGGCAGTTCCCGCACTTCTGCCCTGCCCCACGTGAGATGGTTGAAACCTAATCTCTTAAGCTGCAGTTCCACCGATTTCATGCTGACCATGTCGAGTACCCCCGTTTCATGTACTCTCATAATACCCGCAATGCTAGTGATAAATCGTGAAAATACTTACAATCTTAATGAGATTTTAATCACAAAACACCTTAGGCGAGGCGTTTCGAGTCGTAATCGCTACATGAACTGTGCATTTGAGTTTGGCCTTGCCTCTATCAATCTATTTTCCTTTTGACTTTTGGCGCCAAGTCTATCATAATTAGTACATGTTAGCCACGCTGAAGCAAACAGCGGAACTGGTGGAAGTTTTCAGGTTGCGCGGTGTCAAACAAACATTCCGAAAAGGCGACTTCATTATTCGGCCAGGGGATCCGCCCCATGGCGTTTTTTATGTCTACCAAGGCTTGGTCAAAGCCTATGACATCACCAAATACAACGAAGAGAACTTATTAATTATCCGCAAAGAAGGCGAACTCTTCCCCCTCATCTGGGCCATCACCGGTCAGGAACGGCATGTCATATACCAAGCTCTGGCGCCGACTGTTACCTGGCAGCTGAGCCGCTCGGTATTTCTGGAATTTATCGAAAATAACCCCGAAACCCTCGCTCCCCTACTCGATATGACCATTGAAATGTACCGCCTGCACAGTGAACGTATCTTAAATCTGGAGTATCGAACAGTGCGCGAGCGTATTATCTCGTTCTTAGTGACTATGAGTCAGCGTTTCGGCAAGCAGACCGACGATGGTTTGCTAATCGATGTGTCGCTGCGTCACCAGGACATTGCCAGCTCCATTAATGCTACGCGCGAAACCACCAGCCGCGAACTGTCGGCTCTAGAGCGCAAAGGCTTGCTTAGCAACAAGCAGTCTCTTATTCTGCTCAAGGATCTGGATGGGCTGCGGAAGCATTTGAACTAATTGTATGGCGAAGTTCTGTGTATCGCGCGTTCCTGCGCTAAAGACAAACTGCTAAAAATCTACTGCCACTTGAGGATAATTTGCTCGATGACTGCTAGCACGGTCTTATGGTCTGGAATATCCTGCTTGTCGTAGTAGTGGTTGGTGTCGATATAATCTTCGATAACGTTCAGACAACAGAGGTCATCGGCCAGGACGTGCATGCGGTCAACGGCTTTGACGCTGGCAAAAGGCACGGCAACAATCATTTTCTCGATCTCAATCGGCTTCAAAAACTCGGCCGCTAGGTCGACCAGAAAACCATTCGGCAGTCCATCGGTCACCAAGATAACATTGTGCCCCCTGAGCAGCTCCTTGCTGATCATACCGCCCCTACCCAGCAGCCGGTTCATATCATGCATTTGCGACAGCTTCTCTTGCTCAATCAAGCCATAGTACTCGCTCACCATTTCATCAATCTCGCCCGGCGAATACTGGCGATTGTAGGCCACGGTGCCGCCGGCAGTAATCCCGGCAATGGCTTCTGGCTCGCGCGGCAAGAGAATTTCTGATGTTTGCAGCATGGTCAGCACGCAGTGTAGCTGCATGGCAATCTGAGCGCCAACCATCACGCCGCCATCATTGAGGGCTACGATCGCGCAGTTTTCGTAACGATATTTTTTGGCCAACTGACTGGCGAGCATTCGTCCAGCCTGCACCCGTGAGGCGAAATACATGCTTGCAGTGTAACGGAAAAGCTTATGCTTTTCGAGAGAAGTGTCATTACCGAGTCGGCCGTATCGGTATCGATCTCGGAGATTATTCTAGATTCACGCATCTTTTGACTGGTACCGCGCGGCGCTAAGTCAGCACCTTTGTTGAGCATGATCGACGGCTGACAAATACCAGGTGGTCTTATTCCGAGGACTTCACGCCGTCGTCTTGAGGAGGTAGAAACGCTCCTGGTTGCCTTTGGCTCCCCTAACCTCGGAATCGGCCTTATTGACTACCACGAAGTGTGCTCTGGCCCAGTTTTCGAAGTCTCGCAGTATCTCTCGGCGCATGGCGTCGTTCTTGATCACGCCCTTGTGCTTGAGACTGCTCTGTTCGGCCTCGAATTGTGGTTTGACCATGGCTACAATCTGCGTTTGTGCGGACGACAATCCGGCAACATGCGGCAGGATTTGTCGCAAACTAATAAATGATACGTCGGCTACGACAATATCCGGTGTTGCCGTCAGCGCTTTTACGTCTCTGATGTCGGTTTGTTCGTGTAATTCTATCTGCGGATGGCCGCGTAACGAAGGGTGCAGCTGGTCACGGCCAACTTCGACGGCAATAACTTTTCGCGCGCCATGCCTGAGTGCGTAATCGGTGAAGCCGCCGGTGCTGCTTCCGACATCCAATACGACTTTGTCCTGGAAACCCAGCTTCAGCGCCTCAGCCACCGACGCCAGCTTGAGTGCTGCCCGACTGACGTATTGCTCCTGCGCCGTCAGCTCAATGTTGGCGGTCTCGTCAACCAGAAAGCCGGACTTCGTGACAACTCGGTTATTAACTTTGACCTTGCCGAGCTTGATATAACTCTCCGCTTGGCTGCGCGTCGCCACTAGGCCTTGCGCAGTCAGCGCCTGGTCAAGTCGCCGTTTCATCGCCTAGGTTCAACCTATTAACCACTTTGCGATGCCCGGTCTGTTGTTCAACAATATACAGACTGTTGCAGGCGAATTCATCACCTGGGCTTAGGTGCCCGGCATCTTGAAATGTCACGTGCGGTATATACTGAGGGCCTATAAAAAGCTTCGTCGCTAGCGTCCCCGCGTGGCTAGAAACAACATTCAACACTGCCTCGTGTAAATCCTGCCATTGATCCGGTTCTAGCAAGCTAACCTTCCTGGCGCCCAATCTACTATGTCCTTGAAAACCCACATGCGCAATAAACGGTGCACTGTTTGCTAGGCGCTCCTGCAACGAGCTAGTGAATTCACCCCTGGAAGTCTTCAGATGAAACCACGGCACCACCGTAGCATGAAGCGGCCACTGCGTTGCTGCAAACCGCTCTCCCACCGCCTGCGGTTCTACAAAAGCACAAACAAGATGTGCGCGGTGTCCCATGCCTAGCCTTTGACGCGTTCGCGGTAAGCACCAGTAGCCGTGTCGACCGAGATAACATCACCCTGCTTAATGAAGGCTGGTACTTTGATGGTGATGCCTGTCTCAAGCGTGGCGTCTTTTGTGATCGACGAGCTGGTGTCACCCTTGACTGCGTCTTCGGTGTAGGTGACTTTGAGTGGCACATTCTTGGACAGCTCAACGTTGATTGGCCGGTCGTCGAAGAACTGTAATTGCACGCGGTCGCCTTCCTTCAGATAGCCAGCATTATCACTCAGCAAGTCGGCTGGCACCTCGAATTGTTCGAAGCTCTCTTCGTTCATGAAGAAGAATGTCGTGCTATCGCTGTAGAGATATTGCACGGTCTGGTTCGTTACATCGGCGCTATCGAGTTGTTCGTTACCTTTGAAAGTCTTCTCGAGCACCTTGCCATCAAGTAAACTCTTGATGCGCACATTAACAATCGAGCCACCGCGCCCCATAACTTTCTGCTTGTAATCGACAACGCGGAACGGCTCGCCTTCCCACTGGAAGAGCGTGCCTTTCTTCAGATTCGTAATGCTTAATGCCATATTCTAGCTTTCAGAACCTAGTTATTGGCTACGAATGGTAGCAAAGCGATGTGGCGAGCGCGCTTAATAGCGGCACTCAATCGGCGCTGCTGGCTCTCCGTTAAACCGGTCTTTTTGCGTGTTTCGATCTGTCCGTAGACATTCACGTAGCGCTGCAAGGTTTTGAAATCCTTGTAGTCAAAAAAAGCTACGTCTGTTCGGTGTTTAAAAATCTTTGCCATAGTATTTACTCCTTATGGAAAATTAGCTAATCTTTCAGCCGTTCTATCAGTCACATGCCAGGAATTCGAAGATCGATGAACCAGCCTCCGGCATAGCTTTAGAATGGAATGTCGTCGAGGTTGATTGGTTCGTCACCAATATCTTCGATTACGACGTCGTCTTTCTTCGGTTTCTTGCTGGGTTTGGGCTTGTCATCGCCGGCAGCTGGTGCGTCAGATGATGACGGACTCGCGCCGCCACCGTAGCTGCTTCCGCCCTCGCTATCACCGCCACCGCGGCTGTCGAGGAAGGTTACATCGTTAGCCAGGACTTCGACCTTATTGCGTTTCTGGCCGTCCTGCTCCCATGAACGGGATTGTAAACGTCCTTGCACCAAGCAGCGTCGGCCTTTGCTCAAGTACTGTGCTACGCGTTCAGCTAGTGGCCCCCAACAGACAATATCGATGTAGTCGGTGGCTTCTTGCCACTCGCCACTTGAGTCTTTGTAACTGCGGTTCAGTGCCAGACTAAAGCTGGTGACGTTTTGCCCGGTCGGCGTCTGGCGCAGTTCCGGGTCGCGGGTAAGGTTACCCATTAATGTTACTTGGTTGAGACTTCGTGCCATACTAGTATCCTCCTTATAAGACCTATGTCTTCACCTTTCAGTCTTGGCGCATGTAGCGATGAAGCTGTCCCGGATTGCGTCGTATCTTTTATACTCCTACGCTCCGGTCTTCGCTTACCCCCAAGATGCATTCAGGCTTGAAATGTGCTTTTACTTTGTACTTTTACCCTACGCCCTGCTGTAACTATTCGTCAAGGATACTTAAGAATTATTTAAGTTTGATGTCTAGAAACAGATTAGGGATGTCGGATTTTGAGCGTTTCGACTCTTGAATCGATCAGAAGTTTACTCTTCTTCTTTGTCGTCAGTCTGCTCACCACGCTTGGCGGCCTGCTCGGCTTTTTCAGCCTTGGCTTGCTCGGCCTTGGCGATTGCCTTGAGGTCGGGTCGCGTGATGAGGAAACGAATCACTTCGTCAGTGATGTTCAGTGTGCTCTCTACCTTCTGAACGCCCTCACTGGGCAGTTCTACAGCGTAGAAGACGTACACTGCATGTTCATTGCCCTTGATAGCGTAGGCCAGCTTGCGCTTGCCCCAGTTGTCGGTACTGACCACCTTGCCACCGTTGTCGGTGACAATTTTCTTAACCCGGTCTTCGGCCTTGGATAGGTCGACTTCCAGATCAGGGTGATACAATACGGCAATTTCGTACTGATTCATGCATGTTCCTTCTCTTGGTTACCCCGACATTTGTCGAGGACAGCCTGTGCGCACAAGAGGCCACAAGCTGAAGTTGATAGTACCTCATATTATATCTGTTCGACCTCTGTTAGTCAAGAGTCGTCTTCAGGCTGCCAAATCTTCGGGTGCTGTCTGGCGGACAATATGGGCCAGCCGCAAAGACCGCGGCACCACCAGTGGCCCCAGCCTATTCGCCAACTCTTGTGGTGAATCAGCAGGCTCAATCAGGCGAAATCCAGGGGGAATGTGCTCCAAAGCACTCATATGCCGTTCGACTCCTACAAAGTGTCTATCGATGATTTCAGCCATGTATTGTTCGCCAAACTCATCGACTTCCGGCTGATCGCCCAGCACCTGCGGATTTTCTGAAATATAACTTGCCCGCCGCCGAGCACGCTTCTCCCATTGAATCACCCGGCGAACACTCTTGAAGAGATTGGTGGCGACCTGCCAGGCTTCAACTCGATATTGCATCACTTCCTCGCTTGGTAACGGTGGTGACTCGGTGACAATATGCAGCCAATTCTCGAAGGCTCGCGGCAGCTCGGCTTTGTGTATCGACAGATTGCGAAAGGTACCTGGGCTAAATCTGTCCGGGTAGTACGGATAAGCAGCCTCCGGCCAATAAAAGTGGTGTGTGCTCTCATTCCTTCTGCTTAGCGGCCACTGATACTCAGGGTCAACCGTACTCTTAACGCTTTCAAGAAGCTCAGGAATCAATATTAAACCCCTCTCATCAGTAGGCGTGGGCAGTAGCTCGGTGGGCGGCAGCTGATACTGCTGGGGCGGCAACCACACTGCGCCAGAGGATTCCTGACGGACGGCCGTCAAACTCTGGCCGGCAACATCGGGAGATTCCGGTGATGTTGTCGTTCCCAGTGGAGCTACTTGCCGCAACGTCACTCCTCTCTTGGCATTTTAGGTCTTAATTATAAGGGTACGGTGCGAGCACGATTCTGACAAGTACCGAAATTTGTGACATTCAATACTTTATATCTGGCAGGAATCGTGAACGCCTACTCATCGCCGAAGTTCTCATCCAGCACAGCATCACTGGTACCACCAGCTCCGCCACCGAAAACATCGTCAAGAGAACTAACCAGGACTTCGCGGGGACGAGAGCCGTCAGCTTGGCCGATAATACCCTGTTCTTCCATCTGCTCGATCAGGCGGGCAGCCCGGCCGTAGCCGATGCGCAGGCGGCGCTGTAAGAGGCTGGTGCTGGCTTTGCGGTTTTCGATTACGACGCCGACCGCGTCACGGAACATATCATCATCTGCTTCGTTGGCGCCATAATCAGCGACAATGCCGCCCTTACCGTTTAGCTGCACGGGCTGGCTGACCACTTCGTCATCGTATTGCGGCGGTCGCTGCATACGGATGAAATCCATAACTTTGGCGGTTTCTTCCTCGCTGATGAAGGCGCCTTGGACACGCTTCGGCTTCGGCATATCAGAAGTCAGCAGCAGCATATCGCCCTGCCCCAATAACTTCTCGGCACCAACCTGGTCAATAATCGTTCGTGAATCAACCTGCGAAGCCGTGGTGAAGGCGATACGGGCCGGCACATTGGCCTTGATCAAACCGGTGATAACATCGACTGACGGACGCTGCGTGGCCAACACCAAGTGAATGCCGACGGCGCGAGCCTTCTGGGCAATGCGTACAATCAGCGCCTCGACGTCGCGGGCGGCCATCATCATCAAGTCAGCCAACTCATCAATCACGATGACGATGTAGGGCATGCCTTCTTCTTTTTTGAGACTGTTGTAGGCGGCGATGTCACGCTTGCTGACTTCGGCCAGTGCTCGGTAGCGGCGTTCCATTTCGGCTACGGCCCATTTGAGGGCGCTAATACACTTCTCGGGTTCGGTGATAACCGGTGTTAGCAGGTGTGGAATTTCGTCATAGGGCTTCAGCTCGACTTGCTTTGGATCGACTAGGATAAGCTTCAGGTCGGCGGGCGAATTGCGATACAGCAAACTGGTCAAAATGGTGTTGATCATAACTGATTTACCGGAACCGGTTTGACCAGCTACCAGCAAGTGCGGCATTTTGTCGAGATCAGCCACAATCGGTGTGCCAGAAATATCCTTGCCGATGGCAAAACCCAAGGCACTCTGCAGGCCTTGCCATTCCCGCGACAGCAGTATGGAACTGGTGCGCACCGTTGCCGACTTGATGTTTGGAACTTCGATACCGACGGCTCGCTTGCCGGGGATGGGCGCTTCCATACGGATGCTGTGGGCTGCCAAGTCGAGCGATAGATTGTTCTCGAGTGCGGTGATTTTGGTTAATTTTACCCCTGTTGGCGGCTTCAGTGTGTACTGGGTGACGCGGGGGCCGATGTTGGCGCCTTCCATCTCAACGTCGATGTTGAAGTTGGCGAAGGTGTCGTGAATAGCTTGGGCGTTGGCATTGACGTCGCCGGCGTCGGCCTTATCCTGCTTCTTATTAAGTAAGTCGATGCTCGGGAACTGCCAATCCGGATCACTGGCCGTGGTCAGCGCCTCGTGACTCTCGCCCGAGGTTAGCTTCTGGGCTGTGTTCTTGAGCGTCGACAAGCGCGCGGGCGGTTCGCCGCCGTGATGGACGACCGGCACACCTTCGTTGAGTTTGAAGCCTGGCTGCTCGTTGGCCTTGGCTTTGAGCGCCGCCAGTTCGGATTCGCCCTCGCCTTCGCGGCGTTTGAACAATTCACCGATCTTCAGCAGTACTTTGGGCGAAATACCGAAGGCAAAAAACACGGCCAACACCGTGAAAACGAATAGTAGCAAGGAGGCCGGAATCTTATCCAAAGCACCCAGTATGACACTGCCGACGCCTTTGCCCAGCTCTCCGCCGTGGCCGCCGCTCCAATTTCCAGCAGCGTTCTTAGCGGCAAAAGCGGTGTAGCTCCAGCCGCTGGCGAACAATAACAGCGATAACATGCCGACCAGTTTGCCCAGTGGAATCCGGCGATCTTCGGCGGTGAATTTATACACGCCCCAATACACCAGCGCCACCGGCGTCAAATAGGCCGCCCAGCCAAGCGTCCAATATATAGCATGGAACAAATTAACCGGTAATGGCCCGCCAGTACCGAAACCGCCCAACAAGAGCAACAAGGCTACCAACATCAATACGATCGCCCCGCTCAGCGCCCAGAACGGCGATCGCTCAGCGACGACTTCGACTTTTTTCTTCTTAACTGGTTTTTTCTTTTTAGCTTTAGCCATGATACTTCTTATATTATACCGCTTAAATCATTGCTAAGACAGTCATGCTTATTATTATAGCAATAATTACAACGATTGTCAATGCAAAGCCGCTGAGAGCTCCTTGCCTGCGCAGCCTTCAAAGGTCGGCGCTTGGGAACGATTGTATCCAGTCTTTGTACTCGGGTAATTTTTGAGCTTGGATGTCGTTGAAGGTCTGGCGGATGGTGTCGGTGATTGGCCGCGTATCGGGCAGGTCGTATTGTTCGATGCGCTTGACCGGTGTTATTCGGGCGGCAGTGCCGGTCAGGAAAACTTCTTCGGCCAGAATTAGCTCAGACTTGTCGATGTCGCGCTCCACGGTTTTTAGTCCTTGCTTGGTGGCAATTTCCAAGATGCTGCGCCGGGTGATGCCTTCTAAGATATCGGCTGTTACTGGCGGCGTAACCAATACGCCGTCGCGCACCATGAAGATGTTCATGGCGCTGCCTTCGGCTACCTTGCCGCGGCTGTTGAGCAGGATTGCCTCGTCGAAACCACGGTTTATAGCCTCTGTTTTGGCCAGCGCCGAGGTAACATACGAACCGCTGATTTTGCCGCGTAACGGCAAACCCCTGTCCTCGCCCCGCGTCCACGAGCTGAAGCAGCAGCTGATACCGTCGCTTGATAGGTATTCGCCCATTTCAACGCCGTAGACCAGTAGGTCAAACTCCACGTCATGGGTTCGCGGCGCAATGCCCAGATCTGAAGTGTAGGCCAATGGTCGGAGGTAGTACGGCTTGTCTCCAGGGTTGGCGGCGATAAACTCAGTGATAATTTTCAAAATCTGCGACTCGGTGAGCGAGTAGCCGAGCAGACGGGCGCTGTCACTGAGGCGTTTGAGGTGCAGTTCGGGACGAAACAGGTTTACGGAGCCTGGTTTCTTGCTACTTGGTTCAACGCGCATGCCGCCAAACGCCGCCGTGCCATAATGCAGCGCGTGCGTAGCGATTGAGATATTGGCATCTTTGAAATCAATAATGCGCCCTTGGAGATACGCCTTGGGTAAAAAATTATTCATAGCCTCTATACTACCGCTTCAGGGCCGCTTCTTCTAGTTTCAAGAAATATTCATGTAATAAATTCCAGATGGCTTCGACGACATCCGGGTCTAATTTATTCTCAACCGCTAGCTGTCGGCAACGCTCTACGACTTCGTTAAAACGTGCCGGTTGATGCGCTGGTAGGTTCAGCGCTGTTTTAATCTGAATTATTCCTTCAACCTGCTGCTGGCGTTGACCGAGCAGCTGGATAATTTGTTCATCAATCTTATTAATTTCCTGGCGGTAGCTATCTAGGTCACTCATGCGCTCATCCTGGCTACTTTGCTATTGAGCGCCTCTATCTGGCTGGCGACGGTGGCGTATCGGCTGTCATTACCGGGGAGGTCAAGTCGAATATAGAAGATGTAGGAGCCGAGCTTGAGGCGACTTGGGCGGGAATCGATTTGAGACATGTTAATCTCCTGGTCTTTTAGGATGGCTAGTATGTCATGCAGTAAACCGGGGCGATCGGTTTCTGGGGCGACTGCAATGAGCGTAAAGTCCAAGTTTTTCTGGTGTTGTGGCTGTTTGGAACAGACTACGAAGCGGGTTTGATTGTTGGCTTCATCTTCAATGTTGCTATCAATCACTACAAGCCCTTGGGTGTGGGCAGCAAATTTGGGGCCG
>DAINPB010000005.1:53494-91480 GCA_036743655.1 Candidatus Saccharimonadota bacterium
AGAGCTTGCGTGGTCTGTTGGTCGGCGACGATTTCCATGCCGGCCGTGGTGCTTGATGTCGGTATCAGTTCCGCTTGCGGGTAGTGCTTGGTGAGGTACTGGCGACACTGTGCAAGGGCTTGGGGGTGCGAATATATTTTCTGGATTTGATCGCTGGTCTCGGGTTCTTTTAGGCCACACAGACTGTGATGGATGTCGAGTACTAGCTCATCTTCGATCTTCAGGTCGTGTTTGAATAGACCGTCCAGCGATTCGCTAACAATGCCTTGGATTGAGTTCTCGAGTGGTACGATTCCCTGCTGACAGGCACCTTCCGCGACCTGGTTGATAGCTTCTGATATAGAGTTTACCAGCACGATATGGGCTTGGTCGTCATATTGACGGGCAGCTTCGCTGCTGTAGCTGCCCTCTGGCCCAAGCGTGGCTATGCTGACAGGCTGCGCACTCACGCTATCGCTGTTTTTCATAGGGCAATGGTATCATGTTGCGTTCTCGGGTTAGTGCATCAGTCGATACGAGCGTCTTGGGTGAGCAAGCGGGCGCGCATTTCTTGGAAGCGCTGCTGTTGTTCGGCGGCGATTTCCTCGGAGGTTTTGGGCTGTTCAACAGGCTGTTGCCCCTGTTGCGGTGAACCCTGTCGGCCGGAATCGTTCGATCCCTGTTTCTTGCCACCGCCGCCACTGATGACATTGATGACGGGGATGACGATCGGGCTCCGCTGAGTGTGCTCGAACAGATAGTGCGTAACGTGCTCTTTGAGCTCAACTTTGAAGCGGTCAAGGTCGACGCGCTTGAAACGCTGTTGGACAGCTCGCTTGAGCTCGATGCGCAGACCGTTCATGATCTCTTCGTTATCGCGCATATATATGAAGCCACGGCTAATGATATCCGGGCTGGTTAGCAAGGCGCCGGCCTTCTTGTCGACAGTTAGAACGATGGCCACCAGGCCTTCTTCGCTCAAGAGCACGCGATCCTTGACCACGACATTGCTGACGATGGCGCCCGTCTGGTCAACCAGGATGGTACCGCAGGGCACCTCACCGGCTTCTTCCATCTTGTCAGGAGTTAGGGCAATTACTTGTCCGTTACCGACGCTCAGCGTATTGGCTCGGGCAATTCCCTGCTCTATCGCCAGATCGATGTGGTATTTCTTGCTGGTGTAGTCGCCATAAATCGGGATGAAGAATTTGGGCTGAGTCATGTTGATCATCTCAGCGTATTCGTCGCGTGAGGCATGTCCGGAAACGTGCAGCGGGCCGATGCCGTCGAGTTCGCGGGTTTCGTGGCGGAAGACGTGCACGCCTTTCTTAAGGAAGTCATCCACCATTACTCGAATCTTGGCGTCGTTGCCTGAGTATGGAATCGGCGTGCTGGACAATATGACGGTGTCCTGCTCCTTGAGTTTGACGTGGCGGTGCTCACCGTTACTCATACGCTGTAAGGCTGAGCTTGGCTCACCCTGCGAACCGGTACAGACGACGACTAGGTCAGTGTCCTTCATGGTTGTAGCTGAGGCGATAGGCACGAAGGTGCCTTTGGGAATGCGCACGAAGCCGTGTCGGACAGCCATTTCCAGGGTGCTGACCATGCTGCGGCCGTCCATGGCAACCTTTTTGCCGTGGTGTACGGCGGCGTTGATGATCATTTGCACGCGGTTCATATTGGTCGAGAACAAGCCGACAAAAATCCGGCCCGGCGCCTGATCCATAATGTCTTTGAAGCTCTGTTCAATCGTCGACTCCGAGGGAGTACGGCCGAGGCGCTCGGTTGTGGTACTTTCGCTGAGTAGAGCCAGAACGCCTTCCTTGCCGAGCTCGGTCAGACGTTCGATGTCGCTGCGTTCATGGTCGAGCGGGTTGGGATCGAGACGGAAGTCACCGGTGTTAATGATGCGTCCTACGGGCGTATCGAGCACGATACAGGTCGAGCCAGGAATGGAGTGCGTGATGCGCACCAGCTCTACGAAGAACTCGCCGACCTTCAGCCGTTCGTGTGTATCTTCGTTCATAGTTACTGTCTTGAGTTCGAAACCGTCAGGCATAGGCAGGCCGAAGTTTTCGAAGATTTCCTCAACGCGGCCAATGGTGAATTTACTGCCATAAATCGGCGCCGGAATCTTGGGCACGATATGCGGCAAACCGCCGATGTGATCAAGATGTCCGTGGGTGATGATGTAGGCTCGTAATTTGTGCTGAATTTGCTCCAGATAGGTGGTGTCAGCAATGCCGTAGTTGATACCGGGCAGGTCGACTCCCAGGTCGTTACCACAGTCCAGAATCACAGCATCATTCATGTATTCAACCAGAATCATGTTCTTGGAACCACCGCCGTCCATGCCGCCGAGGCCAATTATCTTGAGGCGCGGATTGTCGTCAATGACATTAGCGCGAGCTGGTTTGGCACTATCGGCCGCGACGTACTGGTTGGCGATGCGCTGGGCATCAGCCTGAGAACGGCGCTGAGCACGAACGGCCTGGCCGCGCGAGGTAGTCAGGCTGGTAGTCATTGGTGAGCCTTGCGCCTTCTGATTCGATGGGCGTTTACTATTGCGCCGTTGACCGCCGGAACTGTTCTGCCCCGTGGAGCTTCTCGGAGGTCGGCTTGGTTTATTGTTATTTGTTGGTTGCATAATTTCCTTTCATGCGTGAGGTAGGCTGCGCTTTGCTGGTAATCATCTCTGTATAGTGGATGATCGAGTAGCTAGTAGCTTTCGTGTACAGGCAGACTCCTCATAGTTATTTACTTAACTTAATTTTCTCAATGATAGCTGGGATCAACGCAAAATCGTCGATCAGCGTCTGCCGCATAGCACCGTTATACAGGGCTGCGGCCGGATGGAATAGCGGTAGGATAACGACTTGGAGCGCGTCGCTGGAGTTTGTTTTCAAACTCAGCTTAACTCGCTTGGGTTGGCCGTGAACCTGGCTGATTTGCAGATCCGGCAAGAAGCAATTCAAACTATGTCGACCCAAGGTAATAACGACCTTGGGCTGAATCACTTCTAGCTGGCTCTGTAAATAGGGCAAAAACGCCTTCTTCTCGTCAGGATACGGATCGCGGTTGTCCGGCGGACGATACTTAACGATATTGGTAATGTATATGTCCGCTCGCTTAAGGTCAATCATTCCCAGCATTTCATCCAGAAACTTCCCAGCGGCTCCGACAAACGGCACACCTTGTATATCTTCATTCTTCCCCGGTGCCTCCCCGATAAACACCAGCTCAGCGTCAACACTCCCATCACCAAACACTAACTGCGTCGCCGTCTCCGCCAAATCCGGACAAACCTTGTCATCCAGAATCTTCTGCTTGATATCGTCAAGTTGCTGCTGTTTACTTTTTGCCATGCGTTAAGCTCCTTTTCGCTAGCGACAAACCATAAACTACAGCGGTCGCTACCGATATATAAATAGCAGCTACGAATGAGACATCTAAGATGAAAGCCAGGTTATTAACTTCACGCGTTTCGCAAGTTGGATCACTGCTCCAGTTGAGCAACGGCCAGCCGGTATTACTGACCTCACAAGCATTTTGATCTGGCACAGGCTTCCAGCCATAAGGCAGAACGATGCTGGAATAGCTAATCTGGTTAAAAACAGGGTCTCTGTTAACGCTTGTGATGAAAAGCGCAGCGCCCAATAGGATTCCTATGATTAGCATTTTTAAATTAAGCCCTTTTGCCATTGATTAATTTCCTGCCTAGCTTAAAGGAATTTTGCAGACTACCGACCAGGAAGACTAGCGTAAAAAGATACCACAACAGATTGCCGCGATCGATGGCTAGACTAATGAAACCGTAAGCGATAAGCAGCTCAAGCAAGGCGAAAACCAGTAAACCGGATTTCGTCTTATGCCATGTGTCGAGCTGCTTAATCATTGCTTGTTTCGGTCTACTGCCTATGCTGGCTTATTTTCCTTATCGTTAAGTTCGCGGGTAGCGGCCTTCATGCTCAGTTGCAAACGGCCGCGGTCGTCAATGGCGACTAGTTTTACGGTTACTTTGTCGCCTTCTTTGACGACATCGCTGGTCTTGTTGACTCGTTCTTCGGATAGTTCGCTGATGTGCACCAGGCCGTCTTTGCCTGGCATGATCTGCACGAAAGCACCGAAGTCCATGACGCTGACCACTGGCTTGTCGTGGTAAATCGTGCCGACTTCCGGCTCAGCCACAATGTCATTAATCCACTGCTTGGCAGCGGCGATGCTAGCACCGTCCGGGCTGGCGATCATGATGGTGCCGTCGTCCTTGATGTCGATTTCGGCACCGGTTTCGCCGGTGATCTTCTGGATGGTCTCGCCGCCTTTGCCGATGACTTCTCGGATTTTGTCGGGGTTAATCTGAATTGATTCGACACGAGGAGCGTAGGGACTCATCTCATCGCGCGGCCCTGACAGAGTGGTCAGCATGTGCTCTAGGATGTGATTACGGCCTTCTTTGCCCTGCTCGAGCGCCTGCTTGAGAATCTCAACCGGCAGGCCGTGCACCTTCATATCCATCTGCAGCGCAGTAATACCTTTGGCCGTACCAGCTACCTTGAAGTCCATGTCACCGGCAAAGTCTTCGGCATCAGCAATGTCGCTCATAATGAACGGCCTATCGCCTTCCAGCATCAAGCCCATGGCAATACCGCTCACTGGAGCCTTCAGCGGCACACCGGCATCGAGCAGCGCCAAACAGCTACTACAAGTAGCAGCCATCGAGGTTGAACCATTCTGGGACATAATCTCTGTTACGGAACGCATCATATAGGGGAATTCCGCCTCGCTCGGCAAAACAGCCGTCAGCGCCCGTTCCGCCAGATAGCCATGCCCGATTTCACGCCGGCCAGGACTGCCCAAACGACGCACTTCGCCAACCGTGTAGCCAGGCGCGTTGTAGTGATGCAGGTAGCGGCGTTCGCCCTCTCGCTCCATGGTATCAACCAACTGAACATAGCTCAGCGGTGCCAAGGTGACAATGTTCAAAGCTTGAGTGAGGCCACGAGTGAAGATGCTCGAACCGTGCGCCCGCGGCAACAGACCAACTTCGCTGCTCAGTGCGCGAACTTCGTTCAGCTTACGGCCGTCCGGACGCAGGCTATGCTCAACAATGCCCTTGCGGACGTCCTTGTGCAGCGCCATCTGGAAGGCTTCATCATAACTATCTCTTGATTCGCTGTGCTCTTCACCGAGTTTTTCGGCGAATTCGGTGTGCATTTCGTCGCGCAAGTTCTGGATTAACACATTGCGCTCGGGATACGGCTTGCGCGTATCTTCGCCCAGTTTGCCTTCTAGCCATTCGTCAACGGTCTTCTGAATAGCCTCGTCGGGCAGATTCAAAGTGTATTTACGCTCTGTCACGCCAACCTTCTCAACCAGTTGTTGCTGTAATTCGATAGCTGGCTGCATGGCACCGAAGGCAAACTCTATAGCCTCGGCAACCTGGGCTTCGCTAACCTCGCTAGCACCAGCTTCCACCATCATCACGCCATCCTTAGTACCAGCTACGACCAGATCAAGACCGCCAGCCTCTAGCTGCTCAGCCGGCAGGAATGCGGCCAGCTTGCCATCCTTGTCATACCCAATGCGCAACCCTGCTACGGGCCCGTCAAACGGTGCTCCCGTCAGGCTAAACGCCGTGCTCATAGCAATCATAGCAATCATATCCGGCCGAAACGCCGGATCCATGCTCAGAACCGTAGCCACACCCTGCACCTCGTGGCGATAGCCTTTGGGCCACAACGGGCGGATCGGTCGGTCAATCAGGCGACCGATTAGAATAGCGTCGTCGCTCGGTCGACCTTCACGCTTGATAAATCGGCTGCCGCTGACCTTGCCAGCAGCATACATTTTCTCTTCGTAATCGATGCTCAGCGGGAAGTAATCCATGCTGATACTCTTGTCGCTGACCATTGCCGTGCCGAGCACCACCGTGTCACCATAGCGAACCAACACCGAGGCACTGGTGCG
The DNA here is from genome assembly GCA_036743655.1 of Candidatus Saccharimonadota bacterium. GTDB lineage: Bacteria > Patescibacteriota > Saccharimonadia > Saccharimonadales > UBA4665 > DATHNF01. The sequence continues at coordinate 59,444 of DAINPB010000005.1, forward strand.
GAAACCGACGCGGCCGACCTCCAAACTCAGCGTTTGGCCGCAGAGTTCGGTCTCAATTTTGATAATTGCTTTGCCTAAGGGATTGGTTGTTTGTCCCATATTCAGGTATACCTTTCTGTCTGGAGCATCACTCAGCAGAGTTCAAATATACGGCTCCCCTTGTGCGTTAAACGGGTGCTATATATCTGCGGCTCTGATGAGGAAGCATACTTCCAGATCATGTAGTTAATGTGCACAAGCTTGCCCTCTCGATGTTCGAGAGGCCTAGTCTATGCGCGACAAGACGTTTGGGGAATAGTGCAGTCTTGGTGCAAAATATGCATTTCTAAGGAGTCGTTAGCGGCGAATGCCAAGTTTCTTGATTAAATCTAAGTACATTTGACTATCGCGCTGCGCAATATAGCGCAGTAAACGGCGGCGCTTGCCAACCATCTGTAAAAGCCCGCGACGAGCCATGAAATCGTGCTTGTTAACCTTGAGGTGCTCAGTCAACTCCTTGATCCGCTCAGTCAATACAGCCACTTGAGCGCTGGAGCCACCGGTGTCGTTCTTGTGTACCTGCGTGCTCTTAATGGCCGCAGTTTTCTTCTCAGTTGTAATCATCGTTTATACATTCTATCAGATATGGCTCACCTTAACAAGCCTAAACGGCCGAAAACTGCAGCTTTGACTTTGAGCGAACGGCTAATTGAATGGCTGGATCGCCTGCGCCGAAAGCCAGTGCTCGGTAATTCTTCGCCCGCAAAAACATAGGTTTCTCGATATGTTCTCTCGTAATAATCAGCAAACTTTTGTCGAATACGCGCCTGTTCCTGATTAAAAGCCTGTACATCTGCCGGATCAAGCCCGCTTGTTTCCGCTATATCCGGATAAAGCACTCCATCAACTTGGGTATACTGCTCGTCGTCCAGACTCATGTCTTCATCTGTTATATGCGCTGTATCCAGACCTCTTTCAATATCCTCACGGGAAAGAGCTGTCAAATCGAGGTACACGCCATCGAAGTCCTTAATGACCTTAATAGTAGCGAATCGACTATTCGGCGTCTCATGCCTGCGCAATTGACTATACCTAGTATCGATAAATATTCTCTGCTCTTCATCCCTTTTGAGGATATGAATATCTGTCCAAGTAGTCTCACCTGGCGTCATCTCTTCTAGACAATGCGCACTCGTAATCGTCTCTATCAAAGGAGGTATCTGCCTGCCCGCACCAAAAACATCTTTATCCATTAATTAGTACTATGATGAATACCACGTATTATGTCAATCTGCTCTCTTGCAACTTTGTTCAAGGATTGGCGGATAATTCTTCGCTACCTGGCGGGGTAGCGTCCGCTAGCTCGAGATCTTCCTGTGTTTTGGTTAACGCTATATCAATTGCCTGTTCTACGCCAATGGACACTACCATTGCTGCAACTTGCTCTCCGGCGTATCTAGACGTATTCAAATTTTGCACACCTATAGATGCTGCTTCTAGCGCTATCCCCGTAGCCACTCCCGCCAATGTTGAGCCTGAGGCTTGACCGACGGCAATTCCTCCAAAAGCGCTGGCTCCCAAAAATGCCCAAGCAGCTTGACGATGTCTGGCTCTGTGAGTTTCTAAAAACTTATTGGCTTCAACCAGCGTACCGCCAATGAGCCCTTGAATCGTTTTCGACTGCTCTGGTCTCGGAGGCTTCATTAAGTAGTACTATAATACTTTATAGATTGAAGGTCAAGCTTCTGTAGCGTGCTGTTCAGCCTATGTTTTTTGACCTAGGCGATGTTGTGCAGGGCTTTTTCTCCGTCGGATAACTGCGAGTACGCCGACCATAAGGTAGGGGCGTTTTCTTCCAGCGCTTTCTTAGCTTCGGCTAGCATGGTGAGCGCATTATGTTCTTTGAGCCAGCCTACAGATAAGGTGTTGCTGAGCGCCGTTAACGGATCGACGTCGGCCTGACTGAGGCCTTCGGCTACTAAGGCGAGTAGCTGGGCAGGAGTTTTGGCCTTCGGTATAGCTTGATCAAGGGCGTGGAGGCCACGCGATAGCCGGTCTTGCGATTCCTCGAATGGTAAACCCTCGCCAAGTTGCTTAGTAAAAATTCGCGGCAATGCATATCCGGCGATAGTCCCCATTGGTGCCATATGTGTTTGATACGACGGCGGTACTGAGCCTGCTTCATATTCGCCAACTGGCTCGCTCGATAATCGTTCGACCGGAGTCATCAACTGTTCGTACAGGTCTGGGTTCTGCTCTCCGACACTCCGAGCAATGTAGCCAAACCAAAAGTTAACTTTTCCATATCGTCCCAACATATTCTCAGGACCGCGGCCTGGTTCAGTATTTTGCGGATCAGTAAGTTCATCTACGACGGGGCAGCCATTGGCCCAGCCGATTATTTGGGCTTGATCGCGTACTGGTAGTTCATAAAAAGTTGGGTCATTGAGGACAGGACCAACGAAACTGCCGGAACCGAATTCGAGTGTTTCTTTTGACATACCGATTCTTATTATATCTTATAGAGACAGATATGTCAATATAGCCTCGTTGGGCAGTCTTCCCTGTTGAGTGACATCTAGATATGGTTTGTAGAGCAGTTTCAGGCGTCGAGCGGAGTGGGTTGTTGTTCGGCGCGTCCGGTTGTCAATTGGAGCAGTCGCTGGTTTTTGGCTTCTAACTCAGCTGCTTGCTGCGACCGTCTTTGGCTAAGATGCCTGTCGAGGAAGCTCAAACCAAGCGCAACGGTGGCTAAGGTGGCGAAAGGGAGGGAAAGCTGTGCATTATGCTGTATGTCCTCATAAACACTACCGCCGGTGAAGCCTAAGCCTACGGCCAGATGACCTATCGACAATCTGTGGCCGAAACGTGCATCTTCGCGCAACGTCTTGGCTTTGTCGGCTAAACTTTGTCGTTCCATGTCTGATATTTTAACAGATTGTGAATTATATTACAAATATTCGCTCTAGGACGTTGTTGTCTTTGACGTCTACGGCGTTTGCACTGTCAAACTTCCCTACCGAAGTACGGCGCAGCGCAGTGGTATAGGCGCCGGTACCGAGCTGCTTGGCAATATCTTCGACGAGGGTGCGGATATAGGTGCCGGAGGAAACGTCGGCGACGAATTTTACTTCCGGATACGCGTACTCGACCAATTCTAATCTGTTAATAGTGATTTTTCGAGGCTCGATTACCACCTCTTGGCCGGCACGAGCCAGTTTGTAGGCGCGCTGGCCGTTTACCTTGATAGCCGAATAGGCGGGCGGGATTTGTTCTATGGTACCGACAAACTGAGTGAGCGCGTTTTTGAACTCTGTTTCAGATGGTTTTTTGTCTGCTGCGGGAGAAATCTCGCCTTCGGGGTCGCCGGTGGTGCTGGTTTCGCCGAGTTTCATGGTGACTTCGTAGGTCTTGTCGAGCTTGCTGAATTCGGCGGCGCGGCGGGTGTAGTCTTTGCCAATAAGCAACACAAGGAGGCCGGTGGCAAAGGGGTCAAGGGTGCCGGTGTGACCGACTTTGATATGCTTGGGTTTCTTGCCTTCGGCGCTAGCGACGGCTTTGCGCACATAATTTACCGCGTCAAAACTAGTCCAGTCTGCCGGTTTATCAACCAAGAGTATGCCTTGCATAAGTACATAGTGTACCGTCTCCCCTTCTCTTGACGAAGTTAAACCGTAGCTCACTCTGATCACCCAAGGCTAGCATCGAGATCCTTATAGCTATACAGAGAGCAATCACCCCTCCAGAGACATCACCTAATCGTTAAACCTAAATCAACTCCCTTTCTCTCACTTACTCTTGTCATTCCTTTTTGATGGCAAAAAGGAATCGAAAAAGCCACCGCATGGGCGACAAACATTACTAACGTGCAGCCCTTCACTATTCCGGTTCTTGCGGAACTCGCCCTAACGGGCTCAAACAGTCCTCATCACGCGGTATAGCGAAGCACTACACGTTAATCAGTTTGTCTTTAATGCGGGATATACGGAATGCTGCCGATGCAGCATGTTTAATTATTGGCCTGGGGCGGAAAAGCTAACTTGACTGCTGTTGTTGTGGCGGCGTGCCGCCAGGGGCGCCGAATTGGAATGGGATTGGTGGCGGCACCGGAGGTGGCATAGTTGCGTCAGTAACTTGGGGAGCGGGTGCTTGGCTAGCTGGTGGCATCGAATCGGGAGTATTAGGTGCCTGGTTTGGCTGACTAGGAGCATTAGGTGGAACTGTCGGGGAGCCGGAGAGTCCCAGAGCTGCTAACGGCGCGGCATCAGCTGGGTGAAGATCATCGCCCAAGGGCTGTGCATTGAGCGCCTGTATAGGTTCAGGCGTGGCGGGATTTGATCCGTCGTTGAGGGCTCTGGCGACTTCGTCCCGGGCGGTATCAAGGTGGGTGCTGTTAACCGACTGCTCTAGTTCAGCCAACGTGTGCTCGCCGTTGTCGGCGTCTACCGGCTGGTCGGGAGGGTTAGCGTCGGGTTTATCGGCAACGGGGGCGGGTGTCGGGTCGGGGGGCGGTGGACTCGATGGAGGAGGACTCCAATCGCTTGGCGGCGGTGTGAGCGCGGGACTTGCGGGTTCTGGTTCCGCAACTGGCTCAGGCGTAGCGGCCATGGCTGGCGCGCTACTGCTGCGCGAAAGCAGCGGTGCCGGCGCTTCACTCGGCAAGCCGAGCGGGTCGGTTGATGGGTCGAGGCCTTCCGGCTGGGTGTTGGCGGTTAGCATGCCGCCGAGGCTGGGCGGCTCAGTGACTAGTTTTGACCCGGGCGAAAGGTTGGCGCCGGTCGGCGTGGTGATTTCTTCGGGAAGTTCTGGTTCTGGCTCTGGTACTTCACCCACCTTCGGCTCGGGCAGCTCAAGCGCAGGAGTTTCGGGCTCAGAGGCATCTGGTTGTTCTGGATTCGCGCCATCTAAGGCGTCCTTTTCGTCGGATTCGGCCTGCTCTTCGCCAGCCTCGTGTTCAATTCGAAGCGTACCGTCATCTGATTTGGGCGGATTTTCTTCTGGTATCGCGGGACTGCCACCTTCGTTATTATCAGTCGGTTCGTCAGGATTATTTGTCGAAGCATCGCCTGCTGAGTTGGCTTCTTCCAGCTTGGTTGCCACCAATTGCTGGTTGGCTCCAGCGGCCATCAGTGTTGCACTGGCACTCATGGTTTGTGAACTGGTTTTGTCATTGCTGAAACGCTCAGTCGCCGCCACGATACCGGTTAGCAAAGCCGTAGCAATTTGGCTATCGAACAAATTATCGCCCATTAATTGCGCCAGCTCAGTCACCAATTCGCTCAGGCTGCTGGCTTGCGGATCCTGCCAATTGATACTACCTAACCCGCCATCAGCCGAAATATTAATACTAGCCACGGTAGCGTCGTGCAAGATACGACCATGCGCCGTAATAGCGTCGTCCAAGTCTTCTTGCTGCTTAACGCCAAGCGCCACGACTACATCAACGTTGAAATCGCCCTGGCTGAATTCCAGATCATCCTGGCTTATCGATGTCTTGTATGGCGTGATAAAGATCCGCACCACATTGTCCTCGACCTTGTAGCGCAACTTGTCAGCTTTGCCCTTATCGAGAGCGATGATGAAGTCGCGCAAGGAGTCGGTATTCTTCTCTAGGGTATCGTCAGGTTGCAGAAATTCGAGCGTCGACGGCACTTCGCCGCTAAATACAGCCGCGGTGTGCTTATTGAGCTTATTCAGCAAGAGCGTCAGCCCCAAACAAGCCGCTAACTGGTCGACCGATGGATTACGGCTAACCGTCACTAATATATTATTAGCGGTTTTGAGCTTGTCGGCGAGTTGAGCTTTCGCACTATCCATATCTGTTATATTTCAGTTTTTATTTTGTACTAGCTTCAGCGTTGAGCTTATCATAAAAGCTTGTGGTTGTCCATGGGAAAGTTTAACAGTTGTCGCTTCCCGACGAGCACTGCCCTGCAAACGGTCGACCCTCACCTTTACAACCTAGGCGCTCATCTGGTATAGTCACTCTCGAAACTAGTAAAAAGCACAAGCTTAAAAAAGGAACCCCATGCCCATCATCAAATCAGCCAAGAAACGCGTCCGCACCGCCCGCAAGGCCACCGTACGCAACAGCAAAACCAAGCGCAGCCTGCGCAACGCCCTGAAGGCCTTCGCCAGCAGCCCCTCAACCAAGTCCCACACCAGCGCCCAGAGCGCCCTCGACAAAGCCGCCAAAAAAGGCGTCATTCACAAGAACAAAGCCGCCCGTCTCAAGAAGAAATCCGCCGCCCGCGCCAAAGCCGCCGGTGTCAAACCAGGCAAAGCTGTCGCCAAGAAGGCCGCACCAGCCAAAAAAGCTGCTCCGAAGAAAAAAGCCGCCACCAAGAAAAAATAACCCTCGCCACAACTCAATAACCGTACCTGTTTAATTGACCTTGTTCTTCGCTTTGTGCTTCAAGAAGCTCTCGATATTATCAATGTATATGTCTTTTTTGAGCTTGCTCGCCTCGCGACTTAAGTACGCAATCGGAGGATATACGATGCAGTTATTCATGGGCTGCATGGCAACAAGCTGTTCAACAGTCATCTCGTCGCTATGATCAAGCATAAACGTCAGGTCATTCTTCCGCAGGCGCTTGACCAGCGCATCGAACTCAAGCAGCTCCATCGGACTAGTGTTAATGACAATGGCCTGCTTCTTCAAACTTTTGATCCGGGCAGCATGTATCATACCCTCTGTTTCGGCATTCAGAGCGAGATTAATCGTAACTATGTCCGAAGTAGCGAGCAGTTTATCTAGTTCGCAGTAACGGATCCCTGCCGCCTCGATCTCGGGTTTACGATGACGCGACCAGTACCAGACATCTGCGCCAAAGGCCTGGGCAAGTTGAGCCGTCCGGGTACCGATATCACCCAAACCGATTACACCGAACCGTTTGCACCGTATTTCAGTGCCCACAAAGTCGTCAGAGTAATCGCCGTCCCTAGCCTGCCGTTTCGCACGACTAATGTCGCGCAGGTACTCCAGTAATATGCCGAAGGTGAATTCGGCCACGCCCTCGGTCGCATAGTCGGCAATATTAGTAACGGTAATCCCCTTGCTGGCGGCATATGCCGTATCAATACCCCCATAACCGGTGCCGAGCATGCCGATGTACTTTAAGGCAGGCAGCTGGTCAATAACTTTCTTGTCGATGTGCGCCCCGAGCTTCACCAGTAAGCAATCGGCTACTTGCAGGTCGTCTGCAGAAATACTTTGAATATTGTTTGTGCGGATTCTTGTATCACAAAGATGATCAATTTTTTCCCACAGCGCTGCTTCCAGCTCGTCGCCAGTAAAGTCCAGACAAATTATCTTAGAATATTTCATAAAATCATTATTTCTACTTGACACAAAGATTATAATTATGATAGAGTAAGCAGTAAAATAAATGATTGTTTAGATGAACAAACAAATTTTACTGACACAGCTGGAGAAGTACGACCTCGACGAAACCGAGGCGACTATATATTTATTCCTGCTGGAGAACGGGCCGCAAACACCGCTGCAGTTATCGCGGGCACTCAATCTCGATCGCTCAAAAGTCTATCGCAGTGTCGAGAAGTTATTTCAGAAGAATTTCCTCGAGCAATCGCATGCCGCGTGGGGTAAAAGACTCCAGGCCGCCAACCCTCATAACATTTCCCTGCTGCTGCAAAAAGAGGAAGAAGCACTCCAAGACCGCAAGAAAGCTTTGCCTGATCTAGTTCAAGAACTCAGTACTATACCGACGTACACACGGCGTGAGTTCGAGGTGAAGCACTACCGAGGCCAAGCCGGTTTGCGGCAAATGCTCTGGAATCAGCTGGCGGCCAAGCAGGATATCCTGGCCTTTAGCTACAAAAACCGCAACGATATGGTGGGCAAAACCTACGCCGAAAAAATACGGGCTGAGCAAGTTGGCCGCAAGATTACACTGTACGAGATAGAAAACGAAACTGATCAGGGCGACTATTGGTATACCGATGTCGAGAAATGGGGACAGTATTATAAGTCTCGTCACATACCGCCCAAGACGCTGGACATCAAGCAATATACGGCGATCTTTAATAACACCGTGGCTGTCATTAACTGGTTGGATGACGATGAGGTTGGGCTGGAGATCGTTAACGCTTCGTATGCTGAGATGCAAGCCCAGCTCTTCTGGCAGTTTTGGGAAATCGCGGGTCAGAGCAGCAAGCAAGCTGCGCCGAAGAAGACCGCTGCCAAGAAAACTAAGAAATAGCTGGTTGGCTGGCTGCTTTGTGGCTTAACGCCAGGAGGTAGTGTTGCAGAGCTTCGTCGGGATCGACTGCGGTGCGTTTGGTTTGTGTGTCAATTTTTAACAGATTGGTGATGAGGGTTTTGAGCTCGGCGAGCGATAGCTTGCGGGCGATGGATTGGCTTTTGCGCACGACGAATGGGTTGAGTTTGGCCTCGCGGGCAATCTGGTCGGGCTGGCGGTCGCCAGCGGTTTTGAGCAGCGCCAAAACGTGTAGTTGCCAGGTTAACATGGCGATGATTTGCGGCGGCTCAACCTTGAGCGCACGTTGTTCGGTGTACAGCTCCAGGGCTCGTTTGGTGTTGCCAGCGAAAGCTGCTTCCAGCAGTTGGAAAATGGTGCTCTGAGGTGCTGGATCGGTGAGCGTGTCGATGCTCTGCCGCGAGATATTCGCATCGTACAGTAGCAGCTTCTCTAGCTCATTGGACAGCAATTGCTGGTTGGCGCCCACCCGCTCCACCAAGTAACGCGCATCAGTGCTGTTGAGCGAGCCGCCTTGCTGCTTGGCGGTGTCACTCAGCCAACGCGCCAAGCCTTGCGGATCAAGTTCTGGGAATTCACGAAAATCGGTCTGTTTCTTGAGAAATTTATAGTATGCCAGGCGCTTATCCAACTTGGGTTCGACCAGGATTACCTCTGTTGTTTCTGGTATTTCGGCGTATACTTGTTCAAATTTCTCGACGAATTGCTTATTTGTACTCGGGCTGCGCAAAACCACCATTTTCTTACTCGCCAAGAACGGCAAACCAGTCAGCGCTTCACGCACTTTCGCGAAGTCCGCCTCATCGCCATCCAGCCGCTCCAGAGCCAGGTCGCCGTGCTCGGCCACAAACGCAGCCACTAACCGAGTCAGCTCGTTCTGTAATCCATACGAATTTTGTCCAGTTAGTGTAACTATCATTCAAGAGCCTCAAAACACATAGTTAGTCGCTTAGGCGGAGCGTCGGGATTTTTTGCATCAACTGGCACGTCTGTGGCTATCAGTTTAAGATTTGCTTTTTGAAATGCTGCCTCATACTCGTGCTGCTCTCGATGAATCATAGTAACAAAGAGTCCTGTGCTGCTTATTTGATCGTTGTATGTTCCGTCACTAGCAGGCGATAGTTTTCTTGTTTTGTCGGGGTGTGGAACAGATATAATAAGTCTTCCGGCGGGTTTTAATTGTCTGCTCGTGGCCTTGCCGAAGAGTTCAAGATCTTCAACAAAGTGAAGAACCAATTTCGCTACAATAGCATCAAAGCTGTTTTCCAAAGCTTGATCGTGATAATCCCATTCCAGAACGTCAACACCGGCTTCGCGCTTGGTGAGATCAACCATCGTCTTAGAATTGTCCGCTGCAAGCACCCAAAACCCCATGCCTGCAAGTTCTCTGCTAAAAACTCCGGCACCACAGCCATAATCCATGACTGACGCGGGCGGTTCTGGCAAAAACTTAGTAATTGAAGGCCAATTCACATCAAACTCGTAACTATTTCTCGCAGTATCCCCCTCCATATTTCCGTACTGCTCAGCAATTGCTTCAAACTGATTTTCTACATCGGTCATTTCGGGCTCCTTTGGCAATACGGACAGAGATGCGTGCCGCGGCCAGCGACGCGGGTTTTGATGATGGTGGTGCCGCAGCGGGGACAGGGCTTGTTCTCGCGGCGGAATACGCGGGCGAAGCTTATATAGCTGCCCTTCTTGCCTTCGGCGTTGACGTAGTTTCTATCTGTTGAGCCGCCTTTTTCTATTGATAATTTGAGGACGAAGATGAGTTCGTCGTAGAGCTTGTGGAATTTTGCCGCAGACAAATCGCCGACAAGTGTGCTTGGGTGAATTTTGGCGGCCCAGAGCGCTTCGTCGGCGTAGATATTGCCGACGCCGGCGAGCACGGTTTGATCTAGCAGCGCTGCCTTTGTGTTGCTCTTCTTGCGCCGCAGCAAGCGTTCGCGCATGACCTGCCAGGTGAAATCGGCACTCAGCGGCTCCGGCCCAACCTTTTTGAAAAAATCCAGATTCATAACTTCGAGTGTCGGAATGAGGCGCACCCAACCAAACTTGCGCTGATCATTGAAAAACAGCTGGCTGCCGTCGGCAAATGTCAGCGTCACGCGTGTTGATTTGTCCGGTAATTCACCGATCAGCGACTCGCTGGGATGCCCCGCTCCGAACCGGGCTTCGGCGCTGCGAAAGACCAGCTGACCGGTCATTTTCAGATGAATCACCAATGAATATTGGCTGGAGAGCTCGATTAGCAGGACTTTGGCGCGGCGTTTGACGGCGAGGACTTTGGCGCCCATTAAGAACGCTTGCACATCAGTATCGGCATTCGGGAATGATTTCGGCCAATCATAATTCGCATCCGTGATCTGACGATTCAGCAGCAAGCGCGCTAACCCAATTCGCACTGTCTCAACTTCTGGCAACTCCGGCATGCTGCTATTGTAACAAGAGCTTCTCTCAAACTGATAAGACTGATAGTGAAATCCCGGCCACTACCAAAACGATGAAGCCGACCGTTTGCAAACCAACGTGAATCCGTTTGTGCGCGATATCTGAAATGGTATCCATACCAATCGTTATGACATTGATAGAAATAAACGTATAAATCGGTATGGCGGCCAACGAAAATGCCTCTGGGATAGAAGCCGCGAACCAGGTCAACGGTATTAAACTGACAGCTAGCCACTGCCGTTGCTTTGTCGTTTCGGTTTTCGCTGCGCCACGCCGCACATGAAACTTGGAGATAATCCAACAAACACTAAGAGTCGGCAGGCTAAAAACTCCCAAGAATACTACAGGATGGATTTGCTTTAGAGCCTCCCGAGCCACCCCCTGCAATATGGTGTCGCAGCATGCCGTAAGAAAAATTAACAGCACGAGTATATGCAAAGGCTTGGATAGGCTTGGGCGCAGGTTTTCTTTGTGCGGTGTTGGCTTTACGAAGACAGCTACTAGCAAAATTAAAATAGCGCCGATACTAAAAACGTTCGGCTTATCATGGTTAAGAAAAATCCCAACCCCCAAAAACAAGGGCAAAACCAACATATTAAATATAGTCGAGAAAAGAACCATGGAGCTGGTACTGTTGGTTATATGGGCACGTAGATAGGCTTGGAGATTCCAGAATACGATTATTATGGCGACGATAATAAGTAGTTTGGGCGTGTGAAGTATGAGTTTTATGTCAGCGCTTCGGACGAATAGCAAGTTCCAAATAATGGATGGGATAAGCGCGTAACGATAGATCGCGTAGGTATCGAGCTTAGCTACGCCTTTTTCCTGGAGGAAGCGAACCGTCAAAGTATTTGTTTTGAAACCGACCGCGGTTAGCAAGGCATACAAAGAACCGTAATTCATTAGCTACAGTATGATTTGACTACCCAAGGCCGTCAATCAAAGCAGAAACACGAAGAGCGAAGTATAATACAGGCATGGACAGTTTGAATAGTATTCTTGGTCAAAAAGACTTCGATGAACCGCCGGAAATGGCGAGTATTAAGAAGTATGTTCAGGATGAATTTCAGATAGCTGTGAGCGTACTGGTGCGTGACAAGGATATCGTGATCGATGTGCCGAGTGCGGCGCTGGCTAATACCTTGCGGCTGCGCGGCCCGGAGATCAAACGACGCTGTCAGATCGACAAGCGTCTTACCTTTCGCATACATTAGTTCTGGAGAAGTTGCTCGAGTTCGGTTTTCACCTGCGGGAAGTCTTTGTAGAGGATGGCCTGCATGCCGACGTCCCGCGCCGCCCGGCAATACTGTTCGTGATCATCAATGAATATGCAGGCCTCCGGTTCCACGCCTAATTTGTCGGCTGCCAGATGATAAATCGCCGGGTCAGGCTTGACGATTCCGACCTCGCCGGAAGCAACGATAACGTTGAAGCACTTCTGTAACTGCTCCTGACTGAATCTATACTCCAGAACACCTCTGTTAACATTGCTCAAAATAGCTGTTTTGTAGGTTTTACGAAGTTGGACGATATAATCGAGCAGCTCAAGGTTCTGCTGTTCGGCATTCGCCACAACCTGGTGATATGCATCCAGTGACATACCGAGTCGAGCAGTAATAGCCTCGTGAAATGCATCCTCGCTGATCTGCCCGAGATTGGCCCGATCAAGCATGTCTTTGATGAAGTCATTGTCCCGCTCCGGGTCACCCCCGGCAATTCGATAGGTGGCGTGAAACCCCCGGCCGATCAGAACACCGAAACAATCGAAAATTATAGCCTTGATCATCACCTCATTATACGGATGTTTGGCGAACTCTCGGTTTTAATTGCCGAAATGTCTACAGTTGGAAGGCGTGGGTCAGGACTTCGTAACCAGGAATTTGATTCTGGAAGAGCTGAACGGTCAAATTGAGGCTGCCGGCGTATGTTTTGACACCGCCGCATGAAGTAGCCCAGTAGCGTTCGATGTCGTGGCCGTCCTGACGTAGTTCGAAGATGTAGCGATCGCCGAGCGGGCAGTAGCCGCGTTCGTCCTTGAGATCTGCGTTGGTGTTGCCTTTGGTGAAACCGGCCCGGGCCAGCGAAGACAAGAACACGGCATAACTGTTCTGGGTGTTGGCGAAGCTTTCGCTGTTGACCACACTGCCGTTGTAGCCCTGGAGCAGCTCAAAGGTGGCATCTGACTGGCCAATCGTGATTCGAACTGCCTGGTGGCTCTCTGCGGCGTTAACCGGGCCGTCGATGGTCAGGCGCACTTCGGCATCCGTGCTGGCATAACTGTCGAGCGTCTTAGAGGTCTTGGGTACTTTGGGCTTACCGCCGCCACTGAATAGCAGCAGTATCAGGATGATAATCAGCCCGATAGTGACCAAAAAACCGACAAAATAACGCATCATATTCTCACCTCGCGAATGACTCCATATACTAACACGATTGTGCCCTGTTTGCAAACTGCTCTACCCAAATCAGCGACTCGGGCTATACTATAAAGCGTATGAAGCTTAAGTATCAAACGGCTGTCGCTACCCTGGTTCAGTTCATTATGCTGAGCCTTTTAGGGATCGCCAACGGTCTTAATTCGGTCGTCACAACCTGCCGCCATGATGGCAGTAATTGTGTCAGCAATCTGCTTGTTTCGCTCATATTCTTCATTCTGACAGCTGCCTGGTTCGGCGCCATATGGGTTTTGGGCTATACCGCACAGGAGCGCCGCAGCAAGCGCCTGGCTCAGCTCCTCATCATGGCCGAAGGGCTGATTGCCCTGATTGCCCTGTTCAACGCCAAGCATCACACCGATGCCCTCAGCCTTATCACCAGTCTCTTCGACCTGATTATGGCTGTCTGGATTGTAACGCTGGCCTTCCGCCTGATGCGCACCGGCGGCGCCCGCGTGGTCAAACGCCAACGGCCACGCAATCGTAATCGCGCGCGCAAAGACCATTCATAATTTTACATATATAGATTATCAGTATATAATTTACAACAATTATGCCCGCTTCCAGAGTTGAAGTTATTGATAACAGCCCCTTTAACCCGCGGGAATGGCTGCGCCGGGAAGTTTTGTGGGCCTCACTGATAGCACCGTATGGTGCCCAGATAAGTGCTTGGCTCAACGAGAGTGCCGTACAGCAACACAATAGCAATGTTTCGCGGCGAGATTTGTTCGGCCGCGACGAGTCTCCTGAGTTTCAATCTCAATCTTTTTTTAATCAGGGTAAGAATGTCAGTGGCATTATCTCCTCAGCCACACTCTTCAAAGCCTGCATGACGAGTTCCGGCGAAGGTGCACAGGTAAACATGCTGCGAGTACAGGCGGATATCGTTGACAAAGTACTGGGCAATCTTGCAGCTGGGAGCGTCGCAAAGGTTTCGGACACTTCGGCTTATGCAACGTGTGGTCAACTTGCTCGGAGAGTTTTCATGCCAGCCCGCTCCGCGGAATCACCACGAGTAAAACCCGGCACCAAACAAATCCTACTCCACGCCCATAGATTAATGGTTTCACTAGCCAGTTTTGAAGCTGGTGAGTGGATAGCAGCTTCCTTCCAGAACGAAGACAATTCGCTGCCAAACCTAGAAATCAACAACGGCGGCCACGCCCGATCCGCCGGCCCCCGCGTCGAAATGCTGCAATCAATACTCCACAAAATAGTCGAGTTTGAGGAATACAAAGCGCTGAGCTAACAGATTTGCCCCTCACGCCACTAGGCGCTACTCAGAACCGGTCTTACGCAACGCCAACTCAAGCCATTCAGTGCGACCAATTACCTCGCGCTGATTACTGGCCACTTCATAATCATCGCCGGCTAACTGAGTAATGATCTCGGCGTTATAAAGATAGAACGCCCGCCTGCCGAACCGATCATCCTTCACCCGCTGGGAATATTCAGCATCCCATTTCGTCGAAATATAAAAGATGCCGCCCGGCCTCAATGCCTCATTAACTTTGCCCAGCACCGTTCGAACTTCATCCTTATCAAGGTGCAGCAGCGACGCAAAGGCAAAAACCACATCCAAATCCTTCGGATACTCAAATGTCACCGCATCCGCCACCTCGAAGTTCCCTTTCGGAACATGCTCTCGAGCCAGTTTGATAAGCTCCTCTGAAATATCAACACCCAGATACCAGTCAACTTTACCAACAATATCCTTGGCATCTCGACCATCACCACAGCCTATTTCAACGACGCGCGGCCCATCAGGATTGCCCGCAAGCTCCAAGGCCGCATCAATATACTTTACCCGCGGCCCAATACCGCGAAAATACTCCGCCAACTCCTTAGCCGAGCGATTATAAGTATCGACTGTTTGCTGCCGTAAATCCTCCACGCTAGCTAACCTCCTCGAAGCGTTCAGGCTCCTTGGCATAATAGTCAGCCCAGGGGTCATCGTCGGCAAGATCAAGGCGCTCGATATAGACTCTATCTTTGAAAGCGCCTCGTTTCTTGCGACGCTCCAACTGCAGCTTCCGAAGCGACTCGAAGTTTTGACCGAGTTGCTCGCCCGTCGCTTCAATGACTTCCATCAAATCAGCTAGTTCTTTTGCGGCGTCGGGATCCTCTGGATTAAATTCGCCAGCCTCCTCGAGCAGCTTCCGCTTCAGCTCATGCAAGAACTCTTCATCCTGTAACTTGCGCCAGGTGATCTTTTGCCCCAGTTCCTGCATGCTCGTAAACACTTTGTCGCGAATCAGTTTATTGAGTAAAAAGCTTCTCACGTCACACCTCCTTGCGCTTCATGGCGCCCGAACCCTGATGGGTAGGCTTAGTTCAACGTTTACCGTCTCAACCGCTTATTCATATTAACCCATGGTAGCAGGTGCGTCGCTGAATTCGACCTCGAACGGATATTCGCTCTTGCAGAGTGACTTGCCGTCCTTGGCGAATATTTCGGCGGCGACTGAGTACTTACCTTCGCTGGTCACTGGTAGGCCTTGGATGTTGAAGTTCATGTTGACGCGGTCGATACCGGCTGGCAACACGTTCTCCTGCTCGGGGCCTGAACCGAGCTTCTCGCCTTTGGGGTCGATGATATCGATTTTGAAGTTATAGAACGTTTCCTGCTTCAGTTTCTCACTGAACTGCCACGAGGTCGCTACCGAGTAGTTGGCGGGCAGGCCGATTTGCTGTTCACCGAGCTTGATTTCGTTCTTTTCTAGTTCGTCTCGGTTGATATTGAAGGTGAATTTATCAATCACTTTTAAGATTGAATTCATCTTGTCGGCTGCGTCCGTCGTAACGTCGCGCGCCATAATCACGTAAAGATTCTTAACTGTGGGCATATTCTAACTCCTTGTCTGCATTTATATTAACTTTGCGCACGCCTGACCACTGCGCCGAACTGTCCGTCAGGCTCCAGAATGACAAATCCTGTTTGTGCACGACTATGGTCGGGGTCAATGTTATCGCCAGCTTCCGGGCTTCTAAAAACTCTAGACGCGGCGGCAAGAGCTGCGTGCTCAAGGCCTTGGCTATCTTCTGCAAAAACCCGAAACTCGGCAGGTAATTACCCTTCTCCAACCGGGCGATACTCGGCTGTTGGGTACCGATCAGCTCGGCTAGCTTTTGCTGCGTCATCTTCCGGGCAATACGACCATCGGCTACCATCTTACCGATCTCGAACCCCAGATCCACCTTCTTGTATGCTTTTCGTCTGTCCTTGTCTTGGAGCAACATCCGATGGGCTTCTCTCCAATCCATCTGTATCAACCTCTCATTCTTATAGTATTAAATGCTCAGTAATCGCTGCCGCGCCAAAGCCGTCTTGATGTACTGCAGTGGCGTATGATTACTCTTCTTCTTAAACGCCAGCAATAAATGGGCAATACCCCGAGTGACGCAAAAGATTATGCGATAGAAGACACCCCGGAAGTCAATCTTCAGCTCATACAAGTCCGGGTATCCGCTCAGCGCCTTCACCTTGCCCGGACTAGTAAGCAAACCTAGTCCCTGCTCGGCGAAGTGCTCCACGTTCTTCATAATCCGCTGCGCAGCTTCGTTGGGCTGCCGTTTGATGAAATCGTACACCGGCATGCGCCGCGATTCAGTTTGCCAATATGCTACGTCCATTCTGCCTCCTCTGCATGGGCTGCTCCTTTCATATCAAATCGAATTAAATATAACACTACATGTTATATTACAGGGGCAAAAAGTGTATGTCAAGTGCCCATAGAACTTATCTGCAAAGCCTTAGAAGAGACGCTTATACTAACGATGCGCTGGGAACAGAGTCCTGCTTCAGTACGTCCAAGATAGTCACAGCCGATAGCCATTCAAATCTTAGACGCTGTTGTCGCAGCTTGGTGGAAGCTATGCGCTCCACGAGACTTTCGTGTCGCCGCAGACGTTCCTCTTCCGGCGTGCGTGACCCGTTAAGCAAGACTTCAAGATCAAGGATTGGTATACCGTCCACCTCAGTTGGCTTTTCCCGCAATGGATCGTGGCGTTCAAGCGCAGCCAGTTCTGTGGTCATGCAATCCAGAGCTAGTGTATAACGCTCACTGCACGTTTGATCCTTGGTGTTTATATGCTCAGCAATAATGTCGGTACTCTCTTCGACACCGTAACCTTTTTCAAGTAAATTACGGTGTGCTTGATCAATCGTACTTACAAGCTGCATGTGCAGCATGGTTACAAACAGGCCGGCTCTGGTTTGTTCGGTACGAATCCAGTCATTAGCTCTTTCTTGGTCATAAATCTGATAACGACGGTCTCGCAAGGCTTGAGTGACACTATGCAGTGGACTTTCCTCTGGCGGATCACCACCTTGATAGAAGCCCAGAGGCCCGTCCTGGTCAAAATCCGCGGAACCCCAGCCCGGAAAGAGATCCGAAAACTCACGCCAATCTCTAATCATTACATTAGATGGTGGAGCTTGGGCGCAACGAAGCACTTCTAAGACTGATTCACTGGATATCATATGGGTGTCCTCGGTAAACTATGCTTACAATATACTATTAGCTTACAAATTGCTACAGTTCGCCCCAGTTGTCGCCGATGCTGACGTCGACGTCTAGTCTGACGGGCAGATCATAGACGTTTTGCATGGTTTCTTGTAGGAGGTCGCCGATGCGTTCGGCCACGGCTTCGGGGCATTCGACGAGGATGGAGTCGTGGATTTGCAGGAGCATGTTGCAGTCGTTGTGTTGGTCACGTAATAGCTGGTCGACACGGGTCATGGCCAGTTTCATCAGATCGGCTTCTGTTCCCTGGATCGGCATGTTGATGGCAGCCCGCTCGGCGGCCTGGCGGACGATGAAGTTGCTGGCGTGAATGTCGGGCATGGGGCGGCGGCGGCCGAGCAGCGTGGCGACGTAGCCGTCTTTCTTGGCCTGTTCTTTGACGCGATCCATGTAGTCAAATAGGGGTTGGCGGACTGACTTGTAGCGCTCGATGAAGGTAACGGCCTGCTCTCGTGTCATCCCCGTTGCAACACTGAGGCCATGGGGGCTCATGCCATACATAATGCCGAAGTTGATGACCTTGGCCGCTCGGCGCATTTGTTTGGTGACGTCCTCCGGCTCTCGTTCATACACCATGGCCGCCGTGGCGGTGTGAATGTCAGCACCCCTGTTAAACATGTCGATGAGCTCGGTGTCCTTGGCTAGCACCGCAGCCAGGCGCAGCTCAAACTGTGAGTAGTCGGCGCTGACCAGTTTCTGCCCCTTGCCTGCTACGAAAGCGGTGCGTGTACGGCGGCCTAGGTCGGTGCGGGTTGGGATGTTTTGCAAGTTCGGGTCGGTGCTGCTGAGGCGGCCGGTTTGGGCAATGGTCAGGTTGAAGGTGGTGTGCAATCGTGAATGCTCGTCCACCAGTTTTGGCAAGGTATCGACGTAGGTATTTTTGAGTTTAGCTACTTCGCGGTACTGGGTGATCAGGTCGATGATTGGGTGTTTGCCGCGGAGCTTGTCGAGTTCGTTGGCGGCCGTGCTGTAGCCGGTTTTGCCGCGTTTAACACCGGTGGTTGGCAGCTCGAGCTTCTCGAACAGGATCTCGGCCAATTGCCCGGGCGAGCTGATATTGAACTCGCGGTCGGCATAGCCATAAATTTGTTGTTCATAATCCGAGATGAGGTCGTTGATTTCGTCGGCAAACTTTTTGAGATATTTGGTGTCGAGCTCGATGCCGGTGTGTTCCATTTCGGCCAGGACTGGAATAACTGGCCATTCTACCTCGCTGGCTAGAGTGTCGAGTTTGGGTATTTTCTTAATGTCGGCTGCTTGCTGCTCGTGCAGCGCTTTGATAACGGCGATAATCTCCGCTGCTCGGGTCATGACTTCTTCGGTGTCGAGATCCTCGAACGGTGAGCCCTCGTAGCCCAGATCGCTTTCGGCCAGATCGGTTAGTGTTTGTTCGCGGCGCAACGAATTGAGGAGGAAGGCGCCGATTAGCACGTCGTGGCCGACTAGTGGTAGTGGTCGGCAGCCGAGTTCTAGGAGTAGTTTTAGCGTGTATTTGACGTCGTAGCCGACTAGCGGCGCGGCATTAGCTCCAGTTAGCGCGTCGGCGATTGGCTTGACATCAACCTTGGTCAGGTCAAAGGTATAAACCGTCTTGCCATCGGTGCTTAGGATTAGAACCTGCGGGTCGCGGCCATGCTTGCCGGCCGAGCGTGAGTGAATATACAGCTGCTTGGAATCGGGTATGGTGACGCTGGCTAGCTTGGCGGGAGTGTCGATAATGATGTTTTGGCCGGGTTTTAGTGAGCTGGTGCCGCTGGCGGTGTGGTGATTGTCGATGGCGACTTGCATGATTTCGGGTAGGCGCTTGGCTAGGCTGCGGAATTCTAGTTTTTGGAGTAGGCTGAGGACTTTTTCGGGCTGGACTTTGCTGCCGTCAACTTCTTTGAGATCGAGTTTCAGCGGCGCGTCAGTCCAAATGCGCGCCAGCTCCTTGCTCAGATAGGCTAGATCTTTGCCGGCTTCGAGTTTTTTGCGGGTGGATTCTTTGAGCAACGATAAATTATCGTAGACTCCGTCCAGGGTTTTGTACTGTTTGAGTAGTTCGATGCCGCCCTTCTCGCCGATACCGGGGACACCGGGGATGTTGTCGGAGCTATCGCCTTTGAGGGCTTTGAGGTCGAGAAACTGGTCGACACCGATGTCATACTTGGCCTCGAAGCTCTTCGGTGAGTACAGCTCTATATTGCTAAGCCCGGTCTTGAGCGCATAGACATGCACCTTGTCGTTGACGAGTTGCAGCATGTCGAGGTCAGAGGTTATGAGCAGTGTTTCGATATTCTGTTTGCTGGCTTGGACGGCCAGCGTACCCATGATGTCATCGGCTTCGTAGTCATCGAGTTCGTAGAATGGCCAGCCGAATGCCTGCAGCAGTTCTTGGAGGATTGGAATTTGTTCTTTGAAATCGGCGGGAGCGGGCTTGCGGCCGGCTTTGTACTCGGGATACAGTTCTAGGCGCTTGCGGATATTGGTCTTGGGTTTGTCCCAGGCAACAGCCACATAATCCGGCTTCAAGCGGCGAATAACTTCCAGCGCCATGCTGGCGAAACCGAACACGCCGCCCGTCGATTTGCCATCCTTGGTCGTGAGGTTGGGCATGGCATAATAACCCCGGTAGAACACGCTTTTGCCATCGATGACGGCTAACTTCTTACGCTTCTCTGGCTGGTCTGTCATAAGTCTTAGTATAAACTACTGGGTCTTCGCAAGTGCTCTGGAGGGCGTTTTGCGAGTAGTAATATATAAAGTTACTTAATCACAGTTTCGTATAGGTATAATGCTTAAGTATATGGACGGCGAATTCAAGCAACTCAACTACTACCGTCTCAGTCCAGACGAAACTTTGACGCAGCTGCACAGCCGGGCGGAGGGCTTGACGACCAAGGAAGCGCGGCAGCGTTTGGAACACCTTGGCGGCAATGTGCTGCATCGCACCAAGCATGAATCGGCGCTAGTGACATTCTTGCGTCAGTTTAGAAACTTGCTGGTGCTGATGCTACTCATTAGTGCGGCGTTTTCGCTCTATCTCAAGGATGCCAAGACCGCAACTATTCTGATCGCTATTGCGTTGATGAATGCCTGTGTCGGATTCTTCCAGGAGCATAAGGCCGAGACGCTGATGAGCAGCCTGGAGCAGCTGCTCGTACCTCAGGCCAAGGTGCTGCGCGGTGGCCGGCTGGAAGAAGTTGACTCGACCGAACTTGTACCCGGTGATGTCTTATATATAGAAGAGGGCGACAGTGTGCCAGCCGATCTGCGCATTCTTGACGAGTCCGAGCTCAGCACCAACGACTTCTCGCTCACTGGTGAGAGCAACCCCAGCCGTAAGTTCGTCCACGCCATCAGCGCCGATGTGCCGCTAGGTAATCGCCACAATCTGTTATTCATGGGTACCACCGTAGCTACTGGCAGCGGTCACGGCGTGGTTATTGGTACTGGCATGCGCAGTGAATTGGGACGTATCGCCTCGCTCAGCCAGGTGACCCGCAGCGAGACTTCTCCACTGCAAAAAGAAATGAACCACCTGGCCACTCGCCTGGCGCAAGGCACCGTCGTCCTGGCTATTGTTCTGATAATTATCGCGCTCCGGGCAAATCTCGGCGTCCACGCTGCCATCCTGTTCGGTATCGGCATTGGCGCCGCCATGATTCCCAACGGCTTGGTTGCCGAAGTAAACATCACCCTAGCGCAAACAGCCAGCCGCCTGGCCAAAGCAAAAGCCCTGGTCAAAAAACTCTCCGCCGTCGAAACCCTCGGCGCCACCAACTTCATACTCACCGACAAAACCGGCACCCTGACCAAGAACGAGATGACCGTCGAGCAACTCTTGATTGGCCGTAAACTCTACCGTGTAACCGGCACCGGCTACGAAACCAATGGCAAGGTCGTCACCGATCGCGGCAAGGAGTTATCAGATACCGCACTCGAAGATCTGGAGCTTTTCTTCGCCACAGCCGCCTTAGCCAGCAACGCCAAAGTCGATCCGCCCGATGACGAGCACGCCACCTGGTACGTTGTTGGCGACCCGACAGAGGGTGCACTCATCACCCTGGCCCGCAAAGCCGGTATCAACATCGAGCAGCAAGAAGCTGAGCGCCCGGAGATCAAAGAGTTCCAATTCGACTCAGCTCGCAAGCTGATGAGCTCGGTGCGCCATCAAGGTCACGAGGTCGTCGTTTTCGCCAAAGGTGCCCCTGAGAGCCTACTCAGCCGCAGCACCACCATTTGGGATCATGGACGTGTTCGCAAACTTACCGCAGCCGATCGCAAATTCTTCAGCGACTACAACGAACAGCAGGCCCACGCCGCCATGCGCAACCTGGCTTTTGGTTACCGCACCCTGCCGACCAAAACCAATCTCAAGAAGCTAAAAATGGATACGGTCGAGCAAGATTTCACCTTCCTCGGCATGGTCAGCATGGTCGACCCCCTGCGCGAAGCCGTGCCGCTGGCCATGAAAGCCGCCCACGCCGCCCACATCAAGGTCTCAATCGTGTCCGGCGACTATCCGACGACCGCCCGGGCGATTGCCGCCAAAGCTGGCCTGGCCGACGATATCACCGTTGTTCTCGGCAATGAACTGGCTGGCCTGGCCGATAGTCAAATCCTTCAGTTAGTTGAACACGGCGGTGCCGTTTTCTCGCGCGTTGCCCCCGAGGATAAATTACGGATTGTCGAAATCGTCAAACAAAGCGGCCATGTCGTAGCCGTAACCGGCGACGGCATAAACGACGCCCCTGCCCTCAAACGAGCCGATATTGGCGTCGCCATGGGCCGCACCGGCACCGACGTCGCCAAAGACGCCGCAGAGATCGTTCTGCTCGACGACAGCTTCGACACGCTCATCAGCGCCATCGAACAAGGCCGTCTGACCTTCCAGAACATCAAGAAAGCCGCCCGCTGCGCGCTCACCGACAACGCCGGCGAACTCTTCACCGTCCTGATTGGTTTGGCGGCCTTGAGCCTATTCCACGTGGCGCCTGCCATCACCGCCATCCAGATCCTGGCTATTGACGTTGTGGCGCAAATCCTGCCGATTACCGCCCTCGGCTGGGATTCCGCCCAACACAAGCTGATGCGCGAAAAACCCCGCGACCTGCGCGACCACATCATCAACCGCTCAGCCGTCAGCGGCTTCATTGGCTCCGGCCTGCTGATTGCCATGCTGGCCTACGATAACTTCCTGCTCTTCTTCAGCCGCCACCATATGAGCCCGCGCCATTTCGACCTCACCGCGCCGCTCTATCATCAGGCGACGACCCTGACGTACTTGACGCTGGTGCTCTGTTTGTACGTCTACTTGATGTTTGAGCGTTCGGACACGCACGAGAAGTTCTTCAGCAGCTATTTGTGGAGCAATAAGAAGCTCCTGCTGGCCTTCGGTCTGTCCTTCTTCCTGATTGGCAATATCATCTATAATCCCTGGGTTCAACCATACTTCGGCGCCGGCTCACTCAACCTCACCGACTGGCTGACCGCCCTGGTCTGCGCCAGCGTGTATATGATCTTCCGGCTGCTGCAACGCTCTAACCGCAACCGTGCCACCGCCCAGGCCTAGCACCGCACGGTTACACTTGTGGCTCTGGCGCAATAGAGAAGAAAGCTTCCGGTGCATTCGTCAGCCGTGCCCATAACTGATCTCCATACGACCAGTGCCACCACTCTGTTGGGTTAACGACGAATCCACTATCTTCGTCAATCAAAGCACCGCGCATTACCCAGTAAAAAATACGCCGGTTTCGTTGCAATTCCTTATCTTTCGCACTTAGCTTGTTCTGATGTTCGTAATAATCCGGGTTTGCCGTGAGGCTGATATCAGGCTTTTGGCGCGCCATCGGCACCTCAGTATGCGGTTGAAAGCCTGGCTCGGGCTGGCTGTAGCGTAACCGTATGTCGATGGCAGCTCCAGTGGCGTGCGGCGATGGCGAACCAACGCGTGGCGGCTCAGCTATTAGCTCGTCTCGTCTGGCGAGCACCTGTTTGTCGCTTAGCTCCGGGCTTTGCGTTCGAATAAGCTCCGGAAAGGTCTCCTGATACAACTGTCGTTGCAGTTTACGCGATCGATAACCCTCGTTAACATACAGCTCTGTTTTACCGCCTAGCAAAGCCGTTACTTCTTTGGACTGCTGCAAAGCATAATTAATACTCGATAACCGTTCCGCGATGCTTTCCCGCACCAGCACACTTGGTGCGACTCCTGGTACTGGTTCATCTGTCGCCGCGTTTGGCCGCGAATAGTAACTTTGCCCCGCAATACCGTATAAGCCAATGTCCACGAGCGGCTCATCATTGCGTGCCCCCTCCAATTTCAACGGATATTGTCGAAAGTCGGCCTTACTTGCACGTGCCGCAGTCTGATCTGGTATTGGGCGTAGTAGTATGTTTGTTAGATTCATATTTTTGTTTTGTATTGCGACTTATTCGGTGGTGGCCTTTTGTAGCATGTCAGCAACTTTGTAAGCTTCAGCAGCCAATTGATTTACTGCTGGCGTATAAGATTCTTCGCCTTTTACGACAGCCAGCCGTTCAGCACCATAGGTTAGAACTTGTGCAGTCATTCCATACTCGGAATACTCAAAATTGGAGACCGCCTCATCGGCCGCAAGTTCGCAAGAAGGTTGATAGGTTGCGCTCGTTACAAAACCTACGTTAATATCGACCGCCTTATAGTCAGGTCGCATATTTAGATTGGCAGCGTAACACATTTTTTGAGCATTATTTGGCTGTATGTACTTGGAAGGGTCATCAGGAAAATTAGGATCGGGGAATCGGTCAACACGTATCATGACTAATGGTATGGGTCGAACTAGGTCATCAAAGGTGTGGATTTCACCAAACGAGCCAAGTCTGACGAACTGGCCATTACCCCTATTCATAGGACTAACTCCAAAACCCTCTTTCCGCGATCCTTCGCCTAGATCATATCCAAAAGGCAGGTGCTCGACTCCTTCGGGTAATGGCTTGAAGCGCGGATGGCTCTGGAGGAATTGACAGTAGACTTCGTACTCGTTATCGCCTACTTCTTCCACCGGTATCTTCAACAAGCGCGCAGACAAAGCTTTTTCTTTCTCGCCGATAATTCTTCCTGGAGCAGCGGTGACGACTATGAGTGAGGGCTGCAAAGGTTGCGCGAGCACTAATTCTAGCTCAGCCATGCCTTTATGAAGCTGGCCTGCTTCAAGTACGGCTTTCCACTCGTATTGTCCAGGGGTAAAGTTATCACAATACCTCTCGCGATTCGCGTTGGAGAGCCTCAGCAGATCTAGGCCTTTGTCCGTTTGTCGCCCTGGCCCCAATTCAGCCATAGCAGCGCGGAAATCAGCTTCTTGCTCGGGCGTTAGATCAGCCCCAAAAACCACATCTTCACGCCGTTCTTTATCCTCGGGATTAGGGAATACCTCAAGTGGATTGGCCTGCGGGTCACCACAGACAGCCTCCGTAGCCCGCATAATTGCCTGGTTCATGCGTACTATGGTTTCGTTCTCTGGTACTCTTTCGCTCATAGAATCACCTTTCTTAGTTATTTATTTTGCTCGTTGTCAACTTGGTACTGAGCGTTCACTACAAGCTCATACGCCACTCTACTACATCCCACATGTCCGACTCGAAAGAAAACTTCCTTGTCGGGAGGACATTCCGGGTCATCGTAAGGACGATCTACGACACCTTCTGTCGCGTTGAGTCCTGCGGCTTCTCTATCTGCTCTATCTTTCTCGGTTTCCGGGTGCACGTTGCGCAATTCTGCACTCGGCATACAGCTTGTGCCTTCGTGATGTTCAAACACGCCCCACCCACTCTCGACAGGAAAGACCCGAGTACCGGTAAGTTCGGCGGCTGCCTCTCGGGAAAGGGACGTCCGTCTTTCTAAGGTCAAGCTATCTCTGATTGTTAGTCTACTCATAATCGTTAGTGACTCCGTAACTGTATGGTTAAATCTTTTAGCCATAAGCATTTATTTGCTTATGATGACATAATACAGCATAATCATTATTTTGTCAATAGCATTATCACGAATGTCTTTTTTTATCCTATAAATTTTATATTATTTTGTGAAAAAAGTATTCACAAATATTGAAATATGTGCTATTATGCGAAGTATGGACACAAACTTACTCGTTACTGCCGGCCTCCAGCCCCTCCAAGCACAAGCCTATGCATTGCTGCTGCAAACCGGCGAAATAGCACCGCCAGAAGCCGCCCAGAAGCTCGGTTTGACGCGGACAAACGCCTACAAACTCTTTGACCGCTTAGTCGAACAAGGCTTAGCAAACAAAGTCGAAGTCCGCAAAAAGTTCGTCTACCAACCAAGCAATCCCCTGGCCCTGGCCGAACTAGTCGGTAACGCCCGTAATCAAGTCACCGCTCAAGAAGAAGCCGTGAAGCAGGTCATGAACCAGCTCTTGGAGAGATACTACGAAAAAACCGAACAGCCCAGTGTGCAGACCGTAACTGGTCGTGACGCGGTTGTAGCAGCTTTTTGGCAACAAATAAATCTGCGAGAACCTATATATTTCATGCGCAGCCGGGCTGATATACCCTCTTTGAGTTTTGAAACTATGCACGAGTTACGTATTGGGCCAGCACATCATGGGCAGAAGCGTTTTGGCATTACACCAGATGCAGAACACGGGCCGATTAACCCCGAAGGCGATGTACGCAGCAATCTCAAGCGAACTTGGGTTAAACATGAGGATTACACCGCGCCAGTAGAGTGGAGTGTCAGCGGCAGTATGTTATTGATCGTATTGTTTGGTAGTGAGCCGCACGCTATCACCATCAACAACCCGATTATTGCTGACGCTTTTCGGCAGTTGTGGCATATTATGGATAATTGTTTACGGGCAATGCAGTATTATAAGACGCTGCCGCGGACTGATTAACCGCTTGTGGGTACCAGAGCTTAGAGCAGCGACACCTGAGACTTCTCGTTTTCGCTGAGGAGGCCGGCGGCGTCGGCGAGGCGGAGGACGCGTTTGAAGGTGGTGGGGATGTCGATGCTGCTGGTGGGGACGATAATTTGGGTTTTGTGGGCAATGGCCTGTTTGATCTCTTTGGTCAGGCTGCCGGTGAAGACGACTGGTTTCTCGTCGATGTAGGTCGGGTGGAAGCTGCGACGGGCATTGTCGAGGTCGTAGGTCATGAGGGTGTTGGTGATTTCGCGTAGCGTCGGCGTCTCGTAGTGCAGCGCTTGGCGGATGTGCCGTTCGCGGATGGCGGCGACGACTGGATCGACCGAGAGGAAGATGGCCAGGCCGAGGTGTTTGGCGCCTTTCCATAACCTGCCCTCGTCGCGGCCTTCGGAGATGACGACTGGGTATTCGCAGTCTTCTACCATCTTGATAACCATCGGTTCGACGATTGTGGAGCGGATGAGCTTGATGTTGGAAACCATGCGGGCGGCGTTGGCGATCTCGGGCGTCATGAGTTCGTCGTATTGGCGGTTTTCGTAAAAAATCTTGCCGGAGAAGGTTACTTTGAGCTTGCTGAGGTCTATTTTCTTAACGGCGGCGCAGAGCGTTTTTTCTGAGACTTTTTCGAGGGATGTGACGTCCAGATGACCCATTATTAGCACTGCCAGGGCGCGGTATATTTTGCCGGTGTTGAGACAGGGAATGCCGAGCTTGTTCTCGAAGTTGACGGCCAGCGTGGTTTTGCCGGCGCGAGCCGGGCCGTCGCAAGCGATGACACGGGTGTGCTTAGCCACTGAGGCCTACTTTTTGTCTGGCATGCTCCACGAACTCCGCTATGTTCTGTTCGCTGTTGTCGAGGCTGAAATCGGCCATTTTCATGACCTGAGCTAATCCGAATTTGGTCGGATCGGTCTCTGTAATTCCCATTTCGGCGCTATCTTCGGCGACGAATTGCTCGAAGCTGATCTGGCTCTCATACTCCCTGCCCCGATTGACGACGCGCTCGTAGCGCACGCGGGGATCGGCATCAACACAGATCAGTTTGCCACCGAAGTCTTTGAGCGTTTCGGCTTCGCCGACGGCACGGATGCTGCCGATGACCAAGCCCCGGGGACGAAGCTCTGGTGACATGTGCAATATTCGCGCCCAGTAATCTATCAAGCCGAGACTTACCATGCCGCCGGGGTACGTCGTTCTTTGAGCGTTGGCGATGCGGCCAGTTGGCGAATTATTACCGCCGCGCTGGGTGGTGTTCATGGCGGCGGTGGTTATTTGGCGCAGCGCATCACCGGTGTTAAAAACGAAGTAACCTGATTCGGCAAACATCGCCAGGATGGTATCTTTGCCGCTGCCGTTGCTGCCGGCCACGCCGAATAGTGAAACTCCGGCAAAGGCTTGTCTGAATCTCGGGTCATGTACTAGTTCGTTGTGTAAATCCATAACCTCTATTCTATCGGTGAAAGATTAGACGAGCAAACCTTTGTTATGTAAATCATCAAATATTATGTAGTCAACTGGGCTCTTCTTGATGTCATCATGATAGCCGAAGAAAGCGATACGGCCGATCTCGCTGGAAGGCCGCATCACGCCTATGACTTCGGCCATGTAACAAGTCATTCTGACCATAACACCTTCGGGCTGACCGTGCGCTTGCGCTTCGAAGACGCCGTACGGCTGTATGGTAGGCTGATCAATGTCCACGGCCAGCTCCTCTTTGACCTCACGAATCAAGGCTTCTTCGTCAGTTTCGCCGGGTTTGCGCTTGCCGCCCGGGAAATACCAGGTGTCATTGCCCTTGGTCATAGTGCAGAGCACTTTGTGATCCTTGAGGTAAATGAGCGCTAGTTTGTCTATGAAATCGGTTTCAGCGGTCACGATGCTCTTCATTAAGGCTTACTTAATGTAGTCGTGGAGCTTCTTGGCGTCGCGGTGTTTGCGGAGTTTGGCGAGGGCTTTGGCTTCGATTTGACGGATACGCTCGCGGGTAACGGAGAACTCCTGGCCGACTTCCTCGAGGGTGTGGCTCTTGCCGTCTTGCAGTCCGAAGCGCAGCTTGAGTATCTTCTGCTCGCGTTCGGTGAGGGCGCCGAGCATGTCCTTGACCTGCTCTTTTAGGAGCTGGCCAGTGGCTGACTCTTCGGGCGATACGGTGTCTTCGTCTTCGATGAAGTCTGCCAGTACCGAGTCTTCTTCGTCGTCACGGATTGAAGCATCGAGCGAGGAAATGTCCTGCTTGATCTTCATGATGTGCTCGACTTTGTCGACGTCGATTTCCATTTCTTTGGCGATTTCTTCGTTGGACGGTTCGCGGTTCAGCTCTTGGGTCAAGCGGCGCTGGGTACGCAGCAGCTTGTTGATAGTCTCCACCATGTGCACGGGAATACGGATGGTTCGGGCTTGGTCGGCGATAGCGCGGGTAATAGCCTGACGAATCCACCAGGTGGCGTAGGTCGAAAACTTGAAGCCTTTGTCCGGGTCAAATTTCTCGACAGCTCGCAGCAAACCAGTGTTGCCTTCCTGAATCAAGTCCAGCAAATCTAGTCCACGGCCAACATAACGCTTGGCGATTGAAACCACCAGACGCATGTTCGCTTCGGCCATTTTGTCCTTAGCATCCTTGTCGCCAGCCACCACGCGCTGCGCTAGGGCTAGTTCTTCTTCGGCGTTTAACAGGGGTATTTTGCCAATTTCGCGTAAGTAGAGCCGGACTGAGTCGTCGGCAACATCATCATCCAGATAGACTGCCGCGGTGGTGGTAGGCTCCTCTTCCTCGGCTTCGTCCTCTGCCCACTCGTCGGTGAAGTTGGCGATATCAGGGCCGGTAGTAGTAATCTCCAGGTTCAAATCGGCTAGTTCGGTGTAGAGGGCGTCCAGTGCTTCGGCGTTTTCGGCGGTCTCGGGTATTTTGGCGAAAATCTCGCGCTGTTCGATCTTGCCGGCTTTTTTGGCGCGCTCCAGTAATTGCTGTTTGTGTTGTTCGACTGTTAGCTGTTCTTCGATTGGTTTCTTAGCTTTAGCTTTGGCTTTGGCCATGCGCAGCTCCTTTCACTTGTTTCAATAATTGATCGTAGTCTTTTGCCTGGCCGAGCAAGTCCTGGATAACCGCGGGGTTGGCGGCTTGGAGCTCGTCGGCTAATTTGGCTTTTTGGGTTTTGACAAAATGTTCTACCAGTCGTGCCTGCAATCGAGCGGCTTCGTAGTGAAGCTCGTTTAGCTCGAGGCCTTGGTAAAGTTCCTCATAGAGTAATGCTTCTATTTTAACATAATCTTCCAAACTCTGCACCGTACTACCGCGATTACCGGCTGAGCCGTCAATCTCGGTAGTACTTTCGGCACCCTGCGGCGTTGCTGGCTCCGCTGCTCCCTCCGTCGTACCCAACGGTACGCCTGCGGTCTGCTGCTCACCAGCAACTTGCAGGGCACTCGAATGCAGAGCTTGGCGTAGCTTCTGGGCACTCAGTTGTTTGCCGTCGAAGTCCGGGGTGGTTTTTAGGAAGGTTAGGAGGGCGCGGCCGTTGGGGGTGTAGAGCATTTTGGGGGTGATGAGGGTTAGGAATTCGCGGAGCGTGAGGCGCATCAGCATCAGGCTGAGGAAGTTATCTTGAGTTTTTTGGTTCTCGATGGCGATTTTGTCGAGCTTGGCGGGGGTGGTTTTGACCGGACGGCGGCGTTGGACTGGCTCAGATCCGGTGGTTTTCTCGAATTTCTGCTCCAGTGCTTCGCGGCTGACAGCGATAGCTTTGGCAATGGCGTTCAAGTAATGGTCGCGTTCGACAGGATCGGACAAACCTCGCACAACCGGCAACAAAACGTCGCTAAACTCCCGCTTCCCCTGAGCAGACGTCGTGTCTAGCAATTTTTCGTAGCGCGCCATCAGCCAGTCGAGTGCATACTGATGCTGCCCGATTGCTGCCTGCCACAATGCCGGGTCTTGCTTGATCAAATCGTCCGGATCTTTGCCGGCCGGGATGTCTATAATGCTGAGGCTGACTTTGACCCGAGAGGCAATCGGTATGGCTCGCTCTGTGGCCGCCGCGCCCGCCTTGTCAGCATCAAAACAGAGGCGAATATCACCGGTGAAACGGCCCAAAGCCTTCAAATTCGGCTCAGTCAGCGCCGTCCCCGCCGTCGCCACCACCTGCCGCACCCCAGCCTGGTGACTGGCAATAACATCCAGATTTCCCTCCACCAGCACCGCAACCTTACTCTTGCGAATCGCTTCCTTGGCCAAGTGCAGCCCGTATATGTGACGGCTCTTGTCGTACAGCACGGTTTGCGGCGTGTTGATGTACTTGGGCGCCTGCGGATCGTCGATTAGCAAGCGAGCTGTGAAACCAATCACCCGGCCCTGCGGATCCTGCAGCGGAATCATCAGTCGGCCGCGGAACATGTCCTGGTCTTTGCCGCGGTAGCCTTGGGCGCTGAGTCCGGCCTGTTTGACTTCTGCCTCTGTAAAACCTTTGGTTTTGGCGAACTCCAGGAGCGCCGCACCGTTGTTGGGGGCGTAGCCTAGACGCCATTGCAGCGCGGTTTCTTTGGTAAATTTGCGCTTGTTTAGCACATACTGCAGCGCGGTTTTATTCTTGCTGAACTGCACTTGGTAGAATTTTGTGCTCAATTCCAGCAGCTCGTACAGTCGCTCCTTATTCGGGCCACCGCGTCGTTGCGCCGAGCGGTATTGTTCAATATCAATGCCGGCCTTGCGTGCCAGCAGTTCCAAGGCACCTTTGAAATCCAGCCCCTCCACTTCCATGACGAAGCTGAACATATTACCGCCCTTACCAGAGGAGAAATCATGCCAAATCTGCTTCTCCGGACTGACCATGAAGCTCGGCGTCTTCTCATTGCTGAACGGACTCAGTCCGCGCCAGTTCCGCCCAGCTCGCTTGAGCTGGACATACTCGGCGATCACATCTTCAATCGAAAGCCGGCTTTTAACCTCATCTACCGCATCCATACGTACCCCTATTGTACGCTAGACTCAGCGATGTTAGGACAAACAGCCTAAGGCTTCCCTTATCAGAGAAGCTTATGGTTTAATTAAGCACATGCCCGGTAGACCCACCTCAGCTTCAGGCGACACACACGCCTATATACCAAAAGCTATGGAGCAAGCTATGACCCAACAATTGAAGGGGTCACTGCCCGCACACCTCCAGCAATATGTCGGTCAGGGCAAACCAGCCTACGTCCCGCCGCACATCGAGCGAGAACTGGCCCAACAGATGCAAAAAGTCATGCCCGCCCACCTCAAACAGTACTCAGGCGCCTATTTGCAGCAAAAGGTCGTCAAACCCGGCCTAGTGTCCCTCGACCCCTACCATGCACCTTCGGCAGCGTCACTGCCCAGCCACCCACCAACACCAGATAGGCTCCGTTTGGGACACTCCATGCCGGCCAGCGAACAACACACCGTAGGAGTGCCGACGACACCGACGGCTGCAACCGCTCAGTTCACGCCTGGCTTCAATCAGCAGCCGCAACAGCCGGG
>DAINPB010000006.1:0-29549 GCA_036743655.1 Candidatus Saccharimonadota bacterium
CAGTCTAGCCGACGTGCAGTCGGTACACACCGAGGTACGACATCCTGACGAAATCAGCACTATCTTTGACCCCTCAATTGTCTATTCCAAGGGCGGTTCAATCCTCTATATGTTACTGAATTACATCGGTGAAGAAGCTTTCCGGGCAGGCTTGCGGCTCTATTTCAAAAAACACGCTTATGGCAACACGCAAGCCGCCGACCTCTGGGAAGCACTGAGCACGGCCAGCGGCCAAAATATCAACAAGTTCATGCAGAAGTGGCTCACCAAGCCCGGCTACCCAGTCGTCAGCATCGATTGGGAGCCTGGCTCCGAAGACGTATCATTGTCGCAACGACGTTTCCTGAGCGACCCCGCAGCGCACCATAACGACACTGAGCCTTGGCATGTGCCACTGGCCACCACCCAACCGTTAAGCGCCAAAACCCTGACCCAACTCACCGCTTCGCTGACAGTACAACCTGTCAAAGCCGATAAACCCCTCCTCTTCAACCACGACGGGCACAGCTACTTCCTCCCGCAATACAAGCAGGATGCTCACTTGCAACAGATAATCAACGCGATCAAACGACATGATGTCAACGCCATTGATCGCTTGCTGCTGTTAGACAACTACATCATGCTCCAGCGCGGCGGTCAGAGCGCAACCACCGAACTACTTGACCTGCTAACCGCTTACGAGGATGAAACAAGCGAGAACGTCTGGGGAGCAATAGCCGGCAGTATCGCCGAAGCTCGCAAGTTAATTGAGAAGGATGACGACAACGAGAAACGGCTCGACGCCATGATCGGCAAGCTCGTCATAGCCGTTGCCGAGAGTCTTGGCTGGGATGACCAACCAGGTGATTCTGCCCAAACCTTGCGGCTGCGCGGACTGACTATCTCAATCGCCGCTGGCGCCAAGATTCAGTCGGTGGTTGATGAGGGTCTGCGGCGATTCGGCAGCTTCACCAAACCAAGTGACCTAAGCCCAAGCACTCGAAGCCTGGTCTACTTCTGCGGCGCCCGCTACGGCACTACCGCAGATTTCAAGAAGTTGCTGAAACTCTACGAAACCATACAGAGCGCTGAAGAAAAAGACGAGATCGCCGGTGGCCTAACCGCCGCCAAAGAACCGAAGCGCTATGATCAATTGCTAGCACTTCTGAAAACTGACCTGATTCGACGACAAGACCTCATGCACTGGTTCGCCTGGCTACTCCGCAACCGTTACAGCCGCGTAGCAGCCTGGCAGTGGTTGCGCGATAACTGGGACTGGGTGCAGCAAGAATTTTCCAGCGATAAGAGTTTCGGCTATTTTGCGCGCTTTTGCGGCGGCGTTTTTAGCACCGAGGCCGAGCTTGAGCAGTTCAAAGATTTCTTTGAACCCAAAAAAGGCATTATTGCTTTGACCCGTGACATAACGCTCGCCGAGCAAGAAATCGCCAGCCGCGTCGCTTGGCGCGCCCGCAACGAAGCGGCGGTCAAGACTTGGCTTGTGCAGCATCAGTAACTAGCGGTCGGCTCTTGTCTCTCAGTAAACGTTCTCGATGAAACTCATGACGGCGAAGCTATCGCCGGCAATTTCGACAGCCGATAGGACGTATTCGCCGCGCCACTTGTACTCTTCGACCCAGCTATTGGCGGCGCGGTGCATGTGCCGAAGCTTGGCCGGCGTGATGGCTTCTAGGCCGCCGCCTTGCTGGTCGTCATAGCGGTATTTTACTTCGACGAAGTGTTTGACGTTGTCTTTCTCGGCCACGATGTCAATTTCGCAGCGGGGGCGGCGCCAGTTCTGCTCGATGATCTTGAAACCGCGCATTTCGAGATATACTTTGGCTGCCGTTTCAGCTTTTCGACCAATTTCAGTTGTCGACACGGTCTTCGCCTTTGTAGCCTGAGAACTTATCGTAGTGCTTCGCCATCGCCGGCGGAACAGTTTCGCCGAGGTACTCGAAGCGTGGTTTTGTCTGGCCATCAACGGTGACGTCTTCAAAAAACATAGCATAGGGGCGAACTGTAATGCGCGGTTTGTCGTTTATACCAAGTGGAATGTAGGCGACTAACTTCTCTTCCGTTTCACTATGCCGCGCTACGCCAAGAACCAGGACAAGCAGTCCCTTGTAATGTTTATAAACCCCCGCTCTTAGCTCCTGCATAGATCAATTGTAGCAGCCACCAGCGTTTCACGCTCGATAGGTAAACTAATAATTAATCATGCCCCGCCAGGGGCATTCCGTATACCCCGCATTAAAGACAAACTGATTAAAGTAGTAGGTTTTCGTAAGCCGCGTGATGAGGACTGTTTGAGGAGCCTTGGCGACGAGTTCCGCAAGAACCGGATATGAAAACCCGCTACTTTAGTAACGTTTGTCGCCCATGCGGTGGCTTTTTCGGTTCCTTTTTGCCACCAAAAAGGAATGGCAAGAGTAGATGAGAGAAAGGGAATTGATTTAGGTCTTAAGATTAGGTGATGTCTCTAGGCACAGAGCAAAAGACTTAACGTCATCACGACGCAAGCAGCGCTTGGACGGGTTTATAAGAGCGACGGTGCAGCTTGGTCACCCCGTGGAGTTTGAGCTTCTCAAGATGGAGCGCAGTTCCATACCCGACGTGTTGCTCGAACCCATACTCTGGATAGGTAGTAGCAATATCGGCCATATAGGCATCACGCGCCACCTTGGCCACGATACTAGCAGCGCTGACAGCGGCTACACTGGCGTCGGCTTTGACAACCGCTCTAGCCTTCGGGTTTTCAGGGAAGAAATTGTAATTACCATCAATAATAATTTCATCATAGGCAATAGTAATCTGTTCAAGAGCCCGCCGCATCGCCAAGCCGACAGCGGCCGTTAAACCCAGCTCGTCAACTTCGGTCGATTCGACCCAGCCCAAACCGATTGCTTGCGACTGAGACTGGATGACAGCCGCCAATTTTTCACGCTGAATTTTAGTGAGCTGCTTGGAATCCTTGATTCCTGCAAGCGGACTCCCCAAGACAACAGCACCAGCCACTAGCGGCCCTGCCCAACAACCCCGACCCACTTCGTCAATACCAACGGTAATCATACACTTTTAGTGTAGCAGCATCGCCGTCTATCAGATAGACTAGGCTTTTTCTGGAGTCTCTTGGTCTTTGTGCGCGGCGAGAGCAGCGGCGACCTTAGCTTCGTTGGCGGCTTCTTCGGCGGCCTTCTCTTCGGCCTTGGCGGCGGCTTCGGCGGCTACTTGTTCGTGCAGCTTGGCTTCTTCGGCCTCAGCGGCTTCGTCATGAATGTCATTAACAGCAGCACTGTCGAAGTCAACTCCGGCCATTCTGGCTGATTTGCCGGTGCGGGCACGCATGTAACTGAGGTAGTTGCGGCGAACTTTGCTACGCTTGGTTACTTCGACTTTTACGATAAGGGGGCTGTGGAGGAGGAAGCTCTTCTCAACACCGACACCACTGGAAATACGGCGCACGGTAATGCGGCTGGTGTGGCTGCCCTTGTTGTCGGTACGAATAACTAGGCCTTGGAAGATCTGGACACGTTCTTTGTTGCCTTCGCGGATCTTCTGGTGGACGCGCACAGTGTCACCGCTGCGTACATCGACGACGGCCTTCTTCTTGTACTGGTCATTGATTTTCTGGATCACACTTTGCATACCGGTGAGATTGTACACGATTTACCCCTTTGACGCAAGATGTAAAAGCGTATTACTTTACAAAAATTGCCAAAAGTGACCTATAATAATGCATTATGATGTCTGAACAACCGTCCAATAACGGCGAAATTCTGATTGCTTTGCCGAGTCGGGTTCGTATCCGACAGCGGTTGGGGCAGATTTCGGCTGATCGCCTTTTTCGCGAAGAAGTCGTGCCTGGCGTCGAAAGACTGGGCGGCGAAAATATGGCGCCGGAAGACCTTTTATCAACCCTGGCCATGAATCTATCGGAGTTTGCCACCAAGCACATGCTCGGCATAACCGCCCTGGCCTACTCCCACATACCACCCATCATCGACGCATTGGTGGACGACCCGAGCCAAAAAGAAGCAACCTTAGGTATCTGGGGCGATATGGTCATGGCCAAAAAAGCCCGCGACGAAGCCGAGATCGAGCACATCAAAAGTAAAATACTAAACCCGCGGCGCGATCCACCCCGCAAATCCAAAAAAGCCCGCCAAAGAAGCAACGGAATTCCCCCGTCGTACAAGTCCCGGCGCCGCGGCCATCGATACTAACCGACGACGCGATACAGCTCGTCAAGCGTCGTTTGCCCGGCAATGACCTTGAGCATGCCATCTTGAAGCATGGTGCGCATGCCTGAGTGGCTCGCCGCTTCTTCGATAGCCTGCGTGGTAACGGTCAACTTGGGGTCTTCGAGCAGCCGACGCATCGGTTCGCTCATGGTGAATTGCTCACGGATAGCTAGCTGGCCTTGAAAGCCGTACGGGTTCTCATCTGAACTGCCTGGTTTGTAGAGTTGCAGGCCGTCGAGATTGGGTTGCTCGGTACCCTCTGGTAGCGTAGCCAACACATCATTGATCTGCTTCCAATCAGCTTCGGAGGGCGTATAGGCTTGCTTGAGCGTGTCATCCAGGCGGCGGATGAGCCGCTGAGCCATCACTAAGCGAATTGCCGAGATGAACAGGGGGTTTTGGCCAATAATGTCAGCAATGCGCGTTAGGGCCGCCGCCGCTGATCCAGCGTGAAATGTTGCCAACACCAGGTGTCCCGTCAGGGCAGCTTGCAAGGCTGTCTTAGCAGTATCCATATCGCGAATCTCACCAACCATCACAATATCGGGGTCAAGCCGTAAGACCGCCCGCAGCTTGTCGGCGAAACTGTCATCATTGCCACCTTCGGTGGAGTGAACAGAGATTTGAGAAATGCCGGGAAATTGATACTCCACCGGATCTTCAATGGTAATAATCTTGCGCTCTTCGGTATTGAGCGAATTAAGCATGGAATAGAGCGTGGTTGTCTTACCGGAACCCGTCGGGCCGACCACCATAACCAGGCCGGTCGGCTTGGCAACAATATCATCAACAATTGCGCGCTCGCTTTCGGACAAACCGAGTCGATCAAGCGTGTACATCGTGGCGTCCATGTTAAACAGGCGCATCACCACATCCATACCATTAATTGTGGGGACGGTCTCCAGACGAACATTAACATCAACTTCGGTGCCATCAGCCATTTTGACCTTCTGGGCGATGTGTCCCTGTTGCGCTTCTTCGGCGGAGGTTGAAACATTCCCGGCACTGGCAATTGCCCCGATCAGAACTCGGTACTTGTCTTGGCTCAGTCGGGCAATAGGATGGAGCACGCCGTCGATACGCAAGCGTACCCGAACATCGCTGACCTGGGTTTCAACAT
Source organism: Candidatus Saccharimonadota bacterium (assembly GCA_036743655.1). Classification (GTDB taxonomy): domain Bacteria; phylum Patescibacteriota; class Saccharimonadia; order Saccharimonadales; family UBA4665; genus DATHNF01. The sequence continues at coordinate 5,341 of DAINPB010000006.1, forward strand.
GAATGTCTGAAGCATTCAAACGATGGGCTTGGGCAACCAGATAGGCCAGCATGTCATCAGCCCGCACCTGTTCCAGCATGGCCGAAACCCGCTCGACCAGTTCACTGCTGCCGGCCTGATTGATGGTGATATCCTGATACACCACTTGCTTGGGTGGATCGTAGAGATGTATGTAATCACGAAAACCGGTATCCGAGATAATGGCAAAGGCGATACGTTGATCCTGAAAACGTTGGCGCAAACCAGTAATAGTCTGCTGTGAAGTAGTGGTCGTAACACCGAAGAGAATATTGCTCTGGTCAACGTTGATAGGGATGACGCGCATACTAGTCAACTCGGGTATGGTGAGTATGTCTTTGTACAATTGCTTGTTGGGAATCTGGGCAACATCGACATAATCCATGCCGAGTATGCGGGCTCGGCGCTGCGTCGCCTGTTCTTCATCTATTCGGGCATCCTGGCTCATTGCACCTATTTAAGCACAAGCACGACACTCTGGACAACTGGGGACAGCCTTATGCCTCCTGTGGTGCGGATCGTACGAAGGGCTCAAACACGGCAAGCGGGAGGCTGCCGAACGTCTGCCATTTGTTGGGCATTGCTTCTGCGGGCATCGAACGGCCATGCAGCGCTCCGTCGACGTGATGACGGGCAAGGTTTAGGCCTGCTTCGGTTTGCATGTATTCGCCGAAGCCGAACATATGCTCAATGGTGTGCCGATCTTCTGTTTCGACATCCGGAGAGGCACTCAGGATCTTGCAGAGTATGATCGGCTCGCCATTTCTAAAAGTAACTGAGGTGTCGGAGTCGTGATACAAAGCCGGATCTTGACCTATGAGATACATGATTTCGGCCAGCGTTCCACTGATACGGTCGTCTACGGCTTCGAGTTGGTCGAAGAATAATTTGTGCGCAGTGCTGACTGCCGCAAGAGCTGCACCGCACCAAGGATGTGGATACTCCGATTCGACTGACAGGTACGCTGCTCGGTGCGTTTCGCGTTCGCTTTCGCGAAAATCGCTGGCCAGCTGCCCCAGCGCACGGCAGAATCTCCCTAAGCGGAAGTTATTAAGCTCGCTCAGTCTGGCATATGACAGCGACGAATCGTGTTGTTCGCCTTGTGGCGGCCTTGTAGCGGCGTGGGTTTCCTGCTCCATCTAGCACTCCTCATTTATGAATGATTTCATTATAATGCATAGTATGGCATGTCAAATAATTTTGATCGCGCACAATCTTCGCAGCACGCATAATGTCGGCTCTTTGCTGCGCACCGCCGAAGGTCTGGGAGTTGCGCGCGTACTCTTAACGGGTTACACGCCATATCCGTTGCAGCCAGATGACGACCGCTTACCGCATCTGGCGCAGAAGATAGATCGCCAGATCAGCAAAACGGCACTGGGCGCCGAAAAACTGGTTGATTGGCGGCATTTCGCCACTATCGAACAAGCAATTACCGATCTGCGAAAGCAAGGTTTCGTGATTGCCGCGCTTGAGCAAGCGCCTGGCGCTACCGAATTGCTCAGCTTCGAGCCGCCGGAGAAGCTGGCTATCATCGTCGGCCGCGAGGTAGAAGGCATTGAGCCAGCCGTACTCGCGCTCTGTGACTTGATACTAGAAATACCGATGCTTGGCCGCAAGGAGTCGTTTAACGTCGTCCAAGCCGCCGCCATGGCTCTATACCACTGCCGCTTTCGGTCGCCCTAACCCCTATTCCATGCTATAATCGTGGCAGTATCAGCTAAAACAAATACCATGGCCCTCGCCACAAAACCCAGATCCACCACCAGTCACAAAAAACGCAGCGGGCAGCATCACCGCCATAGCAGGCATTATCTCAAGGCGTATTGGCCGTACCTGCCCATGCTGCTGATTGTCGGCGTTGGGTTGGCCGTCAATAGTATTTGGTCTGGCACAAATGTATTGGGCGCTCAGAGCGATTTCAGCAGTCCGGCTTTGCTCCACGCAACAAACATCAAACGCGCGCAAGATCACGAAACACCCCTGACGCTCAACCCACAATTGACCGCTGCCGCTCAGGCCAAAGCTAATGACATGACGCAGCGTAATTATTGGTCGCATCAAACACCAGACGGCAAAACGCCGTGGGTATTTATTGCTGCGGCCGGCTACCAATATCAAGCTGCGGCCGAGAACCTGGCCTATGGTTTTGCTGATGGCAGCGACACCGTGTCTGCCTGGATGAATAGCCCCGAGCACCGCGCCAACATCCTCAACGCCAGCTACCAAAACGTCGGTTTCGGTGTCGCCGAGTCACCAGATTACCAAGGCAAAGGCCCTAAGACCATCGTGGTTGCCGAATACGCTCAACCGGCCGGTGCCGCGCTCACCGCCGCCAGCAATACTCCATCAAACACCATACAACTTGCTGCCCGCCCCGTCTCCCGTATTCAAGTACTGACTGGCGGTCAAGCCGCTTGGAGCGCACTAGTCGTAGCTGCACTGGCCGGTGCCGCGCTAACGCTCTTCGTCATCCGTCACGGCCTATACCTCAAACGCTTGATCACCGAGGGCGAGGCCTTTATCAGCAACCACCCCTTCCTCGACATCGCCATCGTATTCGTCTTCACCACCGGCTTCGTCCTGACCCGCGCCAGCGGCCTTATCCGCTAGACACCCCTCAGCTCCAGATATTCCTAAGTTTAGTTTAAGTAAAATATATCCGGTATAATGCAAAATATGGAGCAGTTGAAGCAGGATCCGGAAGAACACCCGCTGGAGTATGTTCGGTGGTTACTGGACAACAACCAAGGCGCCCAGCTTTGGAGCGACGGCACGGTCAAACTGTATAGCTATCTTGAGCCTCGCTACCAAAAACCCTTCTTCGAAGAGGAGTTTACCGACACCCAGGAACTCATTAATCACTTTTTGGCTACCGAACCCGGTAAGGCTATCTATTTTAAGCCTGGTTCAAATAACGAGCGCCTCATTAGCGATCCTGAGTTTTTGGCATGGCGTGAAGCACTCTCCACCCCCGCTGATATCCAAGCCACTGCGCAACGCATGCTGCAACACCGTCGACCGGATTACAGCTCTGATCTCATTATTGACGAAGAGGAACATGGTAGCTTTATAGCTAAATACCCGCGGGTTATTCTGCTGAATGAGACCAATGGTGTCCAAGAAGAATTTATTGCCGACATCGTGAAGCTCATAGCCGACGGCGAAGTGCTATGCGAGCTGGAAGGGCATGAAATTGTTAACGGAGAAAGAAAATACGGCAGGTACACCCATGAGCTTCGTCTTGATCCTTACATACATAATAGAATCCGCGCGCTTGGGCTCGACCCAGACAATGCCATGATAGTAGAGGAATTTGAAGAAACTGGAAGTTTATCGGACGTCGAGAGTCTAACTTTCGGTTCTGCGCTTCATCAGAGTTCATGGAGTAAGCGACCAGACGTTCTAGGCATCGAAACCGACCCCAAAGAGGCAGTGCCTATCGAGGTACTATTAGAGGAAGCACAAGCGGATATGGCACGTCGCTTTGCGGCTTTTACAGGGGGAGCCGAAGAGACCAAGACCGAAAACTTAGACACCACCTATGTCATCCGGCCAGTAAGACCCCTCCAGGAGACAATTCATGATCTCCAAATTGCCATCGAGGGTTTCGGCGATTTCAGGCTAGGTTTTGTATCTAACGATGTTGGTCTTTGGGCGTGCATCACAAACATGCAGGGAGGCGTGATTCACAATTTAAGCGCGCACTATTTGGTGCGCCCAGTTTTCGAAGGCGCCTGGCTCTATTTCCAAGCGCTCCTCCGCCAGCGTCAAGAATAGCTCAGGTAAAGTCGCTTCAACTGTCTAGGGTTTTGCAGTAAAGAAATCAGCTACCGCCTGAAAAACCTGTTCGCGCTCAGGTTCTAGGCCATGATCCGATTTTTCCAAAATAACTGGGCCGACAGGATGCTTTGCTGCTTTTAGAAGCGGTGTCATAAGCTCCATAGGGACAGTACTGTCAAGCTTGCCATGCACAAAGAGGATTGGGCAGTCGTAGCCCAAAATGATCTCTGGCAGATCATACTGCTTTAGGTCCGACCAGAATTGCGACCCCATGACAGTAATCGACCCGTCTGAGTGAGTCCTACGAGATACCCCCGCTTCATCGACCTCCTGAAAGTATGACCGGAAGAGCTCATACGGACTATAAAAAGATCCGCACAAGACAATACGCTCTAGATTCTGGATACGTGAACAGACAGCAACACTTGTACCAAACGACTGACCGACTAAGCTCACTCTGTCTGAATCTATGTAACTGTATCCAGTCACCGTTTCATAAACTGAACGTAAATCCTCAACTAGCTTGGTGAGGGTTGTCAGCGAGTAGTCACCCTCGCTTTCACCGCAACCCGAAAAGTCAAAGTAGTATGCCGCATAGCCAAGGCCAGCCAACCGTTTAGCGATCTCCGTAAATATACCGTCCTCCTCCTTGTAGTAGGCAAACCCGTGACATAAAATAACAGCCGGCATGCTCGAGGTTTGATTCTCTTGTGGCAAAACTTCAATGCAAACCAGCTTCTCGCCAAGCTGATTCTTAATACTGAATTTTCTATTTGCCATTATGCAATGCCTCCCTTACCGAATAACCAGGTTGTCAGCGCCCACCAGTTCTTCGAGCTTGGTCAGACCAGGGCTGGCGCGGTCAATGCCACCGGGGAGTTTGATGGCCTGCTTGGCTGTGGCTTCGCCGAGCACTAGAACGACTTCCGTGGGGCCTTTGTGGGTGTCGATGGTTTCCTTGAGCGATAGCAAGGTCTGCTCATCGTTGGTGCTCACTAGACGAATATATACGCGTTCAATCAGCGGCTTGTCGTCGAGTGCTTTGGCACCCGGGCCAGATATGCCCGTCGAGCTGGAGGCTCCGGCGCGGGCCTTGGGGGTTTTGGCTTTCTTGCCCGTCGCTTGGTAGGCAGCGGCTTGCTGGCTGGTGATTTCGCGGGCGTCGTCGACCATAATCTTGATTTCGGCGCTGCGGTTGCCTTCTTTGTCGCGAGCATTCACCTTGCCCTTAATGAGAACGACGCGATCGCGCTCCCAGAGACCGAGCGTTTGCTGGAAGCTGTTGGGGAAGAGTATCACCTCGACTTCGGCGAACTGGTCTTCGACTTTGACGAAGGCCATCTTTTGACCGTTCTTGGTGGTGATTTCACGAACTTCTGTGACGGCACCGCCAATGCTAACGGCTTTATTATCATGGTCAGCAGTCAGGGTGTTGAGCGGTACGGTTTGTTCGCTCAGAATTGTTTCGAATAGCTCCAAGGGATGCTGGCTCAGATAGAGACCCAATAATTCGCGCTCCCATAAGAGCTGTTCGCGACTGTCGGCGGGTGCCGGCGATGGCTGCAGCTCCAATTTTGGCCGGTTGTCTTGGGAAGATCCCTGCGCGTTGCCAAATAAGTCAGTCTGGCCACTATTGGCTTGCTTCTGGACGCGCGAGGCAAACGCCAACAATAGATCCAAGTTATGCAGCAGTGTAGCGCGGTTTCCGAAACGGTCGAAAGCGCCGGCTTTGGTCAGGCTCTCCATGGCTTTGCGATTGACAACACGGCTGTTAACGCGCGTCAAAAAATCTTCAAGACTGGCAAACGGCTGTTCGTCACGAGCACGCAGAATCTCCTCTACAGCGCCAGTACCAACATTCTTGATGGCCGCCATGCCGAAACGAATCTGCTTGGTTTCTGGCACAACGGCAAACTCCAGGAAAGACTCGTTTACATCAGGCTGCAACACCGTAATACCCATGTGCTTACACTCAGTAATCTCAATGGCCAGTCGGTCAGTGTCGTCATAGTCACTAGTCATGAGTGCCGCCATAAAAGCCGCCGGGTAATGCGCCTTGAGGTAGGCGGTCTGGTAGGCGATCAGGCCATAGCAGGCCGCGTGCGACTTGTTGAAACAGTAGGCGCCGAAGGCTTCGATCTGTTTCCAGAAGGCTTCCATTTGACGACGGTCAGCACCGCTATGTTCGACGGCGCCGTCGATGAAGGCGGGCTTCATCTTGGCCAAGACGGCGGGGATTTTTTTGGCCACACCCTTACGCAAGGTATCGGCTTGGCCGCCGGTGAAGTTACAGAGGTCTTTGCTGATCTGCATCACCTGCTCCTGATAGACTAAGACACCGTAGGTGTTGCTCAGCGCGTTTTCCATCTTGGGGTGCAGGTAGCTGATCTCTTTGGTGCCGTTTTTGCGGGAAATAAAATCATCGATGAACTGCATCGGCCCAGGACGGTACAAAGCAACCATGGCCACGATGTCTTCAAAGGTAGTGGGCTTGAGATCCTTAAGATAACGCTTCATGCCCGCCGATTCCAGCTGGAATACACCGGTCGTGTCCCCTCGCTGAAACAGTTCGTAGGTCGGTACATCATCCAGCGGCAGTGTGTTGAGGTCAATATCTTTGTCGTAGACACGCTTAATGATACGCAGTGCGTTCTTGATAATGGTCAGGTTGGACAGGCCGAGGAAGTCCATTTTTAACAGGCCGAGCTCTTCGATTGGGCCCATCGAATACTGCGTGGCGACCACGCCCTTCTGCGCCATTTCCAGCGGCGTGTAATACACAATGTCCTCAGGGGCGATCACCACACCAGCGGCGTGTACGCCATGCGATCGAATGGTGCCTTCCATCTGAACCGCCAGGTCAAATACGCGCCTGGCAGTCTCATTGGTCTCATATTCTTGCTTCAAATCATGATCTTTTTGCAACGAGGTGGCTAGCGGAATATGGCGCCCTTGCACCGGCGGCGGAATCATCTTCGCCAAACGATCAGCTTCGGCATACGGCACCTGCAAAACGCGCGAAACATCACGCACCGCATTGCGAGCCGCCATGCGACCGAAGGTGACAATATTGGCAACGCGGTCTTTGCCGTACTTCTCGACACAGTATTGAATGACTTCCTCGCGGCGCGAATCCTGAATATCAATATCCACATCGGGCATGCTGATACGATCGGGGTTCAGGAAGCGCTCAAACAGCAGATCGTACTGCAAGGGATCAAGCTCGGTTATCTTGAGCGAGTAAGCAATGATTGAACCGGCGGCGCTGCCCCGCCCCGGCCCGAAGACAATGCCCCGGTCTTTGCCCCAACCGATAAAATCAGCAATGATCAGGAAGTATCCGTTGAACTTCATATCCTCGATTATGCCCAATTCGTAAACCGCACGTTCTAGAACGGCGGGTGGCAGCGTCTTCTTGGCGGCCGCCACGGTTAGCTTGGCGGCATCGGCTTCGCTGAGCGCGTTTTCAGTAGCTTTGGATGTGGGGCTTGCGGCTCCGCCGTAGCGCCAGGCCAGTCCGCGGTATACCTGCTTCTCCAAATAGGATTTCTCGGTTTCGCCTTTTGGCACTTCGAATTTCGGGATCAGAATATTGCCAAGCTCTATCTTGACGTCGCAGCGATCGGCAATGGCTCGACTGTTGCTAATAAATTCCGGGTACTCATCACCCCAACGTTCAATGACTTCACCTGGTTCAGTGACATGGAGCTCGAAATCTTTGAGACTCATGCGTTTTTCGTCACTCAGGAAAGAGCCCGTTTGTACGCAGAGCAGGATTTCGTGGGCTTCCTGATCTTCGTGCTTCAAATAATGCGCATCGCAGGTCACGACGCAGGGGATGTCCAATTCTGCACCAAGTTGGATGAGCTGCTTGTTGACGCCTTCTTGCTCGATCCATTTGCTGGGGTGCTTCGGGTGGCCATGGTCTTGGATTTCCAGATAGTAGCGGTCGCCGAACTGTTGCTTGTACCACGCTGCCGACTGTTTGGCGAGATCGTACTGGCCCTGGCGCAGCGCATCGCCGACCTCACCATTGATGCAGCCGCTCAGACAGATCAGCCCTTCGTTGTGCTTGGCAAGTAGCTCACGATCAATCCGCGGTTTGTAGTAAAAGCCTTCGATGTTAGCGATCGTACTCAGCGCCATCAAGTTTTGATACCCGGCCTGGTTCATGGCCAACAGAATGAGGTGATAGTTCTGCTTGTCTTTGCCAGGCTCTTTTTCGTAGAGACTGCGCGCCGCAACGTACGTCTCCATGCCGATGATTGGCTTGATGTCGGCCGCCGTAGCTTCTTTATAAAATTCAATAACACCGCTCAATGTTCCATGATCCGTCACAGCAACCGCCGTCATGTCCTGCTTCTTAACGTGTTCTACCAGAGCCGGCACCTTGGTCAAGCCATCAAGCAAACTATACTGCGTGTGATTGTGCAGATGCACGTAATCGCTGCTTTTCAGCGAATGTTTCTTCGTCGCCAATCCGTACCCCCGAGGCCCTTAACTTATTCTTAAATTATACCCTGTTTAGGTGTGTATTCGAAGATTACGTAGCAGCTTACATGTAATGAATAGCTTTAACGCAGCATAAAACCACGTATTTACATTAAGACTGGTTCTATCCCGGAGGCTTAATTAGCAGGGCTAGGGGTAGCGCCAGCTAAGGCGTTCGGGTTGGGCGTAGTTTGGCCGACGAGCGCGAACAGTGGTTTGCCGTTGCTGTACTCGACACCGGGCACTTTAACGACTGGTAGTTTGTTAGGGCCTAGGAAGACTACACCGCTTTGCGTGGTTGATGTCAGGCTGGTGATCCCAGGAAACGTCTCAGGCAGGAAGGTGTCAGGATCAGGGGCTAAGTCAGTCAGCTCTGTAACGCGGAGCGTCCGGAGTGATCCGTGCTTGTTGGGCTGGGTTTGTGTTAGGTTGAAGTAATCAACTTTGCCATCGATTGACGCGTTTAAACATACGGTTGAGGTGCTGGCCTCGCCGGGGCCCCAATTTACTCCTTGAAAGGCATCAAAGGTAACTACTTGGTGATGCACTAATCGATTCTTGAGAATGGCTGCCGCATCAATAGCGAGCGGTGTGCTGAGCGAAGGCTGTTCATGCGAGGTTGCTGATTTGGAGCGAGCAGCAAGCGCCGGCGCAGCTGCACCGCCGAAGAAAGCCAATGCGCCGAGAGCGCCGAGTACCGGCTTAGCCAGTGCACGGGTTACCCGTTCATATGTTGTTTGCTCGGTGTTGTTTCGTTCGCTCATTGTGACCTCACTTGGCTCAAGAAGCCTTTTACTTAACAGAGTATATTTCTTTGTGTAGAATACTATACATTCACCGTATTGTCAAGCCGTGACTGCAGCCTGTGCTGCTGGTGACTCATTACCCGGTTGCAAAAGCGGCAAAAGTGCGTCAACTTCCTTAACTTTGCCAAAGGTAACTGCCAGTCTGCTTATCGCACCGAAGACATCGTAGCCAGCAAAAGCTTCGGCCGGTAACTGGCTGAGAACCTCGCCATCGCTACAATGAAGCTCAGAACGCTCGGCCTGAGTAAATTCCTGACTGATAAGACCGTCTTTTTTGAGTGTCTGTGCCCCGGGGCTATAGGCAGTTAGCCTAAAACATTGCTCGTCGACATCGTATATGTCGCTTAGTTCTTCTGCCGCATATGGTTCGCCAAGTCGGCGCTGCACATCATTTTTGTAGTCCCTAAAGCCTTTCGTGGAAACTTCGACAGAAATTAAGGAGCCTACCTTCTGTCGCTGACCCTGTTCTCGGAGAGCCTTTCGTATAAAACTAAAACCCGCGAGATCTGCCGAATAAGCAGGGTGCAGTAATAGGCCCGTTCTACGTTTCTCCTGCCGTACTCCAACAAGGTAGTGTGGCAGTAATGATTCTGCGTGTGTTCTGTGCGTCCATAAGATAGAAGCCTGGAGCAGTTTGGCTTCAGATTGCTGGCCAGTTACAAACGTGGGCTGTGACGATCCGTGCGCTTTGTGTAGCTCACTGAGCATTTCGGTTCGCGGCAGTTGCTGTACGGCTTGGCCAAGCCACCGATAATTAGCACGAGCTTGTAGCGTAGCCACCTCGAATCCTTCTATGGCATTCCGTCCAAGCTCTCCATCAAGAGCCTTTCGCAAAGCGGCGTAATCCGGTGAAACCTCTCGATCAAACACTCGCAGACTACTACGCGCCAAATCAACAATTTCGCGTGACATGAGGATTATTTTACTATATTACGTAAGGTAAGTCAAACTACTTCTTGAGGTAGTCGCGCAGATGGTCGATGGCATTGTTAGCGTCTTTGATGGCCTTGGCTAGCTCTTTGTCTTGGGTGTCGCCTTCGTGGATGGCACTGAGTACTTCGCGGACTTTTTCTTTGGTGTCCTTGGCTTTTTCGATAATGGGCGTGAGGTCGGCTTGAGCTTTGCTGCTGAGCTTATCGCCGGTTTTCTTGGATTCGTCGATGATTTTGCCGAGTTCGGTGTGGAGTTTCTTGAGGTCTTTTTCGGCTTCGGCCAGACTGCGGTCGGCGGTTTCTTTGATATCTTGGCGGGTGTCTTTGCCACTCTGGGGTGCGGTCAGAATACCGGCCAGGTAGCCGAATGCGCCCGCTATGACGCTACCGATAGCTACTCGCTTTACATTGCCTTGGTTGCGGTTTCGTCTGCTCATTATTTGCGGCTCCTCTGCACTAATTTCATAATGTTACGGACTAGTTTGAAGAAGGCTAGGCGCCCCTGCGTGTCTTTGAACACTTCGGCAGCGGCCTCGACGGAATCGACGACCTCATCGGCCTTGGCGACCACGCGCCGAACCCCGCTCAAGAGCTTCAGCACCATAATCATGACGGCAATGCACAAGATGAAGAAAACGCTCAGTAAGCTCGTCAGCACAATCAGCAAAACCGTATCAGTGGTTGTCATGTACTTAGTATATAACTATTTGTCGAGAGGGCGAAGCGTAACGGAGAGAGACGAACTTCTTTACTCGGACTTTGAGGCCCGCTGGCGTGGGTTGAGTTTAGCCTCGAGATACTTCCTGAATTCCGGGCCGGTATCGGATCGTTCTAGAGCGAAGTCGACCACCGTCTTGATATATTCGAGCGGATTACCGGTGTCGTAATAGTGGCCGTCGGCGATTTCACAGGCATAGAAGTGGTGGCCGTCATCAATCATCTGTTGAATGGCATCCTGGAGACGGAATTCCTGGCTCTTGTCGTAACGCTTGAGCTGTCGCCGTAAATAATCGAGAATTTGCGGATCTAACAGATAGCCGCTGACTGAGGCCAGTGTCGAAGGCGCAGCTTGGCGGCTGCCGGGTTTCTCGACAATAGTCGTCGCATCAATCAAGCCAGGTTGTAGCTGCTTCCCCCCGACAAAGCCATAGCGCTCGAAATCCTCTTCGCTATCACGGCGCACACAGGTCAACACCGAGCCGCCATGCGCCGCATGCACCGTCTGGAGCTGTTGGAAACGACTGGGCTTGGCGCAGACAAAATCATCAGCAAAGGTGTATATGAACGGTTCATTACCCAGCAAATGCGCCGCATTGAGCAGCGGCGTGCCGGTACCATACGGCCCTTTTTGCCGGATATAGGCGAAATTGGCCAGATCAGAAATGCGCCGCGTGCTGTTGAGCAACTTGGTTTTGCCAGATCGCCGGAGATTGTTACGCAATTCCGCACTCATATGATCGAAATGATCCTCAATCGTCCGCTTGTGATACCCCGTCACAATCACAATATCGGTGATGCCCGCTTCGCACAGCTCTTCCACAATCTGCTGGATAATCGGCTTGTCGACCAGTGGCAACATCTCCTTGGGCATAGCCTTGGTCTGCGGCAAGAAACGCGTGCCAAAACCGGCAGCGGCAATCACGGCTTTGCGAACTTTGGCTTGACTCATAATCAAATGGTAGCACGCCAAAGCGCTGCTGCTTGCAATTCACTGAGCCGATGCTTCATTATTAGGTTAGCTTATTTAAAGACTAGGGTATACCGATGAACGAAAGACTAAGCACACGACTGAAAAACACTTTACCTGATAGACGGGCCGCAGTAGGCTTGCTTTGCTTGCTGGCTTTTTCTGGCTGCGGCGGACATCGAGTATCGGGCAGTGATCAGGCTATCGAACCGTGCGGAACATACATATACAATTATGAATATAATAAGTCTATTCTCCCTCAAGGGTCTCTGGCGCGCATTTTGGCAACAAGCCAAGAAGACGTAATAGCATTACAGAAACGGGCTCTCACTAATGGGGGCAGTATCAATCTTCCGGACTATAAGGCGGTTGAGGTTGTCGCAGATAACACGAGTCTAACTATTGGTTTCTCTGCATGGGCTGCTTGGTCTGCTTGGTCTGCACATAACTTAACTGGAGACTACGTAACGTTCAAATCAACCCCCGGCGGCAACGCAACAGTTAGTCCGGGCGCGGTCGTCTGCGATAAATCTGACGGGCTGCATCTAAACGGCACCTACCAAGGCTTGACGAAATACGCACAAGAAACCGTTGACTATCCCGAGAAGTAGCAGGACGCTTCTAAATTACTATGGCGACTTAGCTATCACTTATTTGGCTAGCCTCAATCCGCAGCAAGAAATAAGCCGCCAAACCGCTGCTGCTTGCAATCCTCGAGACAGTTTGCAATTATATGAAATATGTTAGAAGCAGGTACCGAACTACACACAGAGCTGAGTAAAGCTCGAGACCAATATGACCAGTCCGAGAGAACGAGAGAGTCAAAACGTCTTCAAGAAAGCCTCGATAGGCATATTACAGAGGCGTGGATACCATTCGCCGACAAGATAGCCACTAGAGCGCCCACACAGCAAGAGGTATCGTCGGATACTTCTATCGTACCTTACACCAGCGAACGTGACGTAAACCTTTACTCTGGCTGGGGCACGATCGACACAGACGTATCCGAAGATGAAACAAACGCGTTCCTGCAAGCTAATATCGAAATGACCTGTGACGAAGAAGATGATACCCAGATCAAAAGTATCACTGTCTTGATACGGCTCAGCGATAAAGAGCGGGAGGACTGCTTCACTAAAGCTCAGCGTGCAATCGTAGTCACGTGCCCCCACTATCCTGCTCCAGACGAGGATGAAAGTCCTGTACGCGGGGAGATACTCGTAAACCCTGTCGACGGCAATGACAGGGTAAAATACCCTAGACCAGACTCTGGAGAAGAGTGGGATAGTCTTCTCAGCTCGTTGAAGCAATTACAAGAAGCCGACTTCCCCACCGAATAGATACCCCGCTCAGAAGCAAAAACCAGGATTTCTGATTAGACATTAAGCGAGGGGTTGCCTTTGCTCTTGCCTTCTTCCACTTAGTATGGTTATACTAGCTTTAAGAATAAGTATGGAGTCCGCATGAGTGAACGTTCGAACGTCAGAGAACTATTGAGTAAACGCACGATGGCTGGCCTCGGTGCCGTCCTCTGTAGCCTAGCCCTCGCAGCTTGCGATAATACCGTTACGGCAGATAAGGCTTCAATCGGCACCTGCGGCCCAGATGCCTACAATCGGCAAGGTGAACATGAATCACCGGTAACATCTACTTCCCGGCTCATTGCGAGTGCAGCCGCAGGCGTGTTGACGCTCCAGCAGCGGGTAATCGAAGGTGGGGGCACACTGACGCTGGACAGCCCTGCATATCCGCGCATATTAATTGCAAATCAAAATAAATTAACGCTGGAGTTTGAGAGAAACACCCCCACCGGCCATACCGCCCACGACACCGTGAACTTCCCGATAGCAGGTGGTAAAGCACCCATAAGCCCTGGTGCAATCATATGCTCGCACAATAACACCTTGTACCCCAACGGCACGTATCACGCAATCCAACAATACCTCGAGAGAACAGCCACGCTCAGCAAATAGTTACTTCTGTAAGAAAAATAGCGATTATAGGCCGAGCTGCTTTTTGATCAGCTCCTGAGCAAGTGAGGGGTTGGCCTTGCCCTTGCTGGCCTTCATGACTTGGCCGACGAGAAAGCCGATGGCTTTCATTTCGCCGTTCTTGACGTCTTCGGCAGCCTTCGGGTTATCAGCCAGAACCTGTTCGACAATTTTGGCGATTTCACCTTCGTCCGAGACTTGAACCAGGCCCTTGTCGTGCGAGACTACATTAATATCTTCGGTGACTTTTACAGAGTCACTAATATAAATGACTAGGGTTTTAGCATTAGTAGAGCTTAACTTACCATCTTGAGTCAATTGGTACGCCGCACGAAAATTATTGAGCCGTACAGCCACATCGTTAACCAGAACATTTTCTTCGCGATAATGCGGAACGAGGACATTAACCATCCAGTTGGCTAGGCTGCGGGCAAAATCTTTATCTTCCTCTTCGCCCAAAGCCCTTTCTAAAGAAGCAAGTAAGTGCGCAGTCGGGAATTCCACCTCGGCGTCAATAAGAGTTTCGGTTGCTGCTTTGTCTAGGCCAAGTTTGGCAAGTCGTCGGCGCCACTCGGCGGGCATGACGGGCATTTCTTCTTTGATCTTGGCAACGTATTCATCAGTTATGACAATTGGCGGCAAATCGGGGTCGGGCATGTAGCGGTAGTCGTCGGCGTTTTCTTTGCTGCGCTGGGAGAGCGTCTTCTGTTTGGCATCGTCCCAGCCGCGAGTTTCCTGAACGATGCGTTCGCCCTTTTCGAGCAATTCAATCTGGCGATTCACTTCGTAATCAACGGCTTTTTCGACAGAGCGGAAGCTGTTGAGATTCTTGGTTTCGGAGCGGGTGCCGAGTTCGTCAGTCTGGCTGACGCTGACATTGACATCGAAACGCATATTGCCGTAATACAGATTAGCCTCAGATACGTCGGCGTAGCGCATACGCAAGTAGAGCTCGCGGGCGTAGGCTTTGGCTTCGGCGCTGCTGTGCATATCCGGCTCGCTGACAATTTCCAGCAAAGGGGTGCCGGCGCGATTGAGGTCGACCAGACTGTAATCCTTGCCAGCTAGGTGCGTGCTCTTGCCAGCATCCTCTTCGAGATGTGCCCGGGTGATGCCGATCGTCTTGGCCTCGCCATTAACTTCGATAGTCATGGCACCCTTACCGATGATCGGCTCATCAAACTGACTGATCTGGTAGCCCTTGGGCAAATCAGGATAAAAATAGTGCTTACGGTCAAACTTACTGAACCGCTCCGGCTCAGTCCCAAGCGCAAAGGCCGCTCGCGTGGCCAAATGAATAGCTTCAGCATTCAGTACCGGCAAGGCGCCCGGCAGACCAAAATCAATGTGACTGACCAGAGTATTCGGTGGCGCTTCGCGGGCATCGTTACCAACTGCCGAGAACAGCTTAGTCGCAGTTTTGAGCTGCACATGACACTCAATACCGATGGTCACGCGGTATTTTTGGCGAACCTCGGGACTTATCACTACAGCGCCCCCAAATCCCGTAGTGCCTGCCGAAACCCGTTCAAGGCGCTCAGCACATCCTGCTTCTTCAACTTGCGGACATCTTCGTGTACGACGCGGTTGCGCAGTTTGTGGCCAAACCACACGGTGTCGTTGCTCGTCAATTGGTGCTGGGCAGCGACCAGGCGCTCGCCGGTGGTTTTGCCCTTGAAATGGCGGCGTTTCAGCGCTTCGTCGAGCAAATTATCGGCCTCGATGATGGCCAAAGGCCAGGTTTTGCGGGTGGCACAGTTGGTTTGCAGCTCTTTCCAGCGCTTCGTGAAATGTGCGGTGTTGAGCTTGTGGGAACGGCGTTGGCGAACCGATATAACAGAGATCAGAGCCAGCATCAAGGCCGCGGCTGCAATAATGATGTAGAGGTCAGATTTCACGACAGCAAGGCCTCCGTTTGGTTAGCAAAAGCGAGTAAGTCCCGATCGGCGCGCTGGGGAGCCATGAGCTGCAACCCGACTGGCAAGCCGTCACTGTCTCCAGCCGGTATGCTGATGGCTGGAACGCCGACCAGATTAGCAGCTACGGTCATGACGTCACTGAGATACATTTGCAAGGGGTCGTTGGCATTAGCACCGATCTTAAAAGCCGTAGTGGGGGCTACAGGGCCAAGCAAAAAGTCCACTTGTTTAAAAATATCATTAAATTCGTTAATAAGTTTGGTCCGCACCGTCTGCGCCTTCTTGTAGTAGGCGTCGTAGTAGCCGCTACTCAAGACATACGTGCCGATCATAATTCGCCGCTTGGCTTCTTTGCCAAAACCCTGGCCGCGGGCACCGCTGTAACTATCATCTAAATCCTTTGCCCCGGCCTTGCTGTGGCCAAACCGCTGCCCATCATACCGACCGAGGTTGCTGCTGATCTCTGCTGGGCAGATGATGTAGTAGACTGCCAGCGCCATCGGCAAAGACGGCAGACTGACTTCGACGACTTCGACCTTGGCGGCGCGGAGTTTGTCGCAGGCGCTTTCGATAACGGTCTTTACCTCAGCGTTCAGGCCCTCACCCATGTATTCTTTGATAACACCGACTTTTTTGCCGCTAACAGCGTCGCTCAACTCCGTATAACTGTGCTCGTCTCGCTCAATGGTGGTACCGTCCAGCTCGTCACGTCCGGCCAGCACATCGAGCACGAGGGCTGCATCGGCCACACTGCGCGTCAGTGGCCCGATAACATCGGTGCTGCTAGCCATGGCTACCACGCCGCTACGCGACACCAGGCCGTAGGTTGGCTTGTAGCCGACTACACCAGAGAAACTGGCTGGCTGACGAATGGAGCCGCCGGTATCGGTACCGAGTGCGAATGGCGCCATATCAAGCGCCACGGCGGTGGCCGAACCCCCGGAACTGCCACCCGGGACGCGGCTGATATCATGGGCATTCTTGGTGGTAGGAAAATCGCTGTTCTCGGTGCTAGCGCCGTGCGCGAAGGCGTCTAGATTGGCCTTGGCAACACAGATAGCACCTTCTGCCTCAAGTTTTTCGATGGCAGTGGCCTGGTAGGGTGCGGTGAAACCCTTGAGTATGTTGCTGGCCGCGGTGGTTTCGGCGCCGAAGACCAGGAAATTATCCTTGGCGATGAACGGCACGCCGGTTAAGCGGCCGACTTTTTCGCCCTTGGCTATGCGACTATCAATAGCTGCAGCTCGTTCGCGGGCTCGCTGCTCGGTGGTGACGATGATGGCGTCATAGTCCTTCTTGTCAGCAATGATTTTGAGTGATTGCTCGACTAGATCAAGGGCTTTGAGCTCACCAGCCTGTACTTTTGCGGCAATAGCAGCAATCGGCGGCCACGAGCTGGAGCTCATTATCCGATCATCCTTTTGACTTTGATCTGGCCATCTTGAATCTGTGGCACATTCTTGAGCAAATCCGCTTCTTTGTAGCCGTAATCCTTGATAACATCCGGTCTCGTAACATTCGTCAAACCGGTGACCTGATTGGTTGGCTGCAGCGTATCAATATCAACGGCCTGTAATTGCTCTACATACTGCAAGATATCTGATAGTTCCTTGCTGTATTCCTCAATTTCGTCTTCCGTCAGCTGTAAACGCGCTAATTGAGCCAACTTTAAGACATCATCCCGGGTAAGTTTTGCCATAGTTACTGACAATTGTAACAGAGCGGGCGGTAAAAGTTGAGTACTTCCACCTGTTAGTTTGTCAATAAAAAACTTTACAAAGCATAAGCAGAAGACTACTATCAAGAAAAGCGAAACTACATGTAACTAAATGGAAGCTTCACCCCACTTCGCCCCGAGACCCGCTGATACAGCGGGTATGCCAAGTGGCCACTCTGCCAAAGTCCTCCCTTTCCCTTCTCTCATCGAGAAGGGTTTTTTGAATGAGCTGCCGTATACGATTGCAGTAGCTGATTGGAGCGAGCCGGAAGTGGCCGAGATATCGAGCGTCGGCCGAGTAGAAACATCGGTGGTGACCCTGCAAGACGAATCGGTGTACGTGTTCCGCAAGACCATTCCTACGCACATGGAGTGGGGCACTTCCGTGGACTTCACCGCCCCGCTGGCCACAAGGGTGAAGGGCTATAACTCTTACTTGGCTCGCAAGTTAGCTCAAGCCAACATGCACAGTCGTATTGTCGGCACCAACCAGAGCAGAGGTTTCAGTCTCTTACACGACGCCCAAGCTACGCTCCACCTCTTGAATCTCGACGACGAAGCGGGTAGCTGCACCCCTGGCGAATCGATATCCATCGGCTACTCAATGGGCACCATGAAAAAGCTCGCTGAGGTTGGGCTGGCAGATTCTATGGGTCGACGCGATCCGTTTACGCTGGGGCTTGACCCCTGTTTGGCCGAAAAGGTGGACTATGCCAGAGAGTACGACGACTTGGCGGAGGTTTGCAGATATTTGGGGCGAGAAGCTTTGGAAATTCCACTGATATTCGCCAAATCCTTACTCAGAGAGTCACCCATACACGCCACCAAACGCATGCTCCACCTCGTCGGCACCGTCGGCATTACCCCAACTTATTACAAGGGTGTTCGCGAGAAATGGCACGTGCTGGCCAGCGGTGAGACGGGCAGCTTCCCGGCCGCCGTGCCACCGGACGCGGCCATGGTGCTGCACTTCTTCGGCAAGTGTCGCTACAACAACTTCCCGGCTTATCAAGAGCTATTCAAGAATCACGCCAACGTTCGCCTGGTACTGGAAGACGGCTTCCACCTCTCCGGCAGTGATCCCCGCGTGGTCTCTCGCGTCGTCGAGAAAGCTGCGCTCGCCCAAGATTTGCTGGAGCAAGATCTGGCGCTAAAAGATATTGTAGACCTGTTGAGCAGACCCATATTGGCTGCTTGAAGTTCTGGAGATGCTGCGTCAGCCAAACTATTCTAGGAGCCGACTTTCGGCAACCACTCTGCGCGAACATGGGTTTTTCGATTCTTTGTACTAGCTACGTGAGCAAAACGCCTGGAAAATCATCATTGAAATCATCGATCGGCTCTACCATCGCTATCAGTCTGAGCGTTTTTGCACCCACATATTGCCTGCTTCCGGGCAGCCAAACACCCATACCTGCTTCAAATTCCTGCCTGCCCCGCCGCATACCCACCTTAAGCTCCGAGTAGCCAGGAATTACATTACTGGCCTCATGGAACAAGGCCTCATCGCTATCCAGAATGCCGATCCGAGGAATGCCACGCGATACATAGGTCACCGCATCCTTTGGTTCATCACCCGCTTCCCTAAACTTCTGCTTCAGCGCTTCGAATTCATCCTTCGGTGTCCCCATAATGATTGCCGTGTCCCAGAGGCGCGGAAAGGGCAAACGGCTGGCGTAAGGATTATCGTGTACCACCACTGTTTCATTCATAGTGACAGCTTGTATGCCGGCACGTGGCAACCATGCTGCCTGTCGGTAAGCAGGTGATGCTGAACCGGCCACAGCGCTGACCGCCATTTCAGCCATTCTAGAACGCCCAATTGCTTGTTGCGCGCGCTCACCGAAGTCGAGTACCGCTTGCAAAGGGCTTGGCCGTTCTAGAGTTTTCATAACTAGTACTTTACAACTTCTTCTTAATGTCGTCAATTAGGTCGCAGAGCACGTATAAAGTCATAACACGTATAGTAAACTTTAGCAGGTTTGCATGCAATTTAGGTGGTATTAGCTGTCGTCTTGATTTCTAGGATAGTTCTCATAAGCCTCATAGCCTAACAGACCAAGTACAATGTATACAATCCACTGCTGCCAAAGTATTAGAGACTCATTCCATCTTATAAATTAAATCCAGGCAACATCTCACTCAAAGCACTAAGCATAAAAAAGATAAGCACACCTAGAAAAAGCATTAATATTAAATGTAGTATTGCTCTCGCAAAGGCCTTCATTCCAAACTCCTAACTTGTAAATGAGTGACGAAATAGAGGTCGACGAAACGTATCTGCATGCCAATGTATACAAACGAAGCTCGGCAAAGAGGCGATATGGTAGAACCGGTAATAGGTCTGGCCAAATTCTATTCGGAGCTGTTCAGCGAGGGGGCGCAGTTAAAGTCTGGCACGTGAAGTCAGCTGGGGCTCGGGTGATTAAGCCGCTCATACGCGATCACATTGCTGAAGGCACTCTTGTTCATACTGATGGCTATAAAGCTTACCGTACACTACCGAAGATGGGCTACGAACATAAATGGACGGATCATGGTGCTCTCCAGTTCTTCACTCCCGATAGCTCTACCCAGAACATTGAGAATGTCTGGAGCCATTTCAAGCGAGGCATCAAAGGTGCGTACAGACATGTTGAGCCGAAATATTTACAGGCCTATGCAAATGAGTACGCTTGGCGTTATAGTAATAGGAACCAGGTCAATATGTTTTGGGCTTTAATGGGGCAAGTGGAGAGAGATGAAACAGGGATGGATTTGCGCTAATGCTTAGGTATATGTACAATCTATGTATAACATTTCACAGCACTAGTTATATAACGACGAGTACTATATGACTTACAACACAAAAAGGTCGGCCATTTGACATAAGGAACTAATGTTGCTATTCTTGTGTTTCCAATGTGGGAACACAGCAATAGCTACATTAAGTGTAGCGAAAGTAGAGGAGCGAAAGCTCTTACCGACGGTGAATAAAAAGACCCCAACCAGTAAGGAAGGGGTCTTTTTATATGGGTTTGTTTTAATAACCGCCCGCCGGACGGCATGCCATGTGCCCCTATTGGCACATGGCGTTAATGGCGGAGAGAGAGGGATTCGAACCCTCGTACCGACGGTGAATCGACCTACTGAGTCGACAACCCAGCCTCTTTACCATTTGAGTACCTCTCCAAAAATAAAAGTGCCCGTGAGCTTGGCGGTACCGTTACCTACCGCTTCGCTCATGGACACTCTCCTATGTGCGAGGATGCGTAACGGATGCATCACTTAGCACTCAATATACCATAGTGCTATTCAAAGCAAAAGGATTTTGTGGAAAAGCACTTGACAGCCGATGTGCTATTGACTGCAATTATCCACATTGTATCTGTTCTTGGCCTGTGGATATCTTAAAGCACGTGGGCAAAAACTTATGAACATGCACACCTAGTCAGTGCTATCTTTTTTCTTCTTCGCCACCTTCTTCAACACCCGAAAAAACTCTTTCTTGGTCGGAGCTGGTTGTGTCTTTTTGGTTGCCATGCACTCAGTATAGCAGGGTATAATTAGAGGATAAGAAAGGAGCGTGCTATGGGTACTAGAACTAGCCAGATACGACAACCAATTGATAGATTAGATATACAAGCGCTGACACCTAGTGAGCCAGTTAACGTTGAGGAATTAGCGAAAATATTGATTACGTTAGCTAATAAACTTAACGAAGTAATCGATAGATTAAATATGCCCTAGTTAACAGGCATGCCTGTTAACTAGCTAATTGTGCGTACGTGTTATGACTTTATATGTGCCGATCGCGGAGTTCGAGTAAGCATTAGGCCTCGGAACTGCTAAAGCGGGTTCTTCGCTAATTCCTGGATGTCTTCGTAGATAGAAGTTGGATCGACAGTGAATCTGTTCCCATTAAGGCTTCTGCTCATTCTATACTCGTCACCCAAAAACTTCTTTACTGCTTCGTCTCCAAATGCCAGCGCGCAGTACCACGAAGCCATCCCTACACTCATGCGACCGATTAAAGCGCTCGGATGCGTATAGCTCTGATCGTGCTCATCGTGCTCAATTTTTCTATATCCGCCAGCTAATCGTAGCCTTTCTGTGGGGACACTAGACCATACTCCATCGAAAGAGCCCGATAGAACCAAAGATACCGGTAACTTCGGCCTTCCTCCCTCAATTTTCAGGCCTTCATTGTCGGACTCAAGCAGACCAACAAAGGGGACGCGATCTATGCACGCAGCCATGAGTTGGCCGTGGTTCTGTTCGATAGATTCGTCTACCTCTTCCCAGAACTGTTTGACTGGTACGATTTGGCTGTAACAATCCTGCTGAATGCAGAATTTCAACGCGAGATCGCCAGCAACGCTGCCGGTTGTAGCTTGTCCGTGAGCAATTTCGTCGGCCACACCCTCTAGCCGTTCAATATCCTCGAGCACCGAACCTAGATTGATCTGCTGCGCAGTCCCTTCGATAGAACTCATCTTGCTCATCCTCCGACCGTCTACTTATTTAATATTCTTACAATATACTAAATTATTAAGGATTTCAACTTGCCTTGCGCTAAAGCTTCTTCTTGATGTCGTCAATTAGGTCGCGGAGTTCGGCGGCGGTTTCGAACTGGAGGTTGGCGGCGGCCAGATCCATTTGGGAGGTCAGGTCTCTGATCAGGGAACCATACTCATCCTTGGGGATTTTCTTGAGGTCGAGCTTGGCACGTTTGGCTTCTTCGGGCAGGTCGGGACGCATGCCTTTGCCGACTGCTCGGGTGATGCCGGTTGGCGTAATATTGTGCTTGGTGTTGTAGGCTTCCTGTATTTTGCGGCGGCGGGTGGTTTCGTCGAGTGTCTTTTGCATACTCTTGGTGACATGGTCGGCATACATGATGACATGCCCTGATTCGTGACGGGCCGCGCGGCCAACCGTCTGAATCAGCGCCTGCTCGCTGCGCAAGAAACCTTCTTTGTCGGCATCAAGAATGGCCACTAACGAAACTTCTGGCAAATCCAGCCCTTCACGCAACAGATTGATCCCCACCAGCACGTCATACACGCCCAGTCGCAAGTCGCGCAGAATATCTGACCGATCCAGCGTATCGATATCACTGTGCAGGTAGGCGACCTTAATGTTGATCTCCTGTAAGTACTCGGCCAGGTCTTCGCTCATGCGCTTGGTCAGGGTAGTCACCAGGACGCGTTGGTGCTTGGCAGTAGTGGCTCGGATTTCGGCAATCAGATCATCGATTTGCCCTTCGATTGGACGAACTTCAATCGGCGGATCAAGCAAACCAGTTGGTCGAATGACCTGTTGCGCGGGTTTGGGGCTGCGACTGAGCTCGTACTCGGCCGGAGTTGCAGAAACATAGACAACTTGATTAACATGCCGCTCAAACTCTGTGAAGGTCAGCGGCCGATTGTCGAGCGCGCTCGGCAGACGGAAGCCGTGCTCGACCAACACTTCTTTGCGCGCCCGGTCGCCGTTATACATACCCCGGACTTGCGGAATAGTCATATGCGACTCGTCAATCATCAGGGTGTAGTCGTCGGGGAAATAATCGAGCAGGGTAGCCGGTTGCTCGCCTGGTTCGCGGTTCGTCAGATAGCGGCTATAGTTCTCAATACCTTTGACGAAACCAGTTTCTTCCAGCATTTCCAGATCGAAACGGGTGCGCTGCGCCAGGCGCTGGGCTTCGAGAAGTTTACCTTCTTTTTTGAACAGCGCCAGGCGCTCAGCCAATTCATGCTCGATATGGCCTAGGGCTACCTTGAGTTTATCTTGAGGCGTAACGTAGTGGCTGCCGGGGAAAATCTTGTAACTCTGGAGATTTGCCAAGATTTCTCCGGTCAGCGGATCAATCTTGGTGATACGCTCAATTTCATCACCGAAGAATTCAATGCGATAAGCCAGTTCTTCGCCGGCTGGGAAGACGTCAATCACGTCACCGCGCACCCGGAAGGTGTTGCGGTGGAAATCGATATCGTTACGCTGGTACTGAATATCGGTCAGATGACGGAGAAACTTATCACGCACCTTACGCTCGCCAACTTTGACGTCAATAGATAGCCCATTGTAATCCTCGACCGAGCCAATGCCATAAATACAGCTGACGCTGGCCACAATAATAACGTCCTGGCGACTCAGCAGTGCATCGGTAGCGGCGTGGCGCAGGCGGTCGATCTCTTCGTTGATCTGGCTGTCTTTCTCGATATAGGTGTCAGAGCGCGGGATATAGGCCTCTGGCTGATAGTAATCGAAGTAGCTGACGAAGTAGTGGACGGCGTTTTCAGGGAAGAAATTCTTAAACTCGGCATACAATTGCGCTGCCAGTGTCTTGTTGTGGCTCAGCACCAGCGTCGGTTTCTGAGTATTCTGAATAATATTCGCCATGGTGAACGTCTTGCCGGAGCCGGTGACGCCGAGCAAGGTTTGATCATGCAGACCGTCCTGCAACCCCTTGGTCAACTGGGCAATAGCCGCTGGCTGGTCACCAAGTGGCTTATAGTCACTCTTTAGTTTGAATTTACTCACCTACCAATTGTAGCAAGACTAATGGAACTGGAGTGTTTTGGTTATCATCAAGTCAAAGTCAGCCAGTACATTACTCGACGGGTTGCTGCCGACGGGCACTTGAACATACTTCGCTATATAGGTCTTGCTATTAGTATAGAAGGCATACTCTACAACTATGGTGTCGTTCGGAAAATCGCCAAGTGACTGGCCAGCGTTGATAGCCACCCCTGAGGTTCTAGTACCGGCTATACCTGCTACCGTTATCGGCTTGGTGACGATATCTTTATAGGCGTCTGTCGAAAAGTCGTATTTCTGTCGCTGGTCAGCATCTTCGGAGGATACGGCGATTTGTCCGAAGTACTCG
>DAINPB010000006.1:29559-91006 GCA_036743655.1 Candidatus Saccharimonadota bacterium
CGGTGGCGCACTTCAACAATGACTGAGCATTAGGCCCGAGGTAAATAGTGCGGTCAAACAGACCGGCACTACACGCGCTCCTATTAGTTGGCTGCACCCAAGTGGTTGGATATTTCAGGCTAAACTGGCCGGCGGCACTCGTATAAGCAGTCCAGCTTGCGGTCGGGTCGACTGTGACGGCTTTCTTTTTTGTCACTCGCGGGGGAGTACTCTGAGCTGCTTTGGTCGCGCTGTTATAGGTGTTATTCGTGTTCTTGTTAGTCTGATAAACATAGTAGCTAATACCGCCTGCGATAGCGAGAATCACAATAATCAGCACGGTTTCTATGGCCGCAAAGCCTTTTTGGTTGGTTCTAAACTGTCCCATGGGCTGATCCTTCTTATGGTTATCCGTAATTGTGGGTGTACGATGTTATTTTGTCAATGTTAACCGACGTTGAGGCATGGTCTATCGGTGCCCAAGCTCGCTTCACACATCGTGGCGACTGCAGCGGCCCCTACTGAGGGAGAGCTTGTAGCTTGGTCACCAGCGACTGCGTAAGACTATTGGCAGCGTTCTGCGCTTGCTCGCCAGCCGTAGGACTACCCGGCGGACCAGCACTTATGTTTCCGCAGGCGGCCTGATCATGAACAAAGTGATAGTAGTAATTACCGACATGTCCGTAATCCCCAGGGTCTTGAACCGCCGCTTGAGCTATTGTTGGGCCTCCATCATACAAGACGTCACTCGCGCTCAAACGAGCGATTTGCCCGGCGCCGAACGTTGCACAGCCTGCGTCCAAGCCGACGAGCTGTTTTGAGATAGCCGTAGCCGAAGTTTTATCAGCATTGAGCCTGTAAGTGAGGGTGTCAGTTCCGTTGTATGGTGCGCGAACACCCCATTCCGTGATAGTGAAGTATGCTTGTGTCGGGGCAGGAGTTGTTGTCGTGGTCTTAGCGGGAGTTGTAGACTTCTTCTTGGTCTTTTGCTGAGGTGTGCTTTGAGCGACCTTAGCCGCACTATTGAACGTGCTGTTTGTTTTCTTATTGGCGTGGTAGACGAAATAGCCGGTACCGCCAATAATGGCCACGATAACAACAAGTAATACGGCCTCAAGAGCAGCGAAGCCGCTCTGACTGGAGTGTTTGTGGGGCATAATTTTATCCTGCTTACGGTTATTGGTACAGATTATGGTACTTGGCGTGCTCTTTGTCTAGATGATCTGTCAGTTCCTTGATCAATTTCGTAGCAGAATCGCTGAAAAGAACTGTTGCGCCAGGGCGCAAGGGTTGAGCCAACGCAATCAAATGCTGGATCTCCTCGCTGATACCCCCAGCACCTTGCAAGAAGCCAATTGGCGTATCTGTTTCGAGGGCCACGGTAAATTCGTGCAGCGTTCCGAGCCGACCACCGATACTGACCACAGCATCGCTTGAAGTAATAAGCAGGGTGTCGCGGCCAACATAATGTAACCCCGTATACAGAATGGTATCGTAAGCCTTGACTGGCAAACGATACTTCATAACATGTTCTACCTTGGACGAGGCCGGACTAATACCGACGCTCATAGGTCCGCCAGCAGCCTTGTAGGCTTCGGCAGCATAGTTTGGCAATCCGATCGTGGCGCCACTCAGCAGAGCGTGCCCGGCCTTGGCGATGGCCGCACCAAGCTCAAGCGCTAAGGCTTTGCCCTCTTCGACGCTGCCTCCCCTAGCCGCTCCTGATACACAAATTTGATACATGACAGGTTGCCGCTCCTAAGCCAAGGCCATTTCAGGAACTAGTTGCGGTTGCAGCTGAGCAAGCACCGTTTGTTCAACGGGTTCGCGCTGCAAATAGCGCAGCATGAGTTCATGCCACAATGAACGCTGAAAATAGTGTGCAACGCGGTGCTCAAAAGATAGTTCGTTGCAAGCATTGAGCGCAGCATCCACAACGTTCATCGAAACTGGCCGGCCATGATGCAACAAACCGAGATGTGCACTGTGCTGCCAAAACTCAAAACTCGGCTCAATAGCACTCAAAGCCTGCTCGACCGGATGCCACACTATATCCTCCAGCCGCATATGCGGCTCAAACACCTGCTCGCGCTCCTCAAGCCCATGCTGTGTCAAACGAGCATAGTAGCGCTGAATCAGATGCCACGGCACCGGCTCATCAAGTAAGCGCGAGCTGAGACGCGGCTCCCCGTCAGCAACACTTTGCACGACTTTGCCAAAGTCCGGACGAACCTGACAAAGCTTGAGGAATGTGCTGCCGGCCCGGATTTCGTTGAGCTCGTGCAGCGCCAAGGCTAGACTAGCAGTTGTGGCACCAACGGGCGCATCGGCTGGCAATGGCAAAAAGACCAAAGCGCCCAGTTCTTTGAAGCTAATGAGATTGTGCTTCTCCTGCGCTACGCTACTCTCGGCCAAGGCTTGCCAGCGCTTGGAGTCCGGTTGCACGAATGCAATGTTGCGATCCTCGAAATCACTGGGCTTCAGCCGTTTGTACTGTTCGAGTAGTCGCTGTCGCCAAGGCAGCCCTTCGCTGAGCCAAGCTGCTGCCAATATCGAAACTGGCGCTTCGTGTTTGAGAAATGAATCGAGCGAGCGGTAGCCCAACTGTTTCATAGCTTTCTTGGGTGGCTGCTTCTTGATCATTGTCTTGAGTACGCTGGCCTTCAGCGAAAAACAACGCTTATTGTCAGGTAAACCTTTCAAAGCGTGAATCATACCAGCCACAACATCGCCATCTGCCGATACATAGGTAGCTGCTCGCGTGCGAAGCGTCTTGATCAGACGCGCATCGTCAGCCACCAGTCGCGCCTGCAAGACTTGATAGAGCTCCTCGGGCGTAGTATCACTGGGGTCAAGCCCGAGCGTGCGGAGCTTGGCTTGGGTGGCATGCGTCATTTCGCTGGAAAAGCGAATATCGGCGTTGGGATGGCCGTTAGCCGCCTCCAATCGCCGCAGCCCCTGCCGGAAGAACGGCTCCGGTGCTTGCAATAGCTCGGACAGAATTCGTGTCATCTTATAGCATCACCACTGTTATTTTTATGTTGCCCCATGCATGAAACCTGTGCCTACAGATTACCATAAGCAGCACGTTCGGGAAAGCATTTGTTACTATGTGGTTATGGAATTCGGCCTAAAAGTTGCGCTCTCTTTCTTCGTCGGCGGCGCCTACGTCTCAGGTATACTGTGGTTTTCGGAACGATTGGGGTCACGCATCGGCGGGGCAATAGCAGGCATCCCCTCGACGCTTTTTATTAGTCTGGCTTTTATCAGCGTAACTGAGGGGTCGAAGGCCGCTCGCTCAGCCACCACAATTATTCCCATCATGATAGTGGCCGCCTTATTCTATGGCTGGATATTCATCCAAGTAGCCAGTCTCTACAAAACAGCACGCAGACACCTCTGGGCAACCATTGGAGCTACGCTGGCTTGGCTGCTCGTTAGCGTGGGTATACGCGCGCTGTTTTCGGGAGTTAACTTTGCGTATATTGTTCTTGCAGCCGTTATTGGTATCGGGGCATTTTATGCATATTTTCGTCGTTTCCCGCCTGTGCAACCCAAGAAAATCAGTCTGCCCCATGCAATATATGTAACTCGTTTTTTGACTGCTGGCCTGGTGATTGCCGGTGCGGTACTGGCTGCTCGTTTATTGGGACCTCTCTGGGGTGGAGTAGTTAGCAGCTTCCCGGCCACGATTGCCAGCAGTCTTTATTTTCTCAATAAATCTCAAGGTTGCGCATTCACCAAAAGCTTCGTGCGGCACCTGCCGTTCGCCTTTGTAAGCACTATATTATTCATTATCGTATTGCATCAGACGCTTACGCGCATGCCGACATTCGCAAGTTTTGCAATTGGCATGGCTAGCGCCCTGGCTTACACCTACGGACTCGTCAGTCTTAAACAGCGGTAAAACACATTTAGTGCATGCGCGTCGGGCGATAATGCGGGGGCGAGTGGCGCAAGAAGTGTTCCAGTTCTTTTTCGCTCAGCAGGCCAGCTTGCGCACCGACCTTTTGCACGACACTCATGGAATTGATCGGCCCCCACTGCAAGGCACCCTCGATGGTGTTACCCTTGATCAAAGCCGCCACGAAGGTTGAAGCAAATGAATCACCCGCACCCGTTCGATCAACTGGGGGCGCTGGATCAGGGTAGAGCGGCATCTGAAAACGATTTTCACCGTCAGATGCATAAGCACCCTTCGGCCCGTCAGTAATAACTACAATTTTCGGCCCCAGCTTATGCAGATGGTTAAACAAATCGTGTATATCATCGTGATTGCCGCCACCAACTAGCGCCGCTTCTTCACGATTGAGAATCAACACTTCAGTCCGGGCGTAGATACGGTGCAGTCGCTTGGTGCCAGCCTCCATCTGGAAGGTTCCCGGCTGAAACGCCAACTTAACTTCCGGTTTGCCGTCGAGCCAGTCGGCTACTTGATCATGATATTCAATGGCGTGCTGACTGATGGAGCTGAAGTAGACCCACTTCGGTGTTTCTGCCGGTGTCAAATGCGGCCAGTGGTAATCATACTCCTCGTGCCTAATGAGAATCGTTCGCTCTTCCTTGTACCACAACACGTAATGATAATTGCTCTTCTTACCATGGTTAATACGCACAAAGCGAGTATCGACGTCCCGTTTGTCGAGCGCCTTGATCATATCTCGACCATGCGCATCAGCTCCGACATTGGTGACAAACGCACTGCTAAGTCCGAGTCGGGCAAAAGCCACCGCTGCATTGGCCGCATTGCCAACCGCTTCAATAACCTCGACATGGTCATAGGGCAGCTTAGTGCCAAAAGGCATGGCCAGCCACTTGCCCTGTTCGTTCTCGTACGTTACTGCTTGATCATCGAATAATTTGATGAAAGCATCGGTCACAATATCCCCGATACTGACAACATCCGGCTGTTCTGCCACGAGCCCACCCCTTACGCTTTCTATATTATATAGGTTCTGTTTGTTATTGTGGCAAATGCAGGCGGCAAATGCAACTTGCTCGTGCTTGCATACTTTACCAAATTGTTTAATCATTATATGATCATGGCCTGCCCACGCTCCCCTCGCGCTCTAGCGCTGCACTTAGTTCACGGCGATCAAGAAATCGTTGCGCCGCCTATGCCAGATTTGGAACCAAATTCTCCCGAAGCGCTGGCTTTCCTGGCAGAGCTCAAAGAACCGCATTATGCAAGTTTAGCCCAAACGATAGACTTGTTGTTTGATCACGTTATGGCTCGCATACCGAGCAGGCCACCCGATGGACTAATCAAGCCGCGACAAGGGTACTTCCGGAAATTACAGTCATATACACCATGGGAAGAATTGTCAGAAGACTTTCGAGCAACGTTTACGGAAGCCCGAGAAGTGATTCAGGATACGCCTACCTACAAACGGACCGAGGCCTTTACAGAGATTATCGGCACCCTCGACCCTGCACGGTACATCGACTTAGCTTGGCAAATGTTCGGGGGTATAAGCACAGCTGTCAATTCTACGGTAACTCTAGTGAAAGAGGCTCCCCGCATTGTGCAGTACCATAATCCCGATAGAGGCATAGAGGCGGTTGACAGCATAATGCGTCACCCAGCAAGCACCATTCTATTGCGCCGCATGGCCAAGATCAGCATCAACCAAATGATGGCAGCTCAATACGCGTTAGTTACTGAACCCGAAAACTCAGAACACGATGCCAACGACCAGCAGCTACGTCCGGAACTGTTCAGAGTGATTCGCTATAGAAATGGCACGGAAAGTTTGGATTACGCCGACTTCTCAAGTTTAGAGGTGCCGTCAGGCTATTCTCCACCCCACATTTCTCCACACCACCCTGTTGAGCCGGTGGACAAACCTACCTTAATTGGCGATATCAAAAGCCATCAGTCAATAACTATCGGCTGCCCCATAACACTGCTGACTGGACGATTGGCGGAGCTGATAGACTGGACTATCGACGTTGCAGAACGACGAAATTTATGTGAACAGTCCAAAACTCTTGTTAGCGTCTAGACCAGCGCTTTGCCTGCAGAGTTGAAGTCATCAAGCTTGCTCTCAACCACAGCCTGAACCGCACCGATAACTTCTTTGCTGATTAACTTGGAGACAGAATACTCATTCGGGTTATCGGCTAGGACTTTTTCCAGAGTTGTTCGATAAGCAAACCGCATATCGCTGTTGATGTTAATCTTGGTAACACCGATCTGAACAGCATCGCGGAAGTAATGACCGGGCGTGTCGCTACCACCATGCAGGCTGATATTGCAGTCAATGGCTTCGCGTATCTGTCTGAGCAGCTCTAGATCGAGCACTTTTGGCACGGGGTATTTGCCGTGGAGATTGCCGATAGCAGCCGCAAAGGTATCAATATTTGTTGCTTCGACAAAGGCGCGGGCGCCGTCTGGTGTACTGAAGGTCTTTTTGATCTCTTCGTAATCGATTTGCTCGGTGAACACGTTTGAGCTGCCGCCGAAGTAATGTGGCTCGCTCTCGACCAGCGCACCAGTTAGCTTGGCGTAGGCTACGATTTCGCGAGTGGCAGCAATAATGTCCTCATCCGAGGCGTCGTGGTTGGCCGTTGAGACATCGATATGAATAAACTCGAAGCCTGCTTCAATGCCGGCCTTGGCCGCTTCGACGCTGGGGCTGTGGTCGAGATTGACGTAAATCTCAACACCGTACTGCGCTTTAAAGTTATCGACCAGGTCGCGGACATTATCGAGGCCGATGTCATCAACTTCACCTTGGCTGACTTCGACAAGCACGGGAGCTTGCTTCTTGACCGCAGCTTGCACCACGGCCTTGAGCGTGGCTTCATCATCGAGGTTAAAGGCGCCGAAGGCCCAGTGCTCAGCCCGAGCTTGCGCCATGCGTTGCCGGGCCTGGGCGCAGTTTTGCCGAATTTGTTGCAATGTCAGGGGCATGTCCCCATTCTAGCTGCTTATGCTTGCAACGGGAAGCGGAATGTATACTTTTCATTAGCTACAGCCTGATAACATCTAGTTAAATAGACATTAAGTTGCTTGGCTTACTTCTTATCAAGCACCGCGTGAGCAGCCAAATGAATATGCTTGGCGTCGAGACCGAAGTACTCCAGTAATTCATCGGGTGAACCGGATTCGCCGAAACGATCCAGCATACCAATACGCTTCATCGGCGCCGGGCAGGCTTCACCCAGTAATTCGGCAATTGCGCCACCGAGACCGCCAACGATCTGACCTTCTTCGGCCGTGACGACGGCGCCGGTTTTTCGCACGCTCTTTAGGATGGTCTCAGCATCAAGCGGTTTAATGGTCGGTACGTGAATAACTTCTGCTTCGATGCCATCTTTGTACAATTTTGCGGCCGCTATCAATGCCTGGTAGGTCATGGTGCCGGTGGCAATGAGGGTGATGTCGGCACCCGTGGCGAAGACATAGGCTTTACCGATTTCAAACGGCGTCTTGTCGGTGGTGATAATCGGCGTTGCTTCCCGCGCCAAGCGTAGATAATTCGGGCGGCTGTCGGCGGCCATGGCCAGGGTCGCTTTTTCGGCTTCGACGCTGTCACAGGGAGCGATAACGACCATCCGCGGCAACACCCGCATCAACGCAATGTCTTCCAGCATCTGATGCGTAGCACCATCCGGCCCGACACTAACACCGGCGTGCGAACCCACGACTTTAACCGGCCTGTCATTAAGGCAAATTGTCGTCCGTATCTGTTCCCAGTTGCGCCCCGGGCTAAAGGCGGCATAGCTGCTCACGAACGGAATCTTCCCCATAGCCGCCAATCCCGATCCGACCGTGACCAAATTCTGCTCGGCCACGCCAATCTCAGTAAATCGCTCCGGAAACTCCTTAGCGAACAAACTTATCTGCGTCGAATCGGTCAAATCAGCACAACAGGCCACAACATTCTCATCGCGCTTACCCGCCTCCAGCAATCCGCGACCAAAACCTTTGCGAATCGGCTCCGCCTCCAGCTTACCCGTCAGATCAACCAAGTGCATATCGCTCATAACTTTCTCCAAATTCGTGGGACAAACTTTGCGCACAGCGCAAGCAAACCAGACCACACGACAACATCAGCCACAAAGCTCAAGATCAATACTCTATGGTGGCCAGCACCACTAATTTCGCGGCCATTCAGCGTCGTAGCTACGCAACCCTCTTCTTGAATGCTACGATGCACAAAGACCATTGGTAGGCCTCGCTCATCTCTGTTGTATGACGATACGGCAGCAACTTCACTTTGACATGTATAGGCAACTCCTAGTCGTGGGATTGCAGCACTGGCAAGCGTAATGAAAAGCCCAGTAGCTAGAATCACTGTAACTTTTTTGCGATTTATCTTGGTCATGTCCGCACCTTTTTCAGCGCTACCAGAATTAACCCTGAAACCGTGGACCACAAGACAGTGTCAGCGATAAGTGGCAGTACTTGATGGCCGTGTTTGGGCTGATAATCCGGGCTAATTTCATATGCCAATGGCAAACCACGATTATTCACGTGTAGGCTACAGTCAATCCGTGCATTAAGTTCTGGGTCACGTGAGCAGTATTGGCCTGTCGTTGTACGGCTATAAAGACCAGTCAAAGCAGTCAGCACTAAGCCGAGCACCAAGGCTACACCCATCAACATCACAGAAGGCTTCACGCTGCTCACTTGTTTGTACTCCGCTTCACATGCTTGTGGCAGTAAAGCCAACTTGTAGAATAAGCAAGTGTCAGCCAGATGCATAGGTCAGCTAACATAATCACATAATTTATTTCGTGCATTTCAATAAATGTGCCCGATGCGTCAGCTTGGTTATTTTTGAGCGAGCACTCAAAGTCAGATACGCTGCGCTTAAGATATGCGAACGGCAAACCGTACTGTAGTTGATACTCAGTATGCATGCCATGGCCGTCGTTATGATCGCAAAGTAAAGCTGGCCCTCGATGTATCTGAATAAAACTCGACGCCAGGAAAAACAGCAAGCCCGCAGCCAAGACTAGTAATATCTGTCGCAGGTGTTTACTCATGCTCACCCCTGATTTTACCGCCGAGCGTACGAAGTTCGTGGAGCGCTTTGACAGCTTCTTCGTGGTTAGGTGGCTTCCCATGCCAGGCGAAGTCATATTCCATAAAGTCGACCCCTTTGCCCGGAATAGTATGCGCAATAATCATCGTCGGTTTTTCCATGATAGCCCGGCCCATGGCGCAGGCGTCAATAACTGCTTCGATGTTATTACCATCAACTTCCAGCACATGCCAGCCGAAGGCCTCCCATTTGGCCTTGAGATCCTCCAGCGGCATCACCGACTCGGTCGGCCCGTCAATCTGGATATTGTTACGGTCAGTGATAGCGATAATATTGTGAAGCTTGTACTTACCGGCCAACATAGCGGCCTCCCAGACATTGCCCTCATCTTGCTCACCGTCACCCATGACCACATACACCCAGCGATGTGACTGCTCGTCCATTCTGAGCGCCAAGGCTATGCCACAAGCCTGCGACAAACCCGAACCCAGCGGCCCGCTAGTATTCTCAAGACCTGGTAACTTTGTGCGTTCCGGATGACCCTGCAAACGCGAGCCTAATTGGCGGAGCGTCAGCAACTCCTTCTTTTCAAAATAACCAGCGTGCGCCATAGCCGCGTACTGCACCGGCACACAGTGACCATTACTGAGTAGCAATATATCCCGTTCCTCCCAGTTCGGCTGCTTGGGATCATACTTGAGAATATCGAAGTACAGCGCCGTGAAGATATCGGCCAGCCCGAGCGGCCCCGCGCTATGCCCACTCCCGGCATGCTCCAACATCCGAATAATATCCTCTCGAATATCATTGGCAATTGTCTCCAGTTGGGCCAGGGGTAGCTTCTGCGGCATTCTGCTAGTGATTATAGCAGAGTAACATTTACAACATTAACCCCTTAGCACAAATAATCATCAAAAATTAACAGGGGTAACTGTTGACTTATTTACATTTCCATTTTTGAAAGAATGATTTACTATTGTCAAGCTTCCCGCGATGGGAAGAGAGAGGATAAAGATATGGAATACGAACCCTTACAAGAAAAAGCCCCCGTTAACAGCGAGGAGCTGGCAATAAGGACCAGTCAGCTTGTCGAGGCAGCTCAGCGCAGAGAACGTAAGATAGTGGCAGCTAAGCAACAGTTGCGGTCGGTACTGCAAACAATTGGCGAAGATTTGCCACGTGATGTTAAGTACGCTCTGGAAAGCTACGACAGAGCTGACACCCCTGATCTTGCAGCCTCATATAGGCAGCATCAGCAAGAAAAGAAATCAGCAATCTATGACTACCTGGGAGACGAGGGACTGGCAGTAGACGGGACATACGCCATTACACGACGAACTCGCGTCGACTATGATATGGCAGGTGCTTACGACCGCTTTACAAGCTACAAGCTCACCCGGCAATGCCGCTTCGATATATTAGAAACCTCAGAACGCGAAGCAGGCTACACCAGCTCAAGAGGCGACTTCGACGAAACCGCCAACGGGCCAACCTTCTTTTTCGGCGAGCTCCTGGGGCAGCCCCTTGAAGCATCGGCACTCTTAGAAGACGTGCCCAGAAAAAGAGGCGGAAAACTTGATTTTGCGCAGTGCAAACTCGCCGACTGGTCACGACTGCACACCTACATGGAAGATTTTCACGAAAAACTCCAGACGGATAAACTGGCCGACGAATGCTCACGACTGCTCGCCAACCAACCATGGCAAACAGGTACATTCGGCTCTGAGCAAACACAGCGTCAGCTAGTTATCTCCGGCCCCGGCGAAGTTACTTGGACAATCGGGCAAGAACGGTACTTCGAGGACGACACATATTCTCCACCGGTTAGCGCTTGGGTATCCCATAGCATTGGCGAGCGACGCCTCGAATCAGCCAAGCTCGACATCGAGGAGGGCAAGTTTTGGAGCGAGAACGAGCGCAACGTGTTCATAAGCTACCTGAGCGTCATACAGAGCCTAGTTAACAGCCGCTTAGAAAGCTAGCACCCTATCCGCAATCATAAGCTGCTATATAATGAGGAGGTATTATGAGAAAAATTTACTTCATTACCGGCAATAACAACAAATTTCGAGAAGCTCAGAAGTTACTGCCGCAGCTGGAACGCGTAGAGATAGACCTGCCCGAAGAGCAATCGCTTGATCCCCAGCTAGTGATTCGAAAGAAGCTCGAAGTCGCCCAGAAGCTTCACGACGGCCCCTTAATTGTGGAAGACACCTCGCTCTATCTAGACGGACTGAACGGCTTCCCTGGCCCGTTGATAAAGTGGATGCTGCAAGCCGTTAAGAACGAGGGTATCTACGAATTATGCCGCCAGATCCACAATAATCACGCCGTGGCTCGCACGGTCATTGGCTACTATGATGGCTCTTCAATTGAATATTTTGAAGGTGAAATGCACGGCCAAATTGTTAAGCCCTACGGCAACGAAGGTTTCGGCTGGGACGCCATTTTTC
The DNA here is from genome assembly GCA_036743655.1 of Candidatus Saccharimonadota bacterium. GTDB lineage: Bacteria > Patescibacteriota > Saccharimonadia > Saccharimonadales > UBA4665 > DATHNF01. Next base: position 40,988 of record DAINPB010000006.1, read on the forward strand.
AGCCAGACGGTCTGAACGAGACCTTCGCCGAAATGGGCGATGAGTACAAGCCGGAGTTCAGCATGCGAACGGCGGCTTTTAACAAGCTCAAAGCCTACTTGGACAGCTCGACCAAGGAGTCGTAGCGTGCCCGCGGGTCGGCTGCTCCCTGGATGTAGCCGCCGACGTTGAGAACATCGACACCGGCCTCAATCAGCTGGCGCGCATTGGCGTCGTTGATACCGCCGTCCCAGCCGATCTCGGCGTCGGGATGATGCTCGCGGATTTTGCGAACCTTGTCGAGCAGTCCTAGATCGGCTTGGCCGCCGTGGTGCCCCAGATCACCACTGAAGACCAACACGTGATCGAAGCTGTGCATGATCTGATAGGCATACTCGATGGGTGTGTCGTGGAGAATAGCCAGGCCAGCCTTGATGTCATGGGAATGCAGCCGTGCCGCAAAGTCCATGTGATGCACCTCGGCTTCGTTATGAATTACCACCAGGCTAGGATGAAGCTTAATAAGCTGTTCGAGGTACGCCATTGGCCGCTGATACATCAGATGGATATCGGCCGTCAGTTCGTGAGGCCACCAGATATGTGCCAGATCAGGCGATTGGGTGGGTGCGAATGCACCGTCCATCAGGTCAATATGCACTCGTTTGGTGAATGGCTTGATACGCTCCATTTGCTCCCGATACTGGTGCGCATTGTAGGCGGTAATTGTCGGGCAGATTGCAACGTTGCTCATTACAGTTATAATAGCAGCTACTTTGGGAGAACGGCACAATAGTTATGCTTAAAAGTGAGAATTTGCAGCCCGTTTTGAGCGCCGCGCAGAAGCAGCTTGGCCTGACGTTTAGTGCCAGCGATTCGCTCGACACCAAAGCACTTGGGGTGCTTGGCTTCAATCTTGCGGTTTTGATCTTTAGCCTACAGTCAGAAACACATAATCAGTGGTGGCTGTTGGTTCCATTATTTTTATTTTTTGGCCTGTCGCTGCTTTGCGCAATTATGGTGTTCTGGCCGAGTGATTATCTGGGAGCCGTCGTTAATATCAAGGAGCATGAAGAGTATCTTTCCATGCCCAACGACAAACTGCTCCTGCAACTATTAGCCGATACGCAAGAAGCAATTGACCTTAATAATGCGCAAAATGGAGCAAAATCCACCCTATGTACCACCGCTATCGTATTAAGTCTAACAGGGGTAGGCTTGCTAGTAGGGTGTATAATGTAACCATGAATACAGCCAAAAAAGTCGTAACCCACCTCCCCAAAGCCAACAGCCCGCAAGCTGTTAAATTAAGTCAGAGCGGCCAATCCGTACACTTGCCCAAACCAAATCGTAATCAAACCATCAAAAAAGGCCTATAACTTAGGTCAGCTCGTCAAGTTGCTGGATACGGCGCGTGAACCGGGGGGCACCAGCAAAAGGTGTGGCCAGAAACGTGGCCATGATAGAGCCTGCCTCTTCAACTGATAAGTAGCGCGCCGATAGGCACAGTATATTGCTGTCATCGTCGTTGCGGGCGGCGCGGGCTTCGTTCTGGTTCCAGCAGACACTGGCGCGGATGCCTTTGAAGCGATTGGCGGCCATACACATACCTTGGCCGCTGCCGCAGATCAGAATACCGCGCGCTTCCGGATCATTGTCCGCCAGTAATGCTGCAACCACTCTGCCGGCGAACTGCGGGTAATCATCGTCTGGTTTTATGGATTCGTCACCCTCGTCAATGACCTCGTGATCGGCGAGCTGTAAGGCTTTGACCAGTTGCGACTTATACTCGAAGCCGTTGTGATCGGCTCCGATGAAGATTTTCATGCGTGGGCTCCTGAAGAATTTTGCTGAAGCACTACAAGTTGCATGCTACAGGGCAAATACGCCTCGGTTTCAATCTGAGAAATCTCATTGTTACTCATGATGGTCAGACGCTTTGTGGTGCAGCAAACGGCCAACATCGGCCACAACCTCAACCAGGCGGTTGCTGTAGCCCCATTCATTGTCGTACCAGGCCACGACCTTAAGCATGGTGCCGCCGACGACTGCGGTTAATTTAAGATCGACAATACAGCTATGGCTGTTGCCGATGAAATCGCTGCTGACTAATTCTTCTTCGGTAACATCGAGGATACCCTGGTAGTAGGGCTCTTTGGCTGCTTTTTTGAAAACTTCATTAACTTCTTCGACCGATACCGCACGCTTGGTAATGATCACGAAGTCGCTCAGTGATACGACGGGGGTGGGAACGCGAATACTCATGCCGCCGAAGATGCCCTGGAGGGCTGGCAACGCCTTACCGGCAGCAATACTGGCACCGGTGGTGGTGGGTACGATGTTTTCGGCTGCGTTACGGGCTTCGCGCAGGTCTTTGGCTGGCGCATCTTGGAGCTTCTGACTGGCAGTGTAGCTGTGCACTGTGGTCATCATGGCTTTGTCGATGCCGAAGTTGCTCTCGATAACGCTGGCTACCGGTGTAATACAGTTGGTCGTACAGGAAGCGTTGCTGATTATGTCGCTGGCACCTTCCAGCTTGTCCTCGTTGACACCGAGTACGATGGTGGTGGCGCCTTCGCCCTTCTCTGGAGCACTGAGCACTACCTTCTTGGCACCGGCGTCGATATGGGCTCGCGCCTTGGCAGGGTCAACGAAGAAACCGGTTGATTCGATAACAACGTCGATCTTGTGCTCTCGCCATGGCAGTGTGGCAGGGTCTTTTTCGGCCAAGACGGCAATATGCTTGCCCTCGACAATGATGCCTTTGTCATCGAAGCCGACTTCCTTGTGATAGGTGCCGTAATTGCTGTCATGCTTCAGCAAGTGCGCCAGCGTCTTGGTATCGGTCAGGTCATTAATCGCTATGATTTCGATATCACTGCGCTCGAAGGCCACCTTGAAGGCATTGCGTCCGATTCTTCCGAAGCCATTGATTGCCACCCGTGTTTTCATGTGTGCTCCTTATGTATGTGTTTATTTTAGCGCTTATGCTTACATTGTAAAAGGTCATCACCTTAGAAGCAACCGTGAGAGGCTCAGGATTTGGCTTTGTAGCGCTCGATAGACTCGGCAATGATTTGCTTGGCGGCTTCGATGTCGCCCCAACCGAGCACCTTGGTTTGGCCGGGCTTCTTGAGGTCTTTGTAGTGGTTGAAGTGCTCGGCAATCTTCTGCTGCCAACGTTCGCCCAGATCGCTCAAGGAGTTAATGCTGTCGCCGGTGTTGCGGTCATCAACGGGGACGACGACGATTTTGTGATCCATGTCGCCGCTGTCATCGAAGTTCATAACGCCGATAATCTTGGCTTTCAGCCAAATGCCAGTTGGAATCGGCTCATCGCAAACAACCAGCGTGTCGAGTTCGTCGCCATCCTCGTCAAGTGTCTGCGGGATGAAGCCGTAATTCACCGGCTTGGCATAAATACTTGGCTCTACTCTATCAAGCGTAAAGGCTGCTCGCCCACGATCCCACTCAATCTTCAGGAAACTGCCCTGCGGTATCTCCACCACCGTGTTTACGGTGCCGCTCTGATAATCGCCCGGTTCCAGTACTTGGTTAAAATCTGCCACTTGTTTGCTCCTTTTACGCTGGTGTTTTCATCTGTAAATATTGTACACCACTGCCGCTGTCATGCCGAACGGCGCTACAAAGCCCCGCTCTGTGCGACATGGGACAGAACCTCTCGACAAGCTCGAAATGGCAGTAGCGAGATTGTACAGGGCGGGATGCTACACTAGCACTATGAAAATCGTTGGCCACCGCGGCGCTCGTGGCCTAGCACCAGAGAATACTATTGCCAGCTTGCAAAAAGCTTTGGAGCATCATGTCGATGAATTGGAATTCGATGTACGCGTCACCAAAGACGAGGTTGTCATTCTGCACCACGACCGCAACTTAGCAGATGCTTCCGGCTCCAAACTCCGCGTTAGCAGTCACACCTACCGCGAGCTCAAAGCCCACAAGCCCGATCTTGCCACTCTCGAGGAGGTCCTAAAAGTCATTGGCCACCCCGTCCCGCTGTACATTGAGGTCAAACCGCACGAACCAATCAAGCCGATTGTCAAAATTCTCAAATCATCCCTGGCGAACGGCTGGGAAGCGCAGCATTTCCTCCTAGCTTCCAGCAGCCAAAAAACACTTCTGGAGTTACAAGCCGCCCTGCCCGAGATCCCAAAAGTAGTCATCGAATTCTGGAGCGGTGTCCGTGCCACGCGACGCGCCCGCCAGCTTGGCACCAAGCGCCTCAGTATGGATCAGCATTGGCTGTGGTGGGGCTTCATTCGCGGCTTCAAAAACAGTGATTGGCAGCTCTACGCCTACACCCTGAATAATCCCAAGAAAGCCAGGCGCTGGGCTCGTTATGGCCTCGCTGGTGTTATCACCGATTACCCTGATCGCTTCGAAAAACCAGAGTAAATTGTCTGCCCTCAAGCCCTCTACTGGCTAATCTGTTACACTAAAAGTATGCAGGTGACATTCGACCACAGCCAAGATGAAGCGGCCAATATCAAGACATTCTATTTCCGGCCAGAGAAGCCCATGCACTACACCGCCGGGCAGTTCACTGAGCTGACTATTCCGCACAAGCACCCCGACGATCGTGGGCAGAAGCGCTGGTTCACCCTCTCCTCCTCACCGACCGACAAACTACTCAGCATCACCACCAAGTTCGCTGGTGACAAAGGTAGCAGTTTCAAAAAAGCCCTGCACGAGCTACAGCCCGGCACCGAGCTAAACATGGCTGATCCAATGGGCGATTTCGTCCTGCCCAAGCTCATCCAAACACCCCTGGTATTCGTAGCTGGCGGCATTGGCATCACGCCATTTCACAGCATGTTGCAATGGCTCACCGCCACCCACGAGACACGACCAATCAAGCTGCTTTACAGCGTGCGCAATGAGGACGAAATCGTCTTCCAATCGACCTTCGCGGCCGCCAAAGTGCATCCGACAATCGTCGTCGGCGAACCATCTCCAGCCTGGGGCGGCGAGCGTGGCCACATCACCGCCGAACTCATCCTCGGCCTCGAACAACCGACCGAAGACACCCTCGTCTACGTCTCCGGCCCCGAACCCATGGTCGAACAACTCGAAAAAGACCTGCACAAAGCCGGTCTCAAAAAATCCCAATTCGTCGGCGACTTCTTCCCGAATTACACCGGTGTGTAGCCTTCTATACCTGCAAGCTGGCTACCGGCCGTGACGGCACGCTTAATCCCGGAAATGTAATCACGTTCCTGTATTTCTCAATAAGATCTTCGTTGGTCTGGCTTTGACGAGCCCGGTTTTCAAACGGTGAATGCTTGTAGATAAACGAGTTAGCGACACTAAACTCGGCTGCACCAATAATCCCAGCAGCCAGAATATGATCTGTTGTTGACGCATCATAGCCATACTTACCGGCAAAATAGGCACTCCCTAATACAACACCTCGAGTTAATGCTAGAAATCCATACCATTTTACCGGATCATCCAATAAGTCAGCCAAATGTGTTCCCTCGTGCAGCAAAACTTGGGCTAGTCCATCTTTGCCAAAGTAATCACGTGCTTTTTGGGGGTTAACCTTAACATCTTTACTAATTATTCCGCACTTACCTGCCGCACCGCTTGTTCTATCCGTAAGCTCCACGACCGGCCGATGCGAGACCGGCACATGAAGGTCTCTGCGAAACATCTCTTCAAGCCCGTCGTACTCTACCTTGACTAGTCCAAGCTCTTCGACCGACTCTTCGCGCACCCTCACCAGAGGTAAGTTATCACGTGCGCCGTCTGGTACGTAAAATTCACTCATGAATTGCATTATATCATATTATTATAATATATGCAATAGCATTATGGCCGGTTTTATCTCTGCCGTAGTAGCACCTAGACGCCTAACACCTTCTTGATTTGTGTCGGATTTTTATACAGACAGGTTGCAATCCCGGCCGCTGCTGCGGTATCAAGTGCATCTTGCCTGTCGTCAAAGTACAATACTTGCTCTGGCGAGAGCGTAGGCTCAGCCTCCTGAAGCCGTTCCAAGACCTGTTTGAAGAATCGCTGCTCAGTTTTGAGACAACCGAGCTCGCAAGAGATAAACAACTCGTCGAAAACTCCCGGAAACATTACCTCTCGCAAGTAAGCTGCTCGGTACTTCTCCTGATTGGTTGCCAGATAGACGCAACGACCGCCGGCTCGCTGCCTCCGTATAAGGTCAATCAGTGCTTGGTCAACGTGGTTTTCGGCCGTGAACCACTGGGTTAATAATTCAGCGGGGTCGCCCGGCCAGCGCCACAGATCATTACGTTTTCGGATAAGCTCCTTCAGATCGCCGTGGCCAGCGGTGACTGCTTCGAATTCCTCATTAAAAAATGGCTGCAGGCTGCCAGGAGCTAGGCCGTGCTCTTCTTCGTATATGTAAGAAAATAACTTCGGTGGCCGAATAATCACGCCGTCGGCGTCGAATAGGATGGCTCTCGGTTGCTCCATATCAGTTCTGGATAGGGTGGGCGTGGCCTTCGAGGTATTCGCGGAGTTTGAGGGCGGCGGTGGCGCCTTCACCGGCAGCGGAGGCGATTTGCATGGTGGCACCGGAACGAATGTCGCCGGCGGCAAAGACACCCGGGATGGCAGTCTGTAAATCTTGATCGGTGATGACGAAACCGGTTTCGTCAAGCTTGATTGCAGAGTCTTTGACGAACTGCGAGTTCGGCAGCAGACCCACGAAGACGAATACGCCATCTGTTGGGAATTCGATTTTTTTGCCTTTGGTCGTACCGATTACCTTAACAACGGCATTATCTTTACCGACAATTTCATCTGTTGTAGTGCCAAGGTGAACGGTGATTTTGCCCTCTTTGACGAACTTCTGCAGCTCAGTTTGCAGCACATCACTGGCCTTGATGGTAGAGCGCACCAAGAGGTCGATATGGGAGGCGAAGCGAGTCAGAAAGATAGCCTCTTGAATGGCTGAGTTACCGCCGCCGACGACAACCAGTCGTTTTTCGCGGTAAAAAGCGCCGTCACAGGTGGCGCAGTAGTGCACTCCGCGCGCGTAGTACTCCTGTTCGCCAGGAACGCCGACTTTCTTATAATCGCTACCAGTAGCAATCAGCACAGCTCGAGCCAGCATGTCGCCGCTGGTGGTTTCCAGGCGCTTGTACTTGCCCTCATCATGGATGGCGGTGACTTCTCCAAGCTCAATGACAGCGCCGAACCGTTCCGCCTGCTTGCGCAGCTCATCAGCCAGCGTCAAACCCTCTATGCCATCGGCAAATCCAGGATAGTTATCAATCTTATCGGTGACAGCCGCCAAACCGCCGATTACACCGCGCTCGAACAGCAGCGTTTCAATATCCTCACGCGTCGTATAAATCGCCGCCGTCAAAGCAGCCGGCCCCGCCCCAACAATAATAACGTCATGCTTCGGAATGTCTTTGGTCTCAGTCATAGGTTTCTATTGTATCAGTTAATTTTCACTCTATTATGGGTAAAACTTATTTTCTGGGAGTGCAGTGCAAGGCGCCGACGAAGCGCGCAGGGAGCCGTACTAAAGGTACGGCGAGCGAGCACTGGAGTTGGCAACGCCGCAATGTGCCCCAGAAATAAGTTTTAGGCGACGGCGGGGGCTAGGCGGGCTAAGTTATAGCCTATGATAACCTCCTGCGAATCATCATGCTTAGTAACAACAGTAACAGGGACAGTCATAGCACCGCTGAGATGCAAGGCTTCAGCCTGGCGATGTGGGTGCTCATCGAGGTTAACTTCCTCATACTTGACGCCTTTGGTGCCGAGATATCTCTTGACCATCTGGCAGTACGCGCAGGTATTGGTAGTGAAAATAGTGATGTTTTTGACCATTGTGGTCCCCCTCGTTTTTTATGGTTTTTAGACGAATGCTCTACTGCGTCAGGAGCGCCAGCCACCTCGCCGTGTCTCTCAGGTACGGCTCCAGTCGCATTTGTTGGCGCTTGTTTTTGTTTAATTTTGCTTGCTAAACGATACGCAATGCAGAACAATTCTGACTGTATGAAAGATTATATATAGTGCTTCTGTTAAAAGCAATACGCTATATATTGTGCTTTTTACCCCAAAATATGCCTGCGGCATATTTTGTAAGCGCTAGCGAAGCGTCACTAGTGAAACTACGCAGATGGTGGATGCAAGGTACGGCTAGTCCCGGTGGGACTTTTTGTAGACGCGAGCGAAGCGTCGTCAGTGAAACTAACTGAGGTTGTAGACGCGAGCGAAGCGTCATTGATGAGACTATACAGATAGGGGGCATAAGCAGCGCCAGTCCCAGTGGGACTTTCCGCAGCCAAACCTAATTAATCTTGTGCAGCGTCACATCAAACACCAGATCAGCATTAGCCGGAATGCCTGAACCGCTCGGTGGGTTGGCGCCATACGCCAGCGCAGCCGGTATCAGCAAACGTCGCGTACCGCCAACTTTCATGCCGGGAATACCTTGTGACCAGCCAGGAATAACCTGGCTGAGGCCGAAAGTAGCCGGTTGGCCAGTGTCCTTAGAGCTTTGGAAAATAACGCCAGTGCTGGCCACCGCGCCCGTGTAATCGACGGTGATGTTAGCGCCTGCCTTGACTACGGCGCCAGTACCAGGGGTGGTATCGGCCTCCTGCAAGGACGATATGCTGGACATCGGGGTGAAGTTGGTGAGTTTTGTGCCTTGTAACTTGGGTGTAGTATCCACTGTTTTTGCCTTTGTTGTATTAGGGGTGACTTTGGTTGCTGCCGTACTGCTAGCGCCGTCGGACGGCTTGGTATTATGCTGCTGTATCAGGGTGTAAATAACACCGATTGTCAGCGCCGAAGAAGTTAATAAAAATAGCCCTGCGCCAAACGCCGCAAAGGCGCGATCACGTTTTCGTGCCATGATACCTCCACTTATTGTCTCTCTAGTATAACTGAACCAGGCCCACCTGTCATGCTCTGTACCTATACGGCTAGCTGCGGATTGTCAGTCTCAGTGGTTCGGCTGGGAAATGGTTGGGCAGCATTGGTAACAGCGCTTGCTTGAGCTCGGTAGGCAGGAGATTGGCGTCTGGTAGCTCCGTGAGCGGCAGCCAGCCTGGTTGGTAGAGATTCTGGCCGAGCGCCGTGATTTGGGCTTCTTCGGAGTCGGGTGCCAACATTGGTTCACCGCTAACATAGTCACAGACGTAGATGTATTGCATGCCGAAGAATTTGCCGGCGTCTTCGATAATTACCAGTCGCGGATTGCTGACCGTCAGGCCGGTTTCTTCTTTGATCTCTCGGTGGAGTGCCTGTTCTTGGGTTTCGCCGACATCAATGCCGCCACCGACCAGGGAACAGAATTCTCGTCCAAATTTGTTGCGCTGCATGACCAGCAAGGCGTCGTCTTTCAGCACGATAGCCCGGACAGACTGTCTCATTTATATTCTTTCGGCGTTCAGCGCAGTCTTGGCGGCAGCAGCGACAGTGTCGAGCAGTTTATTAACTTCGGTGTCGGTCAGCGTGCGGTCATAGCTGGCAATAGCCAGGCGGAAAGTGACTTGCTTGTGATCAGTGTCGTCGGCACGCTGATAGATGTCGATGGGGCCAAGGCTGGCAAAGGTCTTCTCGGGTCGAATCTTGTCGATTTCTTCCCAGATATGATCAAATAACTGCCGGTAAGGCACGTCGGCTGCTACCTTCAAGGTGATGTCTTGGGTTACTCTCGGGAAACGCGGCAGGGGTGCGTATGTCTTAGTGCTGTTGCCATACTGGAGCAGCACCCACAGATCGAGCTCGAAGCCTGCCGAGAATTCGGGCAATTTGAGCGCTCGCCGAACGGATGGCTTATATTCTCCGACTTCACCTATGACTACATTATCGAGCCGCACTGTTGCTGCTCTCTGGGCTTCGTACGCCGTTATCTTGGTCTTGGTCATACCGACGTACAGCTCGCCATCAAGCGGTTCTATTACTACCCTGTGAGCGAGGCCGAACGCTGCCAATAGATCCATCATATACTTACGCGCTTCGTAGTAGGCGCTACCAGTGTAATCTTTGGCCGCCTTGCTATCAGCTGCGAAGACGAGCGCCAAGCGCTCAAATTCACAGGGTACATCAGGCTCGGCTTCGGTGAATTCGTCTTGGACATGAACTTTACCCATCTCAAACAGAGCAAATTGGTCGTATCCAGCCTTGATATTGGGATGAACTTTCTCTAGTAGGCTGGGCGTCAGACTGAGGCGATAATATTGCAAATCAGGACTCAGCGCGTTGCTCAGTCGGTAGGCTTGCTCCTTGTCTTGGCCCACTTTTTCGAGCAGGTTGCCGTGAACGAAACTATAGGTCAGAACTTCGTTAGCGCCGGCGCGACTGAGCTGGGTGCGAATGTCGTCTTTGAGCTTGAGCAGTGGGTCTTTGGCTGCTGGCGTCAGATCGCGTTTCGGCAGCTCCAGCGGTAATTTGTCATAGCCGTAGAGGCGGCCGATCTCCTCGACAACATCTTCGCGAAGCTCTATATCGGTGCGCCAGAAGGGCGTGGTCACGGTTAATTCGTCGTCGGCGACCGCTACTTGGCATTCGACGTTTTCGAGCAGCGTTTTCATTTCATCAACAGATAGCTTGAGTCCGAGTCGAGTGTTAATAAAACTCGCCGTTATCTTCACCGGCGGATGCAATGACTGCCGCGCTAGCACGGCCTGGTCAAGGTGATTGTCGTCAATCACTGGGCTGGCAACTTTGCCACCGGCGAAGCGTTGTATCTCATCAACTATTTTGGCGACTACGGCCAGGTTTTGGAGCGGGCTTTGCCCCTTGGTGAACCGGGTTACAGCGTCAGTGAAAATACCATGCTCCATCGCAGTTCGGCGCATGTTAAACATGTCCCAGCTCGCCGCCTCAATAATAATATTCTTGGTGTGTTCGTCGACTTCGGTGTCGATGCCGCCCATTGCCCCACCCAAACAGACCAGTTGCTTGTCGGTGGCAACCATCATGGCTTCGGGGCGTGGCTGAATCTCCTTACCGTTGAGCAGTTCGATCTTTTCGTTGGGTTTTGGATTACGCACCACTAGCGTGGCAGTATCGGAATCGCTGAGCGAAGCGACTTTGTCGTAGTCATATATATGAATCGGCTGGGCAGTTTCCAGCATGAAGAAATTGGTGTAATCGACGATGTTATTGATGGATTTCTGACCAACCTTAGCTAGCTCGACCTGCAGCCAAACGGGGCTAGGACCGACCTGGACATCTCGCATCGTAATAGCAGTGAACCGCGGCACCATCTCCGGCAGCTCGTTCTTCAATGTCAGAGGCAATGGTTCAGCTTCAACTGCCGGAAACTCCGGCTGGGCAACGTACCAGTCAGGACTTTTGAATGGCAGCCCTTGAATACCCGCCAGCTCCCGGGAAACTCCCAAGAAACCAAAGCAGTCCGGGCGATGTGTGAACATCTTATTCTCAATGTCGAGCACCACATCATCTTTGAGCTCAAATACTTCGGCGAAGTCACTGCCTGGCTTGATCTCACCGAACGGTTCATCGATCTCCAGAATACCGTCATGACTATCGCCGAGTCCTAATTCCTTAAGACTGGCTAGCATACCGTTACTAACTACACCGCGCAGTTCGCGGGCTCCGAGCACGAAGGGTTCTTTGCTTGCCGTTTCTGGCACAGTCGTACCCGGCGGCAACCAGGCGACCAGTAAGCCGGCACGAGCATTTGGCGCTCCGCAAACCACCTGAACGTGTCCATCAGCGTTGCGCTCTACGTCCTTGACGACGCTACCATCATCAACCATACAAACACGTAGCCGGTCAGCGTCGGGATGCTGCTCGCAGCTCACGACTTTGGCGATAACAACACCCTGGTACTTGCTACCAATGTCGATTGCTTCTTCGACTGCGCCTAGTTGCGCGCCGATCTTTTCAATCAGTGTATCAACGCCAATCGCCGCGACGTCATCAGCACAACCATAGCGTTTGTTCATACCCCGAATGGAGTTCAGGCTAATCTTCATGGTTCGTCTCTTTCCACAGCCAATACTTCTTTTCCCAGAGCTCTATGTCCTTCTTGTCTTTTTTGGCCGTTTGGTCATAGGCTTTTATAACCTCAGCGTCAATCTGCTTGATTAGTCCGGTGAACCTTACCATGGTCTGCGGCTCCAGTTCGATGAACTTCTGTCGACAGGTAAACCGGTAGAGTGTTTTGAGCGCAAAGGCGTACTTACGGGCTTGGGCCCAGTCAAACTCGGTGGTAGATGGGCTGGCATTACCGAGAGCTTGAGCCAGCGTGGCCAGCAAATCGACTGTCAGGCTTCGTAGCTTCGCCTCGCTGTACCACTTCTCATCATCGGGCATGTCTGCTAACTTGCTGTACACATGCTCCGCCAGGCTGAAGGCTTCTTCGATGAGCGGATCTTTGTCGAGGTCGCGTAGTTTTTTGGCCGCTGTACTCATGCGAACTGCCTCAAGAAATCTAAACGGGCGCTCTCGAAGAGGCGGACGTCTTCGATGCCGTACTTCATCATGACCAAGCGCTCGATGCCCATGCCCCAGGCAAAACCAGTGTATATATTGGTGTCGATACCGGCTTGGTGAAGCACATTCGGGTGAATCATGCCACAGCCGAGGAGTTCGATCCAACCAGTCTGAGAACAGATGTGACAGCCCTGCTTATCGCAAAACGGGCAGCTGACAATGAGCTCGAATGACGGTTCGGTGAACGGGAAGTAAAACGGCTGAGTCTTAAACTCCAGCTCTTTGTCGTAATACTCCTGCAAAAACGTCTTGAGCGTGGCTATCAGATGCCCGGCGTTGATATTTTTGTCGACATAGACGCCCTCCAACTGATAAAACGTGTGCTCGTGCCGAGCATCCAGGTCTTCGTTACGAAACACCCGGCCGGGGATAACGGCGGCAATAGCCTGGCCCTTTTCGAGACCGGCCTTGTGCTTCTGGAGTACCCGGTGTTGCATGGTGCTGGTGTGAGCCGGTGCTATGAAAGCCTTATCGTTGGCATCGGTCTGCACGGTCATGAAGGTATCGTAATCATCACGCGCCGGATGATCCTCAGGAAAATTCAGACTACCGAACATGTGAAAATCATCATCAATCTCCCGCGACTCAACCGCCGTGAAACCCATGCGATAAAAAATGTCGAGCACCGTAGCCAGTTCAGTCGTTAACGGATGCTTGCTCCCCTGTTCGCTGGGCAGCAGTCGTGGCCGCTTCTCAACCGTCGCATTGATGCCGAAAGGTGCCGTAACGTCGATTGGCGGCAATTGTTCAACGCTTCCTTGCGCTTGGGCTACCAGCTCACCAAGTGCCTGTCGCAACTGGTTCACTTCGAGGCCAAAAGCGGCGCGCTGATCCGGTGCTAGCAGTTTGATTTCGTCGTACAAAGCTTTGAGCTCCACGGCACGCAAAATCTCGGCTTTGTTCTCGAGTTCGGCGAAACGCTTCTCGAGCAATGCAGCCGTCTCGGCAATCTGTGGATTCTGATACGTCATATCTTAAGAATAAGTATACCAGCAGCGGAATGTCGATTATAGAACTTGGCAGCTTTGTTGCACTTAGACGTTCGCCAAGACAGCGCTTCCGATAGGCCGTATCCGTTCCAGGGATAGTTCACTGGGACTGGAGGCAGTTCTCAGAACTTCGTGACATGGCGGTACCTCGACTGGATAGTCGCCGGTGGCACAGGCGTGACAGATTTGGCCAGCTCGCCGGGCGATTGCCTCCGTTCTGGCCACACGGATTATCGATTGGCGCACCCGTTCGACGCTATTGAAGGCCACTGAATCGGCGCCGATCTTATCGCGAATTTCTTCATCTGACAGACTGCGCGCAATCAACTGGCTGGCATCACGCGTATCCATACCGAAATAACAGGGGTGCATATAGCGCGGTGCGGCAGACCTGACATGCACTTCGGTCGCCCCGGCGTCTCTAATATCCTGCACCAGATCGGCCATGGTGTTACCTTTGATAATTGAGTCATCAACCAGGATTACTCGCTGGCCAGCCAATGTGTCACTGTTAGGGCGCTGTTTTCGGCTCAGTATTCGGCTGCGGAGGCTGCCGTCTTCAATAAAACTACGTACCGCATACGGATTCTTGAAAAGACCCTCTTCCCGGAATAAACCCGAGGCTTTGGAATAGCCGATAGCCGCCGAAGTCCCCGATTCACGCACGCCGACGACAATGTCGGCCTCAACCGAGTCATCCATGGCCAGTGCTCGCCCCATGTTTTCCCGCGCCTGATAGACGCTCACCCCGTTGATGGCACTCTCGGGACGCGCGAAGTAAATATACTCGAACATACAATTGAGGCGTTCTTCCTGACGATCAATCATCAAGGAACGCGGCCCATGTCGGTCAATCACAACCACCTCGCCTTGCTCTAAATCGCGTACAAATGTCGCGCCGACGACGTCAAAAGCACCTGGCTGCTCAGAGGCGAACACATAGCCCTTACCATCCGGTAGCGCCCCTAGGCTAAGCGGTCGAAAAGCCCACGGATCCCGAATCCCAATCAATCGCTCCCCATCTGTCAACACCGTCGAAAACGCCCCATTAAGCCGCTGCGAAACCTCCAACACGGCCAGCTCCACGCTGCCCAATTCTTCAGTCTGCTGACTGTACAGCGCAGTAATAAAGTCGCTATCGCTGACATAGTCAGCAGCATCCAGTCCATAGGTGGCCTCCAAATCCTCAAGAAGCTCAACATGGCCATTGGTCGCCAGCGCCAGCCCGCCCCGCCTGATGGGTTGTGAGCTGTCCGAAGTCTTATCGCCGTTGGTGACATAGCGGGTGTGGGCCACTGCAATACTGCCCGCGCTCATCTCATCAAGTATCGACACGGTTCTTCCCGTACGTTGATCAAGTACCGGAACTGCTTCTGGAATAGCTGCATCGATGAGTCCGACACCTTTGTGCCCTATCAAACCATGCTGGCCGTTGACCATGATACCGGCGCCGTTTTGGCCGCGGTTCTGGATTTCGTGGAGGGCGTAATAGGCCAGTTTGGCGACTTCTTGACCAGGGGCATAGATGCCGAACACGCCGCAAGCTTCGCCGGGTTTTTCAGGATTATTCGCTGCTTCGTGTGCCAGGGGTGCTGTTTCAGCAATTACCTCAATTTCAGCCGACATCCCCTCGTGTTTCATTTACTTGCATTGTAACGCGCTGCTAAGCATAAGCCAACCGCCGAACGTGTAATAATTCTTACACAACAGCGCTGGGATAGCGCGGTGAAGCGGCTCAGCGTATTTGAAGGATGACAATATGCGCCGCACCCCATATACTAGGGGCATACGAAAGGAGTGGCTCTATGGCAAATTTTTCATTTGATGTAGTCAGTGAATACGACAAGGCGGAGCTGAACAATGTCTTCGATCAGGTGCAGCGCGAGATTGTCAGTCGCTATGATTTCAAAGGCACACCAGCAGCGGTCGAATGGTTGGGTAGCGACAAAACTGGCCTCAAGATAACCGGCAGCGGCGATTGGCAAATCGACGCCATCATCGACATCGTGCGTAAGAAGCTAGCCGCCCGTAATCAAAGCCAGAAGACACTCGACGTCTCCCACGAAGTAGTCGAAAGTAACCTGCGCGCCACCCAGGAAGTCCCGTTCGTCAGCGGCCTCGGCCAGGACAAGGCCAAGAAGATCACATCACTGCTGCGCGACAAATTCCCGAAGGCCAAAACGCAAATCCAAGGCGAAGCCGTACGTGTCACCAGTAACAGCAAGGATGATCTCCAGGCCATTATGCAGCTTTTGCGCAGCCAGGATTTTGATTTTCCCATCAGTTTTACTAATTACCGCTAACGGGCTACCTGACATGAAAGCGCTAACCGCTTATGCTTGCACTCTGCCCGTAGGACGGCAATAATATGGGCATGCTGGAGACGATAACCCTACCTGGTTTTGTGGATGTTCATACTCACTTGCGTGAGCCTAGCAGCAATCCTGCCGAAACCATTAGCAATGGCTCGCTGACAGCCCTACTCGGTGGCTACGCACTCATCTGCGACATGCCCAATAACCCCGGTAATCCGACTTGGAGCGAAGAAAAAGTAGACGAGAAGCTCGCTATTCGGGACGCAGGAGCGTATACGCTCGTGGAATTCTATGCTGGTGCCCAGCCCGAGGCTGACAACGTCCACGAGCTGGAAGCCATGTCCAAAAAGACGATCGGCCTCAAGCTATACGGTTCGCCGAATGTCAGCAATTATCAAGACTACGACGCCGGCGACTTCGGGGACGCCATAAGAGAGTGGCATCGCGTGGCTCCTACCAAGCCAATACTGCTCCACCGTGGCGAAAGCGATTTGGAGGAAATGGTTCAGCTCATTACAACAGACACAGACCACCAATTACATGTCTGCCACGTCAACAACCCCGACGAGGTCGAAGTGGTGGCCGCTGCCAAAAGAAGCGGGCTGCCCGTAACCTGCGGCGTCTGCCCACACCACCTTTTCAAAACGTCTCATGACAGCATGTCTCAAGGATGGTTCGCCAGAATGTTACCGCCGCTGGCACACCAAGACGACGCCGAAGAACTATGGTCACTCTTGGTTAGCGGCGACATCGATCTGGTTGAAACAGATTATGCGCCACACAGCCGAGCAGCAAAATGGCAGACCGAGCAGAGTAACCCAACGGGCGAACACAGCCACGACAAATCAACCTGTTACGGCGTGCCCGGCATAGAACACGTCGTACCGTTACTCCTCCGTCAAGTCAAGCTTGGCAGGCTTAGTATGGAGCGTTTAATCGAGGTCTGCTCGACAACTCCACAGCAAATGCTCGGCATGCAATTACCGCCCAATACTCAATTCGAGTGGCGCATGGACGAGTTCCGTATCGAAAACGAAGCTCAGCAAGTTCACTCTGGCACCCAATGGACGCCGTACCTCGGTATGCTTGGTACTGGCACCTTGCAACACGCCACCATCAATGGCCAACCGGTTGTCCGAAATGGCATAACCACCCCCTTAGAGCGTTCGCGTGGCTGAAAATCCGCGCATCACCATCGCCTCGGAGACCCTGCGACATCTTAGATCTCAAGAGTGGGCAGCTGCCGGCGACGTGCTACGGCACGAAGGCCTCAAAAAAGGCGTCGAGACCAGCCTCTTCCTAGCAGGTCGGAGCGAACTCGGCAGAGCTGCGCTCAGTAATTTGGCAGGGCCAGTGGTCAACGACCCCCGACTCGCCACCTATGTCAGCACGCTTGAGCTGCCCGGCCCAATCGGCATAGCGCCAGGCTGGGACAAAACCGGCAAGACGCTTCACGCCTGGCAAGCGGCGGGCGCGCATCATGTAACTGTCGGTGGCATCACCTGCTTCCCGCAACCCGGTAATCCGATGCCTCGGCTACGGACTATGGATCGGCTGATTGGCGATCACGGCACCCACATATCATTGAACGCCTTCGGCTTCTGGAATCCCGGTGCCGACAAAGTCGCCTACAACATACAGCAACAGAGGGAAAAGGGCGAAATCACCTTGCCGGTCATTGCCCAGATGACGCTGAACAAAGAGTTCTACGAAACCGATAATCTAGACTTAGTCCACCGGCTGGTCAGCATGACCATACGAAAAGTCCTGCCCGTAGCCGACGCCATCAATCTGGGGTTAAGCTCACCGAACACCAAGGGGATGCGCGAAGCCCAATCGGGCGGCAGCAAAGACGACGAATTCATCATGCGCATCGCCGCAGCCGCTCGAGACGAAGTTAGTCGTGTCGATCGCTATGTGCCGATCATTTTCAAAGGCGATGGCGATGGCGGCGAAGCAAGACTCGAATATTACTGCAAATGGGTTGAATGGCGAGAAGAATATTTGGACGCTTTTGAACTTATCAACACGACGGCCTTGCCGCACATCAAGGCTCGTTACGGCATGACGCCAGAAATTCCCGGTGGCCTCGCTGGAGCCGATGCCGAATATCAGCAGCTGGCTCTTGACGCTGTCAAATACGTCTACGAAGCCGTCGGCGACCGCGTAGATATTATCGCCACCGGCGGCTGCGACAGTGGCGAACAAGCCTTAAAAATGCTGGAACACGGCGGCAGCGCTATAGGTGTCAACACAGCCATCCGCTCTTTGGGCCTGCGTATGCCAAGAGTCATTGAGCGTGACCTCCTAGGACTCATTGCACAGAAATACCCCGACGCCGACGCTCTAGATCAGGTTGTCGGCGCCGATACGCGCCGCGGGCCAAAGCACCTCACCCGGGAAAAAGTCACCGATAAGGCTGCTAACGCCGCCCGACGAATCGCCGCCGGCACCCAAGGCGACCTCAGAAAGTAGTTCTCGAAGCTAGCACCTGCACGGTGTAGACTCAGGTGCGGTATACTTTTAGCATATGCCTGATACGTCGGATCTCTTCGAACAGACCAAGGCCGTGCTCGAGATGAACGACCGGGGGAATTACACGCAGCCCGCGCATGGTCTCTATCCGCACCAGTGGTTGTGGGACAGTTGCTTCATTGCTATCGGCCTGCGGCATTTGGATGTCGAGCGCGCCAAGATGGAACTGGCAAGCCTGTTGCGTGGCCAGTGGCACAACGGCATGCTGCCAAATATCATCTTCCGCGATGATCCGCAGTACCGCACTGATCGCAATATGTGGCGCAGCTGGCTAAATCCCTATGCGCCGAGCGATGTTATGACAACCGGTATCACCCAACCACCCATGCTAGCTGAAGCCGTGGTGCAAGTCGGCAAAAAACTAGCCTGGCCAGAGCGTAGGCAGTGGTACCGCATGATGTACGAAGGATTACTGGCCTATCATCAGTGGCTATACGCTGAGCGCGATCCGCACGGCGAAGGTCTAGTGCTACAAATCCACCCCTGGGAAACTGGTCTGGACAACACGCCGCCGTGGATGGCCGAGCTACACGAGCACTTGCTACCGCTATGGATTCGCCTGATTGAGAAGCTCCATCTCGATGTGATTATCAATCTGTTTCGCCGGGACACTAAGTCAGTGCCTATGGATGAGCGCTTCTCGGCTATCGAATCGGTGGCCATGTTTGATATTCAATTGCGGCTGCGACGCAAAGCCTACAACATTAACAAAATCCTCGACCACTCCCTCTTCAGCATTGAAGATCTGAGCTTCAACAGTATCTTCATTCGTGCCAACACCCATCTGCGTGAAATCGCCAAATCCCTGCGCGAAGAACTACCCGAAGACCTGGACAAACAGATGCACAAAACCGAGAAGACCTTCGAAGAACTCTGGGACCCGTACAGCGGGCAGTACTACTCGCGCGACTTCATCACCCATCGTCTGCTCAAAACACCGAGTATTGCAACGCTATTACCTCTGTATGCGGGCTCTATTTCTCAAGAACGGGCAGCTGAGCTGGTCAAACTACTGGAGAATGAGCACGTCTTCGGCCCGGCCTACCCCGTACCCAGCGTGCCGCTCAACTCCTACTGGTTCCACGCCAAACGCTACTGGCAAGGCCCAACCTGGGTCAATATGAACTGGCTCATCATTGACGGCTTGGAGCGTTACAGTTTCAAAGACCATGCCGCCGCCCTCCGTGAAAGCACCCTGGAAATGGTCGCCAAAAGCGGCAGCTCGGAGTACTTCGACCCTCTAACCGGCGAAGCCGCCGGCGCCGAGAACTTCTCCTGGACCGCCGCGCTGGCTATTGATCTATTGAAAACAAAAGTCTAGTCTTCAGGAGCACGTGCACTGGTAATATACGATATAAATATGTCGTTTTCGGCGCCCAATTCACCAAACGCTAGAGCAGCAGCTTTTGTAGCGGCCCTCCTGAGCGCTATGCCTCGGCGAAGATTATAAAGCGGGCGAACTGGCAATTGCTTGCCTCTCTCCCAGATAACTCTGTTATAAACACTCTCGCCCTGCTCATCTAGCACACCCACTTCAGTACCCATTCTGTCGCCTGTGACTAATTTTTGGCGAATCGCAAATACTTTTAGAGAAGCCCGTTCCTCATCTCGGACAATATATGGGAAACCAATATACTCGTAGCCTTCTGCTAATTTCAACTCAATAGCTTGCTCAGGCATGCATTTCTCCTAATTAATAGAATTTTACCACTTTTTATTAATTAAGTCAACTCTAATGTGTGTTGTTCTGCCCTAAACGCAAGTTACATTTTCTTATTGTCATACGGCGTGGAGCTCGCCCACAAACCTTCGAAGAGTGCTACGAACAGGTTGCTCAGCTCGGCTGACTCGATCAGGATTGCCGACTGCTCGGCCAGCGAAGTTATGATGGCAATTTTATTGTCGAAGAGAATGGTGGTGGCGGTAAACTGTCCGCGCATAACTTCCGGTAAATAGCGGGGTTGACGTTCGGCGATCTCTTGACGGGTCAGCGGCCGCCCCTCGGGATCAGGCTGCTCCCAAAGCGTTTTGCTCTTGATGCTATGTCGTTTGCGGGTCACTAAGTAGTACTGGGCATAACGCTCGTCGAACTCACGTAAGAAGTTATTAACCGGCGCAATCACCCGCCACAGCGGCTGCTGACAGAAGAGCGCCATGTCGATCACGGTTTTGATACCCTGGATGCCTTCGAAGTGGCGCACTACGGTCTGGTCAGCTGTCGGCTGAACAGTCTCCAGCTCTTTGAGCAGCTGCGCCAGTGTCCGTAACTTGGCCTTGGCTTCGCGCACTTCGGCCTCGACCGTCCGCTCCAACTGAGCAGCTGGCGAGAAAGTGTACAGCGTCCGGTTGAGCGACGACACTTTGGCGACCAGGCCGCGGGCTGCTAGCAGATCGAGATTGTGGTAGATGGTGGGACGTTTGAGATTGGTGCGTTTCTGCAGCTCGTTTACGCCTACGCCGTGAGCGTAGGACAGGCCGGCGACGTAGACTTTGGCCTCGGTTTTGCCAAGGCCCAGCGCTTCCAGTTGGGAGGTAATATTTTCCATAGTGTCAATTATAACATGACACATAAAATTTGTGTATAACTTCTTCTATTTGAAATGTGTCAACAATCACTTATAGACAGTCATTGTCAATAAACAGCTGACGGTTTAGGCTGAGTGCAGTAACTAAGGAGACCGTTATGGAAGCTATGCAAAATGTCTTACCCAACAAGCAAATACACGTCGTGGGCGGCGGCACTATCGAGCCGGTTCGCAACCACCTAGCGCTGGCTGCGCCGGCCTTCGGCAATACTGCCCGTCAGATTGGCGAACTCTGCGCTGAGTATATGCCGCAGATGGATGTGCAGTTGCATCTCACCAGGATGGCTGATCCCGAGAGCAAGCTTGAGACGTCAGATGACCTGCGGGATTTGGCCGAGCGGATTGTAACCGATTATACGTCCAAGATGGTGTTTTGGTCGCCGGTGGTCTGTGATTTTGACGGACAGGTTGGCGAAACTGCCAGCGGTAAACATGCCAATCGTCTCAGTTCAGCCGAGCCCCAGACTATCGACCTGACACCACGACCAAAGATAGTTTCGATGTTGCGTCGAGATGAAGTTGCCGGTCAGCGGCCGCGCAAAGACATCTTTGCCGTCGGCTTCAAGACTACCGTCAATGCCCCGCCCGACCAACAATACTCTGCCGGATTACGGTTATTGAAACAGAACAGTCTTAATCTCGTTCTAGCCAACGATGCGGGGACGCGCAACAACATGGTGGTGGCGCCCGAGGAGACCATTTACTTCGAGAGCACCGAGCGCGAGGTCACATTGCGCGGCCTGTTAGAAATTGCCGCCCTGCGTTCACAGCTAAGCTTTACCGAGTCAACAGTTGTGGCCGGCGAGCCAGTGCCTTGGGATAGTGAGGCCGTGTATCCGGCGCTGAGAACTGTCGTCGATTACTGCATCGGACGCAATGCCTATAAGGAGTTCCTAGGCGTCACCGCCGGTCACTTCGCAGCCAAGATTGACGATCGCACCTTCCTAACCTCTCGCCGGAAAACAAACTTCAACAATCTTGCCGAAATCGGTCTAGTACGAGTCGAGACCGATGGCGACGACAAAGTCATTGCCTACGGCAGCAAGCCCTCGGTCGGCGGCCAATCACAACGCATTGTCTTCGAGCAACACCCCGATAAAGACTGCATCGTGCACTTCCACTGCCCGATTAAGCCCGGCTCAGCAGTGCCAACTGTTTCGCAGTGGGAATATGAGTGCGGCAGCCATCAGTGTGGGGAGAACACCTCCCGGGGCCTCGGCAGTTTTGAAGACGGCGAAATCGAAGCGGTGTATCTGGAGAGCCACGGACCGAATCTGGTCTTCAACCACGGTACCGATCCCGAGAAAGTCATCCGCTTCATCGATGAAAACTTCGACTTAAGTGCCAAAACCGGCGGCTACGTGCCCCAAAGTTAGGTCGCATCATGGCATATTCAGAACAATTACAACTAATACCGCCGGAGACCAGGCTGGAGCGCACGCTCCGAACCGGGAGCATAGATCCTCTCGGCCAGTCGCTCTATTCAATCGAGGAGACCGTAACGATCTTCGACGACGTCCTGGAGCGTCCCGATCACTACTACGGGAAGGATCATACGCCAGCAGCCTCCTTCCTAGGGGGAGCAATGCTACACCAATCCGTCGAGGCTATCTACCAAGGCACCACTCAAGATATTGGGCAATTGCAGGATGCTTTGCTTGAGAGCGTCATGCAACACCTGAAGCACGAGATGCCCGAGGATATGCCCGATGCGGATTCAGCATTTGAGCTCCAAGAAGGTATTCGACTGGAGCGAACAGCGCTAGACATGCTCAACGACGCTGTGAGGAGCCCGAGATTCATTTTCAACGTCTTGCGCTCAGACAACGGTTTTAACGCCAAGGTTTTCTGCCTCATCATGGATGCACCGGGCAAAACGATACATTTTAGCGCCTTACAAAGCAAGGTTGAGGAGCCGGAGAGAGTTGAGCAAGCTTTGCGACAGCTGCGTCGTGCCGACTGCATCAAGACAGAAGTAGCTGCGCAATATTGGGATGGCTACGAAGAAGACCCGGATCCAAGATACACCCACAACGACTATTTCCGCTACGAAGAGGATTCAGAGGTGATGGCGCTGGCTCGTTTTCACGCCCGACGCTACAGCCAAGCCCGCGAGTCGTGCCTACAAGATTAGTCTTCCAACTGGGGCTTGTCGAGCAGTAACGGCTCGATCGCAGCCTCGGTATCGGCGATTTTGACGATGTCGCGGTCGATCTTGCCGAGTTCTTTGTAAGTGGTATTGAAGTGGCCGACAGTGGTGCCCAGGCTATTGCCGAGCTTGATCATGTAGCCGTTGTGCGCTAACAGGTGCTTGTGCAGTTGCTCGATGTTCTTGCGGATTTTCTCGGTGTCTTTGTGGATTTCGATGGAACGGAGGCCTTGGACGATGGTTTGTAGCATGGCTGAGAGCGTGCTCGGGCCGACAATGGTGACTTTTTTGTCAACGGCTGCATACTGCATGAGGTTGCGGCCGCTGACACCGCCGAGACCGACCTTGTTGGCCAGCAGATCATAATAGATCGCTTCGCTGGGAATGAACATTAAGGCCTGGTCGAGTGTTCCCTTGCCGGGCTTGATGTACTTGGAGGTTTCGTCGATGCGACGCTTGAGGTCTTCTTTGAAGGCCTTCTCTAGCGCTGGTCGCTCGGCTTCTTTGGCATCAATCAGGCGGTTATAGTTCTCCAGCGAGAACTTGCTATCGATGGGCAATACCCTGTCGTCGAGCATAATGGCGGCATCTACAACCAAGCCTTCGCCGAGCTTATATTGCAGCTGGTAGGCGCCGGGTGGCAGCGTGTTCTTCAGTATCTGTTCGAGATAGTATTCGCCGAGGACACCGCGCTGTTTGGGGTTTTGCAGGACATTCTGCAGCGTCTTAAGCTCGGAAGCGATGTCGCCGACGTTCTTATTGGTACGATCTAGCTCGGTTAGTTTCTGCGTGACGTCGGCGATAATCTTGCTGCTGGCTGCAAATTGGGCAGTCATTTGCTTGTTGCTGGCCCCGAGTTGCTCGCTCAGCTGCTTCTGCAAACCGTCCTTGAGCAGCGTGACGCTCTTGTTGAGCTCGGTTAAATCGGCCTTGATGAGCAGCGAACTCTGCGTATCCCCGGATGGACGCCGCAAAACAAGACCGACCAATACCAGCACTAACACGCCCAAAACTATAACCGCGATGATCATAGGTATATTGTACGCTACTGGGCTTAAGATGGGGCTATCTGTGGTTTAATCTTTGTGCAGTTTATGCTACTATGCAATAAATGTCTGGAGAAGCTAACAAATTTGAACATTGGGGCGAGGCGGAAGAGGTGGCTGCTGCCGCGAGTTTCATTGTCTGCATGGCAGGCGGAAGTCTGGTTTGGCTTATGGATACAACGACATATGCAAGTTTGGAGTTGCAACCACACGCCCCATCGGCCTCAAACATCGGGCCGGCTGAAGCCACTGAGCAAATCTTCGGGCCGGCTTTTGTCGGAGCAGCGCTCGCGGCTCTGGCCACCTCCCGCGTGCGCCACGCGCTGCACACCCGCCGCCAACGCACCGTCGAACGTAAAAAATTAGTCGCCCAAAAAGCAGCACACGAGATAGAAATGCTCGAACTGTGGTCATCGCTCGACTCAAGCTCCATATCCCGAAAACCCCTGTAGCCTGGCCTGTTCAAGCGGTAACTGCACCGTGCCCCATGTAGTGCGTTACACGCGGGACAGCTTACGCTGTTCCGGTTGCACTACGCTTGACCTTACGTGGGCCAGGGTGCAGTTACCACTCAAGTCAAGCTAGCTTCCCCAATTAGTCTTCGATAGTAACCGTCGCTCCAACCTGAATCCAGCCGTACAACCACTGAGCGGCACCGAGCGGCAGTTCAACGCAACCATGCGAAGCATCGGAAGAAGCAGGGCTGATGTTACCGAAGGCGCTGTTCGAACGCCAGGTAGCATCGTGAAAGCCATACGTACCATATTGATTATCCAGAAATGGCATCCAGTAGTGGACGGGATCACTCCAGTTACCCGTAGTATCAGAGCCAGTGAGTGTTACATCGGCCTGCTTGGCATACACATGATAGGTGCCGGTCGGCGTTAGGTCGGCAGCCAGATTCTGCATGCCAGTGACCACCGGCGAGGTATACACCGCCTGCTTGCCTTGGCAAGCCCACATGCGCCGCTGGCCAATGCTGACGACAACGAATTGCGCTAGCGTGTTGGTTGCGCAGTGATTGGATTTGTCCGATGACAGGCTTGCTGCAGTGTTTGCATTTGAGCTGCCGCTGGCAGATGGGGTTGAAGAGCCGGAGGTGCCGAATTTAAAACCGATAAAAACAGCTATAACAACCAGCACCAGCAGTGTCAGCTTGTGGGGATGAACGCCCGGTCGGGCCTTCTTCTTGGCAGCCTTACCCCGACTCACCGGCCGCCGATCCGATCGATAGAACGAATAGGCGGTCAGGCCGGGGCGGACGGTTTTGCTACTGAGTGATGATGATTTCATAGGTCTGGGTGCTGGCGACTATCGGCGCAGCGGCTTCTATTGTATAGCTATACTTGTATCTTTGCTGTATTTATTTTTATAATTACTGCTTCAGTATAACACCTAGCGAGTAGTTTTTCTATCTTTTCTATCTGTTATGCTCAGGCAAAACGCGTGACGAGGAACATGAAACTGGCACCGAGAATAGTCAGGCCAATAGTCTGGTAACTAGAGTGCTTACTGTGGGCTTCCGGCAGAATTTCACTCGAGCCAATATAGAGCAGGAAACCGGCGAAGAAACCAAGATAGAGCGTTAAGCCAGCGTCCGAAACATGGAAGAGCAGCGTACTCAGCACTCCCAGAATCGGTGTTGCAGCATCCAGCAGCAAGAATAGAAACGCCTTCCGCGAGCGATTCTTATTGAGCAGCATCAGATTGACAGTATTCAGACCATCGGTGAAATCGTGGGCAATAACAGCGATCGCCACCGCGATGCCGACGCTGGTTCCGGCCTGGAAGCCCAGACCGATGCCGACGCCATCGAGGAAGCTGTGGCCGCTCAAGGCTAGAGCGCTGGCCACGCCAACATGCGGGTGGTGATGGACTTCGTATTCCGCTTCCTGAGTGTGATGAATGAGAATACTCTTCTCGACGATGTGAAATAACAGGAAGCCGCAGACCAGTGCAATCATAGCACCGGTTGCACTGCGATGCTCTTGGCTGAGTATTTTGAATATCTCTGGCAATAGGTCAAAGGCTACGACGCCCAGCAACACCCCGGCGGTGTAGCCCAAGAGCCGGTGCAAGCGATCCTTATTCTTGAGACCGACCAGCCCGCCAGTCATGGTGGAGACAAAAGTCGCTAGAGAAAGCAAAATAGGTATCATGTACACTAGCTTAGCGAGCGGTTTCTATTATTGCAAATTTGTCGCAATTTGTGTTATATTTGCAGCATGATTATGCCGCTTGAACAGCTCAAGATCACCTTGAAACAGCAGCGACACAGCCTAACCACCGCTCGCCAGACTATCTTTGCGGCGCTGGAGGACAAAGAGCCGCAGACCATGCACGAAATCGTTGCCGCTTGCGCCGGACAGGTTGATCGTGCCAGCGTGTATCGAACAATTGCGCTCTATGAGCAGCTTGGTATTGTGCAGCGCTTACAGATTGGCTGGAAATACAAACTGGAGCTCAGCGACAGCTTCCATCGCCATCACCACCACCTGACCTGCCTCAAATGTGGCAAAATTACTCCCCTGCCTGAGGATCGCCAGCTCGAAGATCGCTTGCAACTACTGGCTCAAAGCCAAAACTTCCTGGCCCAAGGCCATCAACTAGAAATCCAAGGCTTGTGCCCTCTCTGTCGCGATTAAATCATGCCCCGTATCAGGGGTCAAAAAAGACCCGAACGAAGTGCGCCCGGGTCTACAGGAAGCCTCACACTTCCTATTTCCAGATTATGCCCGGACTGGTCAAAAAGCAACGTGACTTTGCTCACATTTTAGACACAAACGGGTTGCCGCGAATGTAGAAGCGCCACGGTACGTCCCGAGCCTAGCTGCTGCCGACCGCGAAGCCTGCACAGTCATTCTTACATAGATTTGCCAAGCACGAGCAGAACTCGCTACAATAGCGGAAGAAATGTCGAGCATAACGCCACCAGGAGTCTCTCGGGTATGAGCCTGACAGTAGTGATCATCGAAGTCATCATACTCGTGTTGTTCTCGGCGGTTTGCTCTGGTCTGAATATCGCTGTTATGTCACTGGACGTCAGCGACTTGCGGCGCAAGGCCAAGCTCGGCAATCGCCAAGCTAAGCGCGTACTGCCCTTGCGCCAACACACGCATTTGACGCTCGCTAGCATCCTCTTGACCAATATAGCTGCCGTCTCGGCAACCTCGCTAGTGCTTGATCAACGACTCAACGGCTGGTTGGCTGGCCTGCTTGGCACACTCTTGATTGTGGTGTTCGGTGAAGTCATGCCCCAAGCCTTATTCGCCAAGAATCCGCTCACTTGGTCGAGCCGTTTTGCTTCTGTCTTACGGGTAATGACTATCGTCACTTATCTTATTAGTAAACCGCTCCAGATACTGCTCGATAAGCTCTTCCCCTACCAGCGCGCCAAGTTACAAACCCGCCACGAGCTCGGCCTGCTCATCACCGAGCACCTGGCAAACGACTCAAGCGAACTCGACGAAGACGAGGTGGAGATCATGCGCGGCGCCTTGCAGCTCAGCGAAAAGCGCGTCCGCGACATTATGACCGATGTTCGACACACCTACTGGCTAACCCTAAGCACTGAGCTCGACGACGCCAAAATCGACGAGCTCAAGGCTAAAAGCTACAGCCGTATCCCGATCTTCAACCGTAAATTGACCAAGTGCTACGGCGTTTTGCTCATGAAAGATCTCGTGGACATTGATTTTGACGAGAACCATTATCGTGTCGAGGACATGCCCTTGCACCCAGTGCAATTAGTTGGCAGTATGACGGCGCTGGACACCATGTTCCGCAAATTTATCAGCGCCGGCACCCACCTTATCCCCATAGAAAAAGACGATGAAATCATCGGTATTGTCACCATTGAAGACTTGTTAGAAGAAATCCTCGGCCACGAAATAGAAGACGAGACCGATCGCCAGAAACGCTCCACCAAATAGACTATCCTCAGCTAAACTAAGTGGTGATGCAGCAAGTCAAGCAACTTATGATAATTCGCATAGTACAGATAGGCGTTCGCCACTAACAGCACCGGGAACACACCGAAAGTTTCAACGGCTTTACCAGTCGTAATACGAAACGCTTTGAGCGGTGGCAAGCCGAACTTAACGGGGATCGGCAGCAGCCACGGCACGCCTTCTTTGGTCAAAGTGTCCATGAATAAGTGCGATACCATACCGATGATGAACGCCCACCAGACCAGGCCAATATTAACGTTTTTCATAATTGGCTGGAGGAAGAGCAGTAGCCAATGCGCCGCGAAACCGAAGAGCGCCAATCCGAGCAGTGAATGGCTGAGGAATCGGTGCCCGCCCAGCAGCCGGTCAAAAATCTTGCCGAAGAACTTCCCCACCGGCAAATTACGCCAAAACGGCGCCGTCGGCTGATCAACATCCGGCGTGATGCCCCCGATAAGATTGGCAAACACCGCGACAATGGCTGTAGCCAGCGTCACCGTCCGCGCCGGTTCCAGCAGCACCACGATCCCCAGTGCCGTCACCGCCGCTAAATCATGTGTACGTGCTGTCATATTGCTTAAGTTTACCTGGTATTCGCGCGAAAGGCACTACCTCAAACCATGCACTAGGCGTAGGCTAAGGTGTCGACACTTGCGAGGATGGCTTGCAGCTCGTGATCTTGGTCGTCTTCATAGTCCTTGAAATAGCCCTCACGAGTTTCATTCTGACCGACGGTAATCATCGCCGAAGCAGCCCGCTGCCAATATCCGTCGTGAAGCTGTGCCTGCCCTTCTGACGCCGGATTTAGATCGCCATTCAGAATAGTGAATTCTATCTTGCAGAGGCCTGTATTCTGCTGCTCAATGTCGCGTATCTGGGTCGGGTATTTGGCGGCCCGGAAACCGGATGGGCCTTTCAGGTAGAGCATCAAGGTGTACAGCCCGACAGAAAGAACACTCTCTTGCACGCGGTCATCTCTGCCGTCGTCATACTCATCGATCGGACAGTAACCTATTTCGAAGTTAATCATTGGTATATTTTATAACTCATTGTTGAGCAATAGTCCAGATTACTTTTATATTTTCGTAATTGTGGAGCGTCGACAAGGGGTGCGTAGAGTAAAGAGAAATAACTTACAGCGAACCTTATCTATGCAGGTTATGCTAACTATGTATTTAAGATTTAGGGGAGTATCGCCATGAGCAAGAAATGGGACAGAATTGCCACCAAAGAGTTCGAAGCCTTAGACGACATAGCCCGCCACGACTGGGCTGATCTGCGTCAACGCGTCGCTCGTCGAGCATAGAAAACCCGCCACTACGGCTAGCCCCTATTGCGAGGTGGGGTTAGCCCCTTATCTGTTATTCGGCGCCGTTTCAACAAAATTTAATATACATTTAATAACAATGTAAGATAATTTTAACGAAACTTATGAAACGGTCGGCTGATTGGTTGCGAAGCCTGCACACTGCCAAGAAAGTGTTGTTAGGCGTGGTCGCCCTTTTCGTTTTTGCGGGCATCGTTGGCGGCGGACAGCCCAAAACCACTCTAAACACTACTGATACCGCTAACAAATCACCGTCACAACAGAGCCAAACCTCCGACAACCACTCTAACGCACCAAATATCACCACCAAGACAGAGACCGAAACCCAACCTATTCCGTTCACCAGCACCACCATCCAAAGCGCCGCGTTCGCCAAAGGCACTAGCAAAGTCACCACCGCTGGCGTCAACGGCAGCCAAGACCTGACCTACGAAATCACCTACACCAACGGCAAACAAACCGACAAAAAACTCACCAGCACCACCACAACCCTGCAACCCGTCACCGAAGTAACCTCCATCGGCACCTACGTCGCTCCGGCTCCAGCGCCCGCACCAGCCGCACCATCCTGCCCAAACGGCACCTATGTGAATTCAGCCGGGAACACCGTTTGCAGCCCCTACAACAGCCCGAGCGCTCCCGCTGGTGCCACCGCCCAATGTGGCGACGGCACCTACAGCTTCAGCCAATCCCACAGCGGCACCTGCTCCCACCACGGCGGCGTCGCCCAGTGGCTGTAAGCGTATCTTAATAAAGGACGTTCTCTCAGGTAAGAACAGGTCGGTCCATACCAACGCTTTTCCAGTAGTCAGCTGGTAGTTCCGAAAGTGCATCAAGGGCGATTTTGTCTGTTTTGGTTGTGGTGCTTTCTCGATGTTGTCCACGATCAATTGTGGAGTTTATGACAAAGATATAGCCGTTGGCTTCAAGAATTGCTTGTACCGTGCGGGAATCTGCTGCTATCTCGCCCTCTGTATCACGTGCCTGGAAGTCGCCTGCGGCTCTGATAAAATCCTGCAGGCTTAAGGTAGTCGGCTCCTCAGTAGCCTCTGAGTGAACTACGGTTGGATCGGTATTCCAGGTATCATGCCCCTTTGACTCTGTAGCTGATAGAGTGTGCACTTTGACATCCATAGGCACGGGTTCAGCAAAACGTTTGGCGTCAGGATCAGGATTAGTCAAGGAGTTTATAATCTGGCCAAACGTATACCCGTCAAACCATTGTGTTCGCTCAATTCTATGTGGGCCCAGAAACGCTACCTTGTCATGCGGCAATTCAAGATATACAGGCTCGGCAGGATGCGGCTCGAGTAGATCAGCCCATCGAACAGCCGCTGCCTCGCGGTCTTCAATAGCGCTGAGATTCGCGCCGGTCGCGAATTCGACGAGAGACGTTAAAGGATCTCCGCCCGGTTCATTGTCAAATGTGACAATAACAGGATCATAGCCAATAGCGACAGCGCCTAGGCTATCCGTCGTATCAGCCCTATGCATAAAGCCACGCCTATAGCCCATGGAGAAGTAATGATCGCTATTGTCCGATTCGCGCTCGTCGGGTCCTCTGTCTCTGTTCCGTACACCATCAATCAAAACAACATTTGGATTACCGGCATTGGTCGGAAAGTGTCCTGCAATATCCATATGAAATTTACTGGGGTCAGCCACTCCAACGACCTCACCGCCCGTTGTCGTGACAAAATCAGTCAATTCTGTAAGTAGTTCCGGGTCTCTTTCAAGGATGTAAACTCTGGCTTCACCGGGGCGCATTCAATAACTCCAAGTCTATATTGGACATACGATAGCATGCTTTCTAAATCTTTACAATGATACGATGTCGTAGCTGCCGAGATAGCGCTACCTGGAATTGCCGAATCGCTTTCGTCCTTTTGGACTCATCAGCATGAATACGCATTCATGGAGCGAAAAATGACAAACAGATAGAGAACAAAGGAAAAACACACGAAGAGTGTGAGATTCCATGGAATGTTCCATGTCTGTCGTCATTTTTCACTCTTGGTACTTGTTGCGCTAGCTATTGGTTGGGATTTTGGTCTCTCAGACCGGTACAGCGATCAGGTCGAGAGGCCCTCCTCCGATCAGGCCGCCGAATGGGCTGCTGCCTTGGGGACGTATAAGTTCCCGAAGGCCTGTCGTGAATTGGGTCTCTCGATCTGCGGCACAGCGGATGAGGTGGGGGATGATCTCCGATGCGGTCTTCATGACCTCGGGCGCGACGACCTCGACGATTGCAGCACCGACCACAGTCTTGTCAAGATCGCGTTTGATCTTGACCTCGATGTTGAGCTGTACGGTCGTTCCGCAGACGGCCAGCTCGACTCCCTCGTTGTAGACCAGGGGGTCGCCGTCGACTGCGGTGGAGGCGTCTTCGCCCGCGCGCGCCAGGATGAGGCCGAGAACTGGGATCAGCTTGACGTTGATTCCCTTGGTTGCGCGCATCCCGATGATGTCCACGACGCGACCGTCGATGTGCTCACTGCCTCCGTCGACGATGAGAACGCCACTGATGTTCCCTCCGTCGAAGTCACTGCTGAACTGTCGCCGACAACGCATTGTCTTGCTTTCTCCTCATGGCACAGGGGCCCCTAGCATACGCTAGCGTGTGTTTCTTCTTATACACACAAGATGAGGAGTAAAAGCGCAGCGCTGTGCGCCCTAACTGCTCATCTTGTGTACTCTAATCTGCTTGTCAAGGTGCCTCGGAGTAAGTCATTACTCAACGAAGTGATAGTATATTACCATAAAATATCTATAAAAGCAATACTTACAGCCATCTGTTATGGTAGCATTAACAGAGCTCAGCAAGATAGAGGTTTCTCTGGCGAACAGGGGTGTGTTGTTCTAGCTTATGTTGGTATTAATTGGCGTCTCGGCGGGGCGAATCTGCCAAATTTCTCGGCCAGCTTCTCTGAGAGGCTCTTGGGGTCAGCTTGCGGCTCATAGCTAACCGTGGCAGCATGGACGATTTTTATTGCCTTGATTCGCTCAACTGCGCGTATGGCGCACTTATTCAGATGCAGGTCAGATTGCGGCATGGCCTCTTGTACCGACAAGGGCAGCTTCTCGCCTGTTCGAAACAGTTTTACGCCGTCAACACGTGGCAAAGAAACGCTACCATGCGCCAAGCAAGGGGCGCTAAATGCCCAGGTTGCCAGCAATCTATCGTTGTTTTTCGTCGATATCAGTACGCCCCACTGCAAAAAACGCCCGTATATCATCTTTTCTTCTAAAAATACCGCCCGTTCATCGCCAAAATGAGATGAATCAAACGTAAGCGGCTGATTGTCCGACCAGTAGCCAGCCAGGTCAGAAGCAGGAATAGCTGCGCTGCTTGGCGGGTCGGACGATTGCCACTCACGATCATGCTCAGTAGGGTACGTCCACCGAAACAGGTGTTCCCTGTCGACGATTACCACCGTGCCATCACCCATCCGATCACTTGATGGCCCAAAACTTTCCTTGGCGCCAGAGTTCACCTCGGCGTAATCACCATGGATAACTTCCTCTAGGCAGCTGGCCAAAACCATTGCGGCACCCCTGTACTCTCTCTGTGAAATATGCACTGGTGGCTGCTTGTCGACGGCGAAATGATCAGGCTCATACATATCAATGCCACCCCAATATTCACTCGACATTAGTTGCGGACGTGGCTCCAGCTCATGACTCATAGTAATTGTATAATAACACTTTGCGGGGCGGCGGCAAGTGCCTGTCGGCTGTTTCCTTTGAGGGCAAGCGTGCCGTTGAGCTGTTGAGCAGCACTTTTTTTGATGCTAATGAGCGCTACTTCTGGCGTTTGCGCTTGTTGGGGTCAAGTTCTTTTTTGCGAAGGCGGAGATTCTTGGGGGTGACTTCGAGTAATTCGTCGTTTTCGATGAAGTCGAGGCATTCTTCGAGGCTGAAGATAGTTGGTGGCGTGAGCTGGACGACACCGTCGGATGAGCTGGAGCGCATATTGGTGAGCTGCTTGGCTTTGCAGATGTTGATCTCCATGTCTTCTTGGCGGGTGTTGAGGCCAATGATTTGGCCGGCATAGACCTTCTCGGCCGGGCCGACGAAGGTGGTGCCACGGGCTTCGGCGTTTTGCAAAGAATAGGGGGTCGAAACACCGGTTTCGAAGCTAATCAGTACACCGTTGCGCAGCTGTTGCAGCGCGGCGCCTTGCGGCTGGAAGCCGGCGACTAGGCTGTTCATGATAATGGTGCCCTTGGTGTTGGTCAGCAAGATGTTGCGCATGCCGAGTAAGGCGCGGGTCGGCATTTCGTAAATCAGCTTCGTGACACCCTTGGGGCTGGCGAACTGCTCCTTGAGGGTTGCCCGGCGTTGGCCCAATTCCATCTGAACCGTACCAACATGTTCGGCCGGGATTTCTATAATAACTTCTTCGACCGGCTCCATGGTCTGGCCGTTTTCTTCGTGGGTGACGACTTGGGGGCGGCCAACTTCGAACTCATAGCCTTCGCGACGCATGGTTTCGATCAATACACCGAGGTGCAGCTCGCCGCGGCCAGAGACGGTGAAGCCAATGCCGTCTTCTTCGACTTGCAGGCCAACATTGGTTTCTAGCTCTTTTGCCAGACGTTCAGCGATTTGGCGTGAGGTGCTGAATTCGCCTTCCTGTCCCTTGAACGGCGAGGTGTTCGGGCCAAGATAGATGCGCAGGGTTGGTGCTTCGACCTCTATAACCGGCAGGGCTTCGGGCTGTTCGGCGTCGGCGATAGTTTCCCCAATCTGAGCGTCGGCAATACCGGTCAGTTGGACGATGTCGCCAGCTACGCCTTCGCCGACTTCGAATTTGCTGACGCCGTGGCTCATGAAGACGGTGTCGACTTTGGCGTTGGTGATGGTGCCGTCCTTTTTACAAACAGCTATCTGTTGACCGGCCTTGATGCGGCCACGTGTGATGCGACCAATGCTGTATTTGCCCTTGAAGGTGTCATGCGAAAGCGCGGTTACGAGCATTTGGAATGGTTTGTCCAGTTGGATGGCTGGTGCCGGGATTTTGGCTATTACAGCATCAAAAATGGGGTCTAAGTCAGCTGCAGCGCCAGGATCAGCCGGTGGCGAGGCCCACGCCTTGCCTTCACGGCCAATGGCGTAATACACCGGGTAGTGCAGCTGGTCTTCGTGTACGGCCAGCTCGAGGAAAAGATCGGCCAGCTCGTCTTCGACTTCGCTGATGCGGGCACCTGTCTTATCGATTTTGTTGAGAATAACGATGGGTTTGAGCTCGGCAGCCAGCGCCTTGCTCAGCACAAACTTAGTCTGAGGCATGGGACCTTCTTGGGCATCGACAATCAGCAGGCAGCCATCCGCCATGTTGAGCGTGCGCTCCACCTCGCCACTGAAGTCAGCATGTCCTGGCGTGTCGATAATATTGATACGATAATCACCGTGCTGTACAGCTGTCACTTTGGCCGTGATGGTAATCCCCCGCTCTTTCTCCTGATCGCCGCTGTCCATAATCAGATCTTGGCTCATTTCGGCTTGATTATCACGGAAGGTCTGCGACTGCTTGAGTAAGCCGTCGACCAGCGTCGTCTTGCCATGGTCGACATGAGCGATGATGGCAATGTTTCTGATCTTGGTGGGGTCTTGAGTGGTCTTCATAGCAATAAAAAAGGCGCCTATCGATAGCGCCAGGCTTTCTTATCTGTAATTATAGCATAAGCAGCCGGTTTTGGATAGCCAGTACTTAATCTTTGAATAGTAGCGGCTTACCCGCAGTCATCAGAGCCTCTTCACGAGTGGTGTGACCACCGGAAAATGTCGGCTGGCTGACCATTGTTTCCCAGTTCAACGTATCTGATGGCTGAAAAGCAGGCTTTGGACCGACGGTATATTTGTGATAGTCGGCGTGATTAGCCGCTGCTCGTTGGTTTTGTTCCTCAAGCAGCTGTTCATACTCTTCTTCTTTCATGACCAAGGCGTAGTACGTCATTACATCGTCTTTGGTCTGGCCGCCGTACTCAACATAGTAGCCTCCTGCTCCGATTTGCAGGCTAAAGTGTTCAGCAAACATCTCGTCGGGTGTCTTCTCAGGAGTTTGAGCCGTTTCGGCTGCGCTATTCGTCATAATGATATGATTATAGCACTTAGTTTTATTTATTGCAAATTTACTGTCTACTGATTCACGAAGGTCAGCGCGTGGCCAATGCGGCCGGCGCGGCCGGCGCGGCCGATGCGGTGCACGTAGTCCTGATAGGACTGTGGCTGCGAATAGTTAATGACATGGGTGATGTCAATAACGTCGATACCGCGGGCGGCTACATCGGTGGCTACCAGAATCTTGGTCTTGCTGGCCTTGAAGTTACTCAGGGCGCGTTGGCGCTGACCCTGTGATTTGCCGCCGTGAATAGCGTCAGCCGAGAAACCGCGGGCAACTAATTCGTTGCTGAGGCGTTCGACATTGCGCTGGGTTTCGTCGAAAACGATAACCTTGGCGACTTCTTCTTTGAGCAGAATGTCATGGAGTTTGTCCATCTTGTCGTGAGTGCCGGAGTAGCGGACAACATCTTGGTTGACGTGGTCACTGCTCTCGCCGCTTTTGACTGAAACGGTCTGCGGGTCATTGGCGAAGGTACCGATCAAACCTTGAACGCGCGGATCCATAGTTGCTGAGAAGAAGAACGACTGCCGTACCGGCGCTAATTGTTTGAGGATGAAGCTGACGTCAGGCAGGAAGCCCATGTCCAACATGCGGTCAACTTCGTCGAGTACCACGATGTTGAAGACGTCGAGTTTGAGGGTGCCGCGTTCGATGTGGTCTTTGATACGGCCGGGTGTACCGATAACGATACGTGGTCGGTTGCGAAGATCACGCAATTGGCCGCCCATGCCCGTACCACCGATAAGAATGGCGCCACTGAAGCCGCCGCCTTTACCGATGCTGCGACACTCTTGTTCGATCTGTTGAGCTAGTTCACGCGTGGGAGCTACGATCAGGGCTTTGGCCTGCTGACGGCTCACAAGCGCTTGAATCACTGGTATGGCAAAAGCAGCTGTCTTGCCCGTGCCGGTGTTAGCAATGCCGATGATATCCTTGCCGGCAAGTCCGACTGGGATAGTTTGATCTTGGATAGGCGAAGGTACGCCGAAGCCCTTGGCTGTCAGATTAGCCTGGATGACTGGCTCAAGCGGGAAGTCGCTGAACTCGTGCTGTGGCGTATAATCCACGGCCTGCGTCGGTTTGGCCACCTGAACGAAACGCTGCGGGTT
The DNA here is from genome assembly GCA_036743655.1 of Candidatus Saccharimonadota bacterium. GTDB lineage: Bacteria > Patescibacteriota > Saccharimonadia > Saccharimonadales > UBA4665 > DATHNF01. The sequence goes on from DAINPB010000006.1 coordinate 77,585, forward strand.
GATATACTCGCCACGCCGCTTGTTACCGCCGCTATTACCGCGTCGGTTATTTTGTTTGGCCGAATTATAAACTGAATATTTGTATGATGACATAAAAAAGAATCCTTTACTGTTACTAGTAGTTACATCGATTGCCGGTAATGAAATCGAGTAATCTATCTAGTCTCAGACCCGGATTCATTTAGAACAATTACTTATACACTAGCACGATATGTGAGCTGTGTCAACGATTTTACAAATAAACACCGGTTATACTGTTCAACTTACTGCCTGGTACGAGCGACATTCATGATAGCCAGCAGCGTTGTTGGTGCTACGTGCTCATCAAGCAAGTGAGCGACACGGTGACCGTTTTCGGCCTGGACATGCACGATTGTTTCCCGAGCTGCCGGGGATAGGTAGTTGGCAGTGTCCGGAGTTAATCCGCTGTTAGCTGCCAGGACTATCGCCACCTTGACACCGGCTTGAACAATGCGATCGACATCTTCGGGGGTTTGATTCTTATCGGGGTGTGTCAGTCCTCTGAGGTAGCTGTACTTGAGCATGCTGCGTATCGCCCGACCAGCAGCGGCCAGTTCGATGCCATCGCGGTCTATCATTCGCCGAATAGCCGGTTCGCCAATTCTGATATATTGCGCCAGCTTAGTAATAACTTCGCCGGAAGGTTCGCCAATGGTGTGCCCCACCATGAATCGCTTGGCCAGATCGGGGATATAACTCTTAGGCCCGATAATTAATTCTTGGGCGGTGAGGCTTTGTACGTGGAAAGCTTCTGAGAGTCCCTTAGCGGCCCCCACGGCATTGCTGGCACCGAGTGATGCGCCATGTAAGTGCAGGTCACGTATCTGGGTTTCGCTCTTGGCACCGTGCAGTCTTTCTTGGGCAAGTCGTATGGCTTCGGCGGTGATATCGGCGGCAGGCGTGAAGTCACCCTTCCGGAAGCGCTTCCTGTCCTCGCGGCTGTAAGCGTGTGTCGGGATCGGGCTGAAGATGGTTAGCACCGGCATGTCGTTGTCGGTGGCTTGCAGGAGTTCTGACATAACCCATGATTTGCTGATTTGATTCCAGCTGTTCGGCGCAGCACGACCCTTGGTGACCGGAATCATGCGATCAGCGCGCATATAGTGCCAAATATCTTGGGTGAAGCTGTTGGGCGCACCATCAGCGAACGGAGCATAGACGACCAGGAGTTCGTTACCCACTTTTGGGCCGTGAATCAGCGAACAGGTGACGGGTAAATGTTGTCCCTGTTTCGACGGGAACGAGAACACGCTCTCTTCCAGCGTCCTCAGATGTGCCTCGGGCCTTTCATAAAACGAGTCATCGACCGCCCGGAACGCCTCTGGTGCTTCTGGAAAAGTATTAGTCAGTGAAGGTGTCATGATGACTGCTTTGTCATCGGGGTTAGCAATGATTTCTCGAGGCATGGTATTCATATACGCTTATTATTACACAATATATTAAATAAGTAAATGCTTTCATCTCCGTTATACTAGAGTTATGGATCAGAGACCACTGGCGGAACGGCGGCGACCGGAACATCTGGGCGACATTGTCGGGCAGGAGCATCTGGTTGGTGGCGGCAAAATTATCCGTGAGATCATTGAACACAAGCAACCGACCAGCCTGATACTGTGGGGGCCGCCGGGCAGCGGCAAGACCACGCTAGCCCGGATTATTGCCCGTGAAACAGGGGCAGAATTCGTTGAGCTAAGTGCGGTCACAGCTGGCAAAGCCGACGTTACCAAGGTCATTGAGCGCGCTAATCAGAATCAGCGGCTAGGCATGCAAACCATCTTGTTCGTCGACGAAATTCATCGTTTCAATAAGGCTCAGCAGGATGCTTTTTTGCCGCATGTCGAGGACGGCACCATCACCCTGATTGGCGCCACTACTGAGAACCCTAGTTTTGAAGTCATCAATCCGTTATTGAGCCGATCGCGCGTCCTGGTGCTAGAGCCCCTGAGCAAGGATGAAATCGTACAGATTATCAAACAAACCGCCAAAGCCGAGAAACTAACCGCCAAGAAGTTACCAACTAAGAGTATCGATCTGTTAGCCGAACTATCCGGCGGCGATGCCCGTGTCGCTCTCGGCAATCTGGAATTGGCCTTGCAGCTGGCCGACAATAAACCCATTACGTCCCAGATCGTCGAAACCGCCGCCCAAACCAAGCTACCCGGTTACGACAAGAAGGGCGAAAATCACTACAACATTATCAGCGCCTTCATTAAATCTATGCGCGGCTCGGACTCCAACGCCACACTCTACTATCTGGCGCGGATGCTGCAGGCGGGCGAAGACCCTAAGTTTGTGGCGCGGCGGATGGTCATTTTCGCCTCGGAAGACATCGGTATTGCGGCACCGGCGGCGCTTAATTTGGCAGTCTCTACCTTTCTGGCCGTCGAGCGAATCGGCATGCCGGAGGCCCAGTACAATCTGTTCCACTGTGCTACTGTCATGGCCAAAGCGCCGAAGTCTCGCGAAGTAGCAAATGCCATGAGCCAAGCCCTGTCTACGGCTCGCGAATATCCTGATCTGCCGGTGCCGCTACAGCTGCGCAATGCCCCGACCAAACTTATGAAAGACCTCGGCTACGGCAAAGGCACTAAATGGGAGGCAGGCTTCAAGCACCCCAAGGGGTTCCTGCCTGATGAACTGCGTGATCTCAATCTGTTCGACTAGACCTACTCGTTCTATCTGTTGGCGCCACGCTTTTCAGCGACCATACAATGCGGCCGCACAGGCTTCGCCCAATGCCTCACCATCAGTTTCGGTACCGCCAACAATGCGCACAGCAGCAACATACTCGTCATAGACTATTCTGCTGTGGTCGAAGCCGAAACTCTGTCCGAGCTGGGCCTGTTCCCTGACATCGTCGTTATCCCAGAGTAAAGCCCCTATTTCAAACTGATCGAATCTATCAGATTGGATGTAGAACAGCGGCGTGCCACCATCCGGATACTGCGTAGTATAGAAATCATGATTGGTGTGGTGCGGCAGCACCGGGTGCGAAATGACGAAGTCGGTGTTACCTTCCGCCCGCGCCGCAAGTGCCAGCGCAATCTGGCCGGTTGTCTGGAATAGCTCGTAGTTTCTGTCGTCGAAGGCCTCACGGCTCTCCGGCAGACACTCCGCAATGAGCTCCAGACTAGCAGGCACGGGCAAACTACCGCGCGTGCGGCGATAGCGCCTGAGCCAGTCGTGCAGCTCGGTGTTCTTAGTGTAGCCGACACCGAACGGGGCGGCGTTCAACCCGTATGATTTTGTGCCACTTTCTACGACGATAACCTTAGCCTCCTCTGTGAGCATTTCGTCGAGTGGCAACCCCGTTGACAGGGGTAGCGTGTTATCCAGAACGATGACCGGCGGTTTCTCTCTAGCACTCGCATAATTAAGCAGGAACTGCGTGTCGAGAACAGGCACGTTAATGTAATTCGATATTGTCTCGGTGACGATCACATCAGGCTGCCGCTCATCAATAACCCGCGCGATTTCGTCATTATTGCCACTGTTGAAGTAGACTACCTTGGCTCTATTGCCTCGTATGAAGTTCTCGATGTAGCGCTTGGTCTGCGTATACGTTTCTTGCGAACACGCGAGCACGGGTGTCGGCTTATCGGCGGCGTACAGCGCGGCATCGATGGCGTCGGTGACAGCCGCCATGCCGTAGTTGTAGACCAGTAATTGCTCTTCGGAAACCCCGGCTAGCTCGGCAACTTTGGCCTCAACTTCTCCCAATAACACCGATCCATCTCTCGGATAGAGGTCAACGTGCTCGAAGTTGGCCTTGGCCGTCAATCCTCTCTTCAAATCTTCGACCGTTTCGAAATTCGGCACTTGTGGCCGGATACATGTTTCTGACATAAAAATATCCTTCCCCCGTAAAACCGAGAAAGGATAGCAATCCGTTGCAATATCTTCCCCGATGCCGGGACTAGATGGAGCACCAACATCGGTTAACCCGATAGGTTGCTGGTGGGTCATCGAGCTAGATCTCTCGCCACACTCTGTATATTTAAATTGTTAACGCTACCCATTGTAGCAGACTAGCTTCACGCGTCAATTTTTAGTATAATCACCCCTTGTAGCTCACTATAGCCCGACGCTTTGAACATAGCAAAGGCTCCCGTGCCGAGAGAAAAGAGCAGCCCGCATGACGAATCCATTTCGACATCCGGCGCGATGAGAAAAACCATTAGGTTGATCTCGTTACAATACTGGGGATTGGCCAAGCGGTAAGGCACTGGGTTCTGGTCCCAGGATCGGGGGTTCGAATCCCTCATCCCCAGCCATAAGTCTTGGGTCGAACTTTTTCGATACAAAGACCTCATTCACCCCTGTTATTTTTCTAATATCTGGTGTGCCAAATACGATATTGTCATAAGTTGGGGCTTTGTTGAAGATAACGCCAAAATACTTGGCTTGTAGCACTGGATTACCGTAGTTTAACAGTAGTTCTTCCAGGTGTGCCAAAAGGTAGTCGACGTAGGCCTTCATTTTCTCCATATCGGTTGGTTCTTGCGGCTCAGTCTTCTGCCTCTCTACCATAAGCCCACTAATCTCTGCTTCTAGCTTCACAATGTCCTGCTCCATATACTTGATAGTGGCTTCGGAGCTTAAATACTTAATCTTATCAACGGCCTGCTTGATTTGGTTACGCAGCCCGGCAACACGCACGTCGATCGTAACAGCGTCTTTGTGAACGACGAGCTGCTGCTTATCAAAAGCCTCGCCAACACCACTTAAAAGTGCCTCCCTATAGTCCTCTGAGACTTTAACGCACTTTACGAATGCCTCGATAGAAGCGTCAAACTCTGGCTTAGGCTTTCTAAAATGGTGGCCGCGGTGGCAGCAGTGATATACGGGATAGTATTTACGTTTGCCTTTTGAAGCGCTGCCATACAACGGTTTTTCGCATATAGAACACATGACTATGCGCTTAAACGGAAACATATAGTTTTTAGCGCCTTTATTTACAAGGTAGGCGGGAGGTTGTCGCCTATAAATATGCACACCCTCGGCATCTTCGGTTATTACCAGTTTGCCTCTATTTGCTGCATTGAAAAGCTCAAAAGAGACAAGCCCGTCAAACATACACTTTACCGGCTTATCTTGTGTCCATTTCTCTGGATTTACACCAGCGTAGACCGGATTTTCAACCATACGCCACAGTTGTTTGAGGGTTAGAACATAGCCGCCAAGTATGTCTACTATCTTGGTGGGGTCGTTTTTGTCGCGCACTACCCTCTCACGGGTACGAAAGCCAAGCTTATTAAGTTCATCGACGATCTCAATATCTTCCATAGTATTACGAGCACGAAGCTCAAACATTTTAACGACGAGTGGCGCCTCGCTGTCGTTTGGCTGTAGCACACAGCGCTTGCCGTCACGGGTCTCAACATGGACGTTATCGAAGCCATAGAGAGGGCGCCTTACCCAATAGCCCATACGGGCATATCGTATCTGTGCGCCGATCATACGAGTCTGGATGTCGCGGATTTCGTCATTAGCCCGTTCTGCCTCAAGGATTTCAGCTTTTTTAGTTGGCGAATACTCACTCCACTTATACTTCACTCCAAGATGTTCAAGGGTATTTATCTTTTGACTGCTAATTACTCCGTAAATATCTACTAAGGCAACGTTGCAGTCATCAAGTTGCCGCTTTAGAGGGCCGTAAAAGTCGGAACCGCCACGAGTAAAGCGATCTATGGATTTAATAATGAAGTGCTGGATGTCATTTTTAGGGTCTTTGCAGTAATTAATCGCTTCCTGCATGGGCTGTAGCTCTTTTGAGGCTGATTCTAGAAATACGAAGAACTTGGTGATCGTCATGCCCTTACCGGCAGCGTAGCGTTCTATCTGATCTTTTTGGTCATCAGGCGAGTCCCCGTCAACACCTTGCTTAGTTGTTGAGACACGGATTGCGCCTACTGCGTTTTTGACGAGTACTTTATTGAGCATTTTGAAGCCTCAAGATCTTTTTAAGGAGGGGTTCGCCATTTTGCTGATCTTCTATCATCTTATCGACAATAAGGGTAGCCAGTAGCTCAAGGCGTTCTTGTACGCTCATTGCGAGCGTGTTCTGTATCGCCAGGTCTTCTGCTGCTACTTCCTTGCCGTTTGCCATTTGCTTGCCCTCCGGTGAACACTATTCACATAAGAATAGTTTACTATTCATGCTTGAATAGTTCAAGGAGTTATACACAGCTTTTGCTTAACTATCCGGCTATGATGGGAGTAAGTCGGACGGTTGAACGCCGTAAGCTTTAGCAAGCTTCTGGATAGTCTCGTACTTAGGCATAATCTCGCCTCGTTCTATACGTGCGTAATGATTAAAGTAGATGCCTGCGCGTTTGGCGGCATGTTCTTGGGTATAGCCATTGTCGTCGCGCAGTCTTTTTATCTGCTTGCTCAGGTATGCTTTGGTTGCTTCGTCACTCATAATCTGGTCTTATTCTAGCAAATTTAAAAAGGAAAGACTTATGATACCTCGCAAGGCGCACAAGTCTTCCTGATTTCAGTATACAAACAGGTAACTATTCTCCAAACACCTTGTCCACAACTGATCCAAGACTTTAATATATCGATTTATTAAAGTCTTTCAATGATTAACAGATTGAAAACTCTATTTATATTCTCCTTCTTTTATATATACTATAAGGAGACAGAGTAGAACTTTTGTTTAAGGGGCGCGGGCTTTTGTTGTAGTGAGTAGGAGTATCAACGTCCATGCCTGATGTTAAAGATTATCGGTTAAATGCTAAACAGGTTCATGTATTAAAGCTGGTATATAAGTTTCGTTTCATGACGGCACCGTTACTGGCAAGCTATAGGAATGATAGTAATAGCACGGTAACAAACATTGCTTTGAAGAAACTGGTAGCAAAAGGCTACCTGGAGCGTAATTATGACAAGTCATACAAGTTTCAGTTCAGGGCTGCCAGCTACTACTTACTGCCAAAGGCCATGAATCTGCTGAAAACAGAGCACGAATTTGACCCTAAGTCGCTGCACACCATGTACAACAACAATAACCTTAGCCTTAGTTATATTAACCGGTACGTGGATGCGCTCAGAATCTTTTTGGCTATCAGGCAGACGTATCCGGGTACTTTTCATATGTTCACTAAGACGGAGCTAACTAAGTATGACTATTTCCCTGACAAGAAGCCGGACTTATGCCTGACCCGCATTAAACCAAGTGATAAACAGCCCAACGAATACCTACTGGAGATCCTGGGCAATGATCCGTTGTTTGTCCTCAAGAAACGCATTAATGATTATATTGAACATTTTGATTCCGGCGACTGGGAAGCTGAGACAGAGAATAACTACCCGGCCATATTACTTGTGTGTAGTGACGGCAAAACAGAGACTAAACTACAGGAACACTTAAGCAAAGTCTTCGATAACACCGGTATAGATGATTTGACGGTGCTGACAACTACGCTGAAAGCCTTACAAAATAGTGGTAGTCAAAATAGAGCGGTGTGGACTGAGGTTACCAAACCGAATGAGTTATGTTCTTTGGAGTAAGAGCAGTTTACCGCCATGCTCAGGGCTTTGGTGTTAGTTTTTCTCCACCAGCTCATACCAGTTGACGCGGCTGAGTGCCGTACCAAGCAGGTCAGTCCAGAAGCTGGCGTCGCCGTACAGCTCGCAAAAAGCATTCTGTAAGCGTTCTTCAAGCCACTCGGCCTTGTTGTACGTATCGCCTTTGAGCTTCTCGGCCTCACTCAGCAGATCAAGGTATGATTCGTCATTACTGAGCCAGAGAGACGCTAACCACGTCTCTCTATTACTCCAACCATTGTAAGTAGCAACTGCTGTGTCCATGTCAGGCTCCTTTCCGGCCGCATGTGGCGCAGTCATAGTTATGGTTGATGATATGTATTAGCTCTAATGAGCTAACTTCACTCAGCTTGTCTCTCAGGTCGTAGTACTGACATACGCAGACCTCTTTTATAGCTGCTTGCTCAAGCGCTAGCCTACCAATGGCTCGCCTTGATAAGGTTGATACTTTCATGGTTTTACCCTCCTTTACTTACGTAACGGCAGGCAAAGGACATCCCGCCAGCCACTTTGGCAAGGTGGAGACGAAGTACTACCTTGCTAGAGGGGTTACGGGATGTACACTAGAGAGCCTACGTAAGGGAAAGGTTAATTAAACGGTAAATTCATATAAATGGAGGGCCATCGTAGACGCTATCGCAACGGGAGTAAACGCTTCAAACTATATTGCTGCTATAGTAAACCTGTGAAGAATAAACACAAACTTATCGGTTTGTTTGCTGTTACAGCATTGTTAATAGTGCTGGCTAGTGTGGCAACCTATTTCGCTACCAAGCACTACGTATTCGCTGATGCGTATGGAAAAGGTCAGGTTACCGGCGCAAAGACGGGTTATACGAAAGGGGCGAAAAAAGGCTATCAGACGGGGTGGCAGGATGCAGTGAAACTTTTTGATACTGGTACTCATGGTTGTGATTCAACACCAACAGCTAATGACCCGCTCGGCTGTTTGCCATCACAGCCTAAGCAGGGCCCCGCTACCACGTATACTAGCCCAGCTCCACAACCAGATAATTCGATACACTGTACAACAAGGACTGATCCGACATTTGGTGGCGATTTTCCTCCTACGTCACATACGGATTGCTATTAGCGCATAATAGTACTTATGGCACTCAATATTTACCTCGACATTGACGGCGTATTACTAGCAAACGATTTAAGTCCTGCGAACCACGCTCCTGAGTTTCTAAAACTTGTACTAGAACGTTACCCCGATTCTACTTACTGGCTCACAACTCATTGTAATGGCGATGCCTCCGCACCAGTTCGTCACATCTCACATTTATTTGACGAAGAAACCGTTGAGCTACTAAAACAAATCAAGGCAACGTCTTGGCAGACAGCCAAGACGCGAGGTATCGACTTTACGAAACCCTTTCTCTGGTTTGATGATGATCTGTTCTATGAGGAAAAACAAGATTTACTTAAGCATGAAGCTATGGATAATTGGATCGAGGTGGATCTGCGCAAAGACGTAGACCAACTAGCAAAGTTTATCGCTAGCTTTCCGCTCCCGGGGACAACAGGCTCAAGCAACGGGCGAAGTATCAGGCAGGATGGTATTCACCACAAATGCGAGTAGCCCTAAACGCAGCAAAAGGTAAATTTCCCAGCTTTTTGGGGTTGTTTGGTAAGAAACGATAATGAGCAAACTAAATGCTCTGCATGAAGTTGTTATTGTAGATAATTTCAGCCAAAAATAAATAACGGTTTTAACTCTTGTCAGCTATAATATTGCGTAGTATGGCTATAAATAAATTGCAAAAACTTGAAGACCAGTTATGGAAGGCATGCGATGACCTGCGTTCAAACTCGGAGCTTAGCTCAAACGAATACTCAACACCAGTACTAGGTCTAATATTTCTGAAATATGCGGACTATAGATTTACTGAAATTGCCAAAAAACTAGACAATGATAATCCTGATAAAATAGACGTTCAAGCTGAAGGCGTAATGTATCTTCCCAATGAAGCAAGGTATAAGACACTCCTGAACTTGCCTGAAGGTACAGACATAGGTAAAGCAATAAACGATGCCATGAGAGCGATTGAGCGTGAGAACGAGGACTTGAGAGGTGTACTTCCGAAGAATTACACCACAATTAATAATCAGATACTTGTTGATTTGCTTAAGAACTTCAATTCAATTAGCTTTGCTGAAGGTGATGTATTTGGCAAAATTTACGAATATTTCCTTGGCAAATTTGCGCTTGCTGAAGGGCATGGTGGTGGTGAGTTCTTTACCCCAATATCTATCGTAAAACTGATCGTTGAGATTATTGAGCCGACTTTAGGCAGAATCTATGACCCAGCGTGTGGTTCGGGTGGTATGTTTGTACAAAGTGCAGAGTTCTTAAAAATACACCGTAACCCTAAGAGTAGTATTCTTTCAGTATACGGGCAAGAAAAAACTGCTGCGACTGTGAGACTGGGCAAAATGAACCTTGCGGTTCATGGGCTCAATGGCGATATTCGCCAAGGAAACAGTTTTTACGACGACATACATGAATCGGTCGGTAAATTTGACTTTGTTATGGCTAATCCTCCATTCAATGTAGATGGAGTGGACAAGGATCGCATAAAAAACGATCCTCGATATGTGTTTGGCATACCCAAAATTGATAACGCAAATTACCTCTGGATTCAGCATTTCTATAGCGCATTAAATGAAGATGGAAGAGCCGGTTTCGTCATGGCCAACAGTGCAAGTGACGCTAGAAATAGTGAGCTTGAAATTAGAAGGAAATTAATTAAATCTTATGCTGTGGACATTATGGTAGCTATAGGGTCAAATATGTTCTACACAGTCACTTTGCCTTGCCAGCTTTGGTTTCTAGATAAATATAAATTGGGTAGTGTGCGTCAAGACAAGGTACTCTTCCTGGATGTGAGACACATCTTTAGCCAGATCGATCGCGCTCACCGCCAATTCACGCCAGCACAAATTGAGTTTATAGCAAACATTGTAAAACTCTATAAAGATGAAGAGCCGGAGTTCATTCAAGGTAGCGAAGAGCTGTTCAAAGAACATAGCTTAAGTACTAAGAAGTACGAAGACTCACTGGGGCTATGCAAGGTTGCAACGGTCGACGAGATAGAGGCGCAGGATTGGACACTTAATCCTGCGCGATATGTAGGCGTCAACGATAGTGAGGTTGAAGACGTTAATTTTTTAGCTGATTTCGAGAGACTAAGCGAAGATCTGGCCCTACTAAATGCAGAAGCACATGAACTAGAGACTTTAATTGATAGCAATGTCACGGAAATATTGAATCATGACATTGATAGGTGACATTGCTGATGTAAAAGGTGGAAAACGCCTGCCTAAAGGGAAGCTCGTGCAAGACAAGTCTACTCAGTATCGATATATTCGAGTTACCGATTTTTCTAAAAATGGTGTGAATGTGGATTCGGTAAAATATATCGATGCCGAAACTCAATCAAAAGTATCTCGATACACAATTTCGGATTCTGATGTGTATATCAGCATAGCGGGTACTATAGGTCTTGTAGGCATGGTGCCGAAAATACTTGATGGTGCAAATTTAACTGAAAATGCTGCGAAGATTTGTAATATTGATAGTTCATATGTACCGAAATACATCTCCTATTTTCTAAAGAGCAAGCAGGGGAAGCATGAGATTAAGTCACGCATAGTTGGCACATCTCAGCCTAAGCTTGCACTATTCAGAATAAAGGACATACCCCTCCCTAATATTGACAAGGTAGAGCAACAAAAAATTGCCAGCATACTAGGTGTTTATGATGATCTAATAGATAACAATGCAAAAAGGATCAGAATTCTTGAAAAAATGTCCATGCTAGTTTATGCCCATTATTTTGAGCAATCAGAAACAGTGGACTGGGAAACAACAAAATTTAAAGAAGTTATCGATCTTAGGTATGGAAAATCTTTAACTAAAGCTGCTCGAAAAAAGGGTGAATACCCTGTGTACGGGTCTAGCGGGCAAGTTGGAACTCACAACGAAAGTCTTGTGAAGGGTCCGGGTATTATATTGGGCAGGAAGGGCAATGTTGGCAGTGTCTTCTGGAGTGAAAAATCATTTTATCCTATCGACACGGTGTATTACATAAAGTCAGCCTATCCGCTGCCCTACCTTTACTACTATCTTGAGAGACAGAAGTTCATCAACAATGACACTGCCGTACCTGGTCTTAGTAGAAATCAAGCTAACTTAATTGATTTTTTTATTCCACCGGAGAATCTTGTTGAAAGGTTTAATCTTTATGCAAAATCAATCCTTAAAATGATCAACATTCTGAAAAACAGGAATCATATTTTATACAAAACTCGTAATTTGCTTTTGTCTCATTTAGTGTCAACTGAGACTGAGAGATAGTATGAATCGCAATTCCGAAGACGCCACAACAGAAAAACCAGCATTGAAACTACTAGAACAACTTGGCTGGACTGTCAGTGATGCATTTGCAGAATCAGATGGCGGCCTTCAAGAAATTTCTGGCCGCGAAAGCCTAGATGAAGTAGTGCTTATTAAGTACTTACGCCCTGCTCTTGTAAAGCTTAATCCGGATGCACCGAGCGAAGCTATTGACGCAACTATCTTAGAGCTACAGCGCGATCGCTCAACAATGAGCCCTGTTGCCGCAAACCATGAAGTATACATTCTTATCAAAAACGGCTGCAAGGCCAGTTTCTTAAACGACAACGGAGAGACAGAAGACATCACTATTACGATAGTGGACTGGCAAAACCCTATGAATAATACATTTATCGCATTCAGCCAGTTCTGGATCTTGGGTAGACTACATAGACGTCGTCCTGATGTACTTTGCTTTATTAACGGTTTACCCTTAGTCCATATAGAACTTAAAGCACCGAGTGAAAAAGCTAACGATGCCTTTAGTGATAATGTTCGCGACTACCGTGATACAATTCCTCAACTCTTTTGGTACAACCAGTTTATTATCATCAGTAATGGTACGGACACAAAAGTTGGGAGCATGACTGCCTCGCTTGACCACTTTGGTGAATGGAAACGTATTAATGACGAAGGCGAAGCTGGGATTATTAGTTTAGATACTACCCTTCGTGCTACTTGCGCTCCTGATCGCATATTAGATATTATCGAGAACTTTGTGTTATTCACTATTGATGATCAAGGTCGCACAGCAAAGATCATCGCAAGGAACCATCAGTATATTGGAGTGAATAACGCATTTCAAAGCTTGCGTGAAGGAAAAGACGGACGATTAGGTGTTTTTTGGCACACGCAAGGTAGCGGCAAAAGCTATTCAATGGTTTTCTTTGCGCAAAAAGTGTTGCGTAAACAGCGTGGCAACTGGACCTTTGTTATTATTACTGATCGTATCGATCTAGACGACCAAATATATAAAAACTTCGCTCGTTCAGGAGCCGTAACCGAACGGGAGGACCAAGTTAGGGCCAGTGATGGCGCGGATCTAAAAAATAAGTTAGCTGGAGATCATCGTTACCTATTTACCCTAATCCATAAATTCCAAACACCAGAGGGTGAACGATACCCAACTATTTCAGAACGCAATGACATTATTGTCATGACCGACGAAGCGCACCGCACGCAATACGCAAGTTTAGCACTTAATATGAGAAACGCTTTGCCTAATGCGCGGTTTATAGGTTTTACAGGAACTCCGCTTATAGCTGGCGAGACTGAAAAAACTCGTGAGGTATTTGGTAATTATGTTAGTAAGTACAATTTCAAACAAGCAGTTGATGATAACTCTACGGTTGCCCTCTATTACGAAAACCGTATCCCAGAACTGCAACTATCAAACGAAAACTTCAGCGAAGAACTTGATACGTTACTTGAAGAAGCTGAACTCA